>NZ_JAYMWL010000026.1:0-221691 GCF_048056275.1 Phaeobacter sp. JH20_26 | reverse complement strand
TGATGAATTTCTCAAAAGTCTATTATTTTCAGATGCTTACGAAAAATTCTCCATCGAGGATACCACATTTCCCTGGCAGGATCGGGCCATTTTCCCAGCAGGAACAAAGCTGCAACCGGTTTCAGCTCCGAGTCGCTGTCGTCTGCGCTCATGTCCGGGCGAGTCGAGAGGGCTATTCGCTGCGATGTTTCGACTCGCCATACGCACGGGCAGGAGCCTTCTGCGATGGAGATACGCCTCGCACCGCGACTCAGGCGGGCCTCAACCGCTGGACCGCCGGCAGGCGGAGTGCCAGCAGGAGAAGGATCAGCCCCATGTAGATCAGCGGTTCCAGCTGGAAGCCTTTCACCAGCATCACATAGTGCAGGGCCCCGAACAGAGCGGCCGGGTAGGTCAGCCGGTGAAGGCTGCGCCATTTACCTCTCAAACGCCGGACCGAAGCGTTATTGGAGGTCAGAGCGAGCGGCAGCATCAGAACAAAGGCCGCCATGCCGATGGTGATATATGGGCGCTTAACAATATCGGCAAGAATCTGACCGAGCAGCTGCACATCCAACAGAAGCCAGACCAGCAGGTGACAGCTGACATAGAAGAAACACAAAAGACCGACGGCCCGGCGAAACCGCATCAGGTTCAGCCCGAGCAGCCGACGCAGCGGTGTCACAGCGAGGGTGACGACGAGCAGCTGAAGCGCCAGTTTGCCGTATTCGTGCTCAAGCGCCTTGATCGGCTCAGGGCCAAGCGCGCCAGAGAGCCCCTGATAGAACAGCAGGCCTGCGGGCAGCACACCCAGCAGATAGATCAGCCAGATGGGCACGACCCGAATTGTATCGTTGATGCGCTGCATTCAGAAGTTCTTTGCCAGATCCATACCCTCGTAGAGCGCGGCCACCTCTTTTTCATAGCCGTTGAACATCAGGGTCGGCTCGCGGCGAGCAAAGAGCCCCCCGCCAATGCGGCGCTCGGTGGCCTGGCTCCAGCGGGGATGGTCCACATTGGGGTTCACATTGCTATAGAAGCCGTACTCGCCCGCATTTGCCATGTTCCAGCTGGTCTGCGGCTCTTGATCGGTGAGAGTCATACGGACAATCGATTTGATCGACTTGAACCCGTATTTCCATGGCACCACCAGTCGCAGCGGGGCCCCGTTCTGATTGGGTAGCGATTTGCCAAAGATGCCAGTGGCCATGATCGTCAACGGGTGCTGCGCCTCATCAAGGCGCAGGCCCTCCCGGTAGGGCCAGTCCAGCACCTTATAGGCTGTGCCGGGCATTTCCGACGGCCTGTAGAGGGTTTCGAAGGCGACATATTTCGCGCCCTCCTGCACCCCGGCCAGATTGAGCAGATCCGCCAGTTCAAACCCCTGCCAGGGCACCACCATCGACCAGGCCTCAACACAGCGGAAGCGATAGATTCGGTCCTCAAGCGTCATAGCCTCCATGATCTGCTCCACGGAGTAGCTGCCCGGGCGCTCGACCAGGCCATCGATTTCGACGCTCCAGGGCTGGGTTGTCATCTGACCGGCATAGGCAGCCGGATCCCCCTTGCCGGTGCCAAACTCATAGAAGTTGCAATAGCTGGTCACGTCTTCCCAGCTGTTGGGTTCCAGCTCCGCCTCCGTTGCGGCCTGTGCGGTGCCGCCAGCCAAACCCGCCAGACCAAGCCCCGCAGCGCCGCCCAGACCGGCCATGATCTGGCGTCGGTTCAGAAAAGCCGAATAAGGCGTGACGTCGCCGTCACTCAGATCGTTCTTCCAGCGGTGGGCCATGCGGCGTCTCCTTAGTATGGGTATCTGCAGGATCTAAGCCAGCGGGCGGCACAGTCCAAAACATATCCTCTCACGTCTCCGCGATGGCACTGTAACCTGGCATAAGCTCATTCATCGGCCGGCTGCGCCCATCTTCCTGCATGATCCTGACATGTCGGCGACGCAGCTGACGCGGTTCGGTCACGCCGACGGAATGCGCGATGGTTTCAACCTCATGGATGATCTCCTTGGCATAGCGTGCGACGCGGGTGGATTTTTCCTCGACCACCAACCCCTTTTGCAGGCGCTTGTCATGGGTTGTGATACCTGTCGGACAGCTGTTGCGGTTACACTTCAGCGCCTGAATACAGCCCAGCGAGAACATGAATCCCCGCGCCGAGGTCACAAAATCGGCGCCTGCCGCCAGCGCCCAGGCAACATCGCCCGGATTGACCAGCTTGCCAGAGGCGATGAGGCGAATGCGGTCCTTCAGCCCGTATTCATCGCGCAGATTGCACGCAAGCGGCAGTGCCTCCCGGACAGACATCCCAACCAGATCAATCAACGGCATAGGTGCGGCTCCGGTTCCGCCCTCGCCACCGTCCACGGTGATGAAATCCGGCGCGCTGTCGTCCCTGCGGGCGGCAATATTCAGAAACAGCTCGCGCAGGGCCGTCTCAGCACCGACCACCAGCTTTATCCCCACCGGCTTGCCTGTGACCTCCCGAAGATGCGCGATCATATCCAGCAGCTGATCGTAACTGGCAATCTCCGGATGCCGATTGGGGGAGATGCTGTCCTCGCCTTCCGGGATGCCGCGTATCTCGGCAATCTGCCGGGTGACCTTGGCCGCGGGAAGGATCCCACCCTTGCCGGGTTTTGCCCCCTGCGCCAGCTTCAGCTCAAACATCCGCACCGCATCATGGGCGGCAACCTTGCGCAATTGTTCGTCGCTCAGCCCGCCGTTCTCATCGCGCACGCCGTATTTGGCAGTACCAATCTGGAACACCACATCGCAGCCCCCCTCCAGGTGATAGGGACTCAGACCACCCTCGCCGGTGTTCATCCAGACACCGGCCTCTTTTGCCCCATGGCTGAGGGCACGGACGGCCGGCGCAGAGAGCGCCCCATAACTCATGCCGGAGATATTGAAGAACGAGGGTGCCATATAGGGCTGGCGGGCGGTTGGCCCGATCAGGCGCGGCTCGCAACAGGCCTTGCCCTCATCCAAGGCCGGAAATGCCGCATTCACGAAGATTGGCGTCCCCGGCACGTTCAGATTGCGGGTCGAGCCGAAGGCGACGGTATTCCCCTTTCCTTCTGCGGCACGTCCCACCCATTCGCGCTGCGCGCGGTTGAAGGGCATCTCCTCGCGGTCCATGGCAAAGAAATACTGGCGGAAAAACTCTCCCAAGGTGCTGAACAGGCCGCGAAACCTACCGATCACCGGATAATTGCGGCGCACCGCGTCCTCGGTCTGCACCCGATCAACCACGAACAGCCCCGCAGCCACCAATGCCAGCGCCCCCAAAGCAAAGACAAAGGCATATGCGAGGAATTCTATGGCATTTGCCGCGAAACCCATGCAAAAACTCCCATATGATAATGGAACGCGCTGCCCATCGGCCCGTTCGCCCTAGACCAAATTGGTGTATTCCACCGGGCGGGCAAGTCACCTTTGATCACATTGGGAGAGGACCATGACAAAATCCACCGTAATAACCGCTGCATTTCGCACGGGACGCCGCTTCGCCAGCTTTCTGTCGCTGGGTTACGGGGCATTCATCGCGTTATCCCTCCCGGTCACGGCCGAGCCGACAATAACGGCGGATATGGTCAGCTATCAGACCGATCTCGCCTTCGATGATGTCACCTTTGGGCTGGAAAGCGCGATCACCAATCGTGGGTTTGTGGTCGATCATATCAGCCATGTGGGAGAGATGCTGGAGCGGACGCGCGAGGATGTCGGCTCTGACGTCGTTCTGTTCCAAAAGGCCGAGGTCTATTCTTTCTGCTCCGCCAGCCTGTCGCGCAAGGTGATGGAAGCCAATCCGATGAATATCACCTTCTGCCCCTACGATATCTTCATCGCACAGCAGCCCGGCAGCGAGATCACGACAATCGGCTTTCGCGCTTTCCCTGATGGCGACATGCAGCTGATCCAGTCGTTGCTGAATGACATCGTCCTGGAGGCAATCGAGGAGTAAGACCCATCGTTTGAGTTTTTCCGCTGCCTCCTGGCGCCGGCTTTGATAGTCTGATCACCACGGAAATTGACAGCGGACAGATCCTGCATGAAGTCCATCCTTGTTTCGCTTCTGCTGCTCGCGGGCACGATGATCGCTGCCTGCGCACCGGGCACGGACACCCAATCGGATGAGGTCGGCCAGCTTCGCCACGCGATTGAAGCACTTGGCCCGCAAGTCGATCCGGAAGAAGCGGCCAGAGCCGCGCTGATTGCCTATCGCCACGCTACCGCGCTTGCGCAGGAGTATCAGGTGACAACCTCACCGATCCTGCACAACACCCTCGTCAATACCGGCGTCAAACAACGCGGCCTTTGTTATCATTACGCCGAGGACATGCAGGCCCGGCTGCAAAGCGAAGGGTTTCAAAGCCTCACGGTTCTGCGGGCCATCGCAGAGCCAAGAAACAGCTTTCGGATTGAACACAGCAGCGCCGTGATCGCCCCGAAGGGAGCGGATATCTACGGCGGCATCGTGCTGGACCCATGGCGCTATGGCGGCAGGTTGTATTGGTCCGCAACGGCCAAGGATCCCCGGTATGACTGGGAACCCCGCCTGACCGTCCTGCGGCGCAGAGGGGCCACCGCCGTGATGGCCAGAAATTGAACGGCGGCGCATAGCAATGAGCAGACATTTATAAGAGAGGCCCGCCGGATCGGCGGGCCTTCCTTCTTCATGCCAGCTTAGTGCACCACCGCATCATCGGGGCGCGGCCGATCGGTGGAGCCGATGCGATCGCCGATGATCAGACCTTCGACACCGGCACTTACCGGCACCGTGTCGCCATCGCGGATATCTCCGGCCAGAAGCATCTCCGCCAATGGGTTCTGCAAGGCCCGCTGGATCACCCGTTTCAACGGGCGGGCGCCGAACACCGGATCATATCCTTCATCCGCCAGCCACGTCTTTGCACCCTCATCCAGCTCAAGCACGATCTTGCGACCCACAAGCCGCTTTTCAAGCCGCGCCAGCTGTAGCGTGACGATGCCATCCATGTCCTTGCGTCCCAGGCGATCGAAAATGATCGTCTCATCCAGACGGTTCAGGAATTCAGGACGGAAATGCGCACGCACCGCGTCCATCACATCCCGCTTGGCATCGGCGGCATCCGCCCCATCCGGTAGCTGGCTGAGCGCCTGCGCACCGAGGTTGGAGGTCAGGATAATCAGAGTCTGTTTGAAATCGACGGTCCGCCCCTGTCCATCGGTCAGCATCCCATCGTCCAGCACCTGCAACAGCACGTTAAAGACATCCGGGTGGGCCTTCTCCACCTCGTCAAACAGAACAACTTGATAGGGTTTGCGCCGGACGGCCTCGGTCAGAACGCCCCCCTCATCATAGCCGACATATCCCGGAGGCGCGCCGATCAGGCGGGCTACCGAATGTTTCTCCATGAACTCGGACATATCCACGCGCACCATGGCGCTGTCATCATCGAACAGAAACTCAGCCACCGCCTTTGTCAGCTCGGTCTTGCCGACACCGGTCGGGCCAAGGAACAGGAACGACCCCAGCGGGCGGTTCTCGTCATTGAGCCCGGCTCGGGCGCGCCGCACCGCATTGGCCACAGCCGTGACCGCAGTGTCCTGACCAATCACACGACCATGCAGATCCACCTCCATCCGCAACAGCTTCTCGCGCTCGCCCTCGAGCATCTTGGATGTCGGGATCCCGGTCCAGCGCTCGACCACGCCGGCGATTTGCTCCGGACGAACGGCCTCTTCGACCATCAAACCGTTACGGTCAGAGGTTTCGGCCTCGCTCAGCTGCTTTTCCAGACCTGGGATAACGCCGTAGGACAGCTCCCCTGCGCGGGCGAGATTGCCTTCACGTTTGGCTGCATCCAGATCCGCTCGCGCACGGTCCAGCCGCTCCTTCAGCTCACGGGCCGAAGCCAGCTTGTCCCGCTCGGACTGCCACTGTGCGGTCATCTCTGCGGATTTCTCCTGCAGGTCCGACAGCTCTTTCTGCAGGGTATCCAGCCGATCCTTGGAGGCCGCGTCATCCTCGAGTTTCAACGCCTCTTCCTCGATCTGCATCTGCAGGATCTGACGGTCGAGCGCATCCAGCTCTTCTGGCTTGCTGTCGACCTGCATCCGCAGACGCGCCGCCGCCTCATCAACAAGGTCAATCGCCTTGTCCGGCAGGAACCGGTCGGTGATGTAGCGATGCGACAGAGTGGCCGCCGCGACCAGCGCCGCATCCGCGATACGGACACCGTGGTGCAGCTCGTATTTCTCCTTGATGCCCCGCAGGATCGAAATAGTGTCTTCGACAGTGGGTTCCGTCACCATGACAGGCTGGAACCGCCGGGCAAGCGCCGCGTCTTTCTCAACGTATTTGCGGTACTCATCCAGAGTGGTCGCGCCGATACAGTGGAGTTCGCCCCGCGCCAGCGCCGGTTTGATCAGGTTGGCCGCATCCATCGCGCCATCGGATTTACCCGCGCCAACCAGCGTGTGCATTTCATCGATGAACAGAATGATTTCGCCTGCTGCGTCGGTCACTTCGGTCAGCACCGCCTTGAGCCGTTCCTCAAACTCGCCGCGGTATTTGGCCCCGGCAATCAATGCGCCCATATCAAGCGAGAGTAACTGTTTGTCACGCAGGGATTCCGGCACATCGCCATTGACGATGCGCAGCGCCATACCTTCGGCAATCGCAGTTTTACCAACCCCCGGCTCACCAATCAGCACCGGGTTGTTCTTGGTCCGGCGGCTCAGCACCTGCATGGCGCGGCGAATTTCCTCGTCGCGGCCGATGATCGGGTCAATCTTGCCCTCGCGCACAGCTTCGGTCAGATCTCGGGCAAATTTCTTGAGCGCGTCATAGCCATCTTCGGCACTGGCACTGTCTGCCTTGCGCCCCTTGCGGATGTCATTCACCGCCTCATTCAGCGCCTGGGCGGTCACGTGACCAGCCGCCAGCGCTTCCTTGGCTTTGGATTTCACCATGCACAGCGCCATCAGCACCCGCTCGACAGGGACAAAGCTGTCGCCTGCCTTCTCGGCAATCTTGGTCGCTTCATCCAGCACCTTGGCGGTCTGGCCGTCCAGATAGATGTCTGCGGAATTGCCCTGCACCTTCGGCAGCTTCGAAACCGCAAGTTCCAGCGCCTGGACCACCTGGGTCGGGTTACCACCGGCGCGGGTGATCAGATTGCTTGCCAGCCCCTGGTCATCATCCATCAGCGCCTTCAACAGGTGCTCTGGCATCAGCCGCTGGTGATCTTCACGTCGCGCAATCGTCTGGGCCGCCTGCACAAAACCACGCGCCCGTTCAGTGAACTTGTTCAAGTCCATCTTGCTCTCCTTATATAAGCGCCCCCTTTTCTGGTGACGCCCGCTCTGCGGCACGTCCCGGTCGGGGCCTCCTGTCCAATGTGGGAGGTCTTATCGTCTCTTCAAGGCTACTATGCGGCAAATATGTCACCAAATCCCTGACCCAGATCAACCGCTTGCTCATTCAGCCACTCCCTCGATCGGTTTGTCGCACCCTGCCACCGCCCCGCCGGGCCCGTTTTTCCCTTTCCCAACCGAGGCGGCGGCACTAAAAGCAGTGCGATCCCAAGACCACCCCTACCGTCACACGGCCTGAACCGCCGCACAAAAGACGAGGAACCTTCATGTCCGCTTCTTCCACCAGCCACTCTTCCCCTGACGCCAAAGCCGACGACCGGCTGATCGTTGCACTGGACGTGCCCAATGCGCTTGCCGGGCTTCAGCTGGCCGACACGCTTGGTGACGCGGTCTCCTTCTATAAAATCGGATTGGGGATGCTGACCGGTGGTGGTCTGGCGCTTGCGAATGAGCTGAAACAGGAGCGCGGCAAACGAATTTTCCTCGATATGAAACTGTTTGATATCAGCGCCACGGTTGAGGCCGCGGTTCGGGGGCTGGCCCAGTTCGACCTCGACTTTCTCACAGTGCATGGCGATCCCCATGTGGTGCGCGCAGCCAAGGAAGGTGCCGCCGGCACAAGTCTCAAGATCCTTGGTGTCACCATTCTGACCTCGCTGGACCGCTCCGATCTGGATGAAGCCCTGATAAAATCAGGCGACATTCCCGATCTGGTACAAGAGCGCGCGGGGCTAGCTCTCGCGGCCGGGGCCGATGGCGTGATCGCCAGCCCGCAGGAAGCGGCGCTGATCCGCGCCCTGCCAGAAGCCACAGGCAAGTTGATCGTCACCCCCGGCGTCCGCCCTGCCGGTGCGGCGCTTGGAGATCAGAAAAGGGTGGCAACCCCAGCAAATGCGCTGGAGGCCGGCGCCGATCATATTGTGGTCGGTCGCCCGATCTGGGCAGCAGACGCCCCGCGCAGCGCCGCCGAAGATATTCTGGCCAGTCTGCCACGGTAAACCGGCCCCCGCCTGCGGCGCGTCCCACACGGCATCAGTTACACTTATTCAACACGGGCAACCCGTCGGCACAGATCTGCCCGGCGGGTTTTCTGGTCAGATTGACCCGAAGGCGGCGGGCAGTCCCACTCGCCACTCAAAGATCTAGCCGAAATAAAACTTTTCATCAGACCCATGCCGGACGGGAATTCTGCCACATGTACGCCAAGATTACCTAGGGTCAACCTTCAGTATTACAACAGTATTTTGCGTTTCACCGCAGCAGATTGCGCCCTTTTGTCCTGTGCCCGCAAAAGCACACAATCAAAGGCAGAATTACATAATCCTGCCTTACAGCCTTTGCCCGGCGGTCAAAATGACCGACCCTATACGGGAGACACTCCCCTGACGGCCTTGCTCTTCCTGAGGTTCGTCACCTCCCCCGCTACAGCAGCGGGGGTTCTTTCTTTTCAGCCCCGGATATTCAGCCGCTGACAGGCGATCCGCCAAGGGTGATACCGCACATTTTATCCTATGCCACCAGCTTTGGCGGGGCGTGTCAGGTAGCTTTGCAGATATTCCGCAAAATGCGGCACCGCCAGCTCATGCCCGATGTACCACTCAGGACGCACCAGCGCCCAGCTCTGACCTTCATCGCCCAACCGAATGTCGCGCTCGCGCGCGGCAGGCAGATGCGCGACAAAAAACCAGACGACACCATTGCGCCGCTCATAGCTTTGCCGCCACACCAGATCCGCCTCCTGCACGACCAGCCCAACCTCTTCTTCCGTTTCGCGCAGCGCGCAGGTTTCCGGTGTTTCCTCGCCTTCGCGCCCGCCGCCTGGGAAATCCCAATGGCCGGGGTAGGGAATATGCGGATAGGCATCACGCTCGATCACCAGCAGCCTATCGCCAATGAAAAGCGCCAGCTTGGCGCCGTTGAATGTCATTGCTGCTCTCACCATGTCAGATGATCTAAAGACAATTGCTGTGGCAGAGGCTACTCTGAGCGCCCCCGCAGCACCATCAGATTCCCCGACCCTTTCGGCCGCAACGCCTCCGCCCCATGTCAGACCAATCGCACATACCGCCCGATCACACGGCCCCGTCTGAGCTGGAGACGCCCAGCCATGCGCCCCGGCGCCTGCAGGTGCTGTGCCGGGAGTGCTTGTCCTATGGTGTCCTCAAACCAAAAAACGGCCAGACACCAAATCCAAAGCGCTGCCCAAGCTGCCAGAGCCCACGGATCAAGGCGCACCCGGAGCTGTTCTCGCTGTCGATTGCACATATGGACTGCGACGCCTTCTACGCCAGCGTTGAGAAACGCGACAATCCCGAGCTTGCCGACAAACCGGTGGTGATCGGGGGCGGGCGGCGTGGTGTCGTCTCCACGGCCTGCTATGTGGCACGCATTCGCGGTGTGCGATCGGCCATGCCGATGTTTCAGGCGCTCAAGCTTTGCCCGGACGCCGTGGTGATAAAGCCGCGAATGAATGTCTATGTCGAGGTCAGCCGCCAGATCCGAGCGATGATGGATGAGCTGACGCCTGATGTGGAACCCCTGTCGCTGGATGAGGCCTTCATGGATCTGTCTGGCACCCAGCGGCTGCATGGCGCGCCACCTGCGGTGATGCTGGCACGGCTGGTCAAACGCATGAAGGACGAGCTGGGCGTGACAGGATCAATCGGGCTGTCACACAACAAATTCCTGGCAAAGGTCGCCTCCGACCTCGACAAACCGCGCGGATTCTCGGTGATTGGCAAAGAGGAGACAGCCGATTTCCTGAAAGACAAACCGGTGCGCCTGATATGGGGTATCGGCCCAGCCGCTCAGGCGTCGCTCGACAAAGCCGGCATCCGCAGTTTTTCGGATTTGCTGCGCTGGGACCGCACTGATCTGAACGCGCGGTTCGGCTCGATGGGGGAACGGCTCTGGCATCTCGCGCGCGGGCAGGACCGGCGGCGGGTGTCGGCCAATGCGCCGGTGAAATCCATCTCGAACGAAACCACCTTCTACGAGGACACCGCAAGTCTGGAGGTGCTGGACGGTCACCTGTGGCGGCTGGCCGAAAAAGTCTCTGACCGTGCCAAAGCCCGACAGCTTGCAGGGCGGGTGGTGACGCTGAAGCTGAAGCGCGCCAATCACAGCAGCCTCACCCGGCGGCAATCTCTGCGAGATGCGACCCAGATTGCCGACATGATCTACCGAACGGCGCGGGCGCTTCTGGATCAGGTCGGCGACGAAGGCCCCTACCGGCTACTTGGCTGCGGCATCTCCGAGCTGGTGCCCGAAACGCAGGCCGATATCACCGGCGACCTTCTGGATCCACAGGCCGGGCAGCGCGCAAAGGCGGAGCGGGCCACGGATGCAATTCGCGAACGCTTCGGCAAATCGGCCATCCAGAAGGGTCGCGCCCTGCGCTGAACAGCCGCCTGTGTTTATTCCGCAGCCAGCGGCATCGGTTCACAGTTCAGCTGCGACAGCTCGGCAATCACATCGGACAGCACCTTTTGCAGCGCTGCAAAATCAGAGGTTTTCTCAATCCGCGCCTCATCCATATAGAGTGAGCGGTCAATCTCGACCTGCACCGCGTGCTGCGCCCGTGACGGGCGCCCGTAGGTCTGTGTGATATAAGCCCCGGCAAAAGGCGTGTTTCGCGCGACTCGCAAACCTGCGCCAACAAACGCCGCTTCGACCCGGTCCATGATCTCGGCCGAAGCTGCCGCGCCGAAACGATCGCCAAGCACAACATCCGGCAGCCCAGCCCCCCGTCGTCCTGCGGCCGAAATCGCTTCGTGCGGCATCGAATGACAGTCAATCAGCACGGCCTGGCCAAAGCCGATGCGGGCCTGGTCCAGTAGCTGCTGCAAAGCCGCGTGGTAGGGGCGCCAATAGGTGGCAATCCGGTGGCTTGCTTCAGCCCGGCTCAGCTTGCCATGATAGATCGCCCGACCATGGGCCACCACGCGCGGCACCACCCCCAGGCCAGAGGCCACACGCGGGTTCTGCCCCCGCTTGATGACGCCTTCGATCAGCGCCGGATCCAGCTCTTCGGTTGATCGATTGAGATCGACATAGGCCCGTGGCGCCCGCGCGGTCAGCAGTGGCATCCCGAATCGCGGCGCGGCGGCAAACAGCTCATCCACGAAGGCGTCTTCTGAACTGCGCAGCTGCAAAGGATCGAGAATCGTCTGCGCCAGAAAAGCCGCGCTGTAATCCGATCCGCTATGCGGCGAGGCAAAAACCACCCCAGACCGCAATTCCTGTGGCATTTCCACCAAATATACTGTGTCAGACATGCAGGCTCCGGCGGCTCAAATACAAGAAACAGCATAGACCGGAAATTTCTGCGGTCAAAAGCTCTTGCACCCCTCTCCGACTCATTTTATAGACCCCCTCACCGGCGCGGTCATCCGCGCCCCTTTCAATTTGGGGCCGGCCGAAAGCGTGGGTATTCATGGGCGATTAGCTCAGTGGTAGAGCACTTCGTTGACATCGAAGGGGTCACAAGTTCGAACCTTGTATCGCCCACCATGAATTCATTGCTCTGGTCCTACGATCGGAGCCCCGCAACCCAGGCGCTGGTTCGCGCCGCAGAACAGGAGATAGGCCATGAAGGTCAAGAACTCGCTCCGCTCGCTCAAGAACCGGCACCGTGATTGCCGCGTTGTGCGTCGCAAGGGCCGTGTCTATGTGATCAACAAGACCCAGCGCCGCTTTAAAGCACGCCAGGGCTGATCGCCAGACGCAGCATAGCTGATTTGAGAAAACCGCATCTTCGGATGCGGTTTTTTTGTGTTTTCAGGCCTCTCTTGCCGGTGACCTCAAGAGGGTTGTAACGGCCCACCTCTTTTTCTGATTGTTTTTGTCAGTTTTGCTTTGCATTTTTTGTGAAACTCTTTATCTGAGCAAATCAGTCGGGTTCGACGCCAGTGGCCAAGATCCCCCCGAGTGTTTTGAATAGATGGGAAGTACCATGCTGAAATCGACCACCATTCTTGCAGGCGCTTTGGTCGCCGCCGTCGCAACATCTGCCGCTGCCGAGGGTGAGCTGAACCTCTACTCCTCGCGCCACTACGATACCGACGAACGGCTCTATTCCGACTTCGAAGAGGCCACCGGCATCACGATCAACCGGATCGAAGGCAAGGCTGACGAGTTGATCGCCCGGATGAGCGCCGAGGGCGCGAACTCCCCCGCCGATATCCTGCTGACAGTTGATACATCGCGTCTGGCACGTGCCAAGAACGAAGGCCTCCTTCAGGCCATCGACAGCGACATCCTGGAAGCCCGCGTTCCCGGCTATCTGCAGGATGCGGACAACCAGTGGTTCGGCTTCTCCCAGCGTGCGCGCATCATCTTCTTTGACAAGGCAGATGTCGCCAACCCGCCGAAAACATACCTCGACCTCGCGGATCCCGCCTACAAAGGTCAGATCTGCATCCGCTCTTCGACCAATACCTACAACCAGACTCTGCTGGCCTCCATCGTCACGCATCACGGTGAAGAAGCCGCAACCGACTGGGCAAAAGGCGTCGTTGCCAACATGGCCCGCGCGCCCCAGGGCGGCGACACCGATCAGCTGCGCGGCATCGTCTCCGGCGAGTGCGAAATCGCCGTTGGCAACAGCTACTACTTCGCCCGTTCCATCCGCAAAGACGTGAAAGGTCTGTCCGCCGAACGTGACATGATCGGCTGGGTCTTCCCTGCGCAGGACGCAGAAGGCGCCCACATGAACCTGTCCGGTGGCGGTGTTGCGGTGAACGCACCGAACAAGGAGAACGCGATCAAGTTCCTCGAATACCTCGCCTCCGATCAGGCGCAGCAGTATTTCTCCGCAGGCAATGATGAGTACCCGGCGGTTCCGGGTGTTGCGCTTGCGCCCAGCATTGCGGCACTCGGCCACTTCAAACCCGATGACGTGCAGCTGTCGGACGTAGCGCAGAACATCCCCACCGCACAGAAGATCTTCAACCAGGTGGGTTGGGAGTAACTGCCCCGGTCGCTGCAAGGCCGAGCAGCCACCACAGCCGAATAACGGGAAAGGCGCAGGAGACTCTCCTGCGCCTTTCTTGTTTTCCAACGCGGCAGTCGTCTGTCTATTCTGCCGGTGAAATCTGGTCACTTGATCCATGCTGACCCTTCGGCGCGAGGCGCGACAGGCCATAGGCGACGACATAGAGACCCAACCCGAACGAGAAATGCGACATCAGGCTCTTCAGCCGCGCAATGTCCGGGTTCGGTTTGTTCGAAGCCATGATTCCGGCCCCCAAGGCAGGCTGCAAGATGAAGAATGGCGCAACCACCGTCACCAGACCAAAAAGAATCGGCGCAACCGGCCCCGGCTTCAGCAGCTGGCGCTGCCCGCCTAGCGCGACAAACAGCGCCGCAAAAATCACGCCCACAACATAATGCGCAGTCCAGCCGATTGCGGCCTCATTCGCCACCGGCGGGACCTTGCCGATGCTTTCATGGGTGAAGATCCCATCCGGCATGTACCCCAGCCAACGCCCCACCACGGCAAAATTGCTTTGCGGCACGCCAAATAGCGCATCGGCGACGACGGCCCACAGATCCATGAAGGCAGTTGCCCCCACCCCCAGCAGAACAATGCGGATTATCAAGTCATTGCGGTTCAACACGGCATCCATCCCTCTTGTGTGATTTTGGTTCCCGCAGGGGACATCCACCCTCGGGTCACAGTGATTTTAGGTGCTGAGGACCGCCGGCCGCCAATTGCATTGTCTGAGGTACCCCCCCAGCAAAGCCGATACGAACGCGAAAACCGCCGAATGACCGCTATCCATAGTCCTTTACCTCACGTCGCGCCGTGGGTGGACGGGCTGGAAAAGACCACCTATAGCTTCGGGTCGAATTCACAGATGCAGAGCGAGAAACTAGCCATGCGTGACCACAATACTCCATCGGGTGAATACCAATGACACGTATTCCGGTCACCATCATCAGCGGCTATCTCGGCGCTGGAAAAACCACGTTGATCAACCGTCTGCTGAGCGATGATCACGGGTTGCGTCTGACCGTTCTGGTCAATGATTTTGGGCGCATCAACATTGATGAAAGCCTGTTGCAGGACGGAACCTCACAGACCATCGCATTGAGCAACGGCTGTGTCTGCTGCACCCTGGGCGAAGATCTGACCGCCGCGCTGCATCGTATTCTGGCCGAGGGCAGCCGCCCGGATCATATCGTGATCGAGGCCAGCGGCCTCTCCGATCCGGTCGCCATTGCCAACACCGTGGTGAACGAGAGCCAGCTGTCCTATGGCGGCATCATCACCGTCGCCGATGGCGAAAACCTCTGCGATCTGCTGAACGACGATCTGCTGCGCGAGCAGACCAGTCAGCAGATCCGTGCCGCGGACCTGGTGCTGATCAGCAAATGCGACGCCCCTTCTGACGCTGTTATGACCCGGCTGGACGAGCTGGGCGCCCGCACGCCGACGATTCTCGAAGACGCCCCGATTGCCGACTTGCTGTTTGACGTGGTCCCACTGCCGGTTGGCAGGGCAACTGCAAAATCCGCCCACCACGCCTATGCGACCTGGCACCACCGCAGCGCCGAGCCGATGGATCGGTGCCGCCTGGGTGACAAGCTGGCAAACCGGCCAAGCGGGATCTATCGGATGAAGGGATTTATCCTCACCAATGGCGGCGGCTATGAGCTGCATGTGGTTGGTCGGCAGGTCTCGGCCAAGCGCTGCGATGCCGAGGAAACCGTTCTGGTTGCCCTTGGCCCGGCGGCCCGGATTTCCCGTGAGGAAATCGAGGCTTGGTGGCAGAGCTAAAGGCTTGCGCCACGCCGCCAGCATTGATAGCCTAGCTGCGTCGGCCCACTTGCCTGCAAATCAGAATCACCGGCAACAGCCCGACCAGCATGATGACCAGCGATGGCACTGCCGCGCCTTCCAGCCGCTCATCCGAGGCCAGCCGGTAGGCCTGCACTGCCAGTGTGTCATAGTTGAAAGGACGCATAATCAGCGTCGCTGGCAGCTCTTTCATCACATCGACAAAGACAATCAGCAAAGCCGTCATCAGGCTGGGCGTCAGGATAGGCAGGTGAACCCGGCGCAACATACCCAGCGGGCTTTGCCCCAGCGAGCGGGCAGCCGCATCCATATTGGCATGAACGGTGGCCTGCCCTCCCTCATAGGCACCCAATGCCGCCGCCAGAAAGCGCACCATATAGGCCGCCACCAGCAGCCAGATCGAGCCGGTAATCAGCAGTCCGGTCCTGATCTCGAAATTCGCCCGCATCCAGGCATCCAACGCGTTATCAAAGGCTGCAAACGGCACCATCAGCCCAACCGCGATCACCCCGCCCGGCACCGCATAGCCGAGCCTTGAGACGTAACCGGCAAGAGCAGACGGCCGACCCGGACGCAGCCGTTGGTAGAAGCCGAGGCAGACCGCCGCCATCACGGTAAGGAAAGCCGCCGTCGTCGCCAGCGTCACTGAATTCTGCAGGAAGCCCAGATACCGTTTGCTCAGCAGGTTCTGCTCCGACTCCAGCCCCATCTGCGCCAGGATCACCACTGGCAGCAGGAACCCGAGAAGGACAGGCAGGACGCACAGCCCAAAGGCCAGAGCCGCCTTCGCCCCATGCAGCTCCACCGGCGGCATCTTGGCCTGATGCTTGCCCGCATGATGATAGCGCGCACGACCTCGCGTTGCGCGCTCCGCTACCGCCAGCGTCAGCGCAAATCCCAGAAGACAGAGCGCCAGCTGCGCCGCACCCGCCCGGTCGGCCAGCGAAAACCAGCTGGTATAAATCCCTGTCGCAAAGGTCTGCACGCCAAAATAGCTCACCGTGCCGAAATCAGCGATGGTTTCCATCACCGCCAGCAGAACACCGGACGCAATCGCGGGGCGCGCCATGGGCAGGCTGACCCGCCAAAAGGCCTGTAGCGAGGTATTACCAAGTGCGCGCGCCGCCAGAAACGCACCCGCGCTTTGTTGCAGAAAAGCCGCCCGAGCCAGCAGGTAGACATAGGGGTAAAGCACCAGCACCAACATCACCGCCGCCCCTCCCACAGAGCGGATCTCCGGGAACCAATAGTCGCGTGGTCCCCAGCCTGTCATCTGCCGCAAGGTGGTCTGCACGATGCCAGGATGATCCAGAACAAAGGTATAGGCATAGGCCAGCACATAGGCCGGGAAGGCCAATGGCAGGATCAGAACCACCTCCATCACGCGCACGCCCGGAAACCGGGTCATAGTGACCAGCCAGGCCGCTCCTACCCCAACCAGCCCGGTTCCCAGTGCCACCAGAAAGACCAGAACCAAAGTGGTACCGGCATAACCCGGCAAGACAGTTTCCATAAGATGCCGGATCGTATCGGTGCCACCGGTCAGAGCGGCCAGCGCAACCGCCAGCATTGGCAACAGACAGGACAGAGCCACAACCCAGCCCACCGTCGCAAACAGCGCCCCCCCCGGTTTCTTCCGCCGCCCACGTGTCCGATTAGGCGCATCCGCGGACGGGACGGCGCCGGCCGTTGCTGCGCCATCGAAAATCGGCGCCCTGGCGGAGCGCGTGGCCTCTGTGGAGGTGGGGGAGATGGGTGTGATCTTTGGCATAGATACGGGACTACCTCAGTGCAGCCCTCTATTTCGATCATTTTCGTCGGAAATACCAGCGACAAAGCCAAAGCGCAGCCATTCGCCGCGCCTCTCTCTATCGCTGTTGATGTCACAAAAAACTGGCGCAACCGGTGGGAGGAGCCCGGTTGCGCCAGCAGATACCCTGATCGGGTGGTGTCCCCACAGGAAAGGGGATCAGTCGTAGCTGCGCTGGTCCTCGATCACCAAACCGTCCTTGGGCAGGGCGCCGGGCGCGACCACTTCCACGCGCCCTTTCAGCTTCAGCACCTCCACGACCGAGCGCGAGAAGGCGCTTTCGTCCCCATCCTGTGCCTCGATCTGAACGGTCATCGCATCCATCTCGCCATCTCGGCTGGCGATAACGCGTGCCTTGACGATCTCGGCATGTTTGTCGACCAGCGCGGCGACCTGTTCTGGGCGTACAAACATGCCCTTGATCTTCGTGGTCTGGTCCGCACGGCCCATCCAGCCCTTGATCCGCATATTGGTGCGTCCACAGGGAGATTCGCCCGGCAGAACCGCACTCAGATCGCCAGTCGCAAACCGAATGAGCGGATAGTCGGGATTGAGCGTGGTGACCACAACCTCGCCGACGTCTCCGGCGGCCACCGGGGTGCCGGTGCCGGGGGTGACGATTTCGACGATAACCTGCTCATCGACGATCATCCCCTCCATCGCCGCGCTTTCATAGGCGATATTGCCCAGATCCGCCGTCGCATATGACTGCAGACAGGAAATCCCCCGATCGGCATATTCCTGACGCAGGGAGGGGAACAGCGCACCACCGCCCACTGCCGCTTTGGTAAAGCCCAGCTTGACGCCCATGGCATCGGCCTTATCGAGGATCACCTTCAGATAGTCCGGCGTCCCGGCATAGGCCGTCGCCCCGACGTCACGCGCCGCAGTGACCTGCAATTCCGTCTGACCGGTGCCCGCAGGCAATACAGCTGCACCAACCGCACGCGCGCCGTTCTCAAAGATCATCCCGGCAGGCGTCAGATGATAGCCGAAACAGTTCTGCACCACATCGCCAACACCGATCCCGGCCGCATGCAGGAACCGTCCCATGCGCCACCAGTCATGATCCACACCACCCGGTTCGTAAATCGGGCCGGGCGACTGGAAGATATGGGCAAACCCGCTGGCCGGTTTCACGGTGAACCCGCCAAAGGGCGGATGCGCGGCCTGCGCCTTGCTCAGATCCGATTTGCGCAGCACAGGCAGAGCCGCCAGATCCTCCGGGCTGGTGATTGTCGCCGCATTTACAGAACGCAGGCTTTCGCCATAACCCGGCGCGGCCATAGCACGGGCAATCTGTTGTGGCAGCTGTTCCGCCAAATCAGCGGCACGGGCGTCTGCACTGCGGGTCTCAAGGCTGTCAAAATATGTCATGTCAGCACCCCGCCTCAGCTCAACCACCGCTTCCGGCGGCGGTATGACCGCACATCCCGGAAACTCTTGCGTCCTTCGTCGGACATCCCGAGGTAGAATTCCTTCACATCCGGGTTCTCGCGCAGCTCAGCCGCCGGGCCATCCATGACCACACGGCCAGACTCCAGGATGTAACCATAGTGCGAATACCGCAGCGCCACATTGGTGTTCTGCTCAGCCAGAAGGAAGGTCACCCCTTCGTTTTCATTGATCGACTTCACGATTTCAAAGATCTGCTCCACCAGCTGAGGTGCCAGCCCCATGGACGGCTCGTCCAGCAGGATCGTCTCAGGGCGGCTCATCAGGGCGCGCCCCATGGCCACCATCTGCTGCTCCCCGCCAGAGGTATAGCCGGCCTGACTGCGGCGGCGTTCCTTCAGACGCGGGAAATAGCTGTAGACCATCTCAAGATCGCGCTGGATGTTCGCATTGCCATCGCTGCGCGTATAGGCGCCGGTCAGCAGGTTTTCCTCAACGGTCAGATGCTCAAAACAGTGACGGCCCTCCATCACCTGAATGACGCCTTTCTTGACCAGTTCGGCAGGATCGCGGTCCTGAATCCGCTCGCCGCGGTAGCTGATCGACCCTTTGGTGACCTCGCCCCGCTCCGAATGCAGCAGGTTTGACACTGCCTTGAGTGTTGTCGTCTTGCCCGCGCCATTGCCACCCAATAGCGCGGTGATCCCGCCCTTGGGCACCTTCAGGCTGACGCCCTTCAAAACGAGGATCACGTGGTTGTAGATCACTTCGATGTTGTTGACCTCAAGCAGGGTCTCTGCCTGAACATCGGTGGTTTTGGCTGTATCCAGCATCTGTTGTTGTCCTCACGCGGTCCTGACCCGGTCGCCCTGTTCCGGGTCTGTCTGTGGGTGCGGCCCTTGCGCGCCGCACCGGATGATATGCGCGCCAGCAGCGACGCGGTTCGCCAGGTCCGCCCCCGACCGAAAACCGGGGGCAGACCAAACTGGGTTACTTGCAGCCCACCTCAATGTTGTTTTCCTTGGCATAAGCCATGGAATCTTCCTCGATGAGAGGCTGGATCACGTCGCGATCGCTCGGGGCAAAGTCACTGATCAGGTTCCAGGTTTTGCTCGAGGCATCCCACTGGGTCATACCAACCAGGCCGGGGCCACCGTGGTTCTCGCAGGAGACGTTAAAGGACGGGCCGAAATACGGCATACCCAGCGCCGACATCCGCGCCTCGGGCATCTCCAGAGCTTCCATGCCATCACGCATCATCGCCGGAGTGATGTCATTGGTGCCATGGATCTCCTGTGCGGTCTTGGCCGCTTCAACGGCCAACATCGCCGCATACATGCCGCGGTTATAGAGCACGTTACCGATCTGATCGCCGGCACCAGCCGCAAGCCCCTTGTCAACGACATGCGTCTGGATGTCATCGAACACCGGGAAGTCACGACCAACACCGTGGAAAGTCACGGCCTTGTATCCATTGGCCTTGTCGCCCGCAGCCATCACGTCATGCTCGGCGCCGGACCACCAGACACCGATGAAATTCTCCATCGGATAGCGAATGTTGGCGGCCTCCTGAATGGCAACCTGGTTCATGACACCCCAGCCCCACATGATCACGAAATCCGGGCGATCACGGCGAATTTGCAGCCACTGGGACTTCTGTTCCTGACCGGGGTGATCCACCGGCAGGGTCGACAGGGTGAAGCCGTGCTTCTTGGACAGCTCCTCCAGCGTGCGGATCGGCTCTTTGCCGTAGGCGGAGTTATGGAACAGCAGCGAGATTTTCTTGCCGTTCAGATCACCGCCGTTTTCCTCAAGCAGATAGTTGATGATCCCTGACGCACCATCCCAGTAGTTGGCAGGATAGTTGAAGACATTGCTGAACACTTCGCCATTTGCTGCCGATGTCCGGCCATAGCCCATGGTGTGCAGCGGGATGCCGTCCGCCGTAACTTTCGGGATCAGCTGATAGGTGATGCCGGTGGACAGCGGCTGATAGACCAGCGCGCCTTCGCCTTTGGTCGCCTCATAGCATTCCACACCTTTTTCCGTGTTATAGCCGGTCTCGCATTCGATGACCTTGGCCTTCACACCATTGATGCCGCCGTCACGCTCGTTGACCAGGGTGAAGTAATCCGCATAGCCGTCGGCAAAGGGGATGCCACCGGCGGCATAGGGGCCGGTGCGATAGCTCAGCGACGGGAACACCAGGTCTGCCATCGCAGGGCCAGCGGCCATCATGGCGCCCAGCGCCAGAGTCGTCAGTTTCATTTTCATCGGGTCTCATCCTCCCTTGAATTGTCCGATGTGGGTCGAAACGGGGTTTGATCTTGTTGTTTCCCCGCGGTCTTGCCTGGCTGACCCCGCTTAGTGCGGGAACGGCCAGAGTCTCAGTTTTTCTTTGGCAACGCGCCACAGCTGGGCGATGCCATGCGGTTCGGCGATCAGGAAGATCACGATCAACGCACCAACAATCACCAGCTGAATATGGGCGACGATATCGGTGGGCCAGCCCAGCACATCAACGCCGACAACCTTCAGAACCACCGGCAGCAGCACCAGGAACGCCGCCCCGGCAAAGGAGCCGAAAATCGACCCCAGACCGCCGATGATCACCATGAACAACACCAGGAACGACTTGTTGATGCCAAAGGCCTCGCCGACTTCAACCGCACCAAGATAGACGGAAAAGAACAGCGCGCCGGAGACACCGATAAAGAAGCCCGACACACCAAAGGCCGACAGCTTGGCCTTCAGCGGGTTCACCCCGATGATCTCGGCGGCGATGTCCATGTCACGGATCGCCATCCAGCTGCGCCCAATCGTGCCACGGGTCAGGTTGCGGGCCACCAGTGCGCAAAACGCCAGGAAAATCAGGCTGAACATATAGGTGGCCCAGGCCGGAGCATTGGGGCCGGTGATGAGGATGCCGAACACATCCCGCTCAGGCGCGCTGATCTGGCCGGAGGCCGAGTAGTTGTAGAACCAAGGCACCCGGTTAAAGAGCCACACCAGAAAGAACTGCGCCGCCAGTGTCGCCACCGCCAGATAGAATCCCTTGATGCGCAGCGACGGCAGGCCAAAGGCGATGCAGACCAGCGAAGTGATCCCGCCCGCCAGCAACACATGAATGAACATGCTCACCTCTGGAAAGGCAGTCATCAGCTTGTAGCAGGCATAGGCCCCCACCGCCATGAAACCACCGGTGCCCAGCGACACCTGACCACAATATCCCACCAGGATATTGAGGCCGATCGCCGCGATCGAATAGATCAGAAACGGCAGCAGAATGGCGTTGGCCCAATAGTCATTTATCACAAAAGGAACCACCAGAAACGCCAGTGCCAGCACCACATAATAACGGATCCGGTCGAATTTGATCGGGAAGGTCTGGCTGTCATCTTGGTAGGAGGTTTTGAAATCTCCGGCTTCACGATAGAACATGACTCAGATGCTCCCTTCTTGCTGCGCGCGGTTTCTAAGACCCGCGTCGAGTTGATTTGTCTTGCTGGCGTAACCGCTTAACTCGGCAGCACGGGCCAGTCGCAGATAGGCAAGAACCCCGGTAATCAGCCCCGCCGCCGCCAACAGCGATGCTGTGACCATCTGTGCTTCGGAAAACCCTTCGGCGGTCAGCGCCAGATATCCAAAGGCCCAGAACCCGGCCCAGGCAATGACATTGATGATGGCGATCAGCTTCGTCATCGGCCGCCTCCGGCGTTAACCATTTCTTCGGATTTCTGGCTTTCGCCACATTTCGTCCAAATCTTTCTGCCACCTTCATCGTGGGAAAAGTGAGTGGGAACGATGAGTGCAATCTTGCAGGAAATCCGGCAGCTAGAGGCTGCGCGGGACAGGGGAGAGATATCTCCCGAGGAGTTCACAAAGGCCAAGACCCGGCTGTTGAACACGGTCGAGGAGGCAACGGTGCTGCCGCAGGCCAGCCGCCAGCCAGTGGCCCGGACCGCAGTGCGGCCTTCAGGCGATGTTGCGCCGGGTGCCTGGGGCATGCTGCTGCTTGCGCTCTGCGCGGCGGCGGCCATGACGGTGCTTGTCGGACAGCTGATCGGCGATCTGACGATAGCCTTCACGCTGGTTGTCACCGTGTTTGCAGCCATCGTCATCGCGGCCTTCCGACGTCTGGAAGGCTGACGGAGCCACCGCGACGCGGTCCCGAAAGATCGGGGCCGCACGCCATGCCAAGGCGCATCAGACCCGTTCAATGATCTTCTCCCCGAACAGACCTTGCGGGCGGAACACCAGGAACAGCAGCGCCAGAACATAGGCAAACCAGTTTTCCGTCGCGCCCCCGACCATCGGGCCGACCATGAATTCGAACAGTTTTTCGCCTACGCCAATGATCAGCCCGCCAACAATTGCGCCGGGGATCGAGGTGAAGCCGCCCAGCATCAATACCGGCAGGGCCTTCAGCGCAATGAGCGACAGCGAGAACTGCACGCCGGACTTCGTGCCCCACATGATCCCGGCGACCAGCGCGACAAACCCCGCGACAGACCAGACCAGTACCCAGATAAAGTTCAGCGAAATGCCAACCGACAGCGCCGCCTGATGGTCGTCGGCCACCGCCCGCATGGCGCGCCCCTGTTTGGTATATTGCGCAAAGGCCACCAGCCCCGCCACCAGCAGTGCCGCGATGATGGTCGCAACAATGTCGAGATTGTCGATGAAGAAACCATAATCAAAGATCTGATAGGTGGTCTCGTCGATCCACAGGTTGATGCCCTGCGGCAGACCGACGTCCAGCGTCTTGATCTCCGAGCCCCACATCAGATCCGCCACCCCTTCGAGGAAATAGGCAAGTCCAATGGTGGCCATAAAGAGGATGATCGGTTCCTGGCCAACCAGATGGCGCATCACGAATTGCTGGACCATCCAGGCCAGGAGAACCATCACCCCAACCGTCATGACGATCGCCACAAAGGACGGCACGGTCCAGCCAAAATGGGTGACATGCCCGCCAAAGATCGCGTTGATCACATGGGAGAACGGAACCTGCCCGTTCATGATCCCAACCAGAGTCATCGCGGCAAACAATGCCATCACGCCCTGGGCGTAGTTGAAGATCCCCGAGGCCTTGTAGATCAGGACAAACCCCAGCGCGACCAGCGCATAGAGCACTCCAGCCATCAGGCCATTCAGCGTGACCTCCATCGCAAAGACGAGTTGTTCAGGCATCCCGCTCTCCTCCTGCAAGTTTCCTCAAAGAAACTTGCCAAAAATTTTCGAAAATTTTTCCACCCAATCGCTCATCAGTCATGGCTGACCCCCAGATAGGCGTCGATCACATCCTGATTGTTGCGCACTTCCTCGGGCGTGC
Organism: Phaeobacter sp. JH20_26; assembly: GCF_048056275.1. Taxonomy (NCBI): domain Bacteria; kingdom Pseudomonadati; phylum Pseudomonadota; class Alphaproteobacteria; order Rhodobacterales; family Roseobacteraceae; genus Phaeobacter; species Phaeobacter sp. JH20_26. The sequence continues at coordinate 197,995 of NZ_JAYMWL010000026.1, read as the reverse complement.
CGTCGCCGATCTTCTTGCCGTAATCCATCACGACAACCCGGTCGGACAGATCCATAACCACGCCCATGTCGTGTTCGATCAGCGCGATGGTGGTGCCAAACTCGTCGTTCACATCCAGGATAAAGCGGGACATGTCCTCTTTTTCCTCGACGTTCATCCCCGCCATAGGTTCATCCAGCAGCAGCAGCTTTGGCTCCGCCGCCAGCGCCCGCGCTAGCTCAACCCGCTTTTTCAGACCATAAGGCAGCCGTGCCACAGGCGTTTTGCGGATGTGCTGGATCTCAAGAAAGTCGATGATCCGCTCAACCGCCGCCCGGTTTTCGGTCTCCTCGGCCTCCGCCTTGCCACGCCAGATAGCCTGCTGAAGCAGATTGGTCTTCATAAAGTTGAGCCGCCCGGTCATCACGTTGTCCAGCACGCTCATCCCGTCAAACAGCGCGATATTCTGGAATGTCCGGGCGATGCCCTGACGGGCCACCTCGTAGGGGCGCATCTGCGGGCGGGGTTTGCCGCGAAACAGAACTTCGCCTTCCTGTGGGACGTAAAAGCCCGAGATGACGTTCAGCATCGAGGATTTGCCCGCACCGTTGGGGCCGATGATGGCCCGGATCTCGCCTTCGCGAATATCAAACGAGATATCCTTGATCGCCACCACGCCGCCAAAGCGCAGGGTGATGTTTTTCATCTCCATCACCACGCCGCCGATCTTGCGCCCGTCCTCGGTGATATAGCCGTCTTCCATATCCTTCACGACACCACGCCTTTCGCCTTGTTGGTTGATGTGCTGTGGCTCCGCGCCGCCGCCGACCGCATCGACGCAGCGCCTGTAATAATCCGTTTCATTGGGCAGCCACCGCTTGTGGGGTCACCGGTACGACCTTGGCATCAATGATATCCAGCGTGGCACTGATCGCGCCCTTGCGGCCATCTTCGTAAGTCACCTCGGTGCGTGTCGAAATCTGTGACGAGCCATCGTAAAGAGCCGCAATGATGTCGGCATATTTGTCTTCGACCACCACGCGGCGGACCTTCCGCGTCCGGGTCATTTCGCCGTCATCTGCGTCCAGTTCCTTGTGCAGCACAACAAAGCGATGCACCTGGCAGCCGGACAGCATCCGGTCCTGAGCCACGGACTCATTGACCTTTTCAACATGCTCTTTGATGGATTGCAGAACTTTCGGATGCCCCGCCAGCTCCTGATAGGACGCATAGGCGATATTGTTCCGTTCTGCCCAGTTGCCGACTGCCGTCAGATCGATATTGATGAAGGCAACACAGCGGTCCCTGCCATTGCCGAACAGCACGACCTCCAGAATATCCGGATAGAACTTCAGCTTGTTCTCGACGTATTTGGGCGCAAACATCGCGCCATCCGCCATTTTTCCGACATCCTTGGCACGGTCGATAATGCGCAGATGGCCGCTGCCCTCTTCAAAGAAACCCGCATCACCAGTGGCCACCCAACCCTCGGCATCCTTGGTCGAGGCCGTGGATTCCGGGTTGTTGTAATATTCAACAAAGGTGCCCGGCGACCGATAGAAAATCTCGCCATTCTCGGCGATCCTGATCTCCACATCCGGGGCCGGAACCCCCACCGTATCTGCGCGCACCTCGCCATCAGGCTGCACGGTGATAAACACCGTCGCCTCTGTCTGGCCGTAGAGCTGTTTGAGGTTGATGCCCAGACTGCGGTAGAAATCAAAGATTTCCGGCCCGATTGCCTCACCAGCAGTGTAGCCGACGCGAATACGGCCATAGCCCAGCGTATCCTTCAACGGACCGTAGACCAGCAGATCGCCCAGCTTGTACTTCAGCCGGTCCATCAGGCCTACCGGACGCCCGTCGAGAATGTCGCCGCCCACCTTTTTTGCATGTGCCAGGAAGTGGTGGAACATCTTGCGCTTCAGCGTGCTCGCGTCTTCCATACGGATCATCACGCTGGTCAGCTGGCCTTCAAAGACACGTGGCGGCGCAAAGAAATAGGTCGGACCGATCTCTCGAAGGTCGGTCATCATCGTTTCGGCGCTTTCGGGACAGTTCACGCAAAAGCCGCACCAATAGGCCTGCCCGATCGAGAAGATGAAATCCCCGACCCATGCCATCGGCAGATAGGACAGGATGTTCTCTCCCGCCGTCAGCCGGTCGAACTCCGCCGAGTTCTTGGCGCTTTCGATCACGTTGCGGTTGGACAGGACGACACCCTTCGGCTTGCCCGTGGTGCCGGAGGTGTAGAGCATGACGCAGGTGCTGTCGTAGGTCAGCTTGGCCTTGCGGGCTTCCAGATCGGGGGCCCATTCGTCGCGCGCCGCGCGGCCCTGATCCTGAACGTGGGAATATTGATGCAGCGCATGGTGATCATATTTGCGCATACCACGCGGATCCAGATAGATGATCTGCTCCAGATTGCTCAGCTCTTCCTGAACCTCGATGACCTTATCGACCTGTTCCTGATCACCCGCGATCACAAACCGCGCACCGCAGTGGCCCAGTACATAGGCCATCTCTTCCGCCACCGCGTCCTGATAGAGCGGCACCGGCACCGCGCCCACGGATTGTGCCGCAACCATCGCCCAGTAGAGATACGGACGGTTGCGCCCGATGATGGCGATAAAGTCGCCTTCGTTGACGCCCAGATTGATCAACCCAAGCGCCAGCGCCTCGATCTCCTTCTGGGTCTCGGACCAGGTCCAGCATTGCCAGATGCCGAATTCCTTTTCCCGATAGGCTTGGCGATCGCCAAACTGCGCCGCATTGCGTTCAAGCAGCGCCGGCAGGGACATCATCCCTGCGGCACCCGACTGCGTCTGAGCCACGTTCTTTCTCCTCCCCTTTCCGACCCATGCGGCCGGACTGATCGCTAACCGCGATTCTGATCCCGATTAGGGACGGCCTCATGCTATTGCGTCAACTTTTTCCTGAAGTTTTCCCAAATCTTACGAATTGTAACAGCCGTTCGCCCAGCGAACGCAGATCGTCCCACCGGGGCCCCCTGTCGCAGGCTAAGCTCTTTGCGCAGGCCCGTCGGGGTGCTAGCCATGCAGCGGGGAGACAGCATGAACCGATCCGAGAAACACCGCGCCACAATGACCACCGCCGGGCTCAACCTGATTGCCCAGGCGATGTCGATCTATGACAGCGAGCTGCGCCTTGTTGTGTGCAATCAGCGTTTTCAGGAGATGTTCGACCTGCCCGATGCGTTGATCACCCCGGGTGCACGCTTTGACGAGACGATCCGGTATATTGCCACCAGCGGTGAATATGGCCCGGTCGATGATATCGAGGGGTTCGTGCAGCAGCGCGTTGATCAGGCGCTGGATTTCGTGCCCCATTATCTGGAACGCGAACGCGCCAACGGTCAGGTGATCTCTATCGAAGGGGCACCTCTGCCTCAGGGGGGCTGGGTCACGGTCTACACCGACATCACCCGGACCAAGCGAATTGAACAGCTGTTGCGGGCCCGGTCCGAGGAAATGTCCGATCAGCTGATCGCCCATACCGAAGAGCTGTCAGCCACCAACCGCAAACTGGCCGCGACGATCACCGCACTGGAAGAGGCGAAGCGTCAGCTCACGGAGATGGAAGCGCGCACCCGCCTGACGACCGAGATGATGCCCGCCCATATCGCCCATGTCGACGCCGAGGGCTATTACACCTATACCAACCGGCGCCTCAGTTCGGTGTTTCCCAGCCGTCCGTCCGAAATCCTCGGCACGCATATCGCAGAGGCGCTCGGCGCGGCCGCCTATGACAAGATTGCACCGCATCTGATGGCGGCCTACCAGGGCGAAAGCCCGGTGTTCGAGTTCACTGAAAGCCATGACAGCCGCCGGATCCGGGTGGCCTTCACCCCCGATGACACCGGCGGCGTGTTCATCCTGTCGATGGATGTGACCGAGGAAACTCAGACCCGTGTCGCCCTGCAACAGGCCCGCCGCCGCGAGATGGCCGCACAGATGACCAGCGGGCTGGCGCATGATTTCTCGAACCTCCTGACCATCATCCTCGGGATGCAGGGCAAACTGGCGAAATCCGATCTGACCCCGGAGGCGGCCGATCTGGTTCAGGCCACGCTCTCCGCTGCCCGCCGTGGCGGGCGCCTCCTCAACCGTATTGCCGAGATGACCGGACACCGCAGCCTGCGTCCGCGCGCCACCGATCTGCACGGCCTTTTGCAAGAGCTGAAGGTGCTGGCGACGCCTTCGCTACCGCAGGGCATGGGCCTCAGCATCGTGGATCACACGCCGGATGTGCGACTGCTGCTGGATCCGGGCAAACTGCAGGATGCCCTTTTGAACCTTATTCTGAACGCACGTGACGCCTGCGGCAGTCAGGGTCAGATCACTGTCAGCGCCCATGTCGTCGGGCAAACCTGGCTTGAACTCAGCGTTACCGACACCGGACCGGGCTTTTCCAAAACCGCGCTGGAGAAGGCATTGAACCCTTTCTTCACCACCAAGGGCGGCGAAGGATCAGGTTTGGGCCTGCCGATGGTCTACGATATGGCCAAATCCACCGGTGGGGACATGCGGATCGGCAATACCGTTTCCGGTGCCAGCGTGACCCTGCGCATTCCCTATCGGCTGGCACCGGATGCCGCCGGCGGGCTGGCGCTGCTGGTGGAGGACAGCGAGGAGCTGCGCGCCACCTTCCGCGATATGCTGATAGATCTCGGCTATGCGGTGGTTGAGGCCACAAGCGTCGACGAGGCCTGCGCGCTGACCGCAGATATCGATGGCATCTCTCTGGTCCTGTCGGATATCAAGCTGCAGGGCAGCGCCACCGGGATCGACCTGGTCGACCGCTTGCAGGGCTCTCGCCTGCCCTGCATTCTGATGACGTCCCTGCCGACCAGCGATCCTCTGTTCCGCATGGCGCTGAAACGTTGCCCGGTGTTGCAGAAACCCTTTACCACTCATCAGCTTTCAGCGCTGATCAAATCGGAACCCGCCGCATGAGCCGACCCCTGATCACCATTCTTGACGACGAGCCGGAGATCCGCCGCATCCTGACCGACACGCTGGAGGAAGCCGGATTTCGCACCCAGAGCTTTGCCCGCGCCCGCGAATTTGAGGCCTCTCTCAACCGGGTGACTCCCGATGTCTGCCTTGTCGATCTCTCGCTGCCCGATACCGATGGGCTGGCGCTGGTGCATCGCCTCGCGCTGGAACAGGGGGCGGCCGTGATCATCATTTCTGGACGCGCACAGGTACAGGACCGTGTTACCGGGCTGGAGCTCGGGGCAGATGATTACATCACCAAACCCTTTGACCCGGCCGAGGTGGTGGCGCGCATCCGCGCCCGGCTGCGCGGGGGCCCCCGCACTGCGGCAACCACGGGAAACAGCGCCTCGTTTTCTGGCTGGACCGCGCATTTCGATCGCTACATACTTGAAGACGACAGCGGCGCAGAGACCCCGTTTTCACATGCCGAGGGCGAGGTGCTGCGGCTGTTCCTGGAAAGCCCGAAACGGCTGATTTCCCGCGCCCAGATGCAAGAAAGCCTCGGCGGTGGTGCTGGCGAAAGCTTTGATCGGGCCATGGATGTGCGCATCTCGCGATTGCGCACCAAGCTGCGCGAAGACCCGAAGAACCCGCGCCTGATCAAGACGATCTACGGCGCCGGCTATATCTTCCTCGGCGATGTCAGCTGGCTCTGATCACGCCGCCGTCGGCTCGAAATCCAGCCGCCAAAGCTCTGGGAGTACTCTGGCCAAAGCTCGGACTGGACGCAGCGAATCGACGGCGATATGATTCGGGTATGGCTACCTGTCTGCTCTATCGCCAACACCCGGCGCGGGTCCCGCGCTTCTACCGGATCGAACTTGCGATGAACCTCTTCGCTGAAGTCTCCGTTCTCAGGGAATGGGGGGTGGCCGGCGGCAGCGGGCAGAGCGCCATCAATATCTACGGCAACCTGCGCGAAGCCTCGATCGCGGCGGATCAGCACCGCAAACGGATGCTGAAACGGGGCTATGACCGCGCCTGATCGGCGATAAGCCATCGCATACCGCCGTCGCCCATCAGCTCAAGATCCCCTTTCACCCACCGTACAGCGCGCCGGTTTACGGCGGCCCAATCCCCCGCGCGCCCATTGCGCAACAGCTGTAAAACAAGGTCTTTTGTGTGGTTCTTCGTTAAGCTTTTGTTCGTTTGTTTCGCACGCGAAACATTTGGTCCGAACCGGACCAAATTTGCCTGTCACCGTGCCGCCCTACTGGATTGGATCCGAAATCGACAACTGGCCCTTTCCACCGTTGGAAAGCTTGCTTAAGACTTGCCCGGACGCAAAGGAACACGCCATGACGCATATCACGCTGATCCGCCACGGACAGGCCAACACCAGCGCCCGCGACGAAGCGAGCTATGACCGGTTGAGCGATCTGGGCCATCAGCAGGCACGCTGGCTTGGCGCGCATCTGAGCGAGACGCGCGCGCATTACACCCGCGTCTATTGCGGCACGCTGACCCGCCATCTGCAAACCGCGACTGCCATGGGGCTTGAAAACGTGGTGCAGGATCCGCGACTGAACGAAATGGAATACTTCAATCTGGCCGAGGCGATGCAGGCCCAGCACGGGCTGAAGATCCCGACCGAACGGGAAGGGTTCATCGAGCACATGCCCAAGGTTTTCTCCGCCTGGGCTGCGGATGAGATCACCAACCCGCCAGAAAGCTGGCGAGACTTTGAAACCCGCACTCGCTCCGCCTTGGCCGAGATCTCCGCAGGCGACGGGCCGGCCCTGGTGGTTACATCCGGCGGGCTGATCGCGATGGCCATGCGGCAGGCGATGGGGCTGGATACCACCGGAATGGCGCGCATGGCGCTCGCGATCATGAACAGTTCGATGCACCGGCTGCACGCGATCGGCGGTCAGCTGAGCCCGGTGCTGTTCAACGCGGTGCCCCATCTGGAAGCCCCGGATCGGCATTACGCACAGACCCATCTGTAGGCCCGACATCCGACCGGGGACCGCACTATCTGAGGGAGGGACAGGATGATGCAGCTCTATTATGCACCCAGGACGATTTCGGTGGCCGTCGCCATCGCTCTGGAAGAGTCCGGACTGGACTACGAGCCGATCCGTATTGACTTCGCAACCAAGGAACAGCTTGGCACCGCCTATGCCCAGATCAACCCCAAGGGCCGTGTCCCGGCGCTGGTGGTGGATGGCGGCATCCTGACGGAAACCGGCGCCTTGCTGGAATATGTGGCCGATATGGCCCCCGATGCCGCTCTGCGCCCCCGCGAGGCGGTCCTGCTGGCCCGCATGCGTGAGGTGATGTTCTATCTCGCCTCCACCATGCATGTGAACCACGCCCATAAACTGCGCGGAAGCCGCTGGGCCAACAAGACTTCCAGCTTCAAGGACATGCAGGCCAAGGTGCCACAGACCATGGCCGCCTCCTGCGACTATATCAGCCAGTTCGGACTGCGCGGCCCTTACGTGCTGGGCGACACCATTAGCCTGGCGGATTGCTATCTCTATGTGATCTGCACCTGGCTGGAGGGCGACGGCGTGACCCTCGCCAACTACCCGAAAATTCAGACCTTCATGGCGGCTATGGAACAGCGTGACTCGGTGCACGCGGTGACCGCCAAGGGCATGCTGTAAAGGACAAGACATGACACATCTATGGGTACGGGCCGAACAGCGCCCGAATGAAGAACGGGTTGGCCTGACGCCGGAAGGTGCCAGAGCGCTCATCGACGCCGGGCTGAAGGTCACGGTCGAGGAAAGCACGGTCCGCGCCATCCCGTTGCAGGGCTACATTGACGCCGGCTGCGAGATCGCGGCAGAGAACAGCTGGCCCGACGCCCCCCGCGACGCCATCATCTTCGGCCTGAAAGAACTGCCCGAAGACGGCACTCCGCTGCCGCACCGCCACATCATGTTCGGACATGCCTACAAGGGGCAGCACTCCGGCAAAGCGCTTCTTGAACGGTTCCAGGCCGGCGGCGGCACGCTCTACGATCTGGAATATCTGGTCGATGAAAGTGGCCGCCGGGTTGCGGCCTTCGGCTATTGGGCCGGCTATGCCGGTGCGGCCGTCACGCTGAAAACCTGGGCCGCGCAGCAGCGCGGTGAGCTCTGCGGCCCGGTTGGCGTCTACGAGGGCAAGGATGCGCTGCTTGCCGAGCTGAGCGCAGAGCTGGATGGTCTGAAAACCGACCGCCCCTCGGCCATCGTCATTGGCGCCCTAGGCCGGGTCGGCACCGGGGCCGCCGATCTCTGCGAGGCGATGGGTGTCGCGGTCACCAAATGGGATATGGCAGAAACCGCCAGCGGCGGCCCTTTTCCCGAAATTCTGGCCCATGATCTCTTTCTCAACTGCATCTTCGCACGCCCCGGCACGCCGGTCTTCGTCCCGCAAGAGGCGCTGACCGCTGATCGTCGGCTGACCGCCATCGGCGATGTCGCCTGCGATCCCGATAGCGACTACAACCCGGTTCCGGTCTATGACCGCGCCACCACATGGGAGGCCCCTGCCCTGCGGGTCGCCCAGGATCCCGTACTGGACGTCTTGGCGATTGATAACCTGCCTTCGATGCTGCCGGTCGAAAGCTCCGAAGACTATGCAGCCCAGCTGCTGCCCTCCCTGCTGACCCTTACCGATCTTGCCAGTGGCGTCTGGGGCCGGGCGGAAACCACCTTCAAGGACCATCTTCCGGGCTGACCATCGCCGGAATCAAACAACGGAGACTGACAATGACAATCCATTGGTGCGGCACCGGCCTGTCCGCAATCCCTGGCCTGCGCCGCCTGCTTGAGGCGGGCCATGACGTCGCGGTCTGGAACCGCACTCCCGATAAGGCGCGCGAGGCAATCGGCGATCTGACAACCAATATCCATGCCTTCAGCCTTGCCAATCTGGGCCAGATGCTCAGCCCCAGGGATGTGATCGTCTCGATGCTGCCCGGTGACTGGCATGTGCCGCTGGCTGAGCTGGCGATTGAGCATGGCGCCCATTTCGTGTCGTCCTCTTACATCGCCCCGGAGATGCGCGCGCTGGACCAGCGGGCAAAGGACGCCGGTGTCTGCCTGATCAACGAGGTTGGCCTCGACCCTGGCATCGACCACCTGATGGCCCATGCGCTGGTTGCCGACTATAAGACCTCCAAGGCCTTCGATGCGGACAATGAGATCAGCTTTATCTCCTACTGCGGCGGCATCCCCAAGACACCGAACCCGTTCCGCTACAAATTCAGCTGGTCGCCGCTCGGCGTGCTGAAGGCGCTGCGCTCCCCGTCGAAGTCGATCCGCGATTTCAAGGCGCTGGACGTCGCCCGCCCCTGGGATGCGATCTCCTCCTACGAGGCACCGCTGCCCGCATCCGAAAGCTTCGAAGTCTATCCGAACCGCGACTCGCTCCCTTTCATGGCGCAGTATGAATTCGGCGCGGACTGGAAGGTAAAAGAATTCGTTCGCGGCACCCTGCGCCTCAACGGCTGGGCCGATGCCTGGGCGGATGTCTTCAAGGAGGTCGAGACACTATCGGGCGCCGAAGGCGATGCCCGGCTCAAGGAAATGTCGGATCAATTCTGGGCAGAGAATGCCTATGACGACGGTGAGCCAGACCGCGTGGTGCTTTGCGTCGGGCTGAAAGCCGAAAAAGACGGTGCCGAAGTCTGGCACAAGACCTATGTGATGGATGCCTGGGGTGACGAACGCGGCACGGCGATGGCGCGGCTGGTCTCCTACCCGGTGTCCTTCGCCATCGAGGCTGCCATCAACGGCAAAATCGCTCCCGGCGTCAGCGCCGCGCCCAGCGACGCCGATCTGGTGGATCAGTGGATGGGTAAGATCGGTGCGCTGGCCCAGCATCTCGAGGTGGTCGACAGCACGTCTTGAACCCACGCCCCGGCTACCGACTGCACGGAAGATAGCCATCTTCTGGCCCCAAATATCCCGGGGTCCGGGGCAGAGCCCCGGCGCGACAGGCCATGCGGGCGCCGCACCTCGGCGCCCCCTGCCATACCGATCTGCCATCGCAACCCTTCAGCGGAACGCTCAGCGCCCGATGACATCCTCTTCAACGCTCTGCACATCAATCCCCAGCGCGTCCAAGCCGGATTCCAGATTATCCGCCAGATGTGGTGTCCCGATCAGGTAATCCGCAGTCGGCGTGGTCGCCTCCTGCTGAGCGGTTGCGATGGCCTCCTCCAGATCGTCGGCGTCGAAACTGCCTCGGCCAATCCACATGATCGCAACCAGCTCGGCCTGCTCATCCTCGCCCATGCGGTCGATAAACGCCCTGAGTTCCCCCTCGGCGCGCGATAGCTCGCGCGCCATCATGGCCACTTGCGCCACCTTTCGGGCACTGATCTCCAGCATGGGCTCGTCCTCCATTGTCCGCGCTGTTCATGAGGATCAGACCCCATTGCCGCGTGGCTGTCCTTGATCTGGGGCAAGAACCGCAGAAGCCGCCAGACCGCGCCCCCGGGGAGGCCGGCGCGCGACGGATCAGCTGTCTTTGGCGTAGATCTCGATCAGCCTGCTGCGCCCGCGCAACGTCACCGGCGCCAGGGCAACCCAACGCTGGCGCGCGGGGGCGATACCTGCGATCTCAAACGTAATGGCTGAGGCAATGATGGTCTGCGGAACGGTCTTGCTGTGCTGCTCGAGGCGGGAGGCGGTGTTGACCGCATCTCCAAAGACCGAATATTCCAGCCGCGCCGCATTGCCGACAACACCAGAAAACACCTCACCTGCGTGAACGCCGATGCCAATGTCCACCGGCGGCTCGCCCGCAGCGACGCGCCGGTCCGACCAGCGGTGAATGGCCTCGCTCAGCGTCGCCGCACAGGCCAGAGCCCGGGCGGCGCCATTTGCGCCGCCGCGCGCCACAGGCGCATCATCAAACAGCAGCATTGCCGCATCGCCCATATATTTGTCGATCATTCCGCCATGCCGGGTGGCGCTGAATTCCACCTCATTGCGGAATGCGGTGATGAAATCTCCGACCTCCTGCGGATCACGTGATTCCGACCAGCGGGTAAAGCCGCGAATATCGACAAACATCACGGCCATCGGCTGGCGCTGGCCCTGTTGCAGCGCCGAAAGCCCGCCATCCGCGAGCTGATCGGCCACCTGCGCCGGCAGATAGCGGGTCAGGTTGGCGCGCGCCTCGGCCGCCGTCAGCTCCCGGTAAAACAATCGCCGCATCCGCGCAGCCGCCACAACCATGACCAATCCGGCCAGCAGGATCATTGTCAGCTTCATCACGTTTGCCGGGCTGTCCAGCACGCTGTACAGACTGCCCATCTGCCCCACATCCAGCCGGGTCACCGGCCAGAAGATCAGGATCCCCAGCCCACCGGTCAGCAGAACCGTCGTATACAGCTGCAGGCGCGGGTCCATCCGCATGACACCGTAGGCCAGCACCAGCGGAACCAGCCAGGCCGGCGGCAGCAGCAGCGCCACGCCTCCGGGGTAGTTGCTGTTCTCAAGGCTGAACCAGACATTGAAGAGCAGAAAGGCACAGTCCGCCGTCACGCTGATCCAGGACATCCAGGGCCGGAACCACCCGAATGTCGTCGCAGCAAAGGTAACGATACCGAGGGTCAGATAGGCAAACATCGTCAATAGCGCAAACAGCAGCTGACGATGCAGGAAGGGCGCCAGAGAGCTGAAATCCACCCCCGCCATCGTCACCACGAATACGGCAAACAGGCCCAGCGTCACCGCGATCCGCAGAACCGACACCAGCCGCTCTGCCGCGATTGAGGCCGTGTTCAGCAGGGGAGCGATGGTGGTCTGTTGCATCAGCTATCGGAACGCCCCAGCGGAACGACATTCACCGGATCGGGGGGCTGACCGATGCCAGCTGATGTCGGGGCAATTTCTTCAAAGTCGAAGTTGTCCAGCCGCTGCGCCCGGCGTCCGGCCTTGTCAGCGCTGATCTTGATCTCCGCGATGTCCTTTGCCGCCATGCCGAAATGGCGGTCCAGATTACCCACCCGGTCGCCCAGACGTTCGACATCCTTATGCAGAAGCCCCAGCTCGCTGCGGATCGCGCCGGCCTGTTCGCGCATCCGCGCATCCTTTAGAATGGCGCGCATCGTGTTCAGCGTGGCCATGCAGGTGGTTGGCGAAACGATCCAGACCTTGGCGGAGAAGCCCTCACGCACAATGTCGGAAAAATTGGCATGGAGTTCGGCATAAACAGCCTCGGAGGGCAGGAACATCAGCGCGCCATCCGCCGTTTCGCCCTCCAGTATGTATTTCTCTGAAATCGCCCGGATGTGGCCCCGCAATGCCGCCTTCAGCTGGCGCGAGGCGCTAGCGCGCTGCTCCGGGGTCTCGGCGTTGCGCAGCGCCTCATAGGGTTCCAGCGGAAATTTGCTGTCGATCACGATCGGACCGGGGGGATTGGGCAGATGGATCAGGCAATCGGCGCGCTTGCCGTTGCTCAGCGTGTGCTGAAAGGCATAGCTGTCAGAGGGCAGCGCCTTGGAGACGATATCATTCAGCTGGATTTCACCAAAAGCGCCGCGCGTCTGCTTGTTTGCCAGGATGTCCTGAAGCCCCAGGACATCACCCGACAGCTTCGTGATATTGTCCTGCGCCTTGTCAATCACCGCCAGCCGCTCCTGCAATTGAGTGAGCGAGGTGACGGTGCGTTTGGTCGACCCGTGCAGGCTCTCCTGCAAGCGCTCCTGCATCTCGGCCAGCGCGCGGGCCTGCCGCAGCGCGTTGTCGGAGAGACGGTCGTTGACCTGCTGCTGCACAGCGCCGAGCCGGGTCTCAACGGTCTGGATCATCTGCATCTGCGCGTTGGCCTGCGCGTCGGAGACATGCTGTAGCCCGCCGCGCAACTGCTGAACGCTTTGTCCCAGATGAGCCATCTGCTGTGCGATCGGGTCCATGCTCGCGGCAGCGCGTGCATGGCTGCGCAGCAGCATGACGAGCCCCACCATCATCAGACCACCAATCCCCAGAAGCACCAGCATCTGCGGCTCTGCGCGCTCCAGCAAGAGCAGGACCGACTCCATCAGCTCCGCCCGAACAGACGTTCGATATCGGCCAGTTTCAGCTCGACATAGGTGGGACGCCCGTGGTTGCACTGTCCGGAATGCGGCGTTGCTTCCATTTCGCGCAGCAGGGCGTTCATTTCCTCGCCGCGCATCCAGCGGCCCGAGCGGATGGACCCATGGCAGGCAACCCGGCTGAGGATGGCTTCAATCTTGGCCTGAACCAGCTGGCTTTCGCCCTGATCATCCAGCTCATCAAGGATATCGCGCACCATCGCTGCGGCATTGACAGTGCCGAGTATGGCCGGGGTTTCACGCACAGCGATGGCGCCGCCACCGAAGGCTTCGATGCCCAGACCAAAGCGGCCCAGATCATCGGCCACCGCCAGGATACGGGCACAATCCCCCTCGCTAAGCTCGACGATCTCGGGGATCAGCAGGGCCTGCGCAGCGACGCCGGTCTCGGCCATCTGGCGTTTCAGCTTCTCGTAGACCAGCCGTTCATGGGCGGCGTGCTGATCGACGATCACCATACCGTCGGCAGTCTGGGCAATGATGTAGTTCTCATGCACCTGCCCGCGTGCGGCACCAAGCGGCAGATGCTCGGCCCCGGGCGCGGAGGTTTCGGGTCTGTCCGAGGGCTGACCCGGGGCCATCGCACCTTTGGGCGCCTCTGTCACACGGCCGCTATAGGCGCTGGCCAGCTCAGCAAAGCCGGGCGATACCGATTGCGCCGGATGAGCGGGAGCAGGTGCGAAGCTCTCTGGTTGCTGGGCTGCATAAGAAAGGCTGCGCGCGCCCATTGACGGCCGATCCATCTGGTAGATCCGCGGGCCGCCAGCGCCGGCCGGATCTGACGAGGTGGCTTCTGGGCGCATCGCCCCTAGGGTCGCGCCCGCAACCGTGGACGAGGCCCGATGACCGGCCTCCGCCAGCGCATGGCGCAGCGCTGAGACGATCAGACCCCGCGCCACACCGGGATCGCGAAACCGGACCTCGGACTTCGCGGGGTGGACGTTCACATCAACCAGCGCCGGATCGCAGTCCAGAAACAGCGCCGCTGCCGGGTGGCGGTCGCGGCTGAGAAAATCGAAATAAGCCGCCCTGAGGGCACCGGTCAGCATCTTGTCCTTAACCGGTCGGGTGTTCACAAAGAGGAACTGCGCCACCGCGGCGCCCCGCGAATAGGTCGGCAAGGCCGCATAGCCAAAAAGCCGGACCCCCTCTCGGGTGGCATCAATCTTGAGCGCGTTTTCCGCAAATTCGCGCCCCAGAACCGTCGTGAGCCGCCCGTGCAGCGCATCGAAAAGATCACCCGACAGCGGGTCCGCGCGAAAGGTCACCCGCCCCTCACCGCCGCCGGAGACATCACGCAAGGTAAAGCCAACCGATGGTTCCGCCATCGCCAGCCGCTTGATGACGTCGCCAATGGCCTGCGTCTCGGCGCGGTCGCTGCGCATGAACTTCAGCCGGGCGGGCGTGGCGTAGAACAGATCCCGCAGCTCAACCACGGTGCCTGCGCGCAGGGCGGCAGGTTTCACCGGCTCCATCTGGCCACCGGCGACGCGAATCCTCGCGGCCTCGTGTCCCTTGGCGCGGCTGGTAATGCTCAACCGTCCGACAGCGCCGAGCGATGGCAGCGCCTCACCGCGAAAGCCGAAGGTATGGATGTTCAGCAGGTCAGAGCCGTCGATCTTGGAGGTGGCATGTCTCGACAGCGCCAGCGGCAGATCTGCGGGTGCCATGCCGCAGCCATCATCGGTCACCCGGATCAGCGTCTTGCCACCATCCGCGATGTCGATGGTGATCCGAGAGGCCCCCGCATCAATGGCGTTTTCCACCAGTTCCTTGACCGCCGAAGCAGGGCGTTCGACCACTTCTCCCGCAGCGATGCGGTTGATGGCACTGTCATCAAGCTGCCGGATGATCGGTTGTGAACTGTCGCTGATTTGGGGGTCTGCATATGCCATGCCGCAATATTTAGCATGCCGCCGCGCGATTCTTCCAGCCGCAATCCGTCCTGTCGGGCGCGGTCAGCGGCCTGTTGATCAGACCCCTGCTGGCGCCCCGGCCCGGTGGCGGCACGGGCCGAACCGTGCCGCAATCGCCAGCAACAGACCCGAAACCGTTGCGATCATCCCGGCGGCGCTTACGGCGTCCGCAGCGCCAAGCCAGAGCGGGCCATAGCCCGCCAGGACATAGCCGACAACCGCTGAAACCACGGCAAACCCGACGCTCCAGCCCAGCTGACCCTCCAGCTGGTTCGACATCATCCGCGCAGCGGCCGGCGGGCAGATGAACATCGCGATCACGATGATCGACCCCACCGCATCAAAGGCCGCAACGGCGGCGATTGCAGCAGTGATCACCAACCCCAGCCCCAACAGATCGGTGCGGATACCCAGCGTGCGGGCAAACCCCTCATCAAAGGTCGCAATCTTAAGAGGGCGCCAGAACAGCGCGATAAAGACGGTGACCCCGATCAAGGTCAGACCCATGCGCAACAGCTCGGTCGGCAAATAGCTGAGCGCCACCGGATCCAGCAGCGATTCCCAGCCGGTGGCATCAAGCCAGATCAGGCTTTCGAGATTGCCGTAGAGCGCGTGTTCCACATCCAGATGAACCGCCGATGTATCGGTCTGCTCCAGCAGCAAGACCCCGCCTGCGAACATGGTGGTGAAGACCACGCCCATGGCGGCCCCCGGCTCGATCCGGCCAAGGCGGCGGATCAGTTCGATCACAACCACGGCAACGATGGCGGCTCCAGCGGCCCCCAGCATCATCGGACCCGCTGCGATCACCCCGGTCAGGAGGAAAGCAACAACGATACCCGGTAGAACAACATGGCTGATGGCATCACCAATCAGCGCCTGCCGACGCAGCAGCAGGAAATTCCCCGGCAGCGCACAGGCGACGGCGGCAAAGACACCGATCAGCAGAGGTGTCAGGGACAACGGGACAAATTCAGCGCCGCTCATGGCAGAACCTCACGGGGGCCGCCCATGCGGCGGTCAATGTCGGAAATCTGGTCGGCAGTCAGAACCGTCTCTATCTCGCGCAGCCCATCATATAGCGCCGCTGCCGCCTCATGTGTCTGGTCGCTCCGCACCAGCGCCCAGCGATGTTCGTCTCGCAGCGCCTTGGCGGCGCGGGCGCGGCCCTGTTCCGTGGGCACCCCATCGGCGCGTAAGAGGCCACGCTGGCGCAGCAATCGCAGGGTCAGCGGCTCATAGATCACCTGATCCTGCGCCAATGCCAGCAGCCCCTGGCGCAGATGAACCCGGCGCTGAAACCGCCGATGGCGCAGCACAGCCGCCAGCACCCCGCGATTGGGAGCCAGCAGAAGCGACAGGGCAAAGAGGCCAAAGCTCATCAGGACGATGATAGGTCCGGTGGGCAGGTTCGGCGCCGATGCAGATACCGCCGCACCAAGATAGGCTGACAGCCCGCCGGCACCGCCAGCCAGCAGCACCACCAGATCGGACCGCTCGGTCCAGAACCGGGCGGTGACGGCCGGGATGATCAGCAGCGCCACGATCAGGATCAGGCCGACGATTTTCAGCCCGACAACGGTGACAGCCATCACCAGCCCCATCATCATCATGTCGATACGGGAGACGGAGACACCCTGTGACGAGGCGTACTCAGGGTCAAAGGCCACCAGGGTCATCGGGCGCCGCAGCAGCAGAATCAACAGCAGCGTGGCCGCGCCACCTCCCGCAATCACCAGCGCATCGTTCCACAACATGCCTGCCGTAGAGCCAAGCAGGAACCCCTCCAGCCCGGCCTGACGGCCCACCCCCAGCGTCTGGATCACCGTCAGGATCGCGATGCCGAACCCGAAGAACACGGAGAGCACGGCGCCAATCGCGGCGTCCTCGGCCAGACGGGTACGGCGGGTCAGCCAGTTGAGGCACCACAGCCCGGCCATCGCCGAGAGTGCCGACCCAAGGAGCAGACCGGCCAGATTGCGACCATCGCCGCCAAGCGCGACCATTACCAGAAAGGCAAGCCCGACACCGGGCAAGGTGGCATGGCTGATGGCATCGCTGACCAGCGCCCGTTTGCGCAGGAAAAGGAAGGTTCCGGTGATGCCGGCGGCGATGCCAAGCAATGTGGCGCCAATTGCGACCAGCGTCGCATTATAGCCCATTTGCAGCAGCAGGGCGTCCCAAAGCATCAGAATGGCCCGCCGCTCTGTGGGAGAATAGATCCCGGTGCCACGGCCAGCTGGTCAACCTGCGCAGTGGCCAACCGTCCGCCATAGGCGCTTTGCAGGGTTTCGGCGGTAAAGGCCTGTGCAACCGGACCCTCTGCGACTTTGCGTGTGTTGATCAGGAAGACATTGTCGAAATACTCGCCGACGGTGGCAAGATCGTGATGCACCACAACCACTGTCCTGCCATCTGCGCGCAGCTGTTTCAGCACCGCGATAATGGCCTTCTCGGTCGCGGCATCGACACCGGCAAAGGGTTCGTCCAGCAGATAAAGATCTGCTCCCTGAGCCAGCGCCCGCGCCAGAAAGACCCGTTGCTGCTGACCCCCGGACAGCTGGCCAATCTGGCGGGTGGCGAAATCGCCCATCCCAACACGGTCCAGACAGGCCTGCGCCTCGGTGCGATGGCGTCCGGTGATGCGGCCCAGCAGGCCCAGCTCGCGGTAGAGCCCCATCATTACAACGTCAATCACCCGTGTCGGGAAATCCCAGTCGACGCTGGCCCGTTGCGGGACATAGGCAATGCGGGCCCGTTGGCTGTCCAGCGGCTTGCCAAAGACCTGCACCCGCCCTGAAACCGGCGGCACGATGCCAAGCGCGGCCTTCAGCAAGGTCGATTTACCAGCTCCATTCGGGCCGATGATGGCCGTCATCCGTCCCGGCTCCACTGTCATATCGACAGAGAAAACGGCTGGCTTCTCGCCGTAGGTTACGGTCAGCCCCCTGATGGCCAGCGGCGACCTGTCAAGGCTGTGGGTGATTCCCTCAGCGGCAGTGGGCGCGCCATTGTCGCGGGCCAGTTCCACGCTCATCTCATCGGTTCCCTTCAAAATCCGGCACCGGACAGGCGACCGGACATGCCCTTAGGTGGAACCTTGGCGCCAAGAGCAGCCGCGATAGTGGTCATATTATGATCCAGCATCCCGACATAGGTGCCCTCATAGCTGCCATCGGCGCCCATCGCGTCGGAGAACAGCTCTCCGCCGATGCGAACCTCATGGCCTTGCGCCGCTGCCCCTTCGATCAGGGCACGCATCGAACGATCCGAAACCGAGCTTTCGACAAAGACGGCAGAGATCTGACGCGCCACCAGCATATCGACCAGCGCGCCAATGCGATTGAGGCCGGCTTCGGATTGGGTGGAGATGCCTTGAATGCCCAGCACCTCAAACCCGAAGTCACGGCCAAAATACCCAAAGGCATCATGCGCCGTGACCAGCACCCGATTTTCGACCGGCACCTGGGCCAGGATGTCGTTGCCGTAGGCGATGAGCTGATCCAGCTCTGCCAGATGCGCCGCTGCATTGGCTGCAAAAAGATCGGCCTGATCCGGACGCGCATCACTCAGCGCCGCCTGAACCTCTGCGACCATGTCCTTCCACAGGGCCGGGGTCATCCAGACATGGGGGTCATATTTATCTGCATAGGCGTCATGGCCGCGCAGCTTGTCCTTGTCCAGACCGTCGGCGACGGCAACCACCGTGCGTTTGCGCGCCAGATCGTGGAAGAACTCTTCCATCTGTGCCTCAAGATAGAGACCGTGCCACAGCACCAGATCTGCACGGGTCATCGCCACGATATCGGACCGTGTCTGCCGATAGGCGTGCGGGTCTACCCCCGGTCCCATCAGGGCGCGCACCTCGACTGCATCACCGCCAACCTGGCGGGCGGCATCGGCGATCATGCCAGTTGTTGCCACCACTTTCAGCGGGGCATCCGCCCGCGCAGCAGAGCCGTCTGAGCTGCCGAACGTCGTGGCAACGAGCCCGACAAAGGCCATCACAGCAGCCAGCACCAGCTTGTGGGCGATCTTCATTGATGTGCTGAGCGTCGAACGCATGGAGCTGATCCTCTAATTGTCATCTGACATCAATAAGAGCGCTCAGCGATGTCCTGTCAATGAAAATGCGACTTATTCGCAAAAAGAAATGAGAACGGTTCGCAAAAATAGATAATTTTTGTCCAAACAGTCAAAATTTTACCCCAGACCACCCTGCCCTTGCTTGCCAAGCTTGGGTGGTCGTGCGATTTTCGCACCGAACTCGAATGAGGATTCCCGGCATGGAAAGCCAAATTGCAGAGCACACCGCGCAGCTGCCGCAGGTGGGCGAACCGCGTAACCCCGGCATGGAGCTGGATCTGGACTGGGCGCTTGGGGTTGAGGCAAACACCTCCGCCATCGAACGTCGCTGTGCCACGCTGCCAGGTCGGCGCAGCGTCAAGAAAGACTATCAGGCGGCCTGGCTGCTGAAGGCGATCACGCTGATTGACCTGACCACACTCTCCGGTGATGACACCGTGGGGCGTGTGCAACGGCTTTGTGCCAAGGCGCGCCAGCCCGTGCGCAGCGACCTGATGACCGCGCTCGGCATGGAGCCGATCACCACCGGCGCGGTCTGCGTCTACCACGACATGATCGAAACCGCTGTCGACGCGCTGGAGGGCACGGGTATTCCGGTGGCCGCCGTGTCTACGGGTTTCCCCGGCGGCCTGTCGCCGTTTCACCTGCGCCTCGCCGAGATCGAAGAAAGTGTGAAGGCCGGGGCCAAGGAGATTGATATCGTGATCTCCCGTCGTCACGTGCTGTCCGGCAATTGGCAGGCTCTCTATGATGAGATGAAAGCCTTCCGCGAGGCCTGTGGCGACGCCCATGTAAAGGCCATCCTCGCCACCGGAGAGCTGGGCACATTGCGTAACGTTGCGCGTGCCTCGCTGATCTGCATGATGGCGGGTGCTGATTTCATCAAGACCTCGACCGGCAAGGAAAGCGTCAACGCCACGCTGCCGGTCAGCCTGGTCATGATCCGCGCCATCCGCGACTATCACGAGCGCACCGGCTACCGCGTTGGCTACAAACCCGCTGGTGGGATCTCAAAGGCCAAGGATGCGCTGGTATATCTTTCGCTAATCAAGGACGAGCTGGGCGACCGCTGGCTGCAGCCGGATCTGTTCCGCTTTGGCGCGTCCAGCCTGCTGGGCGATATCGAACGGCAGCTCGAACACCATGTCACCGGCGCCTATTCCGCCGGCTACCGCCACGCGCTGGCCTAACCTTCAGATGCCACCCCCGGATGCCTGAAGGGCCTCCGGCCCGCTTCCGGATCCGGGCAAGCAGCGACAGACACAAGGCTCGACACATGACTATCAAAGAGATTTTCGACACCATGACCTATGGCCCCGCCCCCGAAAGTGCAGCTGAGGCGCTGGCCTGGCTGGTGGATCAGGGCGCCCGGTTCGGCCATTTCATCGACGGCGACTTCACCGCACCCGGCGACGGGTTCGACAGCAAGAATCCGGCAACCGGCGAGGTTCTGGCCACATTGACCCAGGCCAGCCAGTCGGATGTCGACAGCGCTGTTGCCGCGGCGCGCAAGGCGCAGGGCAAATGGGCTGCCCTCGGCGGCGCCGGCCGCGCACGCTATCTCTATGCCATCGCGCGACTGATGCAAAAACACGCGCGCCTGTTTGCGGTTCTGGAAACGCTGGATAACGGCAAGCCAATCCGCGAAAGCCGCGACATTGATGTGCCGCTGGCGCAGCGCCATTTCTACTATCACGCAGGCATGGCCCAGCTGATGGAAAGCGAACTGCCCGACCGTGAGGCGCTGGGTGTCTGTGGGCAGATCATCCCTTGGAACTTTCCGCTGCTGATGCTGGCGTGGAAGGTCGCGCCGGCCCTGGCCATGGGCAATACTGTGGTGCTGAAACCTGCGGAATACACCTCGCTTACCGCCCTGCTGTTTGCTGATATCTGCCGTCAGGCGGGCCTGCCCAAGGGTGTTGTGAACATCGTGACAGGCGATGGCGCCGTGGGGGAGATGATCGTCGGGGCCGAAGTCGACAAGATCGCCTTTACCGGGTCCACCGCCGTCGGCCGCCGCATTCGCGAAGCCACCGCAGGCAGCGGCAAGGCACTGACGCTGGAGCTGGGCGGCAAATCTCCCTACATCGTCTTTGACGACGCCGATATCGACTCCGCCATTGAAGGTCTCGTTGATGCAATCTGGTTCAATCAGGGACAGGTCTGCTGCGCCGGCTCGCGACTTCTTGTTCAGGAAGGCGTCGCCGACCGTTTCCACAGGAAACTACGCGCACGGATGGACAAGTTGCGCATCGGCAATCCGCTGGACAAGAGCATCGACATCGGCGCCATTGTCGACCCGGTGCAGCTGACCACCATCAGCGAGATGGTTGCCGCCAATTCGGCCGGCCGCATGTATCAGGCGCAGATCGATGTGCCGGAGCGCGGGTGTTTCTACCCGCCCACCCTCATCGAAGGTCTGGCGCCCTCCGACACGCTGATGCAGGAGGAGATCTTTGGTCCGGTTCTGGTATCGACCACCTTCCGCACCCCGTCCGAGGCTGTAGAACTGGCGAATAACACCCGCTACGGTCTGGCGGCGACGCTCTGGACTGAAAACGTCAATCTCGCGCTGGACATCGCCCCCAAACTGGTTGCCGGCGTGGTCTGGGTCAATGCAACCAATCTCTTTGATGCGGCCGCAGGATTTGGCGGCACCCGTGAAAGCGGCTTTGGCCGTGAAGGCGGCTGGGAAGGGCTTGGCGCCTACACCAAGCCAAAGGGCAAGGTCAAAGCTCTTGACCAGATCAAGGGTTTTGACGGTGAAGGTGCACCGGTTGATGCCGTGGACCGCACCGCAAAACTCTATATCGGTGGCAAGCAGGCGCGCCCGGATGGCGGCTATTCCAAAGCCATCCATGGCAAATCCGGCGCGCTGCTGGGCCACGTTGGCCTCGGCAACCGCAAGGACGTTCGCAACGCCGTGGAAGCCGCAGCCGGGGCCAATGGCTGGGCCAAGACGACGGGCCATCTGCGCGCGCAGATCCTTTACTACATCGGCGAAAACCTATCTGCGCGGGCTGGCGAATTTGCCGATCGGATCGACCGGATGACCGGCAAGTCCCAAGGCGCGCAGGAGGTCGAAACCTCGATCCAGCGCCTGTTCACCGCCGCTGCCTGGGCCGACAAATACGACGGGCAGGCCCATGGTGTGCCAATCCGCGGTGTGGCCCTGGCGATGAAGGAACCTGTTGGGGTGATCGGCGCACTCTGCGCGGATGAGGCCCCCTTGCTGGGCCTGATCTCGGTGCTGGCACCCGCCATTGCAATGGGCAACCGCGTGGTCCTGGCCGCATCCGAGGCCTACCCGCTGGCGGCGACCGACTTCTATCAGGTGCTGGACACATCCGATCTGCCCGGTGGCGTCGTCAATATCCTGACCGGCCGTCACGCCGAACTGGCCGAACCGCTGGCCGCCCATCTCAATGTAGATGCTGTCTGGAGCTTCTCCTCCTCTGACCTCTCCGCCGCGATCGAAGCTGCCTCCGCCGGTAATCTCAAGCGTACATGGGTCAACAATGGCATGGCGCTGGACTGGACGTCGGACCACAGCCGCCGCTTCCTCGAAGCCGCAACCGAGGTAAAGAACATCTGGATCCCCTACGGCGAATAAGCCGATGGGTGCAGCCCAAAGGGGCTGCACCCGCCATATCCTGCAAAAAGGGCGCTACCAGAAATGGTAGCGCCCTTTTTTCCGTTTGATATCCCGCCAGCCCAGCTCAGTTGGTGGATTGCAGACCTTCAGGTCGACCCACCACGATGAAATGCAGCTGATCCGGCAGCAGGATCTCCGCTGCCACCTTGTTGATCTCGTCCAATGTCACTGCATTCACCTTGTCATTGCGGGTGGCGACGTAATCAATGGGCAGGTCATCCATCTGCATGCCCGCCAGAATGGACGCGATCCGGCTATTGCCATCAAAGCGCAGTGGGTAGGCCCCGGTCAGATAGGTCTTTGCATCCGCCAGTTCCTTCTCCGTTACACCCTCGGCTGCCAGCTTCGCCCATTCGGTCTGGATCACCTCAACCGTCTCGGCGATCTTGCCATTGGCCGAGGCGACGGAGCCCATGTAGACAGCACCAAGATCACGCGGAACCAGGTAGCTGTAGACACCGTAGGTGAGGCCGCGTTTCTCGCGCACCTCCGACATCAGGCGGCTGTCAAAAGATCCCCCACCGAGGATCTGGTTCAGCAGATAGGCCGCAAAATACCGCGGGTCGTCGCGCTTGATGCCGATATGACCAAACAGCGCCACCGATTGGGGCGTGTCGTAGTCAACAACAGTCACGCCCCCTTCGATCGTGACATCTGCAGGTCCCGGAATTGGCGCGCCTTCCGCTGGCAGATCCGCCAGCAAAGTATCGAGAAGCGCTCCCAATTCCGCCTCGGTGATATCCCCCACCGCCCCGACGTAGAGCCGGTCGCGGGCAAAGACCGCTTCATGCGCATCAAACATGTCCTGTCGGGTGAGGGCGGTCACGCTCTCGATGGTCCCGTTTCCTTCGGTGCCGTAGGGATGATCGCCAAAAGCCATCTGCGAGAACACCCGCCCGGCAATGTCATTGGGATCTTTCGCATCGGAACGCAGTCCGGCGAGGACCTGCGCACGCACCCGGTCCAGTGCATCCTGATCAAAGCGCGGCTCGTGGATGGTCTGACGCAGCAGATCAATCGCCTGATTGCGGTTCTCGCTCAGGAATTGCGCCGAAATGGACACGGTATCCTTGTCTGCATCATAGGAGAACCCCGCCGCCAGGCTTTCCAGCGCGCGGGCGTAGTCCTGGGCAGGCAAGGGTCCGGCGCCCTCTTCCAACAGGCCGGCCATCAGATAGGTCGCGCCACGCTTTCCCGGTTTGTCGAGCGATGTGCCACCGCGAAACCGCAGTTCCAGCGCGGTAAAGGGGATGCTGTGATCCTCGACCAGCCAGGCGGTGATGCCACCGGGAGAGGTGACCTCCTTGATTTTCACCTCTGCCCAGACAGGCAGGGCGAAGAAACAGACGGCCATTACCGCCGTGATGAGCTTTATCGCCTTCATTGGCTTACCTCTTCATCTCGCATCATCCAGCCGGTCACCGAGACCTCCGGTCGCAGCACTTCGCGGGCAACTGCGATGATTTCATCCGCCGTGATGGATTGCAGGATGCGGGGCCAGGCCTGCACATCCTCAACCGTCAGTCCCGAGGCCAGCGCCCGACCATAGCGGTTTGCGATCCCGTCGACATTGTCGCGGGCATAAACTTCGGCGGCACGCAATTGCAGTTTGATCCGCTCCAGCTGTGCCTCATCGACGCCCTCTTCGAGGAACCGGGCAAAGGTCGCATCAAGCGCGGCCTCGGCATCCTCAAGGCTGATGTCCGCCCCCGGCACGATCAGAAAGTCGAAGGTGGTGTCGTCCAGCGAGACATCGGAATAGAAAACCCCGGTATAGACTGCCACCTGCTGGTCGAACTGTAGCGCATTGGTCAGATACGACGTGCTGCCGCCGCCCAATAGTTCGGCCAGAAGATATAGCGCCGCTGCGCGTTCCTGCGCACCACCGTCACGTTCAGGCGCCAGATAGGAGCGCTGGACAAAGGGCTGCGCCACACGCGGATCTTTGAAGATAATGCGGCGGGCAGCGGTCTGCGGAGGCTCCTTGCTGCGGAGCCGTTCGGGCAGCTCCGGGTTGGCCGGGATCTTGCCATAGCTCTCCTCGGCAAGGCGACGCACCTCTGCGGGATCGACATCACCGGAGACCACCAGAATCGCATTATTGGGGGCGTAGTATGTCCCGTAAAAGGACAGCGCATCTGCCATGTCCAGCTCTTCCATCTCATGGCGCCAGCCAATGATCGGCTGCCCGTAGCGATGGTTGAGATACTGCGCCGCATTCAACTGCTCACGAAACAACGCGCGCGGCTCGCTGTCGGTGCGCTGATTGCGTTCCTCCAGAATGACTTCGCGTTCGGTTTCGATATCCTGTTCGGTCAGGCGGATATTGACCATGCGGTCGCTTTCCATCTGCATCATCAGCCCCAGGCGATCCGCTGCGACACGCTGGAAATAGGCGGTATAGTCATAGCTGGTGAAAGCATTGTCCCGCCCGCCATTGGCCGCAACCGTGGCTGACAGCTCTCCGGCCTCCATCGTATCGGTGGCCTTGAACAGCAGGTGTTCGAGGAAATGCGCCACGCCGGATTGGCCCACAGGTTCGTCGGCGGAACCGGCGCGGTACCAGACCATATGCTGAACAACGGGCGCGCGATGATCTTCGATCACGACCACCTGCATGCCATTGTCCAGCACAAAGCTTGTGACCATGTCGCTTGCATCGTTCGGCGCATCGGCGCCCTGTGCCTGCGCTGTCTGAACAAAGTTGCCGGACCTCAGAGTCGCCAAATCCATGGCTACGAGGGCTGCAACAAGCGCGCTGGCCCTGATGATCCGGCGGATCACGGGTTTCATAGGGGGGATCATTGGTGATCTCCTTTTTTGCGGTACGCCAGCGGCAATGGGTAGACCGGTAGCGTCAAAATAGACAAATGCAGCCGGTCAGACAGGGCCACCTGCCCGCGATGGGCAATGCTATACGCCACCCTGTCCGTGTGGGGGCGTGCAAAGCAGCAGGTCCGATCCGACGACATATCATTGGCATTGATCCATAAAACGGACCAACATCGCTGGCATCAAACTACGCTCTAGGGGGGCATGTGCAAGGGAAATGGCGTTTTTGTGATCGCCACATAACCCCGAAAACTGCCGACTCGGCGTTACTCTGCCGGCGGGGCCGACGGGGTCTCGAATCCGGCACGGCGGAATCGTTCGCTGACCACATCCGGCGCAATCGCCTCGCGTTTATAGGCGTCCTGGTAGCGGTCAACAGGGAACAGCTTGAACCGTGCCGTGCGGTTTTCACGCTTGCGCTTCTTTGCATCGCGCGCGGCGAGATCCGCACGGACCTCGGGATCGACGCCATAGCGGCTGGCGGCAGTGACCAAGGCGCCATCGCTGGCGGGGACACCATCACCGGGAACCAGCGCTGCGGCATTTCCGCCGAGCACGGCGACGGCTTCGCCCTTGGGGTTGCGGTCGGTAAGGTTGGCCGCGCCCGGCGTCGGCTGCGGCAGCGTCTTGTAGCTGGTCGGTTCTTCCAGCGGTTTGGCAGGCAGGACCATAAATTCATCCGGGCCGGTTCCGGAGGGGCGCAGATCACGCAGCCCTTTTTGCCCGCAGGCAGATACGGCCAGCGCGCCCATCAGAACAATCACACCAAAAGGGATCCGCATGACCCGTTACTCCTGCCTGTTTGAGCCGCTTTTATCGTATTTACCCAGCGAGGTCACGCAGGGTTTTTCTGCCGCCCGTCAAATAGGATCAAGCCGGCCGCTCCCGCAAAGATAAAGATGTCCGCCACATTGAAGACAAAGGGATTGTCGATGCCGCAGCAGGACATATTGAGGAAATCGAGCACATAGCCATAGAGCAGCCGGTCGACGACATTGCCCAGCGCGCCGCCGATGACCAGCCCGGCGGACAGTTGCATGACGCGGGCATTGGCAGGCAGGCGCGAGATCCAGATCACCAGCACCAGGCAGATCACCAGAGACAGCCCGATCAGGATCCAGCGTGTGGTGTCAGTGCCGCCGCCGAACAGGCCGAAGTTGATGCCCGTATTTTCACCATAGCGGAACCGCAGCAGCGGCGGCAGCACGTCAATGCCGCCGCGATTGGCCACATCCATGACCCGAACCACCAGATATTTACTGATCTGATCCGCAAGCAACGCCAATACCGCTGCCCAGATCATCACTTTGGCTCGCATAGCGCGGCTCCTCTTGACGGGGTTTCGGATGGCCGACCGGACCAAACTGGTCCGATCGGCGTCAACGGTGTCTAGTGGCGGAAATGGCGCATGCCGGTGAAGACCATCGCCAGACCGGCGTCATTGGCGGCCTTGATCACCTCGTCATCTCGCATGGAACCACCGGGCTGGATAACGCAGGTTGCGCCATTCGCTGCCGCTTCCAACAGGCCGTCGGCAAAGGGGAAGAACGCATCAGACGCCACCGCTGATCCCTTGGCGAGGCTTTCGGGCAATTCCAGCGCGTCAGCCATGCGCTGCGCCTTGACGCCTGCGATGGTGGCACTGTCCAGACGGCTCATCTGACCTGCACCAACACCAACAGTCTGGCCGGATTTGACATAGACGATGGCGTTGGATTTCACATGTTTCGCCACCTTCCAGGCAAAGAGCAGATCCTGCATCTGTTCTTCAGTCGGGGCCTTTTCAGTGACCACCTTCAGGTCGTCCATGGCGCGGTGGCCGACGTCCTTGTCCTGCACCAGCATACCGCCGGAGACCTGACGGGTGGTCAGACCTGTATCCTGCGGGTTGGGCAGACCATCGGTCAGCAGCAGACGCAAGTTTTTCTTGGCGGCGAAAATCGCCT
The DNA here is from genome assembly GCF_048056275.1 of Phaeobacter sp. JH20_26. Taxonomy (NCBI): domain Bacteria; kingdom Pseudomonadati; phylum Pseudomonadota; class Alphaproteobacteria; order Rhodobacterales; family Roseobacteraceae; genus Phaeobacter; species Phaeobacter sp. JH20_26. The sequence goes on along the minus strand of NZ_JAYMWL010000026.1, from coordinate 170,513 downwards.
TTGCCTCTTCCGAGGCACCGGGGGCGATGACGACTTCGGTGAAGATCTGGACGATCTCTTGAGCGGTTTCGCCGTCCAGCGGCTGGTTCAGCGCGACAATACCGCCAAAGGCCGAGGTCCGGTCACAGTCGAAGGCTTTCTGATAGGCCTCTTTCAGTGTTGCGCCACGGGCCACTCCACAGGGGTTGGCGTGTTTGATGATAGCCACGGCGGGGCCATCAGCGGGGGCAAACTCGCTGACCAGCTCAAAGGCGGCATCGGTGTCATTGATGTTGTTATAGGACAGTTCCTTGCCCTGCACCTGCTGTGCGGTGGCGACACCTGCGCGGGCGGAGCCATCCAGGTAAAACGCCGCCTGCTGATGAGGGTTCTCACCATAGCGCAGGGTCTGGGCCAGTTGCCCTGCAACGGCGCGGCGGCGCGGCGCCTCAAGCTTCAGCGCGCCGGCCATCCAGTTCGACACCGCCGCATCATATGCGGCTGTGCGAGCATAGGCGTTCTGCGCCAACCACTGACGGAAGCCATAGGAGGTCTGGCCGTCGTTTTTGTCCAGCTCTGCCAGCAGCGGTTCGTAGTCCTCGACATCCACCACAACATTCACGAACAGGTGGTTCTTGGAGGCGGCGCGGATCATTGCCGGACCGCCGATGTCGATGTTCTCGATGCAGCTGTCGTAGTCGCCGCCCTTGGCCACGGTTTCCTCAAATGGATAGAGGTTCACCACCAGAAGGTCGATGGCACCGATGCCATGTTCCTCCATCGCAGCCACATGCGTGTCGTTGTCCCGCAGCGCCAGCAGACCGCCATGCACCATCGGGTGCAGCGTCTTCACCCGACCATCCATCATCTCAGGAAAACCGGTGATCTCGGACACGTCTTTCACGGTCAGGCCTGCCTCGCGCAGCGCCTTGGCCGTCCCGCCGGTTGAGAGCAGCTCAACGCCGCGTGCCGCCAGGGCCTTACCCAGGTCGATCAACCCGGTCTTGTCGGATACGGAAAGCAGCGCACGGCGTACGGGGTGAAGGTCGGTCATGGCAGGGCGGTCCTTTTCAGGCTCAGTCGGTTAACGCGGGGTCGTCCCGGTTCAGGTCTCGCACGGCAACGGCAGTCTCCTGCGCCTTACTGAGCGTCCACCGGATGCGCGTGGCATAATTCATTGCCCGCCCGGAGAGAACGATCTGTTTTGCCGCACGCGGCTTCAAGCGGGTTTTTTCCAGGTACACGCTGGGCTCCAGCTTCAATTCGCAGGTCCCATCATGACGGAACACCCAGATCTCCCCGCTCTTGAGCGCCATGGATACTGCTGCGCCCCCCAAGTCAAGGGCTGCGTCCACGTCGGGGTGCAGATGCAGGCGGATCTCAAAGCCGATGCCGCTCAGGGAATGGGCATCCATCGCCTTGTCAAAGCGTCTTTTGTTCGTCGTGTCCAGCGCCAGCAACATGTCCTCGCCCGCAAGGCCACGGCCATCCATGGCGAGCTCCAACGTGCGCGCGTGGGTCAGGCCGAAATGACGCTCATATCCGTTGTGCCCACCCTGGAACCGATAGCCATCTTCCAGATCCGATACATCAAGCGGCACGTTATCCGGGGCTTCTGTCATCAGCTCATGTCCACTCCCCCGTTCCGGAGTGGAGAGACGGGCGCTTGAGTGGCCCTCGATGCACAGCGTCGAATGCGACGGCGTGGCGCGCCCGGCACGGCGCCATTCTACGCCAAAGGTTTCGCCAGAGCCGCAGTTCACGATCAGCGGGCGGCGGCCTGAGGTCAGTTCGAATGCCAGCGTGGAGGCATGACCGTTCCATGAGGCGCGCCCCTTGGGCGGCACAGAGGCGTCAATGATGACAGAGGTGCGCCGCCCGGAGAGCCGGGCATAGCCCATTGCAAGCCCGTCGGCATGGCGCTTGGTGACATGGCTCGCTGCCAGCGCATGATCGAGCCGTCCCTCAAGCCCGCGCCCGCCGCCGTGAAAGCGCGCCAGTCCGCCATCGGCGTGGCGCAAAGTACGCAGGGTCGGTGCAATCCGTTCAATTGCTGCGACCTGTGCTGGTGGAACCCCGCGTCCGACATCCTGCAGCGCCGCGGCAGCCCAGGTGAGCAGGGTGAAGACTTCCAGCAGTTCCTCCGGGTTACGGGTCGGCAGCCCGCCCTGATCGTCGATCTGGCTGGCGCATTCCTCGGCGAGGGCTTTCAGGGCCGGATCGACCTGATCTTCGTGCCCCTTGAGTGCCAGACCGGCATAGATCAGCCCGGTCAACGCTTCAAAACGTGGCAATCCGGGTGAGGCCCCCTGCCAGCGCCGCGACAGGAACCACGTCTGGCGGGACAGGGCGCCAAAGAATGCCTCGGATTGCTTTGCATCACGCGCAGCCAGCAGAAACAGTGCATGATTGATCCAGCGGATCACGCGGCGGCCGGTCAGATCCGGCGACCAGCCCGGTCCGGTGCCATTGCCGTGAGCCTCGATCCAGCCCCAGACCCAGAGCTGCGCTTTTTCGCGGGCGCGAAAATCACCGACAGCGGCCAGATCATCCAGCCAGGCAAACCCGTGGCGTTCCGCATCAAAGGCGAGGTCAGGTGCCACAACATCCCAAAGACCGGTCGTGGGCGATTCGACGAGATAGCCTGCAAACAGAAGATTGCCCGCCACCAGCTGACGCCCACGGGCAAAACTGCCAATGGTGCGCGGCTCAGGCTGCGACACAAAGGCCGTGGCACCGGGCTGCCGACGGGCGCGCCTTGCGTAATAGCGGTTCAAAAGGCGGGTGCCGCGCCGCGCCATTCTATCGTATCGGGACATGCTCTCTTGCCTCACGCCAGAGAAATTTTCCGGGGCGTTTTGCGCCGAGCATAGCGGCGGTTACCGGGCAAGTCACCGATAATGCGGCAGATGCCTCAGGGCAGTATCGGCAAGGGGTTGCCGGTCTCAGTCGGCCTTGCGCAGCTCCGCCATGTAAAACCCATCCATGCCGCCCAACTCGGGCCAGTAATCCGGGCGCAAGCGCAAGCCGCCTTCTTCGGTGATCCAGTCAGCGACGATCCCGTCCAGCTGTTGCAGTCGAGTGCCAACCGACATGTCGGGAAACATTTCCAAGGCATCCTCTACCTGGCATTCGCCCTCATCCGGCAGGAGCGAACAGGTGCAATAGATCAACCGTCCACCGGGTTTCACGAGGCTCCAGGCATGGGCAAGCATCTGTGCCTGCAACTCAATCAGCGCGCCAAAGCCGCTGCCGTCCTTGGCATGGGGCAGATCGGGATGGCGGCGGATCGTACCGGTGGCCGAACAAGGTGCATCCAGCAATACCGCATCATATGCACCGGTCTGCTCCAAGGCATCGCCGACAACCACCGTAGCGGTCAGCCCGGTCCGGGCGAGATTTTCCGAAAGCCGTGCCATGCGGCCTGCGGATTGGTCGACGGCGGTCACCGTGGCGCCAGCCGCGGCTATCTGCATGGTCTTGCCACCCGGCGCCGCGCAGAGATCAAGCACCGATTCGCCGGGCTGGGCGGCCAGCAGCTGCGCCGGCAACGCTGCGGCGGCATCCTGAACCCACCAGTCGCCCCCCTCGAACCCTGGCAGACCAGAAACCTGCACGGACCCGTGGATGCGATAGGATCCTGTCGGCAGCCTCGTGGCGTCCAGCGCAGACAGGTCGGCGTCCGGTTTAGCGGTCAGATCCAGCGGCGCGCCCGCCAGATGCGCAGCCTCGATCGCAAGCATCGCGGGAGCACCCCAGGCCTGCGACAGCGGGCTGCGCAGCCATTTCGGCAGGCGTGGCACCCGCAGCTTGGCCCATTCGGCCGGCCCCTGCTCTGCCACCTTGCGCAAGACCGCGTTGACCAGCCCCTTCAGTTTTCCGTGGCGACGATGGCCAGAAATGATCCCCACCATATCATTCACCACCCCATGCGCCGCGCCGCCCTGACATAATTCAACCGTGCCAATGCGCAGCGCGTTATGCACGGTGAGCGGTGTCGATTTTTTCAAGTGTTTCTGCAGGATGCGGTCGGCACGTTCGAGATTGCGCAACGTATCTGTTGCCAGGCGCTGGCTGCGCGCGCGTTCCTCTGTCGGCAGTTTATCCAGCGCACCCGCTGCATAGCATTCCGACAACAGCCTGCCCTCTCCCAGCACCTGATCCAGCAGGTGAATGGCACGGCGGCGGGCTTGGCTTGCATTGGACATGCGGGTCTCCTGACAATAGGGGCAGCGGCGCGATGGGTTGTCGACGCCGGACGCGGGCGTATATCATAGAACGACAACAAGGGAAGCCGGCATGAGTGACGCTAATAAATCCAAGACCCAAGTAGCAGCCCAGCCGCTGCCCCCCGCCGCGCAGCGCGCGCTGGCAGAGGCTGCGGAGCGGCGCAAAGCTGCTGAGGCCGAAGCCGCCAAGCGCCCGGTTGAACTTGGCGGTCGGGACGGCCCCGATCCCGCGCGCTACGGCGACTGGGAAAAGAAGGGCATCGCCATCGATTTCTGACGCCTGACAGACCGAGGCTAGGCCTGTTTATAGGGTTATCCGCCCTGACGGCGCTGAAGCTCAGAGACCCAGAACGTCGAGCATGTCATATTGGCCCGGCTGCTTGTCCTGCCCCCAAAGCGCAGCTTTGATGGCGCCGCGGGCAAAGATCGCGCGATCGGTTGCCAGATGGCGCAGAACAATGCGCTCTCCCTGACCGGCAAACAGCACGTCGTGTTCGCCAACGATATCGCCGCCCCGAATGGCGCTGAAGCCGATGTCGCCGCGCTTGCGCGCGCCGGTGATGCCGTCGCGCCCGCTGTCGGTCACATCCGCCAGCGTCACACCGCGCCCCTCGGCGGCGGCCTCCCCCAGCATAAGGGCCGTACCCGATGGCGCGTCGACCTTATGGTGATGGTGGGCTTCGATCACTTCGATATCGAAATCCTCGTCGAGCGCGGCTGCGACTTTCTTGGTGAGCTGTACCAGCAGGTTTACACCGAGGCTCATATTGCCGGCGCGCATCTGCACCGAGTGACGCGAGGCCGGTTCCAACTGCGCAATCTGCGCATCGCTCATCCCGGTGGTGCCAATGACATGGACCGCTCGGGCCTGCGCCGCCAGTTCGGCAAAGGCAATCGTCGCCTCGGGGCTGGTGAAATCAATCACCGCCTGCGCCCTGGCAAAAGCTGCGAGCGCATCATCCGTCACCGTGACGCCGATCTCGGCCCCGCCCATGGCAAGGCCCACGTCCTGGCCGATCCAGTCATGCCCCTCACGCTCAACCGCGCCAACGAGACGCGCGCCAGGGTGCTCCATGATGGTGCGGATCAGCATCTGGCCCATCCGACCAGAGGCACCGGTGATCACGATGCCGGGTGTATCCGTGCTGCTATCTGCCATGTCAGGGGTCCTCGTCTGTGCGCTGGATCGCGGATGATCTGTTTCGTGCAGGTTTTGTCCTAACCGCTTGTGCTGCGCTTGGCAAAGCCCTGCTTTCGGCATAAATCGGATATATGGCTAAGAACAAACTCCACGAGGGCACCGGGCCCTCACAACGTCAGCTCCGCGTCGGCGAATTGATTCGCCGCGCCCTGTCCGAGATTTTTGCGCGCGGCGACCTGCATGATCCCGAACTGAACCGGCTGTCGATCACCGTCGGCGAGGTCCGCACCTCACCCGATCTTCGTATTGCGACCGCCTATGTGCTGCCACTGGGCGGCAAGGGGCAGGAGGAAACGCTCAAGCTAATGGCCCGCAACAAGGGTGAACTGCGCCGGATCATCGGCAAGAAGCTGGCGCTGAAGTTCACGCCGGAACTGCGGTTTCAGCTGGACGACACCTTTGACCGGATGGATGACACCCGCAGGATGCTGTCGCAGGACGCGGTGCGCCGCGACACGGGCGAGTGATTCGCTGGGCGATGGGTGTGGCGCTGGCCTTTTTGGCAGCGCCTGCTGCGGCAGTGGACTGCCGCGACATCGCCTATGAGGGCAACCGCTACACGATCTGCGACGTCGATGTGACGAAAGACGAACTACGCCTGTTTCTGAAGAATGATGCAGGCGAGATCTACGGGCATTTCTCAACAATCGAAAGCGAGCTGGAGGCCAAGGGGCAGACGCTGCCCTTTGCCACCAATGCAGGCATGTACCACCGCGATCGCTCGCCGGTTGGATTGTATCAGGACGGCGATGCCGAAGAGATGCGGCTGGTCACCACGCCCGGCCCCGGAAATTTTGGCCTGCTGCCAAATGGCGTGCTGTGCATCGGCGAAACCCGCACGGATGTGATCGAAACGCTGACCTTTGCCAAAACCGGCCCGCAATGCCGCTATGCCACGCAATCGGGCCCGATGCTGGTGATTGAAGGCGCGCTGCATCCGCGGTTTCTACCGGACTCGACCTCATATTTCATTCGCAATGGGGTCGGGACCAGTGCCGACGGGCAGCGGGTGGTTTTTGCGATTTCGCGTAACGCTGTCACCTTTCACCAGTTCGGCAGCCTGTTCCGAGACCACCTGGGCCTGCCGAGCGCGCTGTATTTCGACGGCAATATTTCACGGCTGCACGCGCCCCAGATCAACCGGAGTGATGCCGGCTTCATGATGGGGCCGGTGGTTGGCGTCGTGGCCGACAGGACGCAGCCGGACGCGACCACGAACTGAGACCGTACAGGGCGCCGACGCAAACCGGGCCCCACGCGGGTGGATTTCGGAGCTACGCGCGATTGACAGGCCCTGACAGCTGGGCTACCCCGCGCGCCTCTCTCACCGACGATGACATTGGGGTATGACATGGGACGCAAACGCAAAGGGCGCGATATTTCCGGCTGGCTGGTGGTCGACAAGCCTGCGGGGCTGACGTCCACTGCGGTTGTGAACAAGGTCCGCTGGGCCTTTGACGCCAAGAAGGCGGGCCATGCCGGCACGCTCGATCCCGAGGCGACCGGCGTCCTGGCGGTGGCCCTAGGTGAAGCGACCAAGACCGTGCCCTATATCACCGACGCACTTAAGGCATATACCTTTACCGTGCGGCTTGGTCAGGCGACCAATACCGATGATGCCGAAGGCGAGGTAATCGCCAGCAGCGACACCCGCCCGAGCGACGAAGATATCATTGCGGCCCTGCCGCAATTCCTAGGTGATATCATGCAGGTGCCGCCGAAGTTCTCAGCCGTGAAGGTGGACGGCCAGCGCGCCTACAAACTCGCCCGCGACGGCGAGGATATCGAGCTCGCAGCTCGCCCGCTCTGGGTGGAGGAGCTGATCCTGGTGGACCGGCCGGATGCGGACCATGTCGTGCTTGAGATGACCTGTGGCAAGGGCGGCTATGTCCGGTCGATCGCGCGGGATCTGGGCGCGGCACTTGGATGTCATGGCCATGTGAAATGTCTGCGCCGTATCTGGTCCGGGCCGTTTGATGCCGAGGATGGCATCAGCCTAGAAACTCTGGATGAAATGGCCAAATCCCCGGATCTGGATGGGTTTCTGCGCCCGCTGGAGGAAGGTCTCGCGGATCTGCCGCAGCTGACCTGTACTCCCGAAGGCGCGGCGAAACTGCGCAATGGCAATCCCGGAATGGTGCTTGCCTCTGACGTGGAATACGGGGAAGAGGCTTGGGCCTCGCTGGATGGGCTTGCGGTCGCAGTTGGTCATTACAAATCCGGCGAGCTGCACCCCAGCCGTGTGTTCGTACGCTGAACCACGGTTGACACAGGCCCGGACGCTCGCCACCACAAGCCGCATGATCCACCGTAGCCACACCAAGGGCGATGCCCCCTCCAGCGCGGTCTATTCCGACTGTGAGCAATACCGCTATAGTCTCAGCCGTGTCTGGGACCCGGCTGGACCGCGTGTGATGTTTGTCATGCTCAACCCGTCAACCGCGACCGAAGTGCAGAATGACCCCACTATCGAACGCTGCGAGCGGCGGGCGCGCGCCCTTGGGTATGGCGGGTTCCGCGCAACCAATATCTTTGCCATTCGGGCCACCGATCCGCGTGACATGAAACGGGCGGCGGACCCGGTCGGTCCTGACAATCTGGCGATGATCCTGGACGGAGCAGGCTGGGCGGATCAGGTTATCTGCGCCTGGGGCACCCATGGCGCGTTTCGCCAGCAAGGGGTCAGGGTTGCTGGTGCTCTCGCCGAAACCGGTAAACCGCTGTTTCACCTGGGATTGAGCAAGGCCGGCCACCCAAAGCACCCGCTTTACATCCGCTATACCCAGCAGCCGGAACGCTGGCTGCCCTTGATCGGGTAAGGCCTCGCTAACCATCGCTTCTGAATTGCTTTGATGTTCAACCAATACGTGTGCGACTTTGATAATGCGGGTGTTCCGCGTGTTGTCATGAGGGGTCGCCGGAATGTTGATGCTGGCTGCAATTTTGGGAGTCGCCGCCGTCGGTGGTATCTTGTTGATTGACGAGGGCGGCGATGATCCAGACGCCTCTGAGACAGGGTCTGCAGACAATGACGGGGCGACCGATGACACAGCAACCGATATGGTTTCACTTGATGATTTCGTGAAGGCCGGCACAGAGGACAGCGACCAGCTCGGCGGCAGCGATCAGGATGACGACCTGCAGGGGCTGGGCGGCAACGATCAGCTGAACGGCCGCGATGGAGATGACACCGTCCAGGGCGGTGAGGGCGACGACAGCCTTTACGGTGGTGAGGGTGACGACACGCTTGAGGCGCATCACGGTGACGATCTGTTGCACGGAGAGGGCGGGGACGACAGTCTGAGCGGAGACAGCGGCAACGACACGCTGTTTGGCCATTTCGGTCATGACCAGCTCGATGGTGGTGATGGCGATGACGTGGCCCATGGCGGCCAGGGCAATGACACGCTGACCGGGGCGGACGGGCGAGACGCGCTACATGGCAACGATGGCGACGATCACCTGACTGGTGGCCTGGGCAAGGATACGCTGTTTGGTGGCACCGGCAATGATCGCCTGATCGGCAGCGACGATGGCATGACCACGGATTATCTCAACGGTGGCGACGGGGATGACACGATTTTGGCGGGCGCCGGTGATATCGTTTCGACGGGGGATGGGGCCGACCACCTCATTTTTGCAGCAGGTGAGTTCCACGCGAGCGCAGTCAGCGACGGTAACGAGGCTGATCCCACTGCCGCCATCGACATGTCGGATTTCAACGTCGATGAGGATCAACTGGTTGTGATCTGGGATCAATTCGGCCCAGAGGCGCCCACCGTGGAAGTCACCAGCAACCCGGATGCACCGGGTGAGCATATCGTGACCATCGACGGGATCGAGGCGCTGCGCGTCACCGGGCCAGAACAATTGTCGGCATCGGACATTCTGGTCGTCGATCAGGATGCCGCGCTCCGGTTTGGCGTATTGGCCACCAACAGCGCCAGCAGCGGGCTGACACTCGGCTGATCAGGTCCAGTTCATTTAGGCCCGACGCCCATCCCCGGCCCACACCCGACCGAAACCTTTTGCTATTTCCCGAGAATCTGCGTATACGCGCGACCTGTTCAATGGTTATGCCGCTTTCTGCGGAAGGCGGCCGAGCCTGAGACGCCTCCATGGGCCTGTGCTGGACGACATCCCGGCCTGCGCCATTCACACAAACCTTCAAAGGAGACCCCGATGTCGATCACTGCTGAAGAAAAAGCCCGCCTGATGAAAGAATTCGCAACCAAAGAAGGCGACACCGGTTCCCCGGAAGTCCAGGTTGCAATCCTGACCTCGCGCATCAACACCCTGACCGAGCACTTCAAAACCCACAAGAAGGACAACCACGGTCGTCGTGGCCTTCTGAAGATGGTTGCTCAGCGCCGTAAGCTGCTGGACTACACCAAAGGCAAAGACGTGGCCCGCTATCAGGACCTCATCAAACGCCTGGGCATCCGTCGCTAATAGCGACGACCAGACGGTTGAAATTCAACGCCCGCTCCTATCGGAAGCGGGCGTTTTTCGTGTTTGAGACGCAGGCCGATTATGCAATTGCCCGGTCACTAGGCCGCCGTGCTGCGTCCTGATAGCGCAGCCTTTGGCGCAACGGCGTCAGACAGTAACGGATCGGCGGCAATCAAGCTCACGCCAAGCCCGGTAAGAATGCCCAGTCGGCGCGCGGCAAAGGCATGAGCCCGGACGCGCAAGACCGCCAGGTTTTCCTCAGGCTGGGTCAGAACGCGCCCGTCCTGCTCCAACCGCTGCCCCTGCGGCCCAAGGATCTGCCACGCAAATTCGGCCCAGTCATTGGGCGCCGTTTGCCCTTCGCTTTGGGCCAGGAGGAACAGCTGTTCCATGCGATCCACCGCGACCCCCCCACCGGTGACAGGAGAGGCCAGGAAGCCCAGTCTTTCGCTGTCTTCAGCATTTTTGCACACTGCAAGGTTAAATGCTTGGCACTGCGCCGCGCGATCCGCATAGCCTTCTGAAGGCAGACAGGGAACGATATGACCCGCCCCCGTCAGGATCGTCAGCAGCCGCGTGATCTCGCCCCAGGTCATATCGGCAAACACGCCCTGCTCCAGCAGGGCCCGAACTGTTTTATGCCCCTCGGCCAAAGCTCTCAGGACAGGTTCATACTGACCGGCCTCAAGCGCAACATCCCCATTGCGCCAGCTGATCTTCAACGGGCCGGATCCATAGTGACGTGCGAGGGCAAAGCCAGTCTGAAACCATGCGCCAACGCTGCCGCGTTCCGTATGCGGCACATGCCCACGCGAAAAGATATCGGCCCGGAACTGTTCATTCAGCAGAACATCACGCAGCCCCTCGCGCCTGTTTGCATTGCTTTCCTCCGCCAGCAGCGCAAGTTGCGGACTGCTCAAGCAGATGTCATCGACATGATCCAGCGGGTTCGCAGCACCGAGAAACTCAAGTTTGGCCTGCGCCATATCCTCCGCCACATCGGCAAAGTGGAATGGCGTCCAGTCCTTGTTGAAAAACTCATGCGCCAGATAGTTTCGCGGCATGGTTTTCATTTCACTCAGCCGTCTCAACTGGCCGGGGTTTGAGACAAAAAATTCGGCTCCGACCTGTTTCAACCGCTCGGCAAAATTCAATGCGTCTTCTATACGTTGCTCCAACGGACCGCTGCCCTGCGCGGCGCGATCGGTCAGAATCCTGCGCAGCGGCATAGATGGCGCCCAGCCCGGCTGCGTGTTGTAACTGATATAGACCAACCCACCGGGTTTCAGACGACGGGAGATGAATCCGGTGATCCGTTGTTGGTTCTCTCGCGAAATCCAGCTGTAGACACCGTGAAGCGCAATGACGTCAAAGGTATTTGGCAGCTCCGCCTCTTCTTCAAAATCCTCAAAGGATCTTTCGTAGAAGTGGGCGTTTGCCAGTCCTGCTTCCGCGGCCAGGCGATTGGCACCGGCGATATGGGCCGGGTTGAAGTCCATCGCGTGGACATCGACATGCGGATTGGCTGCGGCCAGAAGATTGGCTGTGAAGCCCTGACCACAGCCCAGCTCACAATAGGTCAGTTCATCGCTGTCCAGCCCATGCCGATGTCCCCGAGACACGGCGCTGAAGGCAAGGCGGGAGGGCGTCATCTCGTGAAAAAAGTCGTGCGTATAGTCGAGTTCGGCGACATAGCCGGAAGTCCAATCGTTCATTCAGCACCTGTTCTAAGTGTTGGGGTCGACGTCGTCTTACCCTTCTGGATTGCGCAAATTTTCCATAAAAACGCTGAGGATCCGGTTAACGCAGGCCGCAATTCACCAACCACGCCCAGATAGCGGAGGATCGACACGAACGATGCCGACAAACGGGGCACAGGCTGCGACGACTCCTGGCGCTTGCTCTTTCAATCTGTGGAAAAATCCTGTAAGGGCGGCCTATCTGAGACGTGCTGCCAAGACCCCGGCAGTCGAAAGAAAGATAGAGAGGGGTCGGCGGCAATGGGGCCGCCACATCAAACGGGAGACCCGGGATACGCCCGGGAGTGCTCCCAGCTAGGATAAGCTGAATGTTTAACGTTACAAAGAAATCAATGCAGTGGGGCGAAGAGACGCTCACACTGGAGACCGGCAAGGTTGCCCGTCAGGCCGATGGCACAGTGATTGCCACCCTGGGCGAAACCTCGGTCATGGCAAACGTCACTTTTGCCCGCCAGCAGAAGCCGGGTCAGGACTTCTTCCCCCTGACGGTTCACTATCAGGAAAAATACTACGCTGCGGGCAAGGTCCCCGGCGGATTTTTCAAGCGTGAAGCACGCCCGACCGAAAAAGAAACCCTGACCGCGCGTCTGATCGACCGTCCGATCCGCCCGCTGTTCGTCCCCGGCTTCAAAAATGAAGTCCTGGTGATGTGCACCGTGCTGAGCCACGATCTGGTCAACGATCCCGACATGGTTGCGATGATCGCGGCCTCCGCAGCGCTGACCCTGTCCGGCGCACCCTTCATGGGTCCGATTGCGGCTGCGCGCGTTGGCTTTGAGGGCGGCGAGTACGTCCTGAACCCGACCGTTGACGACATGCAGGATCTGCGCCTGAACCCTGATCAGCGTCTGGACCTGGTTGTCGCCGGCACCAAAGACGCTGTGATGATGGTTGAATCCGAAGCCTACGAACTGACCGAAGCAGAGATGCTGGGTGCGGTGAAATTCGCCCACGAACAGATCCAGCCGGTGATCGACCTGATCATCTCCTTGGCGGAAGACGCGGCCAAAGAGCCGTTCGATTTCCAGCCTGCTGACTATTCGGAGCTGTTCGCCGCAGTGAAAGCTGCAGGCGAAGAGCAGATGCGCGCTGCATTTGCAATCACCGACAAGCAGGAGCGCACCGCCGCTGTTGCCGCCGCGCGTGAGGCGATCAAGGCATCGCTGACCGAAGAACAGCTGGAAGACGCCAACCTCGGCTCCGCCATGAAGAAGCTGGAAGCAGCCATTCTGCGCGGCGACGTCGTAAAAACCGGCAAGCGGATCGACGGTCGCTCGACCACCGATGTGCGCGCGATCGAATCGGAAACCGGCCTGCTGCCGCGGACCCATGGTTCGGCCCTGTTCACCCGTGGTGAAACCCAGGCCCTGGCCGTGACCACCCTCGGCACCGGCGACGATGAGCAGTTCATCGACGCGCTGCACGGCAACTTCAAATCCAACTTCCTGCTGCACTATAACTTCCCTCCCTATTCGGTGGGTGAAGTTGGTCGTGTCGGCTCGCCCGGTCGCCGCGAAATCGGCCACGGCAAACTGGCATGGCGCGCGCTGCAGGCTGTTCTGCCTGCTCCGACCGATTTCCCCTACACCATCCGCGTGGTGTCCGAGATCACCGAATCGAACGGCTCCTCCTCGATGGCGTCGGTCTGTGGTGGTTCGCTGTCCATGATGGACGCCGGCGTGCCGCTGAAGGCACCGGTTGCCGGTGTCGCGATGGGTCTGATCCTGGAAGACGACGGCTCCTACGCGATCCTGTCGGACATTCTGGGCGACGAAGACCACCTGGGCGACATGGATTTCAAGGTGGCCGGTACTGCGAACGGTATCACCTCGCTGCAGATGGACATCAAGGTTGCAGGCATCACGCCTGAGATCATGGAAAAAGCGCTGGATCAGGCCAAAGACGGCCGTCTGCACATCCTCGGCGAAATGGCCAAGGCACTGTCGGAAACCAACGCGTTCTCCGTCCATGCGCCCCGCATTGAGACCATGCAGATCCCGACCGACAAGATCCGTGAAGTGATCGGCTCCGGCGGTAAGGTCATCCGCGAAATCGTGGAAACCTCCGGCGCGAAAGTCGACATCAACGACGACGGCGTGATCAAGATCGCATCGGCCGACGGCACCGCGATCCAGAAGGCCTACGACATGATCCACTCGATCGTGGCAGAGCCGGAAGAAGGCGCCATCTACACCGGTAAGGTTGTGAAGATCGTCGACTTCGGCGCCTTCGTGAACTTCTTCGGCAAGCGTGACGGCCTGGTGCATGTGTCCCAGATCGAAAACCGCCGCCTGAACCACCCTTCGGACGTTCTGAAGGAAGGCCAGGAAGTGAAAGTAAAGCTGCTGGGCTTTGACGATCGCGGCAAGGTCCGCCTGTCCATGAAAATCGTGGATCAGGAAACCGGCGAAGAAATCAAAGCCGAGAAGAAAGAAGACGCAGAGTAATCTGCCTTCCCTTTCCAAGCACCCGGAACCCTGCCAGAGATGGCGGGGTTTCTTTGTTTCAGTGGCAGCTGGTTCCTGCTCGCCTCTTTTCACCACCGGTCAAGATCGCTACCTCTGGGAGCATGAGATCCTACATCATTCATATGGCCGACGATCATAAACGCGCGCCCAATGTGGCGCGTCTGATGGCGCAGCTGCCGCAGCCGGAAGTGGTTGAGGCGGTCAACGGCCGGGCGGCGCTTCAGGCGGGGCTTGTGCCTCTCTGCGATGGGGATCTGCACCGGCCACATTACCCCTTCGCGCTCCGGGCAGGCGAAGTCGGATGTTTTCTATCCCATCGCAAGTGCTGGCAGAAAATCGCGGAAGGCATGGATGATTTCGGACTGATCGTTGAGGACGATCTGGCGTTTGAGCCCAACCTCTGGCGCGACGCGATGGCGCTTGTCGGCAACCATGCCGACAAGGATCACTTCATCCGCCTGCCTGCCAAACAGCGCGAGTCAGCGCGGCAGGTCGTTGCGCAAACAGGCGCGGCGCGCATGTTTCTGCCAAGGCGCATCGGACTGCAAACCGTGGCACAGGTGGTGGGCAAGACCGCCGCCGCCCGATTGCTGGAAGCAAGCGAGACGCTGGACCGGCCGGTTGACACCTTCCTTCAGATGCACTGGGTTCACCGCCAGCCAGTACATACCATATGGCCAAACGGCGCATCTGAGCTGACCGAGGCCCTGGGCGGATCAACCATCCAATCCCGTCCAGCAGGTGGCAAGCTTGCGCGGGAGCTGAAACGCGCGCTCTACCGGACACAGGTCGCCTTGCGATCGCAAAAGCCCGGTTAGGCCCGCAATAGAAAAGGGGCCAGACGGCCCCTGTTCATGACGACATGTCAGCAGGGCCGCTTACGTGCCCCGCTACGCCTTCCTACAGATCACTCTGGCGCTTTGGTCTTGCGCAGATAGGGGAAGATCGTTTCGAACTCGCCAAATTTAGCCTTCGCATCCTCGTTCGAGACGCTGGGGGGGATGATGACATCTTCGCCCGGAACCCAGTTTGCCGGAGTTGCTACACCTTTGCCGGACATCTGAAGGCCATCCAGCGCGCGCAGAATCTCCGCAAAATTGCGCCCGACGGTCATCGGGTAGGTCATCGACAGCTTCAGCTGCTTGTCAGGTCCGATGATGAAGACCGATCGCACCGTGGCGCTATCTGCGGGTGTGCGGCCATCAGGCAGATAGGCCTCTGCCGGCAGCATATCGAAGGCCTTGGAGACAGCCAGACCTTCATCCGCGATGATCGGAAAGCCTGCCGCAGCTTTGCCGTAGCTTTCGATGTCGCCTTTCCATTTCTTGTGGTCTTCGACACCATCTACGGACACACCGATCACCTTCGTGTTGCGTGCAGCCCATTCATCAGCCAGCTGCGCCACGGCAGAAAACTCTGTGGTGCAAACCGGTGTAAAATCCTTGGGGTGGGAAAACAGGATCGCCCAGCTGTCGCCGATCCAGTCATGAAACGAGACGGTGCCCTGATCGGTTTCTGCGGTGAAATCCGGAACCACATCATTGATACGTAAACCCATGGGTCTCTCCTGTGCTGTCAAATGAATGCTATCTGGTGAGTAACCTAACCACTCGGCGCGCAGGTTAAACCCTTGATGGGCGACAGGCAGACGAAAAGATCGCCCCACGCGTCAATCTGCCCCCATCGGAACATCTGCACGGATTGGTGCCGGGCATCATACCGCCGTTCCATATAGGGTCAAAGTGGCGAAAATTATTCCGCTGCAAAATTTGATCAAATTATGAATTCCCCCCCTTGCTCATCCGAAACGCCAGTGACAGAGTGTCCGCCAATCGCGGGCACCGCCCCGTCACACCCTGACAATCGGGAGATCGACAGATGATCGAGAAACGTGATTTTTACATCAACGGCCAATGGGTCGCCCCGGCTGCCCCGAATGATTTCGAAGTGATCGACCCATCGACCGAAGCGCCTTGCGCGGTCATCTCGCTTGGCAGTGCGGCGGATACAGATGCTGCCGTCGCGGCTGCAAAGGCGGCGCTGCCGGGCTGGATGGCCACTCCGGTAGAAGAGCGCATCGCGCTGGTCGAAAAGCTGATCGAGATCTATGAGAGCCGCACTGAAGATCTGGCGCAGGCAATGAGCATCGAAATGGGGGCGCCAATTGATATGGCCCGCACCCAGCAGGCAGGCGCTGGCAGCTGGCATCTGCGCAATTTCATCAAGGCGGCCAAGGCGTTCTCCTTCGAAGCGCCGCTGGGCGACCATGCCCCGACTGATCGTATCATCCACGAGGCGGTTGGTGTCGCTGCGCTGATCACGCCGTGGAACTGGCCGATGAATCAGGTCACGCTGAAAGTTGGCGCGGCGGCCATTGCCGGGTGCACCATGGTTCTGAAACCCTCAGAGCAGAGCCCGCTCAATGCAATGATCTTTGCCGAAATGATGGATGCGGCCGGTTTCCCTGCGGGCGTATTCAATCTGGTCAATGGCGACGGCGCCGGTGTCGGCACTCAGCTGTCCAGCCACCCGGACGTGGATATGGTGTCCTTTACCGGGTCGACCCGCGCAGGCACGGCGATTTCCAAGGCCGCAGCCGACACGCTGAAAAAAGTTCATCTGGAGCTGGGTGGCAAAGGCGCCAACGTCATCTTTGAAGATGCCGATGACAAGGCCGTCAAGCGCGGTGTCCTGCATATGATGAACAACACCGGCCAGAGCTGTAACGCCCCAAGCCGGATGCTGGTTCAGAAAAGCATCTATGACAAAGCTGTCGAAGAAGCTGCTGCTGTTGCCAGCAAGGTGGAGGTTGGCCCCGCCTCCAGCGAAGGCCGCCACATCGGGCCGGTTGTGAACGAACTGCAATGGACTAAGATCCAGGATCTGATCCAGAAAGGCATCGACGAAGGCGCCCGCCTTGTCGCAGGTGGAACCGGCCGTCCTGATGGGCTGAACCAGGGTTTTTATGTCAAGCCCACCGTCTTTGCCGATGTGAACAACCAGATGACCATCGCCCGCGAAGAGATCTTTGGCCCGGTGCTGTCGATTATCCCCTTCGAGACCGAAGAAGAAGCGATCGAAATCGCCAACGATACCCCCTACGGGCTGACCAACTATGTGCAGACACAGGATGCGGCCCGTGCCAATCGCATGGCTCGCAAACTGCGCGCCGGCATGATCGAGATGAACGGCAAATCCCGCTCCGCCGGATCTCCCTTTGGCGGGATGAAGCAATCTGGCAACGGCCGCGAAGGCGGCAGCTGGGGCATCGAGGACTTCCTGGAAGTCAAAGCCGTCGGCGGCTGGGCTGCAGAATAGGCCTATTTTTCTGGGTCCAGAACAACAGGAGCCGCCCCCAGAGGGCGGCTCCTTGCTTTCCTGCATCAGGGCTTTGCTGGGACCAGGGCTTTGCTGGCGCCTCATGCTGGTGCAAAACAGGCTCTAATTGGGCAGTTCAAGCACCAGTTGGGGCAGGCCGTCGGAGGTACACTCAGCTGAGCGGCCATCCCAGCCGATGGTTCCGGTGATCCGCTGGCGCAGCGCTGAGAAACTGTCGAATTTCACAACATCGACCGGTTGTTCCAGATGCAGGGTAACGCGTCGTCGGGCGCCGCCAGCAAACACTTGCAACCCCCGCAGCTCGGCTGTGAAGGCCTGGCCAAGGTAGCTGCCCCTCAGGATCTGCCCGATCTGCAACGCCTGCTGCGCAACATCCGGGCGTGGCCTGTCAGCCTTGGCGCTGATCGTGTTCCAATCCTTGTAGCCATATTGCCGGGCCACCATCTCAAGCGCGGCGCTATGCGAGAGTGTGTGGTTACGTGCCTGCAACTGAGCGCGCAGATTGCGGGCCTGCTGCTTGAGGCTCCCAATGGGCGGGAGATCTGTCTGGCTATTTGTCATTCTTGCCTCTTGTCCAATCAACAAGATGCGCCGGATAAATGGGGCCCGCATTGCCATTGGCGCATCACATGGATGGGCGAAAGACAGGAGTTTCAGCGCGGGGGTTCACCATGGTCTTCTCAACCGCGAGCGGCAGGGCCCCGACCCTTACGTCAGCCTTAGGCCGTTCAATCGGCCGAGGTCAAGACCCAAGCCAGCCTGCACAACAGGTGCTGACCTGATTGTCACGCCCCGGCCCCATCAGCAGATGACATCAGATATCCGTCTGGCGAAGCCACGCGGCTGTGATTTTTCGCTTGATCTAAACCTGACTTGAGATTGCAGGCTGTCGCTACCTGACCATTCAGCGGAGCCTTAAGATGATCCATGTACAGGATAACGCTACCGGCAAAACACATATCGAAACGGAACTGACCGGAATCTATGAGACGCATCTGACGGTTAAAGACCTAGACCGTGCGATGACATTCTACGGAGGGACCATGGGTTTGCAGCTGGCCCACCATCTGCCGGAACGACAGGTCGCATTCTACTGGGTGGGCGGTCAGTCTCAGGGAATGCTGGGGCTCTGGGCCGGTGGATCCGCACCGATGGGACTGCGGCTGCACATGGCGTTTCGCAGTACCGTAGCGGCGATGGATGGCATCTGTGACCGGTTGACGGATGCGGGAATCATACCGCTCGATTTTAACGGCAGCCCAACCGATGAGCCGGTGGTGCTGGGCTGGATGCCGGCGCTCTCGATCTACTTCAAGGATCCTGACGGGCATTCAATCGAGATCCTCGCACCAATGCCGGTTCAGCCGGATCCCGATTTCGGCATCGCAGCCCTTGGTGACTGGCAGGCGCGATACGACGGATGAGCGAGGGCGGGACTGGTCACGACACTGCTTCACGCATATGAACGCCCCTGTAGCTCTTCGAGGGACCGACGATGATTATCACCCGCCTGCACGGCCGACTGGGCAACCAGATGTTCCAATATGCCGCCGGGCGCGCGCTGGCGGATCGGCTTGGGGTCTCGCTGGCGCTGGACAGCCGTGGCGCGGAGCTTCGCGGCGAAGGTGTCCTGACACGTGTCTTCGACCTTGATTTGGCGGCGCCGGACAAATTGCCTCCGCTGCGCCAGACCGAACCACTGCGCTATGCGGTATGGCGCAGCCTCGGGCAGGGGCTGGGTGCAGGACCGAAACTCCGGCGAGAAGCTGGCCTTGGCTACAATGCAGATTTCGAACACTGGGGCGACGACAGCTATCTGCACGGCTATTGGCAGAGCGAACGCTATTTCAATGGGTGCGCCGAACGGATCAGGCGGGACTTCACCTTCCCTGACTTCTCAAATCAGCAGAACGCCGAGATGGCGGCCAGGATCAGTGAGAGCAACGCGATCTCGCTGCATGTTCGGCGGGGCGATTATCTGACGCTCGCGGCGCATGTGCTTTGCGATCAGTCTTATTACGAAGCCGCGCTGCAACAGGTGCTGGACGGGCTGGAGGGACAGCCAACGGTCTATGTATTTTCGGACGATCCGCAGTGGGCCAAGGACAACCTCCCCCTCCCCTGTGACAAGGTGGTGGTGGATTTCAATGGCGCGGAAACCGACTACGAGGACATGCGCCTGATGAGCCTGTGCAGGCATAACATCATCGGCAACAGCTCCTTCTCCTGGTGGGCCGCCTGGTTGAACCAGAACGCGAAGCGCCGGGTTGCGGGACCGGCAAAATGGTTCGGCGACCCCAAGCTGAACAACCCCGATATCCTGCCACCGGACTGGCTGCGGATCAGCGTCTAGCAACTGCTGCGATCAGAACGGTGCCTTGACGCGGAACTTCATCGATTCGCCGCTGTCGGGATGTTTGATACGCAGCTCTTCTGCGTGCAGCATCATGCGTGGATGATCCAGTGCAGCCCCCTGAGCGTAAAGCGGATCGCCCAGAATGGCGTGTCCGAGCGAGAGCATATGCACACGCAACTGATGCGAGCGACCTGTCTTTGGCGTCAGACGCACACGTGTCGCGGCCTCTTCATATTTTATCACCCGCCAATCGGTCACCGCCTCCTTGCCATTGTCATGGCAGACCATCTGGCGCGGGCGGTTTGGCCAATCGACGATCAGCGGCAAATCGACGGTCCCGCTGCGCGGCTCTAGCCTGCCACCGATGCGCGCGACATAGGCTTTCTTTGCGGTACGTTTTTCAAACTGCATCGAGAGATGGCGTTGGGCGTACGGAGTGACCGCAAACACCATTACGCCGGAGGTATCGCGATCCAGTCGATGGACCAGCAACGCCTCGGGAAACACTGCCTGCAAGCGAGTGAGCAGACAGTCCGCAAGGTGTTCTCCGCGCCCCGGTACGCTCAGCAGACCATGGGGCTTGTTCACCACCAATAGCTGCGCGTCATGATGCAGGATATCCAATGGATCCGTCGGCGGGGTATAATCGCTAGAAACAGTCATGCCCGCGTCCCTAGCGATCCGGCGCCCGCAGGGCAAGGTATCGCTACGTCGTGCTTGCCCGGGATCTGGCGGAGCGTCAGGGTGGCGGTAACCCCTGCCTCACCGCGGGCTCCCTGTTCTGAGAGGTGCAGCATGACACATCCGACCATCAACAGGCTGCAAGAGGTTGTTGCCAAAGGCGACGACCGCCAGATTGCAGATCTCCTGGCGGAGGATGTGCAGTTCCTACCCCCGACCTATTGGAAAATTTGGACCGGTCGCGCACCAGTGGCGGCGATTCTGGGTCATGTCGGTCAGGTATTCAGTGACTTTCGCTATCGTCGGATCATGGGGAACGGAAACGACTGGGCATTGGAGTTCCAGTGCAAGATCGGCGAGTTCGATGCCGTGGGCGTTGACCTGATCACGTTGAAATCGGACGGCCTGATCAGCCATTTCGAGGTGGTCATGCGCCCCTATAAAAGCGTCGGCGTGCTGCGCGCCGCAATCATGGAACGGGTCACCACCGACCCACGATTTCTGCAATATCAAAAGGCGCTCAGCTGATCGGCATCGATCATATCGCCCGCATTGTCCTGCTGCCGCTTCTGGTGGTGCAGGCAGTTAACGTCCGGCGCAGGGCGCTGAACCTGCCGGAACCCTCGGGGCCTCGGTTCGGCCAACAGGGACAGGGCACGCCGCTACGGCTGTTGATTGTCGGCGACAGCTCAGCTGCTGGTGTCGGTGTCGGTCGCCAGAACGATGCGCTCTCCGGTCAACTGACATCGCGCCTGACGCAAGGTCGGCATCTGACCTGGCGGCTGGAGGCCACAACCGGGCATCGCAGCGCAGATGCTCTGGCGCGGGTGCGTGCGCTGCCGCCGCAGACCTTTGACGTTGCGGTTCTGGCATTGGGGGTCAATGATGTGACCCGGCTTGCGCGGCGGCGACGGTTTCACATGGAACAGTGCGCGCTGATCAAGCTCCTGCGGGGCCGGTTTGGGGTCAGGCTCGTGGTCTTGTCAGGAGTGCCACCAATGGCAGATTTTCCAGCCCTTCCCCAACCGCTGGCTTGGGTCCTAGGTCGCCACGCGGCGCGGCTGGACCGGGTTCTATCCAACTTGGCCGCAGGAAATCACGATGTCATCCACCTGCCGTTCACGATGGCGCCCGACCCAGCGCTGGCAGCGCAGGACGGCTATCATCCGTCGGCAGCCGCCTATTCTCTTTGGGCTGAAACCTTGGCAGAGACCATCAACGCGGAACTGTCCTGCACATCCCGGCCCGCCCCTCAGGCCCGGCGCATCTGCCGCACCAATGAGACCGAGTAGATCACCAGCGCGAGCCAGATCATCGGAAAGGCGATCATGCGCGCGCGACCGAAATCTTCGCCAAAAATGAACACCGCTGCCAGAAATATCATCGTCGGAGCAATATATTGCAGGATACCGATGGTGGAGAGCCGCAGCAGTTTGGCGCCATTGGCGTAGGTGATCAGCGGCACCGCTGTGACCAAACCACAGCCCAGCAGCAACGCGGTGTCGCTGAACGCTCCCGCGAAATGCGCGTCACCGGAGGCCGTAAGATAGAGCAGATATCCCAGCGCCGGAGGGGTCAGGATCAGCACTTCCAGCATGAAACCCTGATTGGGGCCGACCGGCAGGGATTTCTTGAAGAACGCATAGAACCCCCAGCTGAGAGTAAGACCAATGGCAGCCCACGGCAGGCGCCCGGCGTCAACGGCAAGCACCAGCACCGCCAGTGCCGCCAGACCGATTGCGACCAGCTGTGCCGGCAACAATCTCTCTCCTAGCAAAAGTGCACCCAACATGACGCTGAACAGCGGGTTGATATAATATCCCAGCGCCGCATCAAGCGCATGCCCGGTTGCAATCGACCATACATAGATGCCCCAATTCACTGAGATCAGCGCCGCTGTCACCGCCCCCATCATCAAGACCTTGGGCGAGGTCAGCGCCGCGCGCAGATCACGGGTTCGACGCAGGATAATGAGTAGCACACCCGCCACGGGCACCGACCAGATTACCCGATGCGCGACAACTTCGGCGGCGGGCATATGTGCCAGCGCTTTCATATAGATCGGCAGAAATCCCCACATCAGATAGGCGGAAACTGCAAAGGCAAGGCCCTGCGGCGTGTCTTTGTTCTCAACTGATGAGGTCATCGTGGAATCTCCCTGAGCCGCGTTTATGACAGCTCAGCGCGCAATTGACAGAGCGGAAGCACAAAAAACACTGCTGTCGGCGATGGTAGACGGCCTTATCGGATCGGCGGAGAAAGAGTGCGCGAACTGCGCACATTTTCTCCCGCTGATCTCGCCCCCATAGGTTCCTTAGAGGTGACCTATGCCTTCACCCGCTCCGATTTCGGATCATACATCGGCTTCAGGGAAGCTTCGGCTTTCACTTTCACGCCGCAGACGTCGATCTCATAGACCGAACCCAGCACATCCGCTGCGCTTTCCCCCTCGCAGGGCACATAGCCCATGCCGATGGCGGCACCCAGCGTGTGGCCGTAGTTACCGGAGCTGAGATAGCCCACGTATTTGCCGTCGCGGATGATCGGCTCATTGTGGAACAAGAGCGGCTCGGGGTCGGTCAGCTTGAACTGAACCATGCGGTTCTTGGGGCCGCTCTCCTTGCGCTCCAGCACCGCGGCCTTGCCGATGAAGTCATCCTTGCCGGTAGCAACCGCAAAGCCGAGCCCTGCGTCGATCACATTGTCCTCGCAAGTGATGTCGTGGCCGAAGTGGCGGAAGCCCTTCTCGATCCGGCAGCTGTCCATCATGTGCATGCCGCAAAGCTTAAGCCCCATGTCGTGGCCCGCCTCCCAGAGGGTTTCGAACGCGTGGCCGGACATTTCCGCCGGGATGTAGATCTCCCAGCCCAGTTCGCCCACATAGGTCACCCGGTGGACACGGGCGAGGCCCAGGCCAAGTTCGATCTCTTGCGCGGTGCCAAAGGGGTTCACCTCATTGGAGAAATCATTGGGCGAGACTTTCTGCAGCAGTTCGCGGGCGTTCGGGCCCATCACGGCCAACACACCCTCGCCTGCGGTGACATCGGTGAGCACGACGTTGAAACCGCCCTTGTGGCGCATCATCCAGGTCTGATCCGCTAGACGGGTCACCGCCGGGGTCACCACCAGATAGACGGTCTCGCTCAGGCGGGTGACGGTCACATCCGCCTCAATCCGGCCGCGCGGGTTCAGGAACTGGGTGTAGACGATCTTGCCCGCAGGGACCGAAACATTGGCACCGCAGATGTAGTTCAGGAACTTCTCCGCATCCGGGCCTTCGACGCGGATCTTGCCGAAGGAAGACATGTCGTACATGCCGACATTTTCCCGCACGGCGCGGTGTTCTGCAGCGGAGTTTTCAAACCAGTTCTGACGCTTCCAGCTGTACTGGTATTCCCGCTCCTGGCCCGCGTTTGCGAACCAGTTGGCGCGCTCCCAGCCGCCTATTTCGCCGAAAACGGCGCCCTGTTCTTTCAGATGATAATGGAACGGGGTGCGGCGCACGCCGCGGGCCGTGGCCTTCTGGCGGTAGGGGAAATGGTCCGCATAGAGCAGGCCGAGGGTCTCTTTTGAACGCTCGAACAGGTAATGCTTGTTGCCCTGGAACGGGTGCATGCGGGAGATGTCCACATCGCCGAGGTCAAACGGCTTCTGGCCGTCTTCCATCCACTGCGCCAGCGCCATGCCTGCGCCGCCTGCGGACTGGATGCCGATCGAGTTGAAGCCTGCGGCGACCCAGAAGTTGTCCATCTCCGGCGCCAGGCCGAGGTGGTAGGCGTCGTCCGGGGTAAAGGATTCCGGGCCGTTGAAGAAGGTATGGATACCGGCCTCCGCCAGCAGCGGCATCCGGTTGCAGGCGGCCTCCAGGATCGGCTCGAAGTGGTCGAAATCCTCGGGCAGCTGGTCGAACTCGAAGTTGTCCGGAATGCCGTTCATCGCCCAAGGCTTGGCGTTCGGCTCAAACGCGCCCAAGAGGATCTTGCCGGCGTCCTCCTTGTAGTAGGCGCATTCATCTGGCACCCGCAGCACCGGCATCTGGGTCAGGTCGGCGATGCCCTCGGTCACAATGTAGAAGTGCTCGCAGGCATGCAGCGGAACGTTGACGCCTGCCATGCGGCCGACCTCATGGCCCCACATGCCGGCGCAGTTCACCACCATGTCGCATTCGATATGGCCCTGCGCCCCGCCATCGTCGCTGGCCCAGTCCACACCAGTAACGCGGCGGCCCTGTTTGGAGATGCCGGTGACCCTGATGCGCTCGTTGACCAGCGCGCCGCGCTGACGGGCGCCCTTGGCCAGGGCCAGCGCAATGTTGGCCGGATCCGCCTGCCCGTCAGTCGGCAGCCAGACGCCGCCGGTCACGCCGTCCAGATTGATGTGCTCGTAGCGCTCCTTCACCTCCTTGGGCGACAGCTCCTCCACCGGCACGCCAAACGCGCGCGCCATGGCGGCGTTGCGGTAAAGCTCTTCAAGCCGCTCATTGGTCAGGGCAGCGGACACCGACCCCACCTGACGCATACCCGTCGCGACTCCGGTTTCTGCTTCAAGCCCCAAATAGAGCTCGGCCGAATAGCGGGCGAGCTTGGTCATGTTGGAGGACGCGCGCAGCTGGCCGATCAGGCCCGCGGCATGCCATGTGGTGCCGGAGGTCAGCTGCTTACGCTCCAGCAGCACCACATCCTTCCAGCCGAGCTTGGTCAGGTGATAAGCTACCGAGCAGCCGATCACGCCGCCGCCGATAATGACAACACGGGCCTTGTTGGGAAGATCGCTCATCTTGTGTCTCCTGATCTCGTTTGATCAGACCCTGCCACAGACAGGCGACAGGAAATGTATGAAAAACGCCAATCTTGCCGCTGTATTCTCCGCCGCTAATGGGCGGGTTTCCGACGTCGCTCCATGGACTGGGAAGCGCGTCGTGACTTTCGCAAGGCAAATGGGGTAATGCCGAAAAAAGCCTTATACAGGGTCGAAAACCCGTTGGAGAATCCGCAGGCCAATCCGATTTCCCGCACGCTCATAGTGGTGTTGAGCAGCAGATTATTCGCCTTGTTCAGCCGCATTTCGCGGTAAAACCCGTTTGGAGTGGTGCCCAGAAAAGTATTGAACTTGCGCTCCAGCGATCGGGTCGAAATCCCCAGTTGATTCACGATCTCGTTGATCGGCAACGGGTCTTCGATGTGCTCCTGCATCACGCGAATGGCCTGATCGAGGTCAGCATCACCGGTAACCGTTGGCTTCACACCTGAGAAGGGTTGCAGCGATGCGTAATCGCGTATCTTGTCATGCAGCAGGATATTGGCAACCGTCACCTGGGCGGCGGCCGTTGTCAGCTGTCCAATCAGGGCCAGAACGATATCCACCGTCGACCCCATTCCGGCACAGGTCACAACCTGACCATCCTCGCTTGCAAGCGCGAAGTTGGCGTCAAACAATCCAATACGTTCGCGCATCAAAGTGGCGTTTTCCCAATGTGTCGTGTGGAGCGCCCCCTGCTTTCCGCTGTCGCGGATGTACCTGCTTGCCGCCTCAGCCAGCAGATAGACTTTGGCTCCGCGCGCGCGATATTTGCTGATCAGCGGCCCCATCGACAGCGCAGGGCAATCGGGATCCGTGTTGCCAAGAACAAAAACACAATCCGCCTCGGCGCGGCTTGCAAAAGGCTCCGTCTCGACAAAGGCACCCGCCCGGCAGCCGATCTGACCACCCGCTGCGGAGCGAAGGGTCCAGGAGAACGGTGGCTGCGCCAACACCCGATTGGCCAGGCGCAACGGCTCCACCACGGCGGAAAATTCCGTCAGGACGAAACCTTCGCTCAGCAGGATATCAACCTGCCACCGACGTCCCCCAGGGGCGGGGCCCCCGGAGGTCGCGCGAGGGTCAGGCCCGGAGCCGGTCATTGCCCGGATCCCACAGTGGTTCGTCTTTTTGAACCACCGCACGGTATTTCTCACCGTAGATTTCGATCTCCAGTTCGGTTCCGGGCACCGCCAACTCAGGTCGCACCATGCCCAGCGCGATAGAGGCATTCACACGGTAGCCCCAGTCGCCGGAAGTGGTTTCGCCCACGATTTCCCCGTCCTTCCAGATGCAGGACATGTAGGGCGCATCCGCCTCACCGGCGTCGACAATCAGGGTGACAAAGGATTTCTTCACCCCCCGCTGCTTTTCGGCCTGGATCGCGGCCTTACCCGGGAAATCCTGCGGTTTGTCCAGCTTGACGAAGCGCTCCAGCCCGCCTTCAAGCAGCGAATAGTCGGTGGACAGGTCACCCTTCCAGGTGCGGTAGCCCTTTTCGATGCGCAGGGCGTTCAGCGCGTACATGCCAAACGGCTTGGCGCCGCCCGCCAGCAGGGCCTCGTAAATCTCCGGCTGATGCCTGTTGGCGCAGTGCACCTCCCAGCCCAGCTCGCCGGCAAAGGACACCCGCGCCAAAAAGGCGGGCTTGCCCGCGACGGCGGCTTCCTGATGGGTCAGCCAGCCCAGCGACAGATCGGCATCCGAGATGCCCGCCAGCAGCTCCCGCGATTTCGGTCCGGTGACGATCATGGTCGCAAATTCGGTGGTGCGGTCGGTCAGGGTCAGACCCTCAGGCAGCGCCTTCTTCAGGATCTCGAAGTCGTGCCACTGGGCCGAGCCTGCGGTGATCATAGTGAAATGGTCTTCACCGTGACGGATGCAGGACATCTCGGTCAGGATACGGCCGCGGTTATCTGCGAAGTAGACTAGGTTCATCCGGCCCGCCTTGGGCAGACCCCCGGTGATCATCCCGCGCAGAAACTCGGCTGCGCCCTCACCGTCCAGGTTGAAACGGGAGAACCCCGGCAGGTCCAGAACGCCAACACCGTCGCGGACCGCTTCGCATTCTTCCTTGATCCGCTGCTGCCACGGGCCGGAGCGGCCCCAGGTATGGGTGGCCTCCTCGGAGGTGTCGTCACCATCCTTTGCAAACCAGTTGGCGCGCTCCCAGCCGTTGTAGGCGCCCATCTGGCCACCGAGCTCCTTGATGCGGCAATGCACCTGGCTGACTTTCTTGTCGCGCGCTGCCGGCCATTCGTGGTGCGGAAAGTGCATGGCGTATTCGTTGCCGTAGACTTCCATGCCTTTCTTGTTGCAGTAATCCTGGTCGGTGTAGTCGGTGTAACGGCGCGGATCGCAGGACCACATGTCCCACTCGGTCTGGCCGTCGGCGATCCACTCCGCCAGCACCTTGCCGGCACCGCCGCCCTGGGCGATGCCAAAGGTAAAGACGCAAGCCTCCAACGCGTTGTCCACGCCCGGCATCGGGCCGAGCAGCGGCAGACCGTCGGGGGCATAGGGGATCGGGCCGTTGATCACGCTGGAGACACCGGAGGACGCCATCAGCGGCACCCGCTCCATCGCGTCGGTCACGATATCCTCGATCCGGTCCAGATCGTCCGACCACAGCTGGAACGAAAAATCGTCCGGCATCCGGTCGTCCTCAGACATCCAATGGCCTTTGCAATTCGGCTCGTAGGGGCCAAGGTTGTAACCGTTCTTCTCCTGACGCAGGTAGTAGGACACATCCACATCGCGGATCAGTGGCAGCTTCTTGCCGGTCTTCTTGGTATGCTCTTCAATCTCAGGAATTTGCTCGGTCAGCAGATACTGGTGGCTCATCACCATCATCGGCACGGTGCGGCCGCCATAGGGCTTGAACCACTCTCCGACACGCTGGGCATAATAGCCGGCGGCGTTCACCACACATTCACAGGCGATATCGCCCTTATCGGTATGCACGATCCAGGTCTTGTCTTCCTTCTGGCTGACGCCGGTTGCCGGGCAGAAACGGATGATCCTCGCGCCCATGTCACGGGCGCCCTTGGCCAACGCCTGCGTCACCTGCGCCGGGTCGATGTCGCCGTCTGACGGATCCCACAGCACACCTTTCAGGTCGTGGGTCTCCAGGAACGGATAACGCTCCTTGGCCTGCTCAGGCGTCCATATCTCCATCCCGATGCCCTGATAGCGGCCCATGGAGCAGGCGCGTTCAAACTCCTGCATTCGCTCCTTGGTATGGGCAAGACGGATCGAGCCGGTCTGGTGATAGTTCATCGGATAGTCGACCTCTTCACCGAGGCGGGCATACAGCTCGGTCGAGTAGCGCTGCATGTTCATGATCGCCCAGGAGGTCGAGAATGTCGGAACATTGCCCGCCGCATGCCATGTCGAACCGGCTGTCAGTTCGTTCTTTTCCAGGAGGACGCAATCCGTCCATCCCTTCTTCCCAAGATGATACAGTGCCGAACAGCCGACGACGCCACCGCCGATGATGACCACACGGGCCTTGTTTGGAAAATCGGACATGATTGCTCCCTGATGTCAGTCCTCTTGCGGCACGCCGTCCGCGATGTCGTAGTAGTCGCCCTTGTCCGCAATAAAGATATGCTTCTCCAGGGAGACACCGGTAGGTGACTCGACCGAGCCAAGCGAAAAACAGATCGCGTCCCCATCTTCAGCTTTCCAGAACAGAAACGAGCCGCAACGGGCGCAGAACCCCCGTTTCGCCACCGGACTGGCCGCGTACCAGCTCACCTCGCCGGAGATCATCAGCTCTGCCTCCGGCACGCGAGCCGACGACCATATACCGCCGGATTGACGACGGCATTGGCCGCAGTGACACATCGAGGCGCCCTGCGGTTGGGCAAATGTCTCATAATGAATACCCCCGCAAAGACAGGACCCCTTGATCATCTTGCAACCTCCAGGTTGGGAGCGCTGCTCGCGCCGAGCAGAACGCCGTAAACAATGAAACAAATTGCCAGCAGGCGACGGATCCAGACGCTGAAGACGGCTTTCATCGCAGCTTTTCCCAGGCCGGCACCCAGCAGGGTAAAACCGGTGTAACTCAGAGTGGTCAGGCCCAAGGCAGTGGGCACGATCACCAGCATCTGGTCCCAGACCGGCACGTCCGGCTGGATGAACTGCGAGAACGCAGCGAGATAACCCGCCACGCTCTTCGGATTGATCACGGCCACCGCCAAGGCGTGCAGGTAGATGTGACGGGCGGGCCGGACAGTGGCCGGAACCGGGCGTGTCGCGTTGCGCCAACCACGCCAACCCAGATAAATCAGAAACCCGGCGCCAATCAGCTTGGCCACCAGAAATCCGGTGGGCGAGGCTGCGATCAGAGTCGTCACCCCCAGGGCCGACAGCAATAGGAACAACGTCGCTTGCGTCAGGATCGCCAGAACACCGACCATTGCACGCCCAAACCCCAAGGCCATTCCGTTGGAGATACAATTCACCGCATTCGGCCCGGGTGTGGTCACGAAGACAGCCCAGAACAACGCAAATATGATCCAGGCATCAATACTCATCAGTACACCGGCGGAGCAATAACCCAGACCGCGACGGCCGGTGTGTCATAGGGGTTGGCCCATTGGTACGGCTCTTCCTTGATCCGGAAACTGTCGCCGGGCCCCACGGTGAAACTGCGCCCCCCGATCAGCAGGTCCAACCGGCCTGAAATCATGTAGCCAACCTCCTGCGTCGGGCGGTCGGCGGGGGTCTGCATCCGCGAATGCGGACGAAAGGTGGAGTGCACCATCTCGAAGTCATCGGTCAGATCGGGCGACAGCAGTTCTTCGATCAGACCTTCGTCGCCCGACCCCATCGGACGGCGCGCGCCTGCGCGGACAATGTACCCCTGTTCTGAAACCGGCGCCGCCGAATGGGCAAACAACATCGACATCGGCACATCCAACGAGCTGGCAATCGCTCTAAGATCAGAAATCGACGGTTCCGACATATCCCGCTCGACCTGGCTCAACCAGCCAACAGACCGACCAAGACGCCCCGCAAGATCGGCAAGCGTCACGCCACGCGCCTTACGCAAGGCGCGCAGATCCGCACCGAGTGTTGCGTGATATGGTGATTGATCTGTCACAGGGGCTCCATGAAAAAGCGGGTCATTTTTTCACGATGCACTGGCTTTGTGAAATTTCAAAGCCTTTTTTCATGAACGGCCCCGACAAACAAAAACCGGGGCCATAAAGGCGCCCGGCTTCGTCATCTTTCCATAAATACTCTGGGGTGAGGCCGTCAGGCCGAGGGGCAACGCCCCTTGATCACCGAATCAACCGGCGCGGCTGAAGACCTGCTTCAATATGAGCGTCAGCTGCTCTGCGTCTTCTTGCGTGAAGGCATCCGGCTGATCGCTGTCGATATCAAACACGCCGATCAGCGCTCCGTCGTGGTTCCAGACCGGCAGCACCAGCTCGGACCGTGTCGATGACGCACAGGCGATATGGCCCGGAAAGGCGTCAACATCAGCGACCAGCTGCACCTCACCGCTGCGCGCCGCTGCTCCGCAGACGCCGCGTGAAAACGGGATCTGCAAACATCCATGACCACCCTGATAGGGGCCAATCTTCAGCAATTGCGGCGCCACTACCCGATAAAACCCAGTCCAGTTGAACCGATCATCGCTGTGGTGGACCTCACAGGTCACGGTTGCCATCAGCGCAACTTCGTCAGTCTCGCCCTCAGTCAGTGCAGCGATAGTCTTGGCAAGTGTTTCGTACTCGACCTGCAAGAGCAGCCCTCCTCAAGTGTAGCAGAGGGGGCTGTCTGCCCCCTCTTGACCTTCAGGTCAATTCACCCCCGAGAGTATTTTGGTAAAGGTGACATTCACACCCGCTCGATCGCGATTGCCGTTCCCTCGCCGCCGCCGATACAGATGGCAGCGATCCCCCGTTTGAGCCCGCGTTTTTCCAGCGCGTTGAGCAAGGTCACAATAATCCGCGCACCGGAGGCCCCAATCGGATGCCCCAACGCGCAGGCACCGCCGTTCACGTTTACCTTGTCGCGCGGCAGCCCCATTTCACGCATGAAGGCCATGGGTACAACTGCGAAGGCTTCATTCACCTCCCACAGGTCGACATCATCGGTGGTCCAGCCGATCTTCTCCATCAGCTTCTTCGCTGCTGGGACTGGAGCAGTTGTGAACAGACCCGGCGCCTGTGCGTGGCTTGCATGCCCCATGATCCGGGCGCGTATGGTCAAGCCTTGCGCCTCGGCAGCCTCCTGCGAGGCCAGAACCAAGGCCGCCGCGCCATCGGAGATCGAGGAGGCATTTGCTGCCGTTACGGTGCCATCCTTGCGGAAGGCCGGTTTGAGCGTCGGGATCTTGTCGGGGCGCGCCGATTTCGGCTGCTCATCGGCATCCGTCACGACCTCGCCTTTTCGAGTTTTTACGGTGACAGCTGCGATTTCACCGTCAAACGCACCGCTTTCCTGTGCGGCCAGCGCATTGGATAGCGATGTCAGCGCGTATTCGTCCTGCGCTTCACGGGTGAATTGATAGGTCTCAGCGCAATCCTCGGCAAAGCTCCCCATCAGGCGGCCCTTGTCATAGGCGTCCTCGAGGCCGTCGAGAAACATATGATCAACCACCTGCCCGTGCCCGATCCGCGCGCCATTGCGCATCTTCGGCAGAAGATAAGGCGCATTGGTCATGCTCTCCATACCGCCCGCAACCATGGTATCGGTCTGCCCAAGCGCGATCTGATCATAAGCAATCATCGCGGCCTTCATCCCGGAGCCACACATCTTGTTCAGCGTCGTTGCAGGCACCTCTTCTCCGAGGCCAGCCGCAAACCCGGCCTGTCGCGCGGGCGCCTGGCCCTGGCCCGCCGGAAGGACGCAGCCCATCAGGACCTCATCCACAGTGCTGGCGCCTGCCCCCTCAAGAGCTGCGCGGATTGCAGCGCCGCCGAGGTCGGCGGCCGCGACGCCGTCGTACATGCCTTGAAAACCTCCCATCGGGGTTCGGGCCGCGCCTGCGATCACTACATTTTTCATCTAATATTCCTCCTAATCTCGAAATAGTGCATACAAAATCGTAAGGATTGACGTCTAGTTTGATCGTCAACACATATTGACGCGGGGACACTCATGAGCCTGACGAGCACAACAGCAGATGGTACACAGATCGTGACCGTCAATGCCGAACGCATTGATGCAGCGATGGCCATCCAATTCAAAGAAGACATGCGCGCGACCACCGAAAATGGCCCTGATCGCGTCATTCTTGATCTGTCCGAAGTAAAATTCATCGATTCCAGCGGTCTTGGTGCTATTGTAGCTGCTATGAAGCAGCTCGGACAGGGCCGAAAACTGGACCTCGCCGGGCTGACGCCGATGGTCGACAAGGTGTTTCGACTGACGCGAATGGATACTGTTTTTGATTTGTATGCGTCACTGAGCGACGCAACGACTGCCACCCGCATCGATTCTTGACCCCACGCGTGTTTGTAACGCGGAGCGAAAAGACTATGGTAGAAACCTTTTCCTGCACGTTCACGGCAACGGAACTGGATGCCAGATCCGGTGTACAGGATGTTGTGGCGCGGCTGCGCAAAATGGGCATCCCGGAAGCCCGGGCGGATGAGGTGCAGATCGCCTTGACTGAGGCGGTGAACAACGTTGTCGAACATGCCTATGCCGGCATGGACATCGGGGATGTCCGCATACGGTGCAATCTGCACCCTGACCAGCTGTGGATCTCGATTGGCGATGGCGGCGCTCCGTTCAAGGATGGCGAATTGCCGATCGCGACCGCGCATGACTTGACTGTTGAGACCGACCAGCTGCCAGAAGGCGGCTTTGGCTGGCTGCTGATCCGCGAACTCACCTCAGATGTGCAATACAAGCGGGATGACAGCGGCAACAACCTTTCCCTGTGTTTCGAAATTCAGATGCGCAACGCCAATAGCGCGTGACGTCTAGCGCCCGAGTTCCGGCATCCAGCGCCACCATGCGGACGGCACATTGGCCACCCGGCGGCGAACACCAGACCTCCTCTCTCCTCTTTATCGCTCGGTTCATCGGGCTACAGGCGGCGCCAGTGCAGATGATCTGCGCCGGAACGGCGCCATTCCGCATTGCGCCGTAGCGACAGCGGCGACTCATTCATCCTCCTTTATCGTTGCCTTTGCGTCCGTGCGACCTAAGCTGCCTTCCAGTTACAGGAGGCACCATGCGCGATTTTCACTTCCCCGGACGGTCGGCGGTCTTTGCCGAAAATGGTCTTTGCGCCACATCTCATCCGCTGGCGGCGGGCGCGGCCATAGACATTCTGAAACGCGGCGGCAACGCGATGGATGCCGCAATCGCTGGCGCGGTGCTGCTTGGCATCTGTGAACCGCAAATGACCGGGATTGGTGGCGATTGTTTTGTTCTTTACTCCCGCCCCGGCTCGCCGGTTATGGCCCTGAACGGATCGGGGCGTGCCGCCGCGGCCGCCAACGCGGCCGGGCTGCGGGCGAATGGGTTGAGCGCGGTTCCCCTGACCAGCGCCCATGCAGTGACCATACCCGGTGCAATCGATGCCTTCTGCAAACTCTCCGATACCGAAGGGCGGTTGGGGCTGGATGCCATCCTTGCCCCTGCTATCCACTATGCGGAAGTTGGGGTTCCGGTGGCTCCGCGAGTGGCCTTTGACTGGCAGAACGATGCCGACACGCTTCAGGGCAGCGCCCGCGACCAGTATCTTATTGATGGTGAGCCACCGCGGATCGGGCAGATATTTCGCGCTCCAGGTCAGGCCGAGGTATTGCGGCGCGTCGCCAAAGACGGGCGTGATGCGTTTTATACGGGCGAGGTCGCCGAAGATATGATTGCTGCGTTGCAAGCCCGCGGCGGGTTGCAACGCAGCGAGGATTTTGCCGCTACGCAGGCTGACGTCACCATACCGGTTGTCGGCAGCTACAAGGATATCGAGCTGGTCGAACACCCGCCAAATGGTCAGGGGGCCACCGCTATTCTGATGCTGAATATCCTGAAGCATTTCGATATGGCAGGCATGAACCCAGTTGGCGCAGAACGTATTCACATCGAAGCCGAAGCCGCAAAGCTCGCCTATGATGCGCGCAACCGGTTCATTGCGGATCCAGATCACACGGCCCGTTTGGACCATATGCTGGCGCCGGAAACGGCGGTGCGCCTGGCCGAGCTGATCAATCCGAAGCGCGCGATGGCTGCACCTGCTCCGATCAGTGAGGCAGTGCATAAAGACACGATCTATATCACTGTCGTCGACAAGGACCGCATGGCCGTTTCGCTGATCTATTCGATCTTCCACGGTTTCGGATCGGGGATCGCCTCCGACAAGTTTGGCATTCTGTTGCAAAACCGCGGCGCAGGTTTCACCTTGGAAGAGGGCCACCCCAACATGCTGGCAGGCGGCAAGCGGCCAATGCACACCATCATTCCGGGAATGCTGTGCAAGGAAGGCGCGGTCTCCATGCCCTTTGGCGTGATGGGTGGTGCCTATCAGCCCAATGGTCACGCGCGATTCGTCTCTAACATGACGGATTTTCGCATGGATCCCCAGGCGGCGATCGATTTGCCCCGCGCCTTTGCCGATGGCGCCACCCTGAAGGTCGAACGCGGCTACAGCGATGCGGTGAGACAAGAGCTCGCGGATATGGGACACAACATCGCGATACCGGAGACCGCAATTGGCGGAGCACAAGCGATCCAGATTCATCGCTCAGGTGTGCTGGAAGGTGCCAGCGACCCTCGGAAAGATGGCTGCGCTCTGGGGTATTAAACCGCACGACAAGACCGCAATTGAGAGAAATGGATCTTCGCACTTTGGCCGCGCCAGTGCGGAGTTCATAAGGCTGAGGTCCAGAGGCCTGCCGCTTATATCAGTTCAGTTGATAATGCAGCTCATAGCTGCCTTCGTCAAAACTGCCGAACATCTCTGGAATATCGGGGTGCCCCACGGGTTCGCCGGAATAGTCGGCGATCAGGTTCTGTTCCGACACATAGGCCACGTAGTAGGTCTGATCGTTTTCCGCCAGCAGATGGTAATACGGCTGGTCCTTCACCGGGCGGCTGTCTTCGGGAATGGCCTCGTACCATTCCTCGGTATTGGCAAACTCTGGATCGACGTCGAACACAACTCCGCGAAAGGGATGTTTGCGGTGACGGACAACCTGTCCCAGATTATATTTTGCGCGCGTTCTAAGCATGAATGCTGTTCCTATCGCCTCATGATACTCTGCGACAAGGGAAAATGTCGAATCCACGGCCCGGTTTCGCCGGAAACACTGTGTCATTCACGATAGAACAATGCTGTCGCCATATACCTGCGCCTTCTGAGCCCTCGGCAAACAGCCGCGATAGCGCTCGGGTGCAGGGCTTTGCGCAGATGAACCCTTGGTTTCTGGGCAGCCAGCTTTCATATAGGGGGCAAGTTGGAAATGGAGAGCAAGCGCATGATCGATATTCTTGGCGGCGCGGGAGATATGGCCCCCGCAGGTGATCTGGTCAAAGACGTGACCGAGGCAACATTCATGCAGGACATTGTCGATGCGTCGATGCACGCGCCGGTGATCGTCGATTTCTGGGCTCCTTGGTGTGGCCCCTGCAAAACACTTGGACCCGCGCTGGAAGCTGCCGTGGCCAAGGCAAAAGGCGCCGTCACCATGGCGAAGATCGACGTGGATCAGAACCAACGTCTGGTTCAGGCCCTCTCGCAGCAAGGACTTCCTTTGCAGTCAATCCCGACGGTTGTCGCCTTTGTTCAGGGGCGGCCCATTGACATGTTTCAGGGCGCGGTAGCGCCGTCTGAAATCGACGCATTCATCAAACGTGCAATCGAAGCAGCCGGTGGCAGCGCGGACGGCGGGCTGGGCGAAGCTGTCGAAGCGGCCGAGCAGATGCTGGCCGATGGTGATTTCGCGGATGCGGCGCAGACCTTCGCCGCCGTACTTGGCGAAGATGATCACAGCGCCGCCGCCTACGGGGGGCTGGCACGCGCCCACGTCGCCATGGGAGATCTCGACCAGGCGGAGGCGGTGCTCAATGGCGCACCTGCCGATATCTCCGATGCCGCAGAAATCGAGGCCGCTCATGCCCAGATCGCCCTGGCTCGTCAGGCCGAGAATGCAGGTCCCGTGACGGAATTGCGCGCAACCGTGGACGCCTACCCCGAGGACCATCAGGCCCGGTTTGATCTGGCACAGGCCCTGCACGCAGCTGGCGACACCCAAGCCGCAGTGGATGAACTCCTGACATTGTTCCGCAAAGACCAAGAGTGGAACGACGGAGCGGCCAAAGCACAGTTGTTCACAATTTTCGACGCTCTGAAGCCAAACGATCCGATTGTCCTCAATGGTCGGCGCAAACTCAGCTCCATCATATTTGCCTAGGGCGGCGCCAGCGCTACAGTCCCTAGCATGATACAGGTTGCTGATCTGCCCGACACTCTGCCGGTGTTTCCGCTGCCCGGGGCGTTGCTCTTGCCCCGGGCGCGATTGCCGTTGCACATATTCGAACCGCGCTACCTGCAAATGCTGGAGGATGCGCTCAAGACGCCACACCGGATGATCGGCATGATACAGCCGTTCCCGTCGAAAACCGGCGACAATAGCCTGCACAGCATCGGCTGCGCCGGACGGGTGACGCAGTTTTCGGAAACCGAAGATGGCCGCTATCTGATTACCTTGTCCGGCGTCTCACGGTTTCGGATCAAGACCGAGATCAATGGGTTCACGCCATATCGGCGGTGCGATGTCGACTGGGACGGGTTTCATCGCGATCTGGGCCGGGTTGAGGCGGACGACGATTTCAACCGCGCCCGCTTTCTAGAGCTGCTCGAACGTTTCTTTGAATCGCGCAACCTTTCGACAGATTGGGATGCCCTGAAGGACGCAGAGGACGAGCTACTGATCAACTCCTTGTCGATGATGCTCGATTTCGACCCCGAAGACAAACAGGCCTTGCTCGAAGCGCCCTGCCTTGCCACAAGGCGCGAGACCCTAATCACATTGATCGAATTCGCCCTTCGCGGCGGCTCGCATGAGGAAATTCTGCAATGAGCATTGAACCGTCTTCCACCGGAGCCAGTGAGGCGCCCTTTGACCGCCGGATGCTTGAGGCACTGGTCTGCCCGCGCACGCAGACGGTCCTTGAATACGATGCCTCAGCGCAGGAGCTGATATCGCGCGCGGCCAATCTGGCCTTTCCGATCCGCAATGGCATTCCTGTCATGCTTGAGGGCGAGGCGCGCGTTCTGGACTAGGCCGATACCTGCCGCAATGCGATTGAAGCTGAAATCTTGATGTGGCCGGGCAAGTTTTGTCCGGCCAATTTGATTTGCACCCGCACCATGGCCAGCTTCAGATCGGCAGCCCTTGAAGCAATCTCGGCAGATCCCCGGTCAGTCCGGCTGCCTCACGAATAAAGGTGCGGCGCAGCCCCGGAAAGGCGCCAACCACGGCCATCCCAACGTCGCGCCCCAAGCGCAATAGCGGGTTATCGTTGGAAAACAGCCGGTTGAACGCATCGGTAGCTGCCGCCAGACTGGCGGTATCGAAGCGACGCCACTGTTGATAACGCGCAAGCACAAGCGGAGAGGCAATATCTTCGCCCCGGCGCTTTGCCTCCGTCAGCACCTCCGCCAATGCGCCGACATCGCGAAGCCCTGCATTCAGCCCCTGCCCTGCAATCGGGTGGACCCCATGGGCGGCATCGCCAACCAGCGCCAGCCGGTCAGCCACAAACGCATTGGCGAGGGTCAGGTTCAAAGGGTAGGTGAAACGGTCACCGGCCAAGCTGATCTCGCCCAGAAAATCGCCAAATCGGGGGCGCAGCGCCGCAAGGTAGTCCGCCTCGTCCAGGGCCTGGATCGCTTCAGCAACCCGGCTCCGTTCACTCCAGACGATGGAAGACCGATTGCCCGGCAACGGCAGAATCGCCAATGGGCCAGCGGGCATGAAAAATTGATGGGCGACGCCGTTGTGTGGCGCCTCGTGTTGAATGGCGCAAACCAGCGCCGTCTGACCATAATCCCAGCCGGTCCGTTTGATACCTGCGCGTGCTGCGGTGCCACTGCGCCGACCATCCGCCCCGACGATCATTCCCCCACGCAGCGCGTCACCAGAGGCCAGCGTAAGGGTCACACCAGTGGCGTCGACATGCTGCGCGACGACTGTCTGCTCATCCACCAGCGTGATTGCGGAATCCGCCTCCATCGCGCGGCGCAGGGCACGACGCAGATAGCGATCCTCAATCATGTATCCCATAGGACCATCTTCGATCTCGGCATGATCGAAATGCATGAAGAACGGCGATGGTCCCTGACCCGCGCGACCATCGGTGACCTTGATGTCCAGCATCGGCTGAACCTTGTCCGCGACCTGCGACCAGACGCCAATCTGCTCCAGCAACCGCTGTGATGCGAGCGCCAGCGCATAGCTGCGCCCATCAAAGCCGTCATCGTCGCGCAGATCCCGCGGCAGCGCGTCGATCAGCGTCACTGTGTGGCCTGTCTGGGCCAGCGCCAATGCCAGGGCCGGACCATTCAGGCCACCGCCCACAATCAGGATGTCGGTTGTGTTTTTCATGCCCCGCAATATGCGCCTGCGATTGGGATTGTCCATGGGGCGCGGTGCCGCTACCGTCGCCTCATCCCGAGCAATTTGGAGAGGCGCACATGCAAGAATGGCTGACGCAGACCGCAGCGGATCTGGGCCGTGGCATTGAGGCAGGTGAAATCTGCCCGGTTGCCTTGACCAGAACCTATCTGGAGGCCATTGACGCCCATCCCAAGCGCGACAGGATCTACACCATCGTCACCCATGACCGCGCCCTTGCCGAGGCCGAGGCGGCAAAGCTGCGCGCGGCGCAGGGACAGCGGTTGTCGCTGCTAGACGGCGTTCCGATCAGCTGGAAGGATCTTTTTGACAGCGCTGATATCACAACCGAAGCCGGGTCCAATCTGCTGGCCGAGCGGGTCCCCGAACGCGATGCGCTGGTTCTGCAGACGGCAACATCAATGGGCGCTGTCTGCCTCGGCAAAACACATATGAGCGAGCTGGCCTTCTCCGGGCTCGGTCTCAATCCGGTGAAGGCAACACCGCCTTGCATCCATGACGATCAGGCAGCCCCTGGCGGATCGTCCTCCGGTGCGGCAGCTTCCGTCGCCTTTGGTCTGGCGGCCTGTGGAATAGGCTCTGATACAGGGGGATCTGTACGAATTCCCTCGGCCTGGAATGATCTTGTCGGACTAAAGACGACTTCCGGCCGGATCAGCCTGGAAGGGGTTGTCCCGCTTTGCCTCAGGTTTGATACCGTCGGCCCTCTGGCACGATCGGTCGAGGACGCCGCGCTTTATCTGGGTATGCTGGAGGGCACCCATGGCCCCGATCTGCGCGGAACCACCTTGGAGGGACGTCGCTTTGCCGACCTGCGGACCGTGGCGCAGGAGGATCTGGCCCCTGAGATTGCCGAGGCCCACAGCGACGCCCTGGATAAACTACGCGCAGCCGGAGCAGATATTGTCCCGCTGGAGGTTCCTGTGCTGAAGCAGGCCATGTCGCTCAGTGCGATCCTCTTTACAGCGGAGGCCTACGGCCTGTGGAAAGATGTGATCGAGGCAGCACCACATCTGATGTTTCCCGAGATTCTGGAGCGGTTCCGCTCCGGGGCCGGTTTCAGCGGTCCGGACTATGTCGCCGCCTGGGCCAAGCTGGAGCAGTATCGAATGGACTGGGATCTGGCCACCGCAGGGTTTGACGGCGTGCTCTGCCCGACCTCTCCGATCCGGCCACCTGATGTCGAACGGCTTCAGAACGATCACGACTACTACATCCATTCAAATCTGATGGCCTTGCGCAACACCCGGATTGGCAATCTGATGGGACTGTGTGGCCTGTCACTGCCCACTGGCGTCCCCTCATGTGGCTTGCAGATCCTGGGGCAACCTGACTGCGAAGAGGCCCTCTTGCGCGTCGGCGCAGCTGTGGAGCGGGCATTGGCGTGAAAGCCACATTTTGCCAAGCCCACCTTTGCGCGGCTGGACGCAGGGGGATCCGCTCTGTAGTTTGTTTGTGAACGGGGCATTAACGATCCCGGACCTGAGGCCAAACACATGAATTTTCCGGAGCGGTTTTCAAACCTGCCGCCATACGCGTTCCCGCGACTGCGGGCCCTGTTGGACCATCACACGCCGGGCGGCGATGTGGTGCATATGACCATTGGCGAACCCAAACATGATTTCCCGGCCTGGGTGACGGATGTGATCGTCGAAAACGCCGCCGGCTTTCAGAGCTACCCTCCCAACGAGGGTAGCACCGAGCTGCGCGGCGCCATCAGCGACTGGATCAAGCGCCGCTATGATGTCAGCGTCGACCCAATGACACAGGTCATGGCGCTGAACGGCACCCGAGAAGGGCTCTACAATGCAGCGATGGCGCTCTGCCCGGAACAGAAAAACGGCCAGAAACCAGTCGTGCTGATCCCGAACCCCTTCTATCAGGTCTACATGGTTGCCTCGATCTCGGTTGCAGCAGAGCCGGTTTTTGTACCCGCGACGGCTGCGACGGGTCATCTGCCCGATTATAGCAGCCTGCTGCCCGAGGTGCTGAACCGCACTGCTGTCGCCTATATCTGTTCGCCCGCCAACCCGCAGGGTGCCGTAGCCAGCCGGGACTACTGGACCCAGCTTATCCAACTGGCCGAGCAGTATGATTTCCGCATCTTTGCCGATGAATGCTATTCTGAAATCTACCGGGACAGCGCACCGGTCGGTGCCCTGAGCGTCGCACAAGAAATGGGTGCGGACCCGGAACGGGTGGTGCTGTTCAATTCGCTCTCGAAGCGCTCTAATCTTGCTGGTCTCCGCTCGGGCCTCATCGCCGGCGGACCGGAAACGCTGAAGCGGGTGCATCAGCTGCGCGCCTATTCCGGCGCCCCGCTGCCCGCACCGCTACAGGCCGCTGCAGCCCGAGTTTGGGCGGATGAAGCGCATGTCGTGGAGAACCGCGCGCTTTATCAGGCAAAATACCGGATTGCGGATCAGGTTTTTGACGGGCTGGACGGTTACATGGCACCTGAGGCAGGTTTTTTCCTCTGGCTACCGGTCGAGGACGGAGAGGCGGCAGCACTGAAACTGTGGCTGGACACCGG
This sequence comes from Phaeobacter sp. JH20_26, assembly GCF_048056275.1. Lineage (NCBI taxonomy): Bacteria > Pseudomonadati > Pseudomonadota > Alphaproteobacteria > Rhodobacterales > Roseobacteraceae > Phaeobacter > Phaeobacter sp. JH20_26. Next base: position 129,102 of record NZ_JAYMWL010000026.1, on the reverse strand, counting down.
CGTACGGGTGCTGCCCGGATCTTATCTGGCCCAGGGCAACGGCACCAAGAACCCGGGCGCCGGTTATATTCGGGTGGCACTGGTCGCCCCCGCAGATCAGACCGAGGTAGCCCTGCGCAAATTGCGCAACTGCCTCTACTGATGACCCATTCGATGCGCCCCTTTCAACGAGCGGCGCCAAAATAAAAAAGTCATGGGGCCCAAACCCGCGCATAAGAAGCGGGACGCCCCGACGGACAAGATGAAACGAGGTAGGCATGGCATTTCAGACGCGCAGCCGCGATCCATTGCTGGACAGCAACATGCAGGCGGCCATCGAGAAGCGTGGCAAGGAACTGATTGGCGCACTGCTGATTGGCCTCGGCCTGATGGTTGCCCTGATGATCGGCAGCTATTCGGCGGATGATCCGAACTGGATGGTGTCGACTGACGCCCCGGTCCAGAATATGCTGGGTCGCACCGGTGCATCGCTGGCCTTCATTCTGATCACGCTCTTTGGCAAGGCCAGCTGGGCGATCGCGCTCTTCCTGACCGTCTGGGGTGGACGCTGCATCTTGCATCGCGGCGAAGACCGGTTCCTGTGGCCGCTGCTACTATCGCTGCCCTGGCTGCTGCTGGTCTCCTTGCATCTGGAAACGCTGGTCCCATCCGACGCCTGGAAATCGGCGCATACCTTCGGTCTCGGCGGTATGATCGGATATACCTTTCTGGGGATGCTGTTGGCCCTGCTGCCAGTTGGGCTGATCTTTCTGGTCAAATTCCTCTCACTCCTCACCGCGCTTGGAATGTTGGGCCTGGGCGCCACCGTCCTCGGCTTTACCCGCGCTGAAGTCACCCGTGGTCTGCGGTTCGTATTGGTCGGTCTCATTCTGATCTACGGTGCGATCGCCGGTGTCCTTGGCCGGGGCGCCGCAAGCGGCATGCAGGCAGCGCTCAACTATCGAAGCCGCCGCGCCGAACGTACAGCAGCAGCGGTTGCGATGGCAGATGTCGTCGACAGCACCGAAACCGACCCGCAGATGTTCGAGCCGTTGGAGTTCGACGACGGACCCACAGCAGCGCCGCCGCTTGGTGCTCCGGTGCTTGGGCCGGCAGCCGCCCCTTATGGCCGGGTAGAACCGGCATTTGACATGCGCCACGAAGATGAGCCCGAACCGGTCAAGGAAAAGACTGGCCTGTTTGCCCGTGTGCCGAACCTCATCCGCCGGGCCGAACCAGTGATGCCCGAACCGGAACTTGTTGAACCCGTCCTGAGTGAGGCGAGCAGGGCAGCGGATCTGGACACCCTTCCCGGCGATGAGCGGATCGCCGAAAAAATTGCCAGTGCCGTACGCGTGCGCCGCGCTGCTGATGTGGCACCCGAAGTGGATTTCCCGCTGACCAAGGGCCGTGGACGTCGACCGGAACCCCTGGTTTTTAACCCTAATCACAACGTCGAAGGCCTGCCGCCCGAACCACCGCTGACCGGTGCGGCGATGGACGCTATTGAGGCGGCGATGGGAACGGTCCCGCCTGTTCCACCCGCACCAGAGGCCGGATATTCCCCCGATGCTGAGCCGCACCAGGGGTACGATAGTGCCGCATATGAGCATCCGGCGTCCGCTGGGTTCGTCGACCATGTCGCCTCCGAAGGGCTGCCAAGCGCTCCGATTCCAGACGCCAGCGGTGCGCAGGTTCTGCGCCGTACCGCAGAAAGCGCCGCCGCATCTAATGCGGCAGCGGCGACGGTCGCCCCGCCCGTAACGCCCCCTGTGACACTTCCGGTGGCAGAGCCACGTCGGGCTGTTGTGGAACAGCCAGTCCGCAAGCCGCCGCAGCCATCGGCCCGCGCAAAGGCCGAAGCACAGCCCCCCTTGGCCTTTGAAGATGCCAGCAGTGATTTCGAATTGCCGCCGCTCTCGCTGCTGACCAGCCCGGCACAGATCGAACGCCACCACCTGAGTGACGAGGCGCTGGAAGAAAACGCGCGAATGCTGGAATCGGTATTGGATGACTATGGCGTCAAGGGTGACATCGTCTCGGTGCGCCCCGGTCCCGTTGTCACCATGTATGAACTGGAGCCGGCACCGGGTCTCAAGGCCAGCCGCGTGATCGGTCTGGCCGATGATATCGCACGCTCCATGTCCGCACTATCCGCGCGGGTCTCTACCGTGCCGGGTCGCACCGTGATCGGTATCGAACTGCCCAACGATAAGCGTGAAAAAGTTGTCCTTCGCGAAATTCTTGCGTCACGCGATTTTGGCGATGGCACCCATGCGCTGCCACTGGCGCTTGGCAAGGATATTGGCGGTGACAGCATGGTCGCCAATCTTGCGAAAATGCCTCACCTACTGATCGCAGGGACCACCGGCTCGGGTAAATCGGTGGCGATCAACACCATGATCCTGTCGCTGCTGTACAAGCTGACGCCCGAAGAATGCCGTCTGATCATGATCGACCCTAAGATGCTGGAACTCTCCGTATATGATGGCATTCCGCATCTTCTCTCGCCTGTGGTGACAGATCCGAAAAAGGCCGTCGTCGCCCTGAAATGGGTCGTCGGCGAAATGGAAGATCGCTATCGCAAGATGTCGAAAATGGGCGTGCGGAATATTGCGGGCTACAATGGCCGGGTGAAAGAAGCGCTTAACAAAGGCGAGATGTTCAGCCGCACCGTGCAAACCGGATTTGACGACGACACGGGCGAACCGGTCTTTGAAACCGAAGAATTCGCGCCCGAGGCGTTGCCCTATATTGTGGTCATCGTCGATGAGATGGCCGACCTGATGATGGTTGCGGGCAAGGAGATCGAGGCCTGCATCCAGCGTCTGGCGCAGATGGCCCGGGCATCGGGCATTCACCTGATCATGGCCACGCAACGGCCCTCGGTTGACGTGATCACCGGTACGATCAAGGCGAATTTCCCGACGCGGATTTCGTTCCAGGTGACCTCCAAGGTCGACAGTCGGACCATTCTCGGCGAAATGGGCGCCGAGCAGCTGCTGGGTATGGGCGACATGCTCTATATGGCGGGCGGCGCGAAGATAACCCGCTGCCACGGCCCGTTTGTGTCAGATGAAGAAGTCGAAGAGGTGGTCAACCACCTCAAGCAATTCGGACCGCCCGAATATATCGGCAATGTGCTTGACGGCCCGGATGACGATAAGGCCGACAATATTGATGCGGTGCTGGGTCTCTCTACCGGTGGCAATACCGATACCGAGGACGCGCTATACGATACGGCGGTACAGATCGTCATCAAGGATCGCAAATGCTCGACCTCCTATATCCAGCGAAAACTGGCCATCGGATACAACAAGGCAGCACGTCTTGTTGAGCAGATGGAGGAAGAAGGGCTCGTCTCTCCTGCAAACCACGTCGGAAAAAGGGAAATTCTGGTTCCCGAGCAATAGTCGTTTCACGGCGGGGCCAATTGGTCCCGCCTCTTCACATTTGCCAATGTCTCCCTATTTAGAAACCATGAAACAACTTGCCTACGCCCTAGCGCTGACGCTCTGTGCCCCGGCTGCATGGGCAGCCGAGAAACTGAGCCTGAACGACGTTTCGCAATATCTGAACGGGATCTCTACTGCGACAGCCCCGTTCAGCCAGATTAATGACGATGGTAGCCTCTCTACCGGCAAGCTGTATATGCACCGGCCCGGACGGATGCGGTTCGAATATGATCCGCCCAACAAGGGGGTTGTGGTTGCAGGCGCGGGCGCTGTTCTGATTCAGGATCCGAAGTCAAACCAGCCGCCGGAGACCTATCCACTCAACCGGACGCCACTTTCGCTGATCCTGGCCCGCAACGTGAACCTGGGCCGTGCCAATATGGTGGTGGGTCACGGCTTCGATGGCACCTCCACGATTATCCGCGCGCAGGATCCTAAAAACCCGGAATATGGCAGTATCGAAATGATGTTCACCGACAACCCGGTTGAGCTGCGGAAATGGGTGATCCACGATGGTTCCGGCGGCAAGACCACGGTGATCCTTGGCGGGCTGCAAACCGGGGTCAAGCTGTCCTCCAAACTATTCAACACCAGTTCAGCCCCGTCGCGCTAAAGAGCGGCGACGTCAGACATGAGACCCCCCGCCCGAACAATCGGACGGGGGGTCTCTTGTCGTAATGATCGCAACGGTCAGCGTGCGCGGCGACAGGTGGCAAGCTGTGTCTGATACATCTCAGCCCGCGCCTGCACCTTGGCAGCAACCCGCAGCAGCCATGGTTTGGATCGGTAGGTTCCGCGGGCGAAACCGGTATGTCCATCATGGTAGGCTAGGTACTGGTTGCGCGCATCATAGAGCGACACACCGTTGCGGTCCCGCGTCTGGTTCATATACCAGCCCATGAAATCGGTGGCGTCCTTGATCCGGTTGCGCTTGGCGCCGCGGCGGCCGGCAGATTTGCGATAATCGTCCCAGGTGCCATCGAGCGCCTGACTGTAGCCATAAGCGCTGGACTGCCGCCCCATCGGGATCACCCCTAGCGCAAAGCGGTGCGGTGTGCGCGCGTCGGACCGGAAACGGCTTTCCTGATGGATGATGGCCATCTGCACATGCATGGGAACACCCCAGCGCTTCTCTGTGGCGCGGAACGCCTTCAGATACTCGGGCCGTTGCTTGATGATGCTGCACGCATTGTCGAGATTGCGCGGCGGTGAGCCACCGCCACCTCCGCAGGATGCCACGATCAGCAATAGGATCATGGCGCCTATGATTCTGCTCATTGCCTCTGCCTCTTGTAAATCACTGGGCGTATTTTGGCGGCAGTGTAGCCAATCAGGGGCGGCGTGAAAATCACTATTCCGTGGCGCCGGCAACCTGTCCCGGACCAGCGCCACCGATCATCGGCGGTCAGAAGTCAAATGTCGCGAAGACAGGCGCATGGTCACTTGGTTTCTCCCATCCACGCGCATCCCGCATTACCCGACTGGAATGGGAGGAGTTTTTGATGTCGGAGCTGGCCCAGACATGGTCCAGTCGGCGCCCCTTGTCCGCCGCATCCCAATCCTTGGCACGGTAGCTCCACCAGCTGTAGAGCCGCCCATCCGGGATATCATTGCGGGTGACATCCGACCAGCCACCCGCCTCCATGACATCGGCGAAATGTTCGACCTCAATCGGAGTGTGGCTCACCACTTTCAGCAGCTTCTTGTGATCCCAGACGTCATCTTCGCGCGGCGCGATATTGAGGTCTCCGACAAGGATGGATTTCTCCGGCCGCTCAGAGTGAAACCAATCCCGCATATCAGTAAGATAGTCGAGCTTCTGGCCGAATTTCTCATTGACCTCGCGGTCAGGCACATCGCCGCCAGCGGGGACATAAAAGTTATGGATGGTAACGCCATTTTCGAGACGGCCCGCGATGTGGCGGGCATGGCCAAGACCGGCAAAATCCTTGTCACCGACATCCTCGATCGGCAGCCGGGAGAGAATTGCGACACCGTTGTAACCCTTCTGGCCGCGAGCGATCATATGGCCGTAGCCCAGCTCGGCAAATTGCTCCAAGGGAATCTTGTCGACCGGGCTCTTACACTCCTGCAGGCAGAGTACATCCGGCCCCTCCTCTGCCAACAGCCTGCAGACAATCGGCTCCCGCAGGCGAACCGAGTTGATATTCCAGGTGGCTAGGGTAAACGACATCGCGCGCCTCTTTCTCAAATGTCTGTGCTGTTGGCCGGATACTGCCCGCTCTGGCGCGGTGATACCAGAGCACAAATGGCATCGAGAGAACGGCGAAATCATCGCCGTGTCTTCATCATTCGCGCTGCTATGAACGAAAAAAAGCCGGGCACTAGGCCCGGCAGTCCAACAGGGAGGAACATGTCATAACCCGGACATGCACGGGATCTCTCGTCAGTGCCGTCGCACTTGTCTCAATGACCACCATCCCTCCCAGTCCGGGCGATTCTGTGGCGCTGAGGTGTCAGATGGCCAGTTTGTAGCCACCTGACTCTGTGACTAGTATACGTGCATTTGACGGATCTGGTTCAATTTTTTGGCGAAGTCGGTAGATATGGGTTTCCAGCGTATGGGTTGTAACCCCGGCATTGTAGCCCCAGACCTCGTGCAGCAGCACATCGCGTTGCACAACCCCCTCGTTAGAGCGGTACAGGAATTTCAGGATGTTGGTTTCCTTCTCGGTAAGGCGGATCTTGCGATCGTCCTCGGTCAGAAGCAGTTTCATCGCCGGTTTGAACGTATAAGGACCAAGTGCAAATACGGCATCTTCGGATTGTTCATGCTGGCGCAGCTGCGCGCGGATCCGGGCCAGCAGGACCGGGAACTTGAACGGTTTGGTAACATAGTCATTCGCCCCGGCATCCAGACCGAGGATCGTATCCGCATCGCTGTCATGCCCGGTCAGCATCAGAATCGGTGCTTTCACACCTTGTTTGCGCATCAGGCGGCAGAGTTCGCGGCCATCGGTATCGGGGAGGCCAACATCCAGGATGATCAGGTCATAAAGCGCCTCTTTTGCGCGCTCCATAGCTGTCTGACCGTTCTCGGCTTCGAACACGTCGAAGTCTTCGGTCATAACCAGCTGCTCGCTCAGGGCTTCGCGCAGATCTTCATCATCGTCTACAAGCAGAATTTTCTTCAGTTGGGCCATAACCTTGTCCTCCTGTGCCGTGCACAACAGATGCGCAGTCCGCCGCCCGATCACAAGTTATGCTGCAAGAGTTTCACGCCGACGTGTCCATGGGGCGGGAATTGTTTCACTTTCCCACCGTTTATGACTACTTAAATACTGTTCACCGCAGCGGTGCCGCGCCCCAAGACGTCAACGACCCACAGGATTTCCGCATGAGTCTGATGCCCACGATGATCGACCTACTGGCCCGCGCGCGGGTGGACCTGCGTATGGGCTTGCCGGTCATCCTGACCACGCCCGATCAGGCGGTATTGGCCGTCGCGGTTGAACCATTGGACAGCACCCGACTGGCGAGCCTGCGCACGCTTGGCCCGCTGACATTGGCCGTGACAGCCCGGCGGGCGAGTACTCTGAAGGCCCGTGCCTATGATGGCGATGTTGCCCGCATCAGCGTTCCAAATTCAGCGGATCTGTCTTGGCTTCAGGCCGTTGCCGACCCCGCTGACGACCTGAGCACACCGATGAAGGGCCCGCTGCAAAGCGGTCGCGAAGGCAATGCAGAGCTGCACCGGTTGGCCATTGCCTTGGCCAAATCGGCCCGCCTGTTGCCTGCCGCGGTGGTTTGCCCCCTGCAACATCCCGCACAATTCGCCCAGAGCCATGGGCTGACAACCCTGCCGCTCGCCGCAGTTGCACCGCTGATGGTCGAAAGTTCGCCGCTTCATCCCGTCGCCGCAGCTCGTCTTCCAATCGCTGCAGCCGAAGCCGGGCGGCTGCACATCTTTCGCCCGGAAGATGGCGCGGAAGAACATTATGCCATCGAAATCGGCAAACCTGACCGTAGCCTTCCAGTCCTTGCCCGACTGCATTCCGCGTGTTTCACAGGCGATGTTCTTGGCTCGCTCAAATGCGATTGCGGCCCCCAGCTGCATGGAGCGCTGAACCAGATGGGCGCCGAAGGACAGGGCGTACTGCTCTACCTCAACCAAGAGGGGCGCGGCATTGGCCTTGCAAATAAAATGCGCGCATATTCCCTGCAAGATCAGGGGTTTGACACGGTTGAGGCCAATCATCGCCTTGGGTTCGAAGATGATGAGAGAGATTTCCGCCTAGGCTCCGCAATCCTGAAGGAGCTGGGCTTTTCTTCGGTGAGACTGCTGACCAACAACCCCAACAAGATTTCCATGATGGAAAAAACCGGTATCACAGTCACCGAACGGGTACCGCTGAAGGTCGGGGAGACCGCGTTCAACCGCGAATATCTCGCAACAAAAGCCGCCAAATCCGGCCACATGCTATGAGATCAGCCATCCCGCGCGACCTGCGGTCAACCGATATGCTGCTCACCCCAAGGGGCCTGCGCTTTGCTGGACGCACCCTGCCCTGTTCAATCGGGCGCGGTGGGCTGAGTCCGAACAAGGTCGAGGGCGATGGTGCAACGCCAATCGGCTGCCATCTTGTCGTCGGTATGCTCTATCGACCGGATCGAATGGCACCACCAACCGATTGGGCTGAGCCGATCGGGCCCGGCGACCTGTGGTCCGACGCTTCCGACACCGAGGATTACAACCAGCACGTCCGCGCGCCATACTCCGACAGCCATGAAGCCCTCAGACGTGCTGACCCGTTGTATGATCTGGTCCTGGTCACGGATTGGAACTGGCCGGTTGCCGAGCCCGGTCGTGGATCGGCAATCTTCCTGCATCAGTGGCGGCGCCCCGGCTACCCGACCGAGGGCTGCATCGCTTTTTCGCGTCAGGATTTACACTGGCTGGCCAAACTGGTTCTGCCCGGTACACGCCTTGTGGTGCCACCGCTGGCGCGCTGAGACGTTGCCGCGCAGGCTATCAGAGCTCGTAAGCGCGCGCACCGAAGATGGCCGATCCAACACGCACATGGGTCGCGCCTAACGCAACAGCAGTTTCAAAATCACCACTCATGCCCATCGACAGGCCCGTTAGGCCATTTCTCTCTGCGATCTTGCGGAGAAGAGCAAAATGCAGGCTCGGTTCCTCAGCTGCGGGCGGAATACACATCAGACCTTCGACGGTCAGATCCATATCCTGACATTCGCGGATGAAGGCATCTGCCTCACCCGGAGGGATCCCGGCTTTCTGCGGCTCCTCGCCGGTGTTGACCTGTACGAACAGCTTTGGACAATGGCCCAGTTCCTGCGCCAGCCGCGCGATGGTCTTGGCCAGTTTCGCGCGGTCAACAGTATGAATGTTCTGAAACAGATCCATCGCCTGCCGCGCCTTGTTGGTTTGCAGCGGGCCAATCAGGTGCAGATCCAGTTCCGAGTAGCGCGTCGCGAAGTCCGGCCATTTTCCGGCGGCTTCCTGCACACGATTCTCGCCAAAACAGCGATGCCCCTCTTCCAGAACCGCCGCGACCCTGTCGTTGGGTTGAACCTTGGATACCGCGATCAGCTGCACCGACCCTCGAGGGCGGCCAGCTTTTTCTTCGGCGGTATGAATGCGGGATTGGATCTCCTGAAGCGACATGGGGCAGTCTCACTATGGTCAGATGTTGCCGCAGAAAAACACAGTTTCTGCACAAAAGAAAAGGGCGAGCTCGTAAGAGCCCGCCCCAAGAACCGTAGTGGTTCAGGTCAGCTTAGAAGCTGAACTGAGCACCGAAGTCGGCACGCATCTGGCCGTCGGCGCTGCCCACTTTGCTCTCGCCGATACCACCGCGCAGGGAGACACCGCCGCCCAGGTCGTGGATCACGCCCAGACCAACGTTGCGGGTGTCGCCGTCGCCGGAACCGTCGCCGTAAGCGAAGGTCAGGGTGGTTGCGGAGCTTACGTCGTAAGCAGCAGAGATACCGTAGAAGGTGTCGGACTGAGCAACGTTGCCCGCGATGGATTCATCACCAACCAGCAGGGTGCCGGAGAATGCGCCCCAGGTGCCGCCCAGCGACAGAACAACGATGTCGTCGTCGTCTGCTGCGCCGTTGTCGGTTTCACCGTATGCCAGAGCGGCAGTGATGTTGCCGAAGGTGTAAGCAGCGTGGATGTCGAAACGGTCGCCGTCGCCACCGTTTGCCGCCTGGTCGTAGGACGCAGCAACAGCGAAGTCACCAACTGCGTAACGAGCGTAAACGCCGTTCACGCCTGCGCCACCGGAGGAGTAACCAACGAAGTCGTAGTTAACGCCGGAGTACTGACCAACGAAGTTTTCCAGGCCCGGCTCGTTGCCGTAGTAGTTGGGCAGGTTGTCGATTGCGCCAGCAACGTTACCTACGTCAACACGCAGACCGCCGTACTCAACCGAGAAACGCGCGCCGTTCAGGCCAGCTGCGTTTGCTTCGCCGGAAGCTGCATCTTCGTCAGCCTGCATACGAACGCGAGCGGAGAACTTCACGCCTGCGTCGGTTTCAGCGGAGCCATCGATGTTCATGCGGAAACGGCTGACGATCACGGTGTCGGAAGTGCCACCAACGGTACGATCTTCAACGTAGCCGATACCAAAGCGGCCGTAGCCACCGAACGAAACGTCTGCTGCTGCAACACCAGCGGTGGCGACCAGCGCAGTCGAAGCGAAGAGAATCTTTTTCATGTTTTTCCCTCGGGTTTAAATGTCCAAGCTCAAACAGGCGCTGAGTGGCACAAGTCTGAGTACGCCCTCCGTTTCGCTCTTTTTGGGGTCGTTACGCAAGCTTGGGCGCAGGCGGCAAATCCTTTCGGCCCGAAGTTGATGCAACCATGTCACAGTATCTTAACCCGAGCGGCATCAACGGCTTCGCACAGAGAGAGTCTATTAAAGAATAGGCTTGTTGCCGCCCTATCGCTTGGCTAGGACTAGTCCGCAACCGGAATAGCAACGGATCTTGCCCATCATGCGCTGGCTCACGAAACTTGGACTCATCTCGCTTCTGGCTGTCACCGCCAGCTGTGGCGCATTCGGCGGCAAGAACCGCGGCGGCCCGTCGGCCTATAATGAAAACGTCATTGGCGGCAACCCGCGGAACCCGGAGAACATTGAAGGCACGACAATCTGGGATGCCTTCAAACCCACGAAGGCCGAACAGATTGTTCAGGTAAACCGTTACCTCTGGACCGCAACGCTGGATGTGCTGGACTTCCTGCCGCTGCAAACCGTCGAACCCTACACCGGTGTGATCGTCACAGGTTACGGTACTCCCCCGGGTGGCGGGCGCGCCTATCGCGCAACGGTTCATATCAAGGATCCCGCACTGGATGCCCGCTCGCTGAACGTGTCGCTTCAGACCCGCAACGGCCCGGTCAGCGCCAGTACAGCACGCGCGATCGAGGATGCGATTCTCTCTCGGGCCCGCCAGCTGCGCATCGCCGACCGCAAGCTTTAACCCGGCGCATCCCCCTCTTCAGCCCTCTGGAACAGGCGGGCAAACATCACTATCACAAGCGCCAGGCCCCAAACCTGGCGTTTTTATCTACGAAGGACAGCTCTGATGCCCCGTTATGTTGCCCCGGAAATCGAAGCGCGTTGGCAGGACGCATGGGAAAAAGCCGGGATCTTTCAGGCGAAACGCTCCGCTGACAAACCGAAGTATTACGTCTTGGAGATGTTCCCCTATCCATCGGGCAAACTGCACATGGGGCACGTGCGCAATTACACCATGGGCGATGTGATCGCGCGCTACAAACTGTCGACCGGCCATAACGTACTGCACCCGATGGGGTTTGATGCCTTTGGTATGCCCGCTGAAAACGCCGCGATGGCCAGCGGCGGTCACCCCAAGGACTGGACCTACGCGAATATCGACACGATGGTCGAACAGATGAAACCGCTGGGCCTGTCGCTGGATTGGTCGCGGATGTTCGCAACTTGCGACGAATCCTACTATGGCCAGCAGCAGGCTCTGTTCCTCGATTTCCTCGAAAAAGGTTTGGTCTACCGCAAAAATGCCGTGGTGAACTGGGATCCGGTCGACATGACCGTATTGGCGAACGAGCAGGTCGAAGGCGGCCGAGGCTGGCGCTCCGGCGCCTTGGTCGAGCGCCGCGAGCTGACGCAGTGGTTCTTCAAGATCTCCGATTATTCGGATGAGCTGCTGACCGCGCTGGACACTTTGGAAAACTGGCCCGCCAAGGTGCGTCTGATGCAGGAGAACTGGATCGGAAAATCACGCGGCCTTCAGTTCAGCTTTACCCGCAGCGATGGCGGCGATCCGATCGAGGTTTACACAACCCGCCCCGATACGCTGAACGGCGCATCTTTCGTGGGCATCTCTCCCGATCACCCGATTGCCAAGGCGCTGGAAGCCGACTCGGAAGAAGTCGCCGCCTTTGTCGCCGAATGCCGCAAGGGGGGCACGACCGAAGAGGCCATCGAGACCGCCGAGAAGCTGGGCTATGACACCGGTATCCGCGTGAAGCATCCGCTGGATCCGAACTGGGAGCTGCCGGTCTGGATCGCGAACTTCATTCTGATGGACTACGGCACCGGCGCGATCTTTGCCTGCCCTGCACATGACCAGCGCGACTTCGAATTCGCGACCAAATACAGCCTGCCCATCATTCCGGTGTTCCAGAACCCTGAAGATGACAGCCCCTTGACCGAGGCCTATGTCCCGACCAAGACCGAGAAGGTTCGCTATGTCAAAGGCTTCGCCGGTGCGGATGAGCAAACTGGTGAAGAGGCCGTAAATGCCGCCGTCGACAAGGCCGAACGCGAAGGCTGGGGTGCAGGTGTCACCAAATTCCGCCTGCGCGACTGGGGTCTGTCGCGCCAGCGCTACTGGGGTTGCCCGATTCCCGTGGTGCATTGCCCGGACTGCGGCGTGGTACCGGAGAAGAAGGAAAACCTGCCCATCGCGCTGCCCTATGACGAAGACGGCAAGGCGATTGACTTCTCGATCCCCGGCAACCCGCTGGATCGTCATCCCAGCTGGCGCAACTGTGCCTGCCCTGCCTGTGGCAAGCCTGCGCAGCGCGAAACCGACACAATGGATACCTTCGTTGATTCGTCGTGGTATTTCGCCCGTTTCACCGCGCCCGACACCGAAACACCGACTCGGATGGAGGATGCCAACTACTGGATGAACGTCGATCAGTATATCGGCGGCGTCGAGCACGCGATTCTGCATCTGCTTTATTCGCGCTTCTTTGCCCGTGCCATGCAGATCTGCGGTCACCTGCCCGAGAAGGCCAAGGAACCCTTTGACGCGCTGTTCACTCAAGGCATGGTGACACATGCAATCTATGAAAACGCGGAACGCCGCACTGAGAATGACCGCCCGATCTACCACTACCCGGAAGAGGTCGAGGAGCGCGACGGTGCGGTTGTGGTCAAGGAAACCGGCGAAACGGTCAAGGTCATCCCCTCGGCCAAGATGTCGAAATCCAAAAACAACGTCGTCGATCCGCTGCACATCATCTCGTCTTATGGGGCGGATACCGCACGCTGGTTTGTACTCTCCGACTCACCGCCTGAACGAGATGTGGAATGGACGGCGTCTGGTGCAGAAGCCGCGCATAAGCACCTGAACCGCGTCTGGAATCTCTGCGATCGCATCGGCGAGATGGACCCGAGCTCTGGCGGTGAGGGCGACGATGAGCTGCTGCGCGATATGCATAAGGCAATCCGCGACGTTACCCTCAGCATTGAAACCTTTGGTTTCAATGCGGCGATTGCGAAGCTCTATAGCTTCACCAACACCCTTGCCAAATCCAAGGCCGGGGCTGCCGCGCAGAAACAGGCGATCATGACACTGGCCCAGCTGATGTCTCCGATGACGCCGCATCTGGCTGAGGACATCTGGAACCATCAGGGGGGCGAAGGCCTGTGCGCAACGGCCCCTTGGCCGGTTGCGGATGAATCGATGCTTGTGGAAGACAGCGTCACCCTGCCGATTCAGGTCAACGGCAAACGCCGCGGTGAGATCACCGTTGCCAAGGACCTCAGCAAGGATGAGGTTGAAAAAATCGCCCTCGCGCATGAAGCTGTGCAAAAGGCGCTGAATGGCGCCGCTCCAAAGAAGGTGATTGTCGTGCCGGGTCGGATTGTGAATGTCGTGGCGTAGGCCAAAATACCTCATCGCATTGGCCGCTTCTTTGTTGGTGGCGGCCTGCGGTTTCACTCCGGTTTACGCGCCCGGTGGCAGCGGATCCGTGCTTTATGGCGCGGTAAGGGTGCAAGCCCCGGAAACGCTGGGCGCTACGGATGATACCGACGCCTATTTCCTGGTCCAGAATCTCGAAAGCCGGTTGGGACGCGGGTCTGGTGCAGATTATGCGCTGGACCTGAAACTGCGCACCCGAAGCGAAGGTCAGGCGATCACCGCCGACAATGAAATCACCCGCTATTCCATCGTCGGGCAGGCAGCCTATGTGCTGACCCGGCAGTCCGATGGCACCATCGTCGCCAGTGGTGACGTGGAGAATTTCACCGGCTATTCCGCAACCGGAACCACTGTTGAAACTCTTGCCGGTGAACGTGATGCCCACCGGCGGCTCATGATGATCCTCGCGGATCAGATCACGACTGATCTGCTGAGCACGGCTGATCTCGGCCAGACCGGCGGGAGCCAGACCCCGGCTGCTTCCAAATGAAACTGAGCCCGCGCGAGGCGGACAGATATTTCGCCAAACCGGATCAGGCGAAGACAGGCCTGTTGATCTACGGCCCCGACGCCATGCGGGTGTCGTTGAAGCGACAGCAGATGCTGGCGGCGCTCCTGGGACCAACCGCAGAAGAAGAGATGCGTCTGACGCGGATGTCGGCTGCGGATCTGCGCAAGGACGCAGCCCTGTTGATGGATGCGGTCAAGGCCGTAGGGTTCTTTCCCGGCATCCGCGCGGTATTTGTCGAAGAAGCCAATGACACCGCAGCACCAGCTATTATCGCAGCGCTTGAGGCCTGGCAGCCGGGCGACGCGCAGATTGTGGTGACGGCCGGACAATTGAAGGCAACGTCCAAGCTGCGCAAGGCTTTTGAAAATCACCGGAACGCCTATGCCACGGGGATCTATGATGATCCGCCATCACGCAGCGAAATCGAACGTATCCTGATCGAAGCCCGGATCCGTGACGTCCCTGTGGACAGTATGTCTGCGCTGGTCGATATCGCGAATGATATTGGACCCGGTGATTTCTCCCGCATGGTTGAGAAACTTGCACTCTACAAATACGAGGACAGCACGCAGCTGACGCTCGAAGACATTCAGGCGATCGCGCCGCAATCCACCGAAGCTGCAGTCGATGATATGCTCAATATCGTGGCAGAGGGGCGCGGTGCCGAAATTGGCCCACTCATGGGTCGTCTGCAGGCACAGGGCACCAACGCCGTAACGCTTTGCATCGGCGCGACCCGGCATTTTCGGACCCTCTACACAATTGCCTCCGATCCCGGAGGTCCAGCACAGGGCATCGGGCGCTTGCGGCCGCCGGCCTACGGAAAACGTCGCGACCGGCTTCTGCGACAGGCCCAGAGCTGGGGCGCTTTCAAACTTGAAACTGCGCTGACCCTGCTGACCGATACCGATCTACAGCTGCGCTCAGCCGGACAGACCGCACCGGCTCTTGCGTTGATGGAACGTGCCTTGATCCAACTGGCGCGTCTCAGCCGCGTCGGGTGAGCCCTTGGCTGTCGGGCGGGTCCAGACGCTGCGTCCAGATCACGGCTGCTTGAGAATGGCTTGACCCCACAGCCGGAACCCGGTTCCGTTTCGGACAGAAACCGCAGGGAGATCTCGAAATGTACACCGTTATCGGCAAACAGCTGACCCGCAGTTACCGCGTGCTTTGGGCGCTTGAGGAAATGGGCCAGCCCTATGAGCTGAACCCGGCCTCTCCGCAAAGCGAGGAGGTTCTGGCCCTCAACGCCTCCGGCAAGGTCCCTGTGTTCAAGGACGGGGACGATGTGATCACCGATTCGACAGCGATCATTACCTATCTGGCGGACAAGCACGGGCAATTGACCGCCCCTGCCGGCACGATTGCGCGAGCAAAGCAGGATGCAATGACACATCTTCTTCTGGACGAGCTGGACGCTTTGCTGTGGACCGGGGCGCGCCACAGTTTCATTCTGCCCGAAGACAAACGAGTGCCCGAGGTCAAAGACAGTCTGAAGTGGGAATTTTCCCGCAATCTCGCGCGGCTTGAAAACATGATGGCTGGTCCATTTCTGATGGGCGAGGAGTTCACCATACCTGACATCATCTGCACCCATTGCCTGAACTGGGCCTATAGCGCCAAGTTCCCAATCGAGAGCGAACTCCTTCTGGCCTATAGCAAGCGCATGCGCGCACGTCCCGCCTTTCAGGCGGTAGCAGCATCGGTAGCGTAACTACCGGCCAGATAGTCAACGGCTGACCGCCCCGCCCAACGCCCTGTCGCCAGGCAGGCGGTCAGCAGATACCCTCCCGTTGGGGCTTCCCAGTCGAGCATTTCCCCGGCGCAGAACACGCCGGAACGCGCATGCAACATCAATCCTGAATCAACAGCCCGGGCCTGAACACCGCCAGCGGTGGAAATCGCCTCATCCATCGGCCTCAGCCCGGCATGGCGGATCGGCACAGCCTTCACCAGCCGGGCCAGCGTCTCGGGCTCCGCTGGTAATGGCCGCGCGAATTCCTGCATCACCGCCAGACGCGGCGGTGTCAGTTTCAGTACCTTGCGCAGATGGGTCGACAGGCTGGATTTGCCGCGTGGGCGGGTCAGACGTCCGATGACCTGATCCAGCGACAGATCGGGCAGCAGATCCATATGCAGCGCTGCGCCCTCGCGCACAGCGGCGCAGACCGTATAGACCCCTCCCCCTTCGAGCCCTTGCCGGGAGATAACCGCCTCACCACGGGTGCGAACCGCACCGGCGCATAATGCGATACCCTTTAGTGGTGCGCCAAAATGCTGGGCCATGTGATCTGACCAAGGGATCAAGAGCCCGGCATTGGCGGGCTGGAAGGGTGCAAGCGCCACAGCGTCGGCGGCCAGTGTCTCCGCCCAGCGGCCGTCGGATCCCAGTCGCGCCCAGCTGGCGCCCCCCATGGCCAGAACTGTCGCCCCGGCCGTGACCTGCCGCAGGCCGTCCGGTGTGTCGAACTGCAGAGCGTCACCTTGCCACCCCAGCCAGCGCCAGCGGGTGCGGCGCTCCACCCCGTATCCGTCCAACCGGGCCAGCCACGCCCGCAGCAGCGGAGAGGCTTTCATTTCGCTGGGGAAAACCCGTCCTGTGGTGCCCGTGAACAAGGTGCTGCCCAACGCTGTCGCCCAATCCATCACCTCTGCCGCATCACATTCCGCGATCATCGGCGCCAGCCAGTCCGCCCCCGCGCCATAGTGGCTGAGCAGCATCGAACGTGGTTCGTCTTTCGTCAGGTTGAGGCCCGATTTTCCGGCCATCAGGAATTTTCGGGCAACCGAGGGTTTGGCATCGACTATAAGCGTCCGGTGACCAGCTGCCCCGAGCTCTTCGGCAGCCCGCAAACCCGCAGGTCCAGCACCGATGATCACGGCGTCCCAGTTTTCCAGTTCCTGTCCCAAATAGACGGTTCCTTGCGCGCTTGCCCTTGCCGATGACCGACACAGGCGCATGTCCTACGGTTGAACCAGCCATACTCAGAGACTGCGCCAATGTCACCGTCTGCCGACGCCGATCCCATATGCCCGCTGTGCCACCGTCCGATCCCAAGAGAGGTCGCACAAAGCCTGCATCACCTGATCCCAAAGCTGAAGGGCGGTAAGGGCGGACCAACGGTTTTGCTGCATCACATCTGCCACAAGGAAATCCATTCGGCGCTCAGCGAAGCGGAACTGGCGCGGTCCTTCCATACGGTCGAAGCCCTGCGCCAACATCCCCGGCTGGCAAAATTCATCGCCTGGGTGCAAAAGCGCCCGCCGTCCTTCCAGTCGCGGGTACCGGGAGGACGGCGGAAACGCTGACAAGGCGGCGTTTAGACCCGTGTGCAATCGGACAGGATCGCCTGCGCCATATCCATCTCGGCGGCGAGGCTATCCGCCATCAGGTCACGGGCTGTCTCCATCAAGTCCTCAGGCTGCACGATCCGGTCTATCAACCCAAACTGCTGCGCCTCCTCGGCGGAGATCTTCTGTCCAGCGGCCAGGATCAGCTTCGTGCGAGCCGGACCGATCAACGCCGACATGCGCCGCGCGTCAGAGGGTTGCGGGCGGTAGCCAAGCTTCATGACTGGGTAAAACACCTTCGCAGTTGGCACGGCGATTCGCAGATCGCAGGCCAGTGCCATCCCATTTGCCCCGCCCGCCAAAGTGCCGTTCAACGCCGCAATGGTAAGACAGGGAAGGTCGGCAATGGCTCCCGACAGCTGCTCCCACAATGGCGATGTGGCGAGACCGGCCCGCGCCGCATCCAGATCCGCACCGGCGCTGAAAACACGGCCAGCCCCCGTGATGATCAGCCCACGCGCGCCCTGCGCGCGGGCCGCGATATCGCAGAGCTGCTCCAGCATTTGAACGGTCAATGCGTTGGCCTTGTCCGGCCGGTTCAAGGTGACCGTCCAAAGACCGTCCTCTCCGATGTCGAGGTCGATCATATCAGGCCGACCTGCTTGCGGATGCCGTCATCACGCAACGAGATTTCGGTTCCGACCAGGTCGTCCGCCGCCGCGCTGCACATCCACAGCAGAGCCCGTGCCGGCCACTCGGCCGGAATATGATCTGACCAATCCAACCGGCTGACCGGATTGACGCCGCTGGCCTTGATCACCCGCTGCATTTCCGTTGCTACGGTGCCCGGAGACAGCCCCATGGCGCGAATCCCATTTGCCGCTTCTTCATGATGCAGGGACCGGGTCAGCATCGCGGCAGCCGCCTTGGAGGCGCAATAGGCACTCCAGCCTTCCACCGGGTTATGCGCAGCACCCGAGCTGACGGTCAGGACTGTTCCACCACCCGCTGCTTTCATCCCCGGCAGGACCGCACGCATTCCGTTGAATACACCATTCACATTGATGTCGATCAGCCGGGCCCAGTCGTCAGGATCGGCCGCTTCAAGACGGGCAATCGGATCGACCACACCGGCATTGTTGATCAGTATATCAATCCGCCCAAACTGCGCCTCGGTTTGCGCGACAGCGGCCGCTACAGCCTGGTAGTCGGCCACGTCACAGGCGAAGGTCAGCACCTTTCCGCCGATCTCTTTTGCCAGCTCGGCGAGGCTGTCTTCACTCCTTGCCAGCAAGGCCACATTGGCCCCGGCAGCGGCAAACACACGGGCCGTATCGGCACCGATACCCCGGCTCGCGCCGGTTATCACAACTGTCTTGCCCTTGATCTCCATACTATTAATCTCCAAATCCCTGTTTTGAAATGTGGTAGACTGGTTAGGGGGAACGGTCCAGTGGGATGCCCCCTTGACCCGGCACCTCCTCCGGCCAACCATGGCGCAAAATAGACCACGAAAGGTATACTTATGTCCGTTTTCCTCGCCCGCAGCAGCGGTGTTGCGATTGTTATGGCGTTTTCTGCGCAGGCGGCCCTGGCAGATGTAACGGCAAAAGATGTCTGGTCGGACTGGAAGTCCTACATGACGGCCACCGGTTATACGGTGAATGGCACCGAGACTATGTCCGGCGATACGCTGACCGTCTCTGACATCTCTATGGCCATGCCAATCATGGAGGAAAACACCAGCGGCACGCTGACCCTCCCCGACATCAAGTTCGTCGAAAACGGTGATGGCACAGTCAATATCATGCTGCCCGCAGACATGCCGATGATGTTCAAAATGGACGGCCCAGAGGGTGTCGCCAGCGGGACCATTGTTTACACCCACGACGGCAGCCCGATGCTAGTTTCCGGCGACACGGATGAGATGACCTATGATTATGCCAGCAGCTTGATGAAAATCTCGCTGACGGATCTGAAGATCCCGGACGAAGACATCGCTGCCGAAACCGTACAGCTGACCATGACGCTGGCGGATGTTGTGACAAAAACGGTCATGACCAACTCTGACGTCCGCGCCTACAACCAGACAATGACCAGTGAATCGCTGAACTTTGACGCGACGATCACGGTGCCTGAAACCAACGATGGCGGCTCTTTCAAAGGGACGATGCAGGGTGTGCGCTTCGCGGGCACGACAATTGTTCCCGAAGGGCTGGAAACCAACGATATGGCGGCACTGCTGCGCGGTGGCTTCAACGCTGAAGGTAGATTTGACTTTGTAAGTGGCAACAGCGCAATCAGCGGCCAGGATGGTACCGATACCTTTGCGCTGGATAGCAACTCCGAAGGCGGAGCAATTGGCTTCAGCATGGGTCTCGACGGATTGACCTATGACGTCAAACAGAACCGGACCGAAACCAATATCACCAGCTCGGACCTGCCGTTCCCGCTGGCGCTGTCCATGGCCGAAGCCGCCTTCAAACTGACCATGCCGATTGCTCAATCCGACGAAGAGCAGGATTTCGCCCTCGGTGTGTTGCTGCGCGACTTTGACGTGCCGGAAATGCTCTGGGGTATGGTGGATCCCACCGGTGCCCTGCCTCACGATCCCGCAACCGTTGCACTGGATCTGGCAGGCAAGGCAAAACTGGCCTTCGATTTCTTTGACCCGAAAGCCATGGCTGAGGTGGAAAACGGCGAACAGGCGCCGGGTGAGCTGCACGCGCTGACCGTCAATGCGCTCGAAGTCTCCGTAGCAGGCGCAAAACTGACCGGCACCGGGGATTTTGCCTTCAACAATGACGATCTGGAAAGCTTCGACGGCATGCCGGCACCTTCTGGTGAGGCAAACCTGACGCTGACGGGCGCCAACACGCTGCTGGACAAGCTGATCGGAATGGGTCTGGTTTCGGACAGCGACGCCATGGGCGCGCGCATGATGATGGGCATGCTGGCGGTTCCCGGCGATGGCGAGGACACGCTGACCTCCAAGATCGAAGTGTCAGAGGATGGTCAGATCAAGGCGAACGGCCAGCGCATCAAGTAACCACGGCACCTGACTGACTGGATGATCGGGGCCGCAAATTGCGGCCCCTTTTTTTGTCTGCGCCCTTGCAGCCTCTCGCTGCGCTGGCTAGCTCTAGGTGATGTTCAACCCATGTAGGTGCCCATGACCCAGACCCCCGAAAGCCTAAGCCACGCTCTTCTTGATGCCGCCCGCAAGGCGGGGGCCGATGCCGCCGACGCGATGGTGGCAGAAGGCAGCTCTCTCTCCATCGAAGTGCGTCGGGGCACGCTGGAACATGCCGAGCGGTCCGAAGGGGTGGATCTGGGCCTGCGGGTCTTTGTCGGGCAACGTCAGGCCTGCGTTTCGGCCTCGGACATGCGGGACGAAACCCTGACGGCCATGGCGGAACGCGCTGTCGCCATGGCACGCGAGGCCCCCGAGGACCCCTATGCCGGTCTGGCCGAACCGCACCAGCTTGCGCAGAATTGGGATCTCGCCGCGCTGGAGCTCTTTGATCCCAGCGACGAACCGGCCCCTGCCACCTTGCAAGAGGATGCACTGGCGGCTGAGGCGACCGGCCTCGGCGTTTCGGGGGTAACCCAGGTACAATCTGCGGCGGCCGGATACGGCAGCCATAAGGTCCATATGGCCGCGACCAACGGGTTTTCCGGTGGCTACCAACGCAGCAGCCGCTCGATCTCCTGCACCGCCATCGCAGGAAGCGGAACCTGCATGGAACGTGACTATGACGGCGACTCCCGAACCTTCCAGGCAGATCTGCGGCCGGCTGACGACATCGGACGACAGGCTGGTGAGCGCGCAGTCGAACGGCTGGGCGCTCGCAAACCGGAAACCGGCAGCTACCCGGTTTTGTTCGACGAACGCGTCTCGTCCTCTCTGATCGGCCATCTTTTGGCTGCGGTGAACGGTGCGAGCATCGCCCGCGGGTCCTCCTGGCTGAAGGACGCTCTGGGAGATCAGATTCTGCCGACGCATCTGAGCGTCACGGAAGACCCCTTTCGCCCCCGGATTGCCGGATCGCGCCCTTTCGATGGCGAAGGCCTGCCGACGCAGCGCCGCGCCATTATCGACAACGGGATGCTGACCGGCTGGACGCTCGATCTCGCATCGGCCCGCAAGCTGGAAATGCAAAGCACTGGCAACGCTGCACGCGGTGTCGGCTCGGTGCCATCCCCATCGCAGTGGAATATCGCGCTGACCCAAGGTCCCGATAGCCGCGCCGATCTGATTGCCAATATGGGCACCGGCCTTCTGGTCACGTCGATGATTGGATCCACCATCAACCCGAATACCGGCGATTATTCTCGCGGGGCCGCCGGTTTCTGGGTGGAAAACGGTGAGATTGCCTATCCCGTCAATGAATGCACGATTGCAGGCAATCTGCGCGACATGCTGCGCGGTATTGTTCCAGCCAATGACGCGCGAACCCATCTGTCCCGCATTGTGCCCTCGTTGCTGGTCGAGGGGATGACCCTTGCCGGAAACTGATCTTTCCCTGCTGATCCGCGCAGCAGAGCAGGCAGGCGATAT
Source organism: Phaeobacter sp. JH20_26 (assembly GCF_048056275.1). NCBI lineage: Bacteria > Pseudomonadati > Pseudomonadota > Alphaproteobacteria > Rhodobacterales > Roseobacteraceae > Phaeobacter > Phaeobacter sp. JH20_26. The sequence goes on along the minus strand of NZ_JAYMWL010000026.1, from coordinate 107,111 downwards.
CGCCTGTCGCTACTCTGGGCCCGAAGCGCAGAAATGGGAGAAACCAGACGGTGGCGGGCCAGTGACGGAAGCTGATATCGCCGTCAACGAGCTGCTTGCCGACGTGCTGCCCGGCGCCCGCCCGGATTATGGCTGGCTGTCTGAAGAAAGCGAAGACACCAGCACACGTCTGAACCGTGAAAAGATCTTTATCGTCGATCCTATCGACGGCACCCGCAGTTTCGCCGAAGGATCTCGGACCTGGGCCCATTCGCTGGCGGTTGCGCATAACAGGACGATCACGGCGGCAGTCATCTACCTGCCCCAGCGCGAGCTGATGTATTGCGCAGCACTTGGACAAGGCGCGACCTGCAATGGCACAGCAGTCGAGGTTTCCCGACAGGATGACCTCAACGCCGCAAATGTTCTGGCGGCAAGACCGCTGCAGGACCCCGAACACTGGCACAATGGCATTGTACCCGCGTTCAATCGCAGTCATCGCCCTTCGCTTGCCTACCGAATGGCGCGGGTCGCGGATGCGGGCTTTGATGCCATGCTGACCCTCCGCCCCAGTTGGGAATGGGACATCGCAGCGGGTGACCTGATCCTGCGCGAGGCCGGAGGGCTGTGCAGCGACAGGTTCGGCGTCGGCTTGCGGTTCAACAACCCTCACCCTACGCTCAACGGCGTTGTCGCTGCGCCGCCGCGACTGCACGAACAACTGATTGCCGCGCTCGATCCGAAGGGTCCCGGCCTTCGCCCGCTCTGACAGCCGCGCGCAGCAGGAAAACCGTAGCCATGTCGAGACCTTCCGCCGCATCCGACCGCAGCCTCCGCTGGCCTGCCCGTCCCGCAGGCGAAGTGCTGTGGATCCACGCCTCCACGACAGAGCGCTACATGGCTCTCGGCGATGTCGGGAACCGTATGAAATCGCTTCGACCCGATCTGTCTGTTTTGGTGACGTGGAGCCGCGACATCACGAACAGGCCACTGGTCGAGGGCTGCGACCTCGCTGCGGGACCACCGCCAGATGACACCCCGGCCGACGTGCGGATATTTCTCGATCACTGGCGCCCCGATCTGCTTATCTGGTCGGGGGGAGACCTCCGTCGTGGACTGATGCGCCAGATGAGCGAACGTCAGATCGACAGCCTACTGGTTGATATCGAAGCGAGAGAATTGCCCGATCGCACCAGTCGTTGGTTGCCGGACCAGCGCCGTCGGCTTTTCGACCGCTTCAGCGAAATCATGACCCCGTCAGATGAGGCCCGAGCGCAGATGCTCCGGCTCGGTGTCGCTGCAGATCGGATCCAACAGACCAATCCCCTGCGGTTGTCGGCCACGCCCCCTGGCTGCAACAGCGATGAGCTTACCCATATGCAGGCCCAGCTGGGGAGCCGTCCGGTCTGGTTCTCCGCGCAGACCGAGCTGGGTGATCTGCCAACCATCCTGACGGCACATCGCAGCGTACTGCGGCTTTTGCATCGGTTGCTCCTGGTAATCGCGATCCGCGATGAACAGGACCTCGCAGAGGCCCGCGATGCGATCATCGCCAGCGGCCTACAGCTGGCCGATTGGGACAGCGGCGAAGAGCCTGATGAATACACCCAAGTCCTGCTCAGCTCTTCCGAAGACACCGGTCTCTGGTACCGGCTTTCGCCGCTGTGTCTGCTGGCCGGCAGTCTGCCCCGCCACGCAAGCGGACAGAACCCGCTGGATGCCGCAGCACTCGGGTCGGCGATCCTGCATGGGCCGGGTCTTGGCACATATGCCGCCTTATATGAGCGGCTGACAGAGGTTGGCGCCGCGCTGAAAATCAACGATGCCGAAGATCTTGCGCAGGGCGTGCTCAGCCTGTCGGCCCCTGATCGGGCGGCGGAGATGGCGCTTGCCGGCTGGCAGATCGTCACAGAAGGCGCCGATATGACCGACCACCTTATGGATCGCGTCCAGGAGTTGCTGGACAAGCGAGAGGACCGATATGAAAGCTCCTGACTTCTGGCACAAGCCCGCCGGAGACTTCGATATTCGCAAGACCTTGCTGGCGCCGCTTGGCCGGATCTACGCATATGCCACCGCCAGACGCCTGGCGCAGGGCGCCGCGCTACGGGTGGCTGTTCCGGTGATCTGTGTCGGCAACATCAACGCCGGTGGCACCGGCAAGACGCCAACGGTCATTTGGTTTCTCGAACGGCTCAGGGATATGGGGCATGAGCCACATGTGGTGACCCGTGGCTATGGCGGCTCTCTGTCCGGTCCTGTGCAGGTCGATCCGGGCCGTCATCGCGCCAGTCAGGTTGGCGACGAACCCCTGCTCCTGGCGGCCTTTGGAGAGGTCTGGAAAGCTGAGGATCGCGCCGCTGGTGCGCAGGCGGCTGCCGCGGCGGGTGCGACTGTCATACTGCTCGATGACGGCTTTCAGAACCCGAGTGTTCACAAGGATCTTTCCGTGGTCGTCGTCGACGCGGAGCGTGGGTTTGGCAATGGCCATTGCCTGCCCGCCGGTCCACTGCGTGAGCCGGTGGCTACGGGCCTTGCGCGCGCCGATCTGGTATTGTCGCTGGGCCGAACCGAGGCGCAGGCACGGTTCCAGTCAGCCTGGAGCGATGCCCTGACGACATGCCCACATTACTCCGGCGCACTGGAGCCTTTGAAAACCGGAATGCCCTGGCAGGGGACGCCGGTGCTGGCATTCGCAGGAATTGGCCATCCACGGAAATTCTTCGAGACGCTGCGTGACCTTGGCGCGGATCTGCGCCGTAGTGAAGCGTTGGACGATCATCAACCCCTGTCCACTGCCCTGATGTCCCGGCTGGAAACCGAAGCCAAGCTGATCGGTGCCCAGATGGTCACCACCGAAAAAGACGCGGTCCGGCTGCCGGAGAGTTTTCGCAACAAGGTGATCACGCTACCGGTGCGCCTGCAGATCGACAACGATGACGCGCTTCTGGCCCAAATCCGCAAGGTCGCTCCACCGCCTCCATAACACTCGGGCAAGAAGACGCGGTGCACTCTCATCCAGTCTGGCAGCAGATTGCAAAAAACCCGCCACGGTCACCGGGCGGGTTTTCCTATCTACATTTTCCCAAAGGAAGGGGTATCAGCCGTCGAGTTCGGCGTCGATCAGCGCTTTGAACGCCTCATAAGACTGATTTTCCACTTTCTTGCCGTTCAGGATGAACGACGGCGTGGACTCGATGCCATGCTCTGTCGCATTTTCCTGATACCAGTTGACGAGGGTCTGGGCCTTGGTCCCATCCTGAAGACAGGCCTCCAGCTGTTCCTCTTCCAGACCTGCGAGCCGCCCGATCTTGCGCAGCGCATCAACGATTTCGGTCGCGCCACCCGCTCGGGCCCAATCAGATTGCCCCTTGTAGATCAGGTCGCTGATCCCGAAGAACTTCTCAGGTCCTCCACAGCGCGCAATCATCGACGCCCAAAGGCCATAGCGATCGAAATAGACCTCGCGGTAGATGAACTTCACCTTTCCGGTGTCGATGTAATCCTGCTTCAGCTGCTTGTACGCACCCTGGTGGAAATTCGCGCAATGCGGACAGGTATAGGACGCATATTCAATCAGCGTTACCGGAGCATCTTCGGCACCTTGCACCATCTCGACGATGGTGGAGGTATCAACCTCTGCATCTTGCGCGTAGGCCGCCCCAACCAGCGGGTTGCCGGGCAGAGAGGTGCCGCCTTGCAATGCGGCATAACCATAGACACCCGCCGCGACGACAGCGGAGGCAAAGATGCCGGACATCAAACGGGTCATTCATACCCCTTTCTAAGAGTTTTCTGTTTCGTCAGCACGTTGCGCCCAAGCCGTTCAAGCGCTGCGCGCAATTCATCACTTTCGACCCCGGTCGCAGCCTCGGCTGCCGCCGCCACGTCCTGCGGATCAGGCGCCCGGGGTTTGCGGACCTTCGGAGCGTATTTAAAGGAAACCTGCCCCTCGGCAAAGCCAGTGGGCGCGGTCTGGGTAATCCGGACCTTGGAAATGGCGTTATAGCCGTAAACCGCGTTCACCTTGCAGCGCAAAGGCTCTTTCTGCATTTCCAGCATCGGCGCATGGGCACCGGTGGTCAACAACGTCAACGTCGCTCCAAATCCACCGCGCCCGTAGTGCACATTGACCGGGCGCGCGATAGAGGAGATGTCGGGACCGGCAATTTCTTCCCAATGGGTCAGCAGGCGCGACACCGCAAAGCCCCGGCTTTCGCCGGCTTTGCGAATCTGATCGTTCAGAAGCTGCGATGTTCGCTTGAACCCGCGAGATTTTGTCCGTTGCACTGCCATGACCGTGGTTTTGCTAGACTGCTCGCCCTATTGTAAAGGGCTGCCATGCGAGAACCAGCGAAACCGGGCCATAAAGGATAAAGAATGCGTGACCTCAACAGCGAGAGCCACCCGCAGAGCCGTGATTTGCTGGACTGGTACGACCAGCACGCGCGCAGCCTGCCCTGGCGTGTCAGCCCGTCGGATCGCGCCGCCGGTATCTGGCCCGATCCCTACCGCATCTGGCTGAGCGAGGTCATGTTGCAACAAACCACTGTGGCTGCCGTCAAGGACTACTTCCACCGGTTCACCAGCCGCTGGCCGACGGTGGCGGATCTCGCGGCGGCGGCGGATGCAGATGTCATGGGGGAATGGGCAGGTCTTGGGTATTACGCACGGGCACGCAATCTGCTGAAATGCGCGCGCGTGGTGGCCGAGGAACACGGTGGCACCTTTCCGAATACCTATGACGGGCTGATCGCCCTACCCGGCATCGGCCCCTATACCGCCGCCGCCATTTCGGCGATCGCATTTGACCGCCCGGAAACCGTGCTGGACGGCAATGTCGAGCGGGTGATGGCGCGGCTTTACGATATCCATACCCCCCTGCCAGCGGCCAAACCCCAGCTGAAAGAGAAAGCTGCAGCCTTGACCCCAGCGATGCGCCCGGGCGACCACGCACAGGCGGTGATGGATCTCGGCGCGACGATCTGCACACCGCGCAATCCGGCCTGTGGCATCTGCCCATGGCGCAGCCCCTGCGCTGCCCGTGCGGCTGGCACAGCTCTGGAACTGCCAAAGAAAACCCCTAAGAAACCCAAGCCAACCCGCCTTGGCATCGTCTATCTGGCACGCAGCTGCGATGGCGACTGGTTGCTGGAGCAGCGCCCGGACAAGGGGTTGCTGGGCGGTATGCTGGGCTGGCCGGGCAGCGATTGGAACGACGATCCGGCCCCAGCCCCACCGTTTGAGGCCGATTGGCAGGATCTGGGGGCGGAGGTGCGTCACACCTTCACCCATTTTCACCTGGTCCTGCAGGTCATGCTGGCGGAGCTGCCACCCGGTTTCACACCCCAGGACAGTCAGCGCGTGATAAAACGACATGACTTCAAACCCACCGACCTGCCGACGGTGATGCGCAAGGCCTTCGATCTCTGGAAGGGGCGCTGATGCCTTCTCTTTTATTCGGGCAGGGCGCATAGTCGACCACGAACGCGCCCGACCTGAATGAGGCTGTACTGGAATGATATCCGCCGAGACTCTGCGCAGCTGGCAGGCCGCCCTGCCCTTTTGGTTGTCCTTTCTGCTGGTGCCGCTGGTGGGGCTCGCCGCTCTTTATGGTGGCTGGCTCATCCTGCTGCCGCCCTTCGTCACCTGGTATCTCTTTGCGGCATTGGACGGGGTCTTCGGGCTTAATCTTGAAAACGCGGATCCGCTCACACCCGAAGAAGATCTTCATTGGTATTCCTCACTGACCATTGCCTGGGTTCCGGTGCAGGTCCTGCTCCTGATTGCCATGCTAATCTACGTGCCTGGCGCCGATCATCTCTCGGGTGCGGAGAAATTCGGGGTATTCTTCGGTGTTGGCGTCCTCAGCGGCACAATAGGGATCAACTACAGCCACGAATTGATGCACCAGAAGAGCAGACTGGAGCGTTGGCTGGCGGATATCCTGCTGGCAATGGTGCTCTATTCTCACTTCAGATCCGAGCATCTGCTCGTGCATCATCGCCATGTCGGCACACCCCGCGATCCGGTCACAGCGCGCTACAACGAGGGCTTCCATCGTTTCTATCCGCGTGTTCTGTGGCAATGCTGGCGGTCTGCGTTTCGGGCTGAGAGAGCACAACTGGCGCGCCGCAACCTACCTTGGACTGACCGGCGCAACCCGTTCTTTCGCTATTGGGCGCTGCAAGCCGCGTTTCTGCTGATGGCCCTTGTGCTGGGCGGGATGCTCGGCGTTGGGTTGTTCCTGGTCCAGGCGGGTGTCGCGATCTGGCAGCTGGAACTGGTGAACTACGTTGAACACTACGGTCTTACGCGCAAATATCTGGGCGGGGGCAAATTTGAGCCTGTGATGCCGCGCCATTCGTGGAATGCAGCCCATAAGGCGTCAAACTGGCTGTTGATCAACCTGCAACGCCATTCCGACCACCACTACAAACCCGATCGTCGCTTTCCCCTGCTTCAGAACCACACATCAACCGATGCTCCCCAGCTACCCTACGGCTATCCGGTCATGACAGTTGCGGCGATGATACCACCGCTGTGGCGGCGGATCATGAACCCGCGAGTGCGGCGCTGGCGGCAGATGTATTATCCTGACATCACCGATTGGAGCGCCTACAATGCGGCCCGTTGCCCCGAAGACCGCCCCGACCCGACACCGGCAGGCCCGCGCGCCTAGCGGACACCTAGCGGGGCAGCGCCCATAGTGTCATCGGTCGGGTCAGCCCACGCAGTTCAGATGCGCCGTGCTGCACGAAACCTGCTTGCAGATCTCTGGCGCCGCCTTCGTCCTGCACACGCTGCCGCAGGGTCTCGCTGATCACCATCTGAGCGTTCATCTCGCGGGTGCGCTCCTCCAGTCGGGCTGCAATATTCACCGCGTTACCGATCACCGCATATTCCAACCGGTTTGCGCCGATATTGCCAATCACCGTCTCACCATAGTGAACACCGATGCCAACGCGGATTTCTGCCTCGCCGTAGCGGCGTCGCTCGGCATTCCATTCCGCTACCGACGCCAGCATGGCCCGCCCGCAAGCCAGGGCGTTACTTGCGTCCCTCGGACCAGCCAGCGGTGTACCAAAGGTCGCCATCAAACCATCGCCCAGATACTTGTCCAGCGTGCCGTGATGACGGAACACCTCCTTTTCCATGCGGCCATGAAAATCGCGCAAGAGGTCAATCACCTGATAGGCGTCACGCTCGGCCGCCAGGCGGGTGAACCCGACAATGTCAATGAACAGAATGGCCACGTCCTGACGGCGGGTCTGCTTCAGCGGTTCATCATTTTGCGACAGCTGTTGCACCACATTGGGCGAGAAATACCGTGACAGATTGGCCCGTTCACGCTCAAGACCAGCATTATTCTGGATAAGCGCGTAGAGCCGTTTTGAGGATATACCCAGCGTCACTGCCACCAGAAAGAACACGATAACCTCCTGCAGGCGCTGATGCAGGAGAAAGCTGTTCGGATCGAGAAATTCAGCCATGGTCGGATCATAGCCCACAACCTCAAGCACCCGTTCGGTCAGGCCGGGCACCGGATCCGTCAGCCACCAGACCATGACCGCCGCAAATAGCCAGATGACTGCGGTCCAGATGCCGATGGCTACCACCGTGCGCCAGGAATAGGCCAGAGTCCCCGCGGCAAGTATGATGAAAAAATAGATGAAATTTCCAAACCGATACTGAATAGGCAGCGGCGTATCGTCGACACTCAGCGGATTTGGCAGAACCATTCCGATGGTCATGATCGACAGATCGGCAAAAATCAGCAGCATCTCAAGCCGTGATTGCCCAACCCGTCCAACCCGGCGGATCAGCCAGCCGTTCAGACACAGCAACGCAAGGATAAAGTGATAATACAGCACATCCCATTTGGGGTTCACATAGATCAGAAAAACCGCCGTTACGGCCATGGCGATCCAGCGCGCCCGCACCGCAAGCTCCAGCCCATTGCGTTTGTGCTCTGTTAGCGCATCCAGCGCATAGGGGCTCTCCTGTCTGAAAATGGCTTCGTCGCTATCCAAGGCAGGAGCGGGGGCGGAGGCGGTTACTGCCATGATATGTATCCATCCATTGGCGCCGGTCTTGCGTCAAACTAACGGCAGCTGCCAACGGATGCACCCCTTGAACCGACAGCGCTGAAACGAAAAGACCCCGCCATGACGGCGGGGCAAGGTTGGCGCCGTCGACAATGCGACAGCGCCTGCGGTTTCACACAGGTTGTGAAAGGGTGGGGTCAGTTTTGCAATTCTGCCCGAATCTGCTGGCGCAGCACGTCGATGGGCACGGTCTTTCCGTCCCGCTTGAAACACCAGTAGGTCCAGCCATTGCAGGAGGGCGCGTTTTCCAGATGCGCTCCGACCTGATGGATTGATCCCTTGATATTGTCGCCGATCAGCGTGCCGTCTGCGCGCACTTTTGCCTTGTGCCGACGGTTCATCGAATAAAGCTCGTCGCCCGGGCGCAACATGCCGCGCTCGACCAGCTGACCAAAGGGGACGCGCGGTTCGGCACGTTTGCTGGCAGAGACCTGCAGCGCTTCGCGGTCGAACTTGCGTACGGATTTGATGCGCTTTTCGGCAACTTCACGGTAGGCGGCTTCGCGCTCGATTCCGATAAATTCACGGCCCAGCATCTTTGCCACGGCGCCCGTGGTTCCGGTGCCAAAGAACGGGTCCAACACCACATCGCCCGGATTCGTCGAGCCAACGAGAATGCGGTGCAGCAGCGCCTCGGGTTTCTGCGTCGGATGCGCCTTATTGCCGGCCTCATCCTTCAGCCGCTCATGGCCGGTACAGATCGGCATGACCCAGTCCGAACGCATCTGCAAACCTTCGTTCAGCGCTTTCAGCGCCTCATAGTTGAAGGTATATTTCGCGCCTTCGGATTTTGAGGCCCAGATCATCGTCTCATGCGCGTTGGTGTAACGCTTGCCCCGGAAATTCGGCATTGGGTTCGACTTGCGCCAGATCACATCGTTGAGGATCCAGAAGCCTTCGTCCTGCACCGCTGTGCCGACTCGGAAGATGTTGTGGTACGATCCGATCACCCAGATGGAGCCGTTTGGCTTCAGGATACGGCGCGCCTGTTTAAGCCAGGCACGGGTAAACTCGTCATAGACGCCAAAGCTGGAAAACTGATCCCAGTGGTCATCGACCGCATCGACCTTGCTGTTGTCAGGACGATGCAATTGCCCCTTCAGCTGAAGGTTGTAGGGGGGATCCGCAAAAATCAGATCAATCGAATTTGACGGCAGACCGGACATCACGTCGATACAGTCACCGTCAAGGATCGCGTTTAGCGGGAGCGCCGCGGCGCCCCGTGTAAGTGTTTTGTTCATTTGCTCTGCCTCGATAACCACGGCGCATTTTTGCGCTCATTTTGGTTGTCCACAGGATGAGTCATCGTGGATTCGAGGTCAATTTGTTTTTTAGAACAAGGTGATGAGGTTCACTCTTGATACAATATGTTGTGGACAGGCTTGAAGGAACGCCGATGATGTGGGGTCACGCCCAGGTTCACCAGGGCGTCGCGGTGCTGTTTGGACGGGTAGCCTGCGTTTTTCTCCCAGCCATAGCCGGGAAACTGTTGCGCCAAATCCACCATGATCCGGTCACGGGCCAGTTTTGCCACGATGGATGCCGCCGCGATGGAGACTGATTTGCTGTCTCCCTTGATCACGAACTCCGACGTCTGGAGCAGACCCTTGGGGATCAGATTGCCATCGATCAGCAAATAATCCGGCGCCGGATCCAGGGCTGCAACGGCCCGCTCCATTGCCAGATGCGAGGCGCGCAGAATGTTCAGGGAATCAATCTCTTCGACGCTGGCATGAGCAATCGCAACCTCGGCCTGCCCAAAGATCGACGCTTCGACCGCCTCGCGCCGCTTGGCGCTTAGCTTCTTTGAATCGTTCAGCCCCTCGGGAATATTGTCGGCGTCCAGGATGACCGCAGCGGCGGTCACCGGTCCGGCGAGCGGGCCACGCCCAACCTCATCCACGCCTGCAATACGTATATGGCCACGCGCACGGGCGGCCGCTTCCAATGTGTAATCGGGATAATCCATCCCTTGGTCTGACCGGGTTTTAAGCCGGGTTTCAAGCCCGACCGCAGATACCGCGCAAAAAAGAGGGGGCCGAAGCCCCCTAAGTCTGCTCGAACCCAGGTCCCGCCGACCTCAGCGACGGGTAATGCGATAGCCGCGGTCCTTGAGGCAATCCGGGCGATAGCCGACACGATTGCGTTTGCCATTCCAGAAGGTCACCTGGCAGGCGCGCGGCAGGGTGTGCTCAAATCCGTACTGTTTGCGCAGACAGCCCTGCCCCATCAAAGTCCGGCTTTGGCTGTAGCGCGGGAAATAGCGCACGCATTGTGCCGGCAGATCATAGCGCGCAACATGCGGCGGAAGCGGTCTGGGATGATGAGGCCGATACGGCTTGCCATGTGACGGACGATGCGGACGGGTGACCTGTGGCTGATCATCATCGCGATTGTTCTTCACGATTGCACCGATGATGCCAAGCACGGCGAGACCCGCCAGCACCTTGGCAACATCCTCGTCCGCCCGTGCAGGCGCTGCGGAAAACCCGGTCACCGCGACCGCTGCGGCAACGATCAGCGTGATGAATTTGCGATGCGGTTTGGCATTTACATCAATGCGACTGCTGCGAAACATGGGATGTCCTTCCTGAAGTTCTGAAAACATGAGGCCAAATGACCGATGCAATCAGCCTGGTTCGGAACCGTGCGGACAGGCAATAACGGCGCCTTGTTATCGAATATCACCACCCGCAATCGCCTGTTGTTATTGAATATCCCGCGACAAATGCGCAGTGTGAGGGTATGAAAAACCTCCTTATCTCCACGGCTCTGATTGCCGGTCTTGCCATTGGTATGCTCAGCGATACGGGCCCGGCCGCAGCGGCCGAGTGTTACGCCGATTACAAGGCGAAACAGGATGCCCCGCTGCGGCTTCATTACGGCGTGATCCAGCTTGGCGGCGGCTGCAGCAAGTCGGCCGCCAAGGCCGAAATCTCCGACCGGTTGTTGGCAGCGGGCTGGACCTTGCTCAATGTTCTGTCCATTTTTGGTCCCGACGGGCTGGAACAAAGGAAAACAGATGCCGGACCCTATTTTCTCCGTTTCTGAGGTGCGCGCGGCGGGAAGCCGCGTCATCGCATTGGGGATCACTGCCATCGTTGCCTTGCTGGCGATTGCCGGTACCGTGCTGCTGCTGACGCTTCCCGATGCCAACGCTTTCAACGCAAGGGTCGAGCGGGTCTTTGTGGAAAACGACCTTACCACGCAGGCCGAGATCAAGCTGCTTGAGATCCTCGCCCAGTCCGGCACGGCCTTTGCCGATACGCTGACCAGCTATCGGATGGTAATTTTTGTGCTGATGGTCTTTGCCACCATGATGATGGTGGCTGCGCTGGTGGTTCTGGCCATGCTGGTCATGCTGAACCGGCGCATGGTCCAGATCGAACGCGCAGGCATCCAAGTGACTGAACTGCTGATCAGCCGCGAAGAAAACACCGTCTACCTCAATACCATGGGCTTCAAACTGACCGCCGCAGCGATGGAAACGCTCGCAGTTCTGGCCGAGGCCCGGCTTGATGACGATGTCCTCTCCGGTGCGGAGATCGAGGCGATGATATCTGGCCGCCCCTCAGTTGACTGCGAAGAGGCCGCAGGAGCGACCCGGATCAAGCGGCTGCGCGATACATTGGGCAATCAGATGGTCAGCGAGCTTCTGGTCAAGAATATCGCCAAGCGCGGCTATGTCCTGTCGATCAGCAAGGATGTGATCCGCATGGTGTGACCCCCCGTGCGCAGGGAGGTCACCGATCCCGCCACCGCATACTGACAGGGCCTTCAGCCCTTATCCAATGGATCATTTCCCTGTGCAGCTCTGGCATTTTGCCGGGAAACCACCACATAGTAGAAAACCAGGCAACATGGATCCCATGTTGTCAGTCCACCCGGGAACAGCCCTCATGAACATGCGCGCCAGCACCGCAAGACCTGCATATGGAATTATGGTAGAGGAGCTGCGCGGCCCGGTTACGGCGCGGCTCGGTGGCAGGATCATCGCCCAGAGCACCCGTGCCAAGGTGATGTATGAGACCCGCCGACCTGCTGCCATCTATTTTCCCCGTGACGATATCCACACCTGCCTGACGCCTGCAAACGGGCACCAGACCTTCTGCCCGTTTAAGGGAACTGCAGGCTATCAGGATCTGGAACTTGGCGAACAGAGCATCTGCAATGCCGCCTGGTCCTATGACGATGCTCTGCCTGAGGCTTCCGGCATCGCAGGCCATGTCAGTTTTATGCCGGAAGCGCGCGTTGAGATCGACCTTGGCAGCAATCAGCTTGAGGTCCCGGAATATGGTAATATTTCAGGACCGCTGATCGATTGGCTGCTGCGCGAAGCTGCATATCTGCCGACACCTGAGGAATTCACCCAAAGCCTGTCGGAGAAACTGGTCGAACATGGCGTTCACCTGTCGCGCCTCTCGGTGATGGCCTGGTCCCTGCACCCGATGATCGCGGGCAAGAACTTCATCTGGAGCCGCGCCACCGGCAAGGTCACGACCTACGCCCCGAGCTATGAGATCCACGATCACCCGGCATTTCAGAACAGTCCCCTGCGCCATGTTTCCAACGGGCTTGGCGGCATCCGGCAGCGGTTGGATCTGGATCAGCCCAGCGATGCCTTTCCGATCCTCAGCGATCTGAGGGAAGAGGGCGCAACCGATTACGTGGCGATGCCGCTGCCCTTCTCCGATGGGAGGATAAACGTGCTGACGGTTGCCAGCCATCATCCGAAAGGGTTCTCGACCGAAAACCTGGGGCTGATATTCGAATGTTCTGCGGTTATTGCCCGGTACTATGAAGTGTTCATGCAGCGGGAGAACGCACAGTCCCTGCTGGAAACCTATGTAGGCAAGCGAACCGGCGCGCGGGTTCTGGGTGGGGAAATCCGGCGTGGTGATGGCGATGACATTGATGCCGCCATTATGTTCTGCGACCTGCGTGGATCCACTCGGCTTGAGGAGGACCTGGGCCGCAGCGCCTATATCGAGCTACTCAACAGCTTCTTTGAAACGGTATCGACGATCGTGCATGAACACGGCGGCGAGGTGCTGAAATTCATCGGCGATGCGGTCCTTGCGGTGTTCCCCGCCGGCGACGCGCCCGATGAGGCACGCGCGCAGGCCCTGCAATCGGCGCGGGCAATTGTTGCCGGACTGGACGCAATGGGCGACGAAGAGGGCAAGCGGCGCTGTGAATCGGCCATCGGTCTCGCCTACGGTCGTGTCACCTACGGCAACGTCGGATCCCGTGAGCGGTTGGATTTCACCGTCATCGGTCAGGCCGCCAATATCGCCGCACGGCTTGGCGACTATGGCAAATCCTGCGGCCATACGATCGTGGTCAGCCGCGACCTGTTGGAAACCCCGGAACAGGCGACGCCGCTTGGCTCAGTATCGCTGCACAATGTCTCCCGCCCGGTTGAGGCCTTCGCCGTTTCCGTGGCGATGGATGCCGACCAGCTCGCCGCGTCCTAACGGCTGACCAGCAGGCGCTGCGCCTCGTCCCCCATTGTTACAACCAGCGGCTCCTGCGCCTGCCGCGCCTTGAACGCAGCCTTGCCACCGAGCCCCTGCCAGTTGATCTGCACCAGCGACTGCGCAACAGCGCCGCCCAGCGTTGCCCCCGGTCCGGTGATGATAAACAGATCCGGCGCGAACTCCTGCGCCGCGACCTGCACCGCGCGAGTGAAATCATAAGGCTCAACGACCTGCGCATTCAGCGTGTAGTCCCTGAGGCTCGTCAGTGAATATCCGCCAGGCCACCAAACCTGCCCTCGCCCGTCGACCAATGGCTTCTTTGCCGCAGAGAACAGGTCCACCGGCAGTCGCGACCGGCCTTCAGCAGCGACCGGGGCCTGTAGGTCGGTATGGAACGCGGCATGGTTGGGCAATCGCATGGGGAAGCGATCCTGCACCTGCGGCACAGCCTGTTCAAACGCATCCAGACCGTCGGCATTGCCCGCCAGCACCAGCATGCCGCCCAGATTGATTGACAGCGACAGGTGATGATCAGGCCTGCTGTCTATGTCACGCACCAGCTGAAGCAGCTCTGTCTTGCGCTGCCGATCCAACTGCCAGTCGTCGCTCTGACAGGGGTAAACCAGCTGCCCGCCAATGAGATGCTGCTGCATCAGCTGACCCATGGTGTTGACCACCTCAAACCCTGTTTGAGGGCTGAGCGCACCGGCGGCGGCCAGCGCGATGTACCAGCCCATCGAATTGCCCGTGACCGCCACGACATCAATGTCTTCGGCGAGTGACTGCGCATCCGCAATCGCGCTGGCATAGATCAGCGGAGAGGCCACATCGCCGCGCGTGTATTTGGACATCGCGTATCTCTCAGCACCATCCAGCGCAGTGACACTCTCTTGGCCCGCGGCCTCGCGCATTGCGTCAAATGATTCAATTAGAGCCTGCTTGTCGGCGTGGTGACGCGCCAGATACCCAAGTTCCGTTTTGTTGTATGTGCCACGTCCGGGACAGATCAGAACAGCGGTGCGGGTCATGTGTCAGCTCCTGTCAGCCGCAGCGCCGCTGCGACGATACTATCCTTTGACGGCAATGTTGCAGCATAGGCGGGACCGGTCGGGATAAAGCAATCCTCCGCCACGACACGTGCCATCGGCGCGCCATCCGTCTCATAGAACAGCGCCATCAGCGCCTCCGACTGACTTCCTGTACTGCGGCATTCGTCGACGATCAGGATGTTGTCGCATCCTGCCGTGGCCGCAAGCAGCGCTTCCTTTGGCAACGGCGCGAGCCAGCGCAGATCGACGACCCGGGTGGAAACGCCCTTGGCCTTCAGCTCGGTCTGGGCCTGTGTCGCCAAGTAACGGCCATTTCCATAGGTCACGATGGCAAGGTCTTGGCCATCGCCATGCACCCCGACCTCTCCCAACGCAATCCGCTGGTCAGGTGCGGGATAGAGACGCATCCAGCCGCCGTCCTTCGGCTCATGCAAATCACGCATCGGATAAAGCGCGATCGGCTCGACAAAGACCACGACGCGCTGCTCCTCTCGCGCCAGACGCACGGCCTCGCGCAGCATCATCGCGGCCTCGGCCCCGTCCGAGGGACAGGCAATCACGATGCCCGGAATGTCGCGCAGGACCGCCAGCGAATTGTCATTGTGGAAATGGCCACCGAAGCCTTTCTGATAGCCCAGACCGGCAATCCGCAGCACCATCGGATTGCTGAACTGGCCGTTAGAGAAAAACGGCAGGGTCGCGGCCTCGCCACGGATCTGATCCTCGGCGTTGTGTAGATAGGCCAGGAACTGGATCTCCGGGATCGGGACAAATCCGTTGTGTCCCATGCCGATGGCCAGCCCAAGGATCGACTGCTCGTCCAGCAAGGTATCAATCACCCGGTCCGGGCCAAACCGCTGTTGCAGCTTCTGGGTGACGCCATAGACGCCCCCCTTCCGGCCGACATCTTCACCCATAGTGACCAGCTCAGGATGCTCCAGCATCAGGTCGGTCAAAGCCCAGTTGATCAACCGGCTCATCGGCTGGGGGTCTGTCTGAGCACGCAGATCGCTGCCCAGAATTTCTGCCCGCACCTCACCGCTTGGCCCGTTCGTCTTGCGACAGACCCGCTTTGGTGGGATCAGGCTGGCACTGACATCCCCTGCCGTTCTCAGATGCGGACGGGTGACGACCTCTGTGCGGATCCGTTCAACCCGCGCGCAGGTCTCAGTGTAAATCTCCAGTGCCGCTTCCCGTGACAAAGCTCCGGATTGCGACAGCAACCGCACGGAGTGCAGCAGCGGATCATTGGCCTCATCCGCCTCAACCTCTGCCTTGCTGAGGTAAGTGGTCGGCACGTCTGCACCTGCATGACCGTAGAGCCGCACCGTGCGCAGATGCAGGAAAGCAGGCTTGCGGCAGCGACGAACGTAGTCGGCAGCTGCCCCGGCCACCGCATAGGTGTCGTGGATATTCAGCCCGTCGGCCTGAAAATAGCGCATCCCCGGCCGATGCGACATCGACGCTTCGATCCACCCCTTCGGAGTCTTGACCGAAATGCCAATCCCGTTGTCCTCACAGACAAACAGCAGCGGCAAAGGCGTCGACTGCACAGACGCCCAACAGGCGGTATTGATCGCTCCTTGTGCCGTCGAATGATTGGCCGAGGCATCGCCGAAGGAACACATCACAAGCCCATCGTCAGGCAGAACCCGGTGCTCTGGATCATGCCGTCGCGCGGCACCGATAGAATAGGCCGCGCCGACCGCCTTGGGCAGATGGCTGGCAATGGTCGAGGTCTGTGGCGGGATCATCAGCGCCTTGGATCCCAGCACTTTGTGCCGCCCGCCCGATGTCGGATCCTCGGCAGAACAGGCAAAGGACAGCAGCATATCCCAGGCAATGCTCTGACCCGGCACCTGATCTGCCCGGGCGATCTGAAATGCGGCGTCGCGGTAGTGCAGGAAGGCCATGTCATCAGCGCGCAAGGCCCGCGCAACCGCCGCCATTCCTTCATGACCGGACGAGCCGATCGTGTAGAAACCCTGCCCAGCCTTTTGCATAGCCCGGCTGGTGCGGTCCAGGGCACGGCTCAGGACCTGCGCGCGAAAGATCGCGACCGCATCACTGCTGCAAAGGTCCCCCACAGGCGACGGCCCCGGGGGCAGGCGACCTGCGACCACTCGATCAAGGAAATTTTGATGTACGATCTCGGCGCGATCCATGGCCTACCCCTTATTGCTCAGGGGCTTTATCGCCGATCTGCGCCAGTCTTACCAATGAGATTACAGCGGGCACCCATGAGCAAAACTCATACTGCTCAGGTTAAAGACCGAACCGCGGAATGACAAAGGCCGCGCCGAGGCGCGACCTTTTCTAACAAGCAATCAATGAGGGTCGGGATCAGTCTGCCTTTGCCCGCAAACTGTCGCGATACAGCGCCTTGGCCAGTGAAATCATCATGAAAACCATGACAATCGTGAAGGGCAGTGCGCCAATGATCATAGCGTTTTGCAAGGCTCCGAATGGATTGGAAGCCGCGCCACTGTTGCCAGCGATGATCAGCGCCCCGATGACCGAGGTCAGAATCAAGCCCCAGATGATACGGTGCTTGATCCCGGTTTCCTCTTCGCCACCGGACATGATGGTGTTCATCACCAGAATACCCGAATCCGCTGAGGTCACGAGGAAGGTCATGATCAGCACAACACACATCACGGTGATGGCAGACAGGAAGCCGCCCGAAATCATCTGCTCCAGCGTCACAAACAGCTTGGCTGTATTGGTCGCCCCGATGATCGACCCTGCGGCGGTACCGTTCAGTTCCAGATCAATCGCGGTGCCGCCCAGAATGGTCATCCACAGGAAGCAGACGATGGCAGGTGCGATTACGCAGCCCAGAATGAACTCACGCACGGTGCGCCCTTTGGAAATACGTGCCAGGAACAAACCGACGAAGGGCGAGAAGGCAATCCACCAGGCCCAGTAGAATGTGGTCCAGCCTGCCTGCCAGCCGAACTGGCGACCGGGTTCCCCGGCTGCATAGATCGCATCGGCATCCAGCGCTGCCGCCGACGCAGGCAGCCCTTCGGTGAAGCCGCCCAGCGAGCCCCAGGGGGATGTTGCCGAACCGTAGACCGAGCTCATATCTTCCGCAGGAAGCGCCTGTGCGGCCTCCGGCAGAGCCGTCGCAAAGGCATCCGCCGATTGCGGCCCATAGGCACCAAAGGACATCTGAGTGAAATGCAGGATGTAATCGACCAGACCGCTGCCGAATTTAGTCATCGCAAAGAAGAACGACCCAAAAAACACAAAGGTCAGAAGCAGGATAACCGACAGTACGAGATTGAGATTGGAGAGATATTTGATGCCGCGACCAACCCCGGAAACTGCAGAAAGAATCGACAACCCCATGATCACGAAAAGCGCCGACAGCAGGCCTACGGTGCTCGGTTTCGGCGCTTCGGCATCCCCGTTCATCAGCCATTCCATCCCTGAAACCGCATAGACGCCATCAACGAACTGGCTGACACCAAAACCGATGGTGACGGACACGCCAAGAATGGTGGCCACAACACCCAGAACATCAACCAGATGGCCGATAAAGCCATTTGCAGCCTTGCCAAGCAACGGCGTCAGGGCCGACCGGATCGTCAGCGGCATATCGCGCGTATAGGCATAATAGGCCAGCGACAGGCCAGTCAGAACGTAGATCGCCCAGGCGTGAAACCCATAGTGCAGGAAGGTGTAGCGATAGGCGGACTGGACCGCCTCCTCGGTATTTGCTGCGACCTCGCCGGACAGAACCAATGGGTTGGAGCCCCAGAGGCCCAGCGGCTCCGCCGTTGCAAAGACCATTAGCCCGACGCCCAGCCCGGCACCAAACATCATCGAGAACCACGAGAAATTGGAGAATTCCGGCGTCGCATCAGCCGCCCCCAGCTTCTTGTTGCCGGTTGCAGGCAGAATGGCCAAAACAAACAGGAAGAAGGCAAACAGTCCCACGGAGATGATGTAGAAGGCGTTGAATCCGTTCAGCAACTCGCTGTTCACCCAGGACAGGGTTCCGCTGGCTTTGCTTGGCCAGACCAAGGCCCAGAGGACCAGCGTCGTCAT
The DNA here is from genome assembly GCF_048056275.1 of Phaeobacter sp. JH20_26. Lineage (NCBI taxonomy): Bacteria > Pseudomonadati > Pseudomonadota > Alphaproteobacteria > Rhodobacterales > Roseobacteraceae > Phaeobacter > Phaeobacter sp. JH20_26. The sequence continues at coordinate 88,439 of NZ_JAYMWL010000026.1, read as the reverse complement.
GATGATCTTACTGATCAACGCGATAGGAAGGCTGTGGCCCTCGTAGAAGCCGGATGGAGCTGTTTCGATCTCCAACTCGGTAAATGGTGGCTTGATTGACATAATCGTTCCCTGTTCCGTGTCGCGCGCCGTTGTTGTCGTTCCCCGTATCACCTGGCGCTCGGGTGGCGGGTTGTGCGCAGCGCACGCAAAGGTGCTGCGCAAGGCTCGATATGCGGTCACGCGGGCAGATCGGCAGATCCCATGCTGGCCCTTCGGCGCAACCTAGGCTCTGCTGCACGCGCAGCCGTTCGGTTTCAGTTCTGCTCCCCTATCTCCTGTCCCACGCCGACGCCGTCTCGAAGGTGCATCCAAGCCCCCTCGTCCCCATGTCGGCGTCGCGCATTTGGTCAAGACTACTCAATTACAGTGCTTCAGGCACTTCGAATAAAATGTAGCGAATTTCAGAAAATCTAAATCCATCGCAAAGACGAATTAGGGTTCAAACATTTCAAATGCTTGCAGCCTGTCAACGCCTGTTCCAACGGCTTATATCGACCGGAAAAACATCTCGGATACAGAGATCAACACGCTCAAAATCCCTGATGACCGTGCCAAAATTTTGCGCAAGTTAACCAGACAGGTCGGCCTCGGACCAATCCGCGACAGCCGAGAACCGGTAAGGTTTAGACGGAAACACCTGCCAGCAGGTCGGACCGGCTGATGTCGGCACGTTCCCCGGCCAGTGTGATGCGCCCCCGTCGCAGAACGACAAATCTATCTGCAAGCTCATAGGCAAAATCGAAATATTGCTCGACCAGAACAATCGCCATCTCGCGCTCGTCGCGCAGATGCCGGATTACATCTCCGATCTGCTGAATGATATTCGGCTGGATCCCCTCGGTCGGTTCATCAAGCAGCAGCAGCTTCGGACGCGTGATCAATGCGCGTGCAATGGCAAGCTGTTGTTGTTGCCCTCCTGAGAGATCGCCTCCACGGCGATGACGCATATCGTGTAGAACGGGGAACAGCTGGTAGATCCGATCCGGCACCTGATGATCGCTTCGCGGCAGGCAGCCAAACCCGGTTTCGAGATTCTCAAGCACCGTCAGCAACGGAAAGATCTCCCGCCCCTGCGGCACATAAGCGATGCCTTTTTGCGCCAGTTGATAGGATGAGGCAGCCCGCAATGGGTCGCCGTCCAGCAGAATTTCTCCACCGGATCGAGGATGGCGACCGGAAATCGCCTTCATCAGGCTGGTCTTTCCCACGCCATTCGTCCCCATCACGCAGGCCACCTCGCCACGTTTCACCTCCATCGAAATCCCATGCAGGATCTGCGAATGCCCATAGTGCAGCGATATATTTTCCAGCTTCAGCATATTTTAGCGCCCCAGATAAACATCAATGACAGCTTGATCGGCGGTCACATGATCCAGCGATCCTTCGGCGAGGACCGCGCCTTCGTGCAGAACCGTCACCTTGCAGTTGAGGCGCCGCACAAAGTCCATATCGTGCTCCACGACGACAACCGCACGCGTCTTGGCCGCTGCGACCAGGATAGCCGTGGTCTGTTCACGTTCTTCCGGGCTCATACCTGCCGCCGGTTCATCCACCAGCAGCAACCGTGGTTCCTGCGCCAGCAACATGCCGATCTCCAACCACTGTTTCTGCCCATGGCTCAGCTCCCCGGCGGAACGGTGCAAGGCATCGACCAGACCAACCTCCGCAGCCAGTTCCTGAACGCGGCCAAGATGCGGCGAGCTGGGACGATAACGTAACACGGCAAACGGGCCGCGGTCCGCCTTCAATGCCAGCAGCAGGTTTTCCTGCACTGTCTGTTCCTCGAAGACCGTCGGTTTCTGGAACTTGCGGCCAATGCCGTCCCGCGCAATGCGCGCTTCGGAACCGGCAAACACCGATCTTCGACGACCATCCCAGATGATGCTGCCGCTATCGGGCGCAGTTTTCCCGGTGACAATATCCATGAAGGTGGTCTTGCCCGCACCGTTTGGTCCGATAATCGCGCGCAGCTCCGCCGGACCAATCCTGAACGACAGGTTGTTGATCGCGCGAAACCCGTCAAAGCTGACCGAAATACCTGAGACTTCCAGAAGCGGATTCATCGCTGGACCTCCTGCTCACCGGGTTCAGTTGCAATCGTTCTGCGTTGCTGGATCAGGTCAAGCAATCCACCGATCCCCTTGGGCGCAAACAGCGTCACCAGAACGAACCCGAGCCCCAGGACAACCTGCCACCAGTCAACCCAGCGAATAGTGAAAATCCCGAGGTCAACATCCGGTGCCTGACCGCCAGTAAACCAGCTGGACAGCAGCGAGACGAGTGCGGCACCAATCACCGCGCCGTAAAGTCGGCCACGTCCACCGATGGCGACCCAAACCGCGAGGTAGATAGACGCGATTGGCGCCATCTCAGCAGGGTTGATGATGCCGGCCTGCGGGTAATAAAGCGCACCTGCAATGCCCGCGACACAGGCGGTTCCGGTGAACACCACCAGCTTGTAGCCCTCAACGGAATAGCCCAGAAACCGGACCCGGGTCTCATTGTCGCGGATCGCCCGCAGCACGGATCCAAACTTTCCGCCAACCACCCAGGCAGCCGTCACATAGCCCAGCCCTAATGCAAGGGCCGAGCCCCAGAAAAACCAGATCGAAACCAGCGACTGCGGCACATCAGTCAGACCGGGCAGGTTTTGCAGCCCGCTCAGCCCGTTGTTGCCACGCAATCCGCTGTCGTTCTGGAACAGATATAGCGCCAGCGCCAATGTCATCGCCTGCGTCAGGATCGACAGGTAGACACCCGTGACCCGGCTGCGAAAGGCCAGCCAGCCAAAGACCAGCGCCAGCAGCCCGGGAACCGCCACGACAAGTAAGAGCTGCACTGCCAGACTGTCGGCAAAGGCCCAGACCAGCGGAAAGCTGTCCCCCCCGACGACACCAAAGATCTGATGTGCGATCGCATCATGTATCTCGCCTTGGGTTGGCGGTAGCACCGCATCCGACAGGGAGCCGAGCACCGCATCCCGCGTACGCTCATACATCAGCCACATGCCGATCATGTAGCCGCCCAGCCCGAAAAACGCGAAATGCCCCAGGCTGAGGATCCCGACATAGCCCCAGATCAGATCCATCGCGATCGCTACCAGACATAGGCAGAGAGTCTTGCCCAGTGTCTTGATCATGGAGGTGGAAACAAACCCGGCCCCCAACCCTTCGGACAGCAGGGTAATTCCCAGCGTGAACAGCGCCAGAACGGCAATGAAAACCAACACCGATGGATTGCGGGCAATAAACGAACGCTGCATGGATCAGTCCCCCGCCGCGCGGCCACGCAGGGCAACAATTCCGCGCGGTCTGAATTGGATGAAGATGATGATCAGCACAATCATATAGGTCTGTGCCGCCAGCGTGTTGGACGGGTTCAGCCATTCGATGCCCTTCTGGGAGAAACCGATCATCACCGCCCCGGCCAGGGTGCCCCAGATACTGCCGACGCCGCCGACCACAACGGTCATGAAGCTCTGGACGATGTAGTCGTTGCCCAGCTCGGAGGTCACCTTGGCAAAGAGCCCGATTGCAACGCCCGCGATGCCCGCGATGCCGGACCCCAGGCCAAAGGTCAGCATATTCACCCGGTCCGGATTGATCCCCATGGATGCCGCCATGCCTCGGTTTTGGGTGACGGCACGGGTTTCCAGCCCCAGGCGTGTGCGCCGGATAATGAACAGCAACAGCCCAAGAAAACCCAACGCCAGCACGAAGATCGCGATACGGATATAGCTGATGGACACGACGTCGTTGATGATCCACGCGCCGTCCAGCCATCCCGGTGCGGTCAGCGGGCGCGCCTGCGTCCCGAATATGTTCTTGGCCAGCTGCTGCAATGCGATGGAAATACCAAATGTCGCAAGAAGCGTCTCTAACGGCCGATTGTAGAGCCAGCGGATCACCAGACGCTCCATCGCAATCCCCGCTCCGAAGGTCACCGCAAAGGCCGCTGGAAACGCCACCAGAATGGACAGCGTATGGTCGGAGATGAACAGCTGCACCACATAGCCGGTATAAGCCCCCATCATGATGAATTCGCCGTGGGCCATGTTGATGACCCCCATAACGCCAAAGGTGATCGCAAGACCGATGGCCGCCAGAAAATAGATCGACGCCAGAGACATGGCATCCAGAGTGAGATCCGCCGCCTGATTGAAACCGACCTGCCTGTTGATGCGCGCCAGTGCCGTCTCTGCGGCATCCGTCACCGCCAAGGAGGACTCCTCATAGATGTCAAAGTACCGGTAGCCTGCGACTGCATCAGCCATCTCTTCCCGGGTTGGGGCCGGGCGGGCCAGACCGGCAGCCACCAGACCGTCATAGGCCTGTTGCCGCATTGCAGGGTCAGACAATTGCGCCAATGGAATACCGGCCACACGACCATCGGCGATATTGGCCTCCAACGCTGACCTGATCTCGTCGGCCCCCAGCGTCGCAGGTGCCAGATCGCGGGCAACCAGTGCGGCATAGGCATCCTCCGCGCCGATCCCGCGCCCGATACGCCGCTCGGCCGCGACATTTGCACCCGTCGGCGCACCCGAGGAATGGATTTGCAACTCCGTCTGCAACAGCGGGTTCAATGTCGCGCGGACATCAACCCCCAGATCGGCGGACATCTCCTCAATTGCGCCAACACGTGCCTTTGGATCGGTATCAAAGCGAATGGTCAACAGGCGCTCCGCACGCCGCTTCAAGGCCAGCAGATCCTCATCGGTCTCACTGGCAATTGAGGCCCGCAACGGCATGAGCGCCGCGGCTGACGGGTCCCGCCCGATGGAGGTAACTGCCGCCTGTCGTATCGACAGATCCGGGTCTTCCAGTTGGAACCGAACCAGCGCCGTTCCGATCATCGCCCGCACGCCGGAGTTGGGCTTGATCAGCTTGAGATCGCCCTTATCCGCCACCCCGACCATTGCGCCACTGTCGAGGTCAATCAGATCATAACGCCCATCAGCGTTTTTCTCGGCCCTGAAGAACACGTGGTCGGATGTCCGCAGGACCAGTTTCTTGTCCTGCCAGAGCTGCAAGACAGCCTGAACCTGCGCGAGGCCACTTTCGGCGATGGCATCAATCGCGGGTTCGATCGTCTGCCGCGAACTGGCGACAATCAAGGCGGACTGCGACTGAAGGAGGTCCTGAACCCCTGTATTCGATGGTGCAGATGCAACAGGCGAAGGCAAGGCCAGTTGAGGCGCTGTCTGCGCCGTGGCAGCCAAGCAGCCCCAAAGCACAAACAGACCAGCGGCAAAAAACCGTGTCATGATAGGCGTCATTTCCGTTCGAGGAGGGAAGAGAGGGTTGGAAGGGAGGAAATCCCCCCTTCCGTTACGATCCTGCCAGGTCAGTAGTTGGACAGGGTCTGCACGCAGCTCTTGGTCTCGGTGTTGTACATACCGCAGCCGAGGTCTTTCCAATCCGAAGTCAGAACAGCCGACTCGGGAAGGAAATCTGTCCAGGCATCGCCGGGCACTTCCTCAGTCTGGCTGATGATATCAAACTGCCCGTTGTCCAGAATCTCACCGATCAGTACCGGTTTGGCCAGATGGTGGTTAGGCAGCATGACCGCCGTGCCACCGGTTAAGTTCGGAAACTCCTGCCCGTACATCGCCGCGCGGACAGCATCGACATCTGTGGTGCCGGCCTCTGTCACCGCATTCACCCACATGTTGAAACCGATGTAATGGGCTTCCATCGGATCGTTGGTTACCCGGTCCTCGCCCATCCGCTCCTTCCACTTCGCGACAAAGGCGCTGTTGGCCTCATCCTCGGCGGATTGAAAGTAGTTCCAGGCCGCCAGATGCCCGACCAGATTGGAAGTATCCAGACCCGAGAGTTCCTCCTCCCCGACAGAAAACGCCACAACCGGGATATCGTCAGCGCTGATACCGGCTGCCGCCAACTCTTTGTAAAACCCGATATTCGCATCGCCGTTGATGGTGGAGATCACCCCCACCTTCTTGCCATCTGCGCCCAGCGCCACGACATCGGCAACGATCTTGGACCAGTCCGAATGACCAAACGGAGTGTAGTTCACAAAGATATCACTCTCGGCGATTCCCTTCTGCTTCAGATAGCTGGCGAGGATATTGTTCGTGGTGCGCGGATATACATAATCGGTGCCCAGCAGCGCGAATTTCTCCACACCCAGCTCGTCCAGAAAGTAATCCGTTGCCGGAATTGCCTGCTGGTTCGGCGCAGCACCGGTGTAGAACACGTTGCGCGAGCTTTCTTCGCCCTCATATTGCACCGGATAGAACAACAGGCCGTTCAGCTCTTCGATCACCGGCAGCACCGATTTGCGGCTCACCGAGGTCCAATTGCCAAAGATCACATCGACCTCATGCACACTCAGCAATTCGCGGGCTTTCTCGGCGAACAGGGGCCAGTTGGACGCAGGATCCACCACAACCGGTTCCAGTTCACAACCGAGGACGCCGCCTTTGGCGTTCTGATCCTCAAGGAGCATGAGCATGGTATCTTTGAGCGTTGTTTCGGAAATCGCCATCGTCCCAGACAGCGAATGCAGGACACCCACCTTTATTGGGCAATCAGCCGCCGCAACCGCAGTTCCCATGGTCGCCAAACCCAGCGCAGTGCAGGTGGCTGTCGTCGCCAGAACAGATTTATAGGTGATCATTCAGTCTCTCCTCGCCCGGACAGAGGTGTATCCCTTGCGCCGGGGCGCCGGATTTCCTACCTGTGGCGGGCAGCTTCGTGTTGCATCCGTGTGGCGGCTGGCGAGATCGCAAATTCCTCCGGTCGTCACACATCCACGATGTTTGAGCCTCGCTCTCGTGGATAGGCTGAGCATTCTGCATCGCAGCAAGTTTCGCAAACGACGCGCGAAAAACGCCCGCCGCCAACCGCGCAACAGCCTGTTTTTTGATCACCAAACCCACAATTGGCCTCTATTTTGCGCAGGGCTTGCCGCGGAACAGCCAACTGTTCGCTTTGAACTGGCGGCAGATCCGCACTGTGATGAAATCGACAGCATGACGCCTAGACCTTCATCCCAGCGCCAATTGATGCCTTGGCAAACCGCCTGTTCCGGTGATTCCAGGGCGTCGCGCCTTCCTACGGCCGAGACGCAACCATGGCCGAGCCAGCCGATCCCGCCGCGCGCCATCGGCACGGTCTCGGTATCCTCCAAGCGGCGCGGCAACACATCGGTCCTCGCCGGACTCCGTCAGGCGGGCTCTCTGAAGCTGCTGTTCCCGCGCACCCATGACGCGGATCTTCAGGGGGTTCTGGTCAATACAGCGGGCGGTGTGACTGGCGGAGATCAATTTGAACTCAGCGCCACCGCGCGCGTCGGAACCTCTCTTACGCTCACCACCCAGGCGGCGGAGCGGGCCTATCGGGCGCAACCCGGAGAGACGGGCACAATTCGCAACTCGCTCAGTGTCGAGCCTCGCGCCAGCCTTGCCTGGCTGCCCCAGGAAACCATCCTGTTTCAAGGATGCAACCTGGACCGGACGCTGACGGTCGATCTGCACGAAGACGCCCGGCTGCTGCTATGCGAGACGCTGATCTTCGGGCGGGCGGCAATGGGCGAGACCCTTACCAAGGCGAGCCTGCGTGATTGCATCGACATCCGCCGCGCAGGCGCACCGCTGTTTCTGGATAACGTAAGCCTCGATGGTGACATCGCGGCCCATCTAGCGAGGCCCGCAACCGCAAACGGCGCCGGAGCCATCGCAACGCTCATTTATGTTGCACCGGACGCTGCCGGGCGGCTTGGCCCGTTGCGCGCGCAGCTTGGCCCGACCGCCGGGGCCAGCCTGATCGGCTCAGACCTGCTGGTCATGCGTGCCCTCGCAGCGGACAGCTATGTCCTGCGCCATCTCCTGCTGCCGATCCTCCGTGATCTGCGCGGCGCCCCTCTTCCCCGACCTTGGATGATCTGACATGAACCTGACCCCGCGTGAAAAAGACAAACTGCTGATTTCCATGGCCGCAGAGGTTGCCCGACGACGCCTCTCTCGCGGCGTCAAGCTGAACCATCCCGAAGCAATTGCCCTGATCACCGACGCCGTTGTCGAAGGTGCACGAGACGGCCGATCAGTCGCCGACATGATGGAAGCCGGCGCGCAGGTCATCACCCGCGACGACTGCATGGAAGGCGTGCCCGAGATGATCCACGACATTCAGGTCGAGGCAACATTCCGCGATGGCACAAAGCTCGTCACCGTTCACAACCCCATTCGCTGATTCACATTCAGGAGACCCAGACCCATGACATTGCGACCCACGCTCCTCTCATTGTTGCTGCTGGCTGGCGGCCCCGCGCTCGCCCATGGCGGCGCGCATGTTCACCCGCACGGTGCGGACACCTGGCTTCTCGCGGCTCTGGTCGCGACTGTCGTTATCGGCTGCGCCAGTCTTCTGTGGCGGCGCAAATGATCCCGGGAGAACTGATCCCCGCCGCGGGCAGTCTGGACCTCAACCCGGATCGTCCGGTCACCGTCCTGATGGTCTCTAACACCGGTGACCGCCCGGTACAGATCGGCTCGCACTACCATTTTGCCGAGGCGAACCCAGCTCTCGACTTTGACCGGGAGGCCGCTCGGGGCCTGCGTCTTGATATCGCTGCCGGCACAGCCGTGCGCTTTGAACCGGGCCAGCGCCGCGAGGTACAGCTGATCCCGATATCCGGCGCGCGACGGATCTTCGGCTTCAACGCCGCCATCATGGGGGATCTCTGATGCCATCCCAGATTTCACGCGCCGATTACGCGGCCATGTTCGGCCCCACGGTGGGAGACCGTCTGCGTCTGGCGGACACCGATCTGACTATCGAGGTGGAGCGCGATTTGATCGCCGAAGCCAGCGGTGTCGGCAACGTGCTCAGCTACGGCGAAGAGGTGAAATTCGGCGGGGGCAAGGTCATCCGCGACGGCATGGGCCAGTCTCAGGCGAGCCGCGCCGAGGGGGCCGTTGACACGGTCATCACCAATGCGCTGATCGTGGACCATAGCGGCATCTACAAGGCGGATGTGGGTCTGAAAGACGGGCGCATCGCCGCCATCGGCAAGGCAGGCAACCCGGACACTCAACCCGGTGTCACGATTGTCATCGGGCCGGGAACCGAGATCATCGCGGGCGAGGGGCGCATCCTGACCGCTGGCGGTTTTGACAGCCACATCCATTTCATCTGCCCGCAGCAGATCGAGGAGGCGCTGCACTCCGGGCTGACGACCATGCTCGGCGGCGGCACCGGCCCCGCACATGGAACCCTCGCCACCACCTGTACGCCGGGGCCATGGCACATCGGGCGCATGTTGCAGGCCGCCGACGCCTTTCCGATGAACATGGCCTTTGCGGGCAAAGGCAACGCCTCACAGCCCCGCGCGCTTGAGGAACAGATCATCGCCGGTGCCTGCGCGATGAAGCTGCACGAGGACTGGGGCACCACCCCCGCCGCCATTGACTGCTGCCTGTCAGTAGCGGACGCGATGGACGTGCAGGTGATGATCCACACCGACACACTGAATGAATCAGGCTTTGTTGAACACACGGTCGCAGCGCTGAAGGGGCGCACCATCCATGCCTTCCACACCGAAGGCGCGGGTGGCGGCCATGCCCCGGACATCATCAAGATCTGCGGCGAAGCGCATGTCCTGCCCTCCTCTACCAATCCGACCCGCCCCTTTACCGTCAACACCATCGAAGAGCATCTCGATATGCTGATGGTCTGTCATCACCTCGACAAGTCCATCCCCGAAGACGTCGCCTTTGCCGAAAGCCGCATCCGTCGCGAAACCATTGCGGCAGAGGATATCCTCCATGACATGGGCGCCTTCTCGATCATCGCTTCGGACAGTCAGGCGATGGGTCGGGTGGGCGAGGTTCTGATCCGCACCTGGCAGACTGCCGACAAGATGAAAAAGCAACGCGGACGCCTGCCCGAGGAGACAGGAGAAAACGATAATTTCCGCGTCCGCCGCTATATTTCCAAATACACGATCAACCCGGCCATCGCCCATGGTATCGCCCATGAAATCGGCAGTATCGAGGTCGGCAAACGCGCCGATCTGGTGTTGTGGAATCCTGCCTTCTTTGGGGTAAAGCCTGAAATGGTTCTGCTCGGCGGGTCCATTGCAATGGCGCAGATGGGCGACCCCAATGCGTCTATCCCCACACCACAGCCGGTCTATTCCCGGCAGATGTTCGCAGCCTTTGGCCGATCGGTGGAAAACTCCTCCGTCACCTTTGTCTCCGAAGCGGCACAGGCAGGCGGGATTGCCCAGCACCTTGGTCTCGCCAAACAGACCTGCGCGGTCAGAAACACCCGCGACATTGGCAAATCGGACCTGAAACTCAACACCGCCCTGCCCAAGATCGAGGTCCATCCCGAAACCTATGAGGTCCGTGCAGATGGCGAGCTTCTGACCTGCGCCCCGGCCGATGATCTGCCCATGGCCCAGCGCTATTTTCTTTTCTGACGGAGCCTTCCCATGTCATTCCCCCTCAGCCAACACAAGATCCACGCGCATGATGCAGATGACCAGATCACCCTCAGCTACGAGGATCGTTTCCTGCGACGCAGGGTGCTGACCTCTGATAGTGGCCTGCGGTTTCTGGTCGATTTCCCCTCCACGCTGTCGCTCGACATGGGCGATGCTTTTGTCTTGGACGATGGCCGCAAAATCGGCGTGCACCCAGCAAACGAACCGCTGCTGGAGGTAACCGGCGATCACCTGCTGCGCCTAGCCTGGCATATCGGCAACCGCCATATGCCCTGCCAGATCGACGCGGATCGTCTGCTGATCCAGCGCGACCATGTGATCCGCGACATGCTGCAAAAACTCGGCGCGACATTGCGCGATGTGGTCGAACCCTTCACCCCCGAGGGCGGCGCCTATGGTCATGGCCGCACCCACAGCCATTCCCATGGCGACGCTCAGGGGCAGCCCCATGCCCACTGAGGCACAGTTGCTGACCCTGATGCAGTGGTTTTCGCCCGGCTACCCGGTGGGGGCGTTCAGCTATTCCCACGGATTGGAATGGGCGATGACCTCCGCCGCGGTCAGCTCGGCTGCCGACGTGCAGGACTGGATCGCAACGGTTCTGCGCGACGGCGGCGGCTGGTCGGATGCGCTGTTCCTCGCTGCGGCCTATCACGCCCCGGACGCCGATACCGTGCAGCGGATCGACACCCAATGCCGCGCCTATGCACCATCCCTGGAACGCCTCCGCGAAACCGATCTTCAGGGCGCAGCCTTTTGCCAGATCACCCGCAGCATCTGGCCCGGAACCGACCGAGACGTTGCCGCGAGGCTCACCTATCCCGTAGCTGTCGGCTTTGCGGCAAATTGCTGTTCGATGCCCTTGCAGGCCACAACGGCGCTTTACCTGCACGCATTCACCGCAAACCTGGTCGCGGCGGCTCAGCGCCTTGCCCCCATCGGGCAAAGCGACGCACAGGCAATCCTCCACGCCCTTGCGCCGCTCTGCCAGCAGATCGCAGAGCAAACCGGGGATGGTGACCTCCAGCGCCTGTCCTCCACCTGCTTTCTTGCGGACATTGCCGCGATGAAACACGAAACACAGCATTCAAGGATCTTTCGCACATGAGCACATTGAACGGCCCCCTGCGCATTGGAATTGGCGGCCCGGTTGGCGCGGGCAAAACCACCCTGACCGCAGCCCTGAGCGAGGTGTTTCGCGACAGCCACTCAATCGCGGTGATAACCAATGACATCTACACGCAGGAGGACGCCGAGGCCCTGATGCGGTTGCAGATCCTGCCGCAGGACCGGATCCTGGGTGTTGAAACCGGCGGCTGCCCTCATACAGCCATCCGCGAGGATGCGTCGATCAACCTCGGCGCGGTCGCGGAGATGCGGGAGCGCCACCCGGATCTCGAGATTGTCCTGATCGAGAGCGGCGGAGACAACCTCTCTGCCACCTTCAGCCCCGAGCTCGCAGATCTGACCATCTATGTGATCGACGTCGCCGCAGGCGAGGAAATCCCCCGCAAAGGCGGGCCGGCGATCACCCGCTCGGATCTGTTGATCATCAACAAGACCGACCTTGCCCCGCATGTCGGTGCGGATCTATCGGTGATGGAGCGCGATGCAAAACGAATGCGCCGGGATCGCCCATTTTTGTTTGCCAATCTGAAGGCCCGCGACGGTGTCGGAGTGATCCGCGAGATGATCCAAACCCTTGGCGGACTCGGCTAGCCGTCTCGCGATTTACAAATCTCAACTCACCTTATTAGGGTGTCAAACTATATTGAAGCCATGGGCTGGGCACCTGGTGGGCGGCCGGTCTTTGGGCGGCCCCAGCAGGCTGATCAGAGACGGAGAGCGGCAGCAAACTCTGCCGGTGTGATGGTGACAACAACGCGCAGATGTTTCCCGTCATGGGCGAATTTGATTCGCCAAATCACTGAACATGTTACAGAAAACCAAAATGCGTCACTTCAGTTGAGAACTGCGACAGAGGCCTGTAGCGACGAATAGGTCCTCCGCGTTTTTCCCTCTCCACGCTGTAGATAATTCTGATCGAATAGATGCCGGTAACCCCCTGAACATAAGCGCGTTATTCGAACCAAGCGCAAACTGGCCTTATCCAGTCCAAGGATTTGGCCATATAGCCGCGCGCGTGAATATCCCTATGCGTGTCCAAGCACGGCACAACCGTAGCGAAACTGGATTACAGGCTGCTTCCGTCAGAAAGGTCGCGATACATGCTGAACGAAGAACAAACCGCAATTCTGGAAACCTCTGTCATCGCCTATGATGCGATCTTTTCGGACCTGGGACCGGAGGCACGGGAGTCGTTCCGCGACACCGTTCAGACCTTCTTGGAAACCGGGCTGGGCATTCCCGAAGTCAAAGCCATCAGCAAGGCGACCAACTACTCGAACTGGAACTACAATCTGGTCAAAAGCCTGAAAGGGAAGATCGCCGGTAAGGATTTGGTGAACGACGATGAGGACAACAATCTTGAAGCCCAATGGGCTGAGTTCATCGCAAAAGATCTGAAAATCGTCGGCAAGATCGTCGCCGCCATCGAACAACAATATGCTGCTGGCGAACTGGCGAATACCAACGAACAGTTCATCAATTCGATCAAGGGTAATGTCACCGACGACATATCAAAGCTTCAGGTCGACCTGGACGTGCTCCGGGCGCAGCACGACCGCCTAAGTGATCCGAACCATGCGGATTTCGACGCCGAAGCGGCCGACAAGGTCAGCAAAGAGATCTACCGGACCAGCACCGTTCTTGATGCAGCCGAAAAACTGCAAACCGACCTTGCTGCATTTGAAAGGGGTGGCGATATCGCCGACCACAGCGAAAGCCACGCGAACTATCTGCAAGCGCGCATTGATGCCCTCGAAATCGCCCGGCAAGATAAGCTGGAAGAATACAAGAAATACGCGGCGGAGACCTACACCGGCAGCGATGTGCTTGCCGCAGATGCAAAGGCCGAGCTGGAAGCCATTTCCAGTGAATCCCTTGAGCTGATCAGCCTCCGAGAGAAGACAGAAGGCTTCCAGGAATACAGCAGCACCGTCCGCACCGCCTCGCTGAAGGCCGGAGTCAATCTACTGAGCAGCAGTCAGGCGATCTCCGCTTTCGCCGTCAAACCCGACAACACGCCCGAAGGCCATGCTGCTAACGCAGGCTTCCTGGGTGAAGCCGTGTTCAGCGCTGGCGGCGACATCCTGGACGCTGCCGGCCATCTGAAATTTGCTAAGGGCGCAAAGGGCTTTGCGGCACTGTCACTGGTTGGCGGCGCAGCAGCCAGCTTTGTGCCCACAGCTAAGCTTCTTGCCGACCCGAACCTGCCGGATGAAACCCGCAAAGTCGTACAGGCAGAGGTCGGCCTGCAGGGAACCGCGCTCGCCTTTGCGGCCGTCGAGAACGTGCTCGGCATCGCAGAGCTTGCGGTCAAGGCAGGCAGCAAGGCTGCTAACGTGCTTGGCAAGGCGGTACCGGTTATCGGCGCCATCGGGTCTGTAGTAGGTGCGATCAACCCGGCAAAATGGGCGGAATTTGACCAGAAACAGGATCGGATCGACGCGATTCAGAAGGCCGACACCTACAGCTCCGGCCTGCTGAGCGACCTTCTCCAGGAATCCAAAGACGCAGAAGCCGCATTCTATGGCGTGACCACCGGGCTCGACGTCATCACCGGCGTCACATCGGGCGTACTTGCGGCAACCGGCGTGGGCGCCCCGATCGCCGCTGCGGTGGGTCTGATTGGTGGTGCGATTTCGGCAATTGTTGGTGCCTTTGAACAGGTTGCGCTTGAAGGAATTGCCGACAAATATGCCGCCAAGATCCGAACTGACGAGAACGGCAATCCGCAGACTGTCGAAGAGTTCTTCGACGGCAGCTTTGATCAGAAACAGGAAAAGACCAAGGCCCACTACACCGAGTTCTTCGGCGAGTTGATCGCGGACGACGATGTCGACCAGGTGATTGCGCTTGGCGGCCAGGGTCTGGATGTAACCGATATCGAATTGTCGGCCATCAGCAAAACCAGTGGCGAGCTGAACAAGACCGCCAAGAACTACGTCGAAACCTTCACGACCAATGGCTGGCAGACCGGCAACCGCAGCCTCACCCCGACCGAGGGCAGCGATATCAATGTTATCAACCTGCCGAATGCCAATGGCGCCAAATCCTACCTGACCTTCACAACACCGCTGTTCTCCGCCGGCACCGAGGAAACCAGCCGCGAAGAGACCGGCAAGAACGAGTATCAGACAACGCTCAAGATTACCGACCTGTCCGGCTGGGATATCCGCGACTACGGCGACAATCAGACCACCTTCAACATGTCGAAGGTGGTGTCGAGCGCCGAAGACCGTATGGGCAACAAGATGGAGGTCGGGATCGAAATCAACGCGGGTGGTGGTGATGACACGCTGTTCGCCTATGAAAGCCAGGTCACCTTCGACGGTGGCACCGGGCAGGATACCGCCTCCTACGCGCGGCTGTCAGGTGGCGAGCTTTCGAGAGGGCTTTCCATTGGCGCATCCGGCGACAGCACCTATGTCTCGAAGAACCTCACGGCAGGTTCGAAATACTATCAGGAATCCATCGACTCGCAGACTGCCAACCACGGCAAACGCACCGAGGTTGTACAATTCCGCAAAGTTGAGCTTGCCGAGCGCAGTGGCATCCACTCAGTCTCCGACACCCTCAGCAATATCGAAATCCTGCATGGCTCCTCGCTGGGCGACTTCATGTATCTCGACACCTCCACACAGCTTGAACAGGTCTTTGGCTTCGGCGGCGATGACCGCATTGATGTCGGCGCCTCAATTCAGGTTGTTGGTGGCGGCGAGGGCGACGATCTGATCAACCTCAAACACGCACTTCTGGAAAGCTACTGGAACGGCCAGAAAGACGAGCTCTATATTGATGGCGGCGAAGACGATGGAGATACCATCGGGCTTAGCAGCCAGACATTGCAGCGCTTTGTCGATGAGCTTGAGGTCGACCAGATCCGCGAACAGACCGCGACCGAAATGGCAGAAGCCCTGATTCCTCTGGTGACCGAAAACCGGGATGAGGAGGTTACAAAAACGGCGGCGTCGCTCACGAATATCCTGAGAAGCACGGATGACACTGCACTGAAAAGGCTCAATGTCTGGAATACAGAAGCCGCGCATATCGTTTTGGACACCGAGGGCGCTGAGGGCGATACCATCGTCCATTCCCTGTCCGAATACCGGGCTGCGATCAATAACGGCATCACCAATGTCAACGCAGATGGCACCACATCCGAGCTGGATATCAGCGTCGATGTCGCCTGGGATTCCGGGTCGGTTGCGCTCCTCGGGACGGAACACAACGATACGATTGAGGGATCATCGAAGGACGACTACCTGTATGGTGACGCGGGCGATGATCACTTCACCTATGACGACTTCATTACCGGCAACGATATTATCGTCGGCGGAGAAGGGCGGGACATCTACAACGTCAATTATTTCCCGGCCAACTTCGGGGGCGGCAGCCGGGGCCATCATCTGATCACCGGGCCAGAGGCCGAAGATATCGCCGGCGACCTCCTCAACATCCACGTTCGCGACGACCGTGAGATCTGGTTCAATTCCTATGGCGACGATTTGGTCATCTCGCTTAGTGAAGACTTCTCCTTTACGGTCGAGGACTACTTCCTCGCACCGCAGGG
This sequence comes from Phaeobacter sp. JH20_26, assembly GCF_048056275.1. Lineage (NCBI taxonomy): Bacteria > Pseudomonadati > Pseudomonadota > Alphaproteobacteria > Rhodobacterales > Roseobacteraceae > Phaeobacter > Phaeobacter sp. JH20_26. Next base: position 72,229 of record NZ_JAYMWL010000026.1, on the reverse strand, counting down.
ATTGAGGACCAGCAGCCAGGCATTGAGCACCAACACAGATAGCTGGACCACTCTGGATGGATTGGCAAAAGCTGATCTGAACGCAATCCTTCAACAAGCGGGCAGTGCAGACTCGTTCGGGGTCAACGTCGTCTACTCGAACGGCGCAAACGTCGACTTCCGCCATGGTGCGCTGGGGAGCTTTGACAGCACGTCAGCTGCGTCACCGAGCAGCTATTTCACCACGCTGCGGGCCAATTACCACGCCTTCCGCAACTCGGACGACGTCTGGAAGACGCCTCAAAACGGAGATGAAACCAGCAGTTTCGGCGATGAGCTGGGTAAACTAACGGACGCAGAGAGCGGCGGTGCACTGCTCAGCTACGACGGCCTGTTCGACCTGAACAAACTCCTGAATATTCGCGATGTCGATCGAAACTCTCTGACCGGCATCAACGGGACTGAGGGCGATGATATCATCATTGGCTCGTCAGGTAAGGACAATATCGACGGCAAGGGCGGCGATGACATCATTGATGGCGGCTTGTCGGATGACACAATCGACGGCGGCGCCGGCTTTGATCTCTACAGCCGCGAAGGCTATGGAATCGGTATCAAATTTGAGCTGGGTATCGGCCAGCACTCAGAGCACGTACGTTACAATGACGCCCACACCGGAGAAGAGGTGCTTCTGACGACTGCCGGCGTCTACAGCAATTTCGAAGGTGTGATTGCAACCTCTCTGGATGACAAGCTAATCGGCAACAACGATGCCAATTACCTGGAAGGCGGCGCCGGGGCGGACACGATTTCCGGCAAGGCGGGCAATGACGTCATCGTAGGCGGCGCCGGATTGGATGTATTGGACGGCGGCGCCGGCTTTGATGTTGCGAGCTACAAAGGGGAAGCATCTGCTATCCAGTTCGACCTCGACTCGACCCAACCTGGGCATCAACAGTTTGCGCAATACTGGAATGGCAGCCAATGGCTTGCAGGCGACACGGTCAGCAATTTTGAAGGTGTTGTCGGAACCAGCCAGTCGGATATTCTGAGAGGCAATGCCGGCGGCAACTATTTTGATGGCGGCGCCGGGGCCGACCTGATCGACGGCAGGGAAGGCGACGACACCATTATCGGCGGCGAAGGCACCGATACAATGAATGGTGGCGAAGGCTTCGATGTTCTGAGCTATGAGGGCCATTCGACTGCCGTTCGTATCAACCTGGCCCAACAAACCTCCGAGCTGATCCCGTCGCCAACCAACTATATCGTCGGCGATCAGATTTCCGGGTTCGAAGGCGTCATCGGTTCCGACTTCGATGATGATCTGATCGGCACCGCAGGGCGAAACCTGCTGGAGGGGGGTGCTGGCAATGATCGGCTTGCTGGGGGCGAAGGCTTCGATACCTTTGTGTTCCGCGCAGGTCACGGCACGGACCGGATCACCGATTTCACCGTTGGTGAGGACAAGCTGATGTTTGACTTTGGCGGCTCCGTGGCTGATTTTGACATCTCGGTCGTCGCAAGTGCAAATGGTCAGGAGACCCACACCCGTATCCAGACCTCGGATGGCGACCTGATCGACCTTCATGGCGTGGAAATCGACGAGCTGGGGGCAAACTCCTTTGTCTTTGTCTAACGCCGTGACCACAGCTGACCGGAAGCAGGAAAGAACGACCATGGATTCTCAACAGAACTTCCAGACTTATGGCAAGATCGCCTGGCTGTGGTCCAATTCCGTCCTGCACCGGGACTGGAGGGTCAGCCAGCAGGCAGGGTTTATCCTGCCTGCGATCGCCAGCCAGCAGTATTACATAGTCGAAAGAGACGGTTTCCCGGTTGCGTATTGCAGCTGGGCGCTGCTCGACGAAGAGACGGAGGCGGCGTATATCCTCGATCCAAACCACCTCGACCCGGATCGCTGGAACAGCGGTGACCGGCTCTGGTTCATCGACTGGATTTCTCCGTTCTCGCCGAAATACTCCTGGGCGCTGCGCAGCGCCCTGGTGAAGCGCTACCCGGACAAAGTGGCACGGGCGCTGCGGGTCAAGAAAGACAATCAAACCGCACGCATCGCCTCCTTCACAGGTCATGGCCTGGAAAAGCAGGAAAGCCGCGCCATCAAACGAAAATACTACGAAGACATGGTCGAAGGTCTGGCCAGCAATCCCAAGCTCGGTCAGGACTTCTTCCTCTCCGGTCTCAGCACCGAGGATTGATCACCCGTCGATAGCTGTCCCCCGCCGCCCCGATATCAAATCCCGGCCGCTCCCGGCCGGGGCGTCGGGGTGGCAACACCTGGGGTCCACAGGATCTTCGCCTGTCACCGCCTCAGCAGCGGCGCAACCTGTCCTGCGATCAGATCCGACCCCCGCAGCGACGGGTGAATCCGGTCAGGCGCAAAAAGCGACAGGTCGTCGGGGCGAAACACCGCATCCATATCGAGGAGCGTCACGCCCGCATCCGCTGCCGCCATACGCGCCAGCCGTTCCTCCAGAATTTGGTAGGGCGCAACACAGACCGTACCCGCGTATCGCGGAGAGGTGTAATAATCGAGCCAGATGATCCGCGATCCGCGACGGCGCAGATCCGAGACCAGTTCCGGGATGGCACCCTGCGTTCCGCTCGCGGAAATCAGCCGGTCAAGTTCGACATCGCAAACCTTGCAGCCACAATCGCGGCTGCGAAGGTCATTGGCACCGCCATTCAGCACGACCCACTCCGCTGACACTGGTTTCAGCTGCGTGGGTATGTTCAACGCCCCGCGCCCGCCGGTCACCCGCGCAAGCGACAGCGAGACATCGCCAACCGGTTCGCCAAGCCGACTTTCCAGCCGATCCGCAACGGATCCACTGTCATTTCGGTTCCAGGCCATGACGGAGTCGCCCGCCACAACAATGCGCGCATTCTCAGGAACCCCGCGCCCGCAGGCCCCCAGAAAAACCAGGCCGATTATCAACCAGTACTTCATCTGCCTGAGCTAACTCGCATCGCGCAGAGGTCAATCCGACAGCGCCCTGTCAACGGGATCGACATCGCGTCAGAACAAGGCACGGCGCCCCCGCACGTACCGAATGTCATGATTGAGACAGGCAGCCGTGCTATTTGGTGACCCCGGCAGGATTCGAACCTGCAACCTGCCCCTTAGGAGGGGGCTGCTCTATCCAGTTGAGCCACGGGGCCTAATCAGGGCCAGCCTGTTTACGCGATAGCAAACCCACCATGGCAAGACAATCCTGTGGAATTGGATTTTGCAACGGCTGCGCCCCATTGTGCAGCGCGCTCTGTCTGCGCTAACGTAACAACAACAACAATGTGAGGCCATCGACGTGACAACGGACAACAAGCGCCCGCTCACCCTTCGTGACGTATCCGAAGCCACCGGGGTTTCAGAAATGACCGTCAGTCGCGTGTTGCGAAACCGGGGCGATGTGTCGGAAAAAACCCGACAAAAAGTTCTGAGCGCCGCAAAGGAACTTGGCTACGTCCCGAACAAGATCGCCGGTGCGCTTGCCTCGAACCGGGTCAACCTGGTGGCCGTGATCATCCCGTCGCTGTCCAATATGGTCTTCCCGGAGGTGCTGACCGGCATCAACTCAGTGCTGGAAAACACGGATCTACAGCCTGTGGTCGGCGTGACCGATTACCAGCCGGAGAAAGAGGAGAAAGTCCTCTATGAGATGCTGTCCTGGCGGCCTTCTGGCGTCATCATTGCCGGGTTGGAGCACACGGAGGCGGCGCGCGCCATGCTCAATGCCTCTGGTATTCCGGTGGTGGAAATCATGGATACCGATGGCAAGCCGGTGGATGCGATGGTGGGGATTTCCCATCGCCGCGCTGGACGTGAGATGGCCAAGGCCATACTGAAAGCCGGCTATCGCCACATCGGTTTCATGGGCACCAAGATGCCGCTGGACCATCGCGCCCGCAAACGGTTTGAAGGCTTCACCGAGGCGCTTGCAAAAGAAGGGGTCGAGATCGAAGACCGCGCCTTCTACTCCGGCGGTTCCGCCCTCGCAAAGGGCCGCGAGATGACGCAGGAGATGCTGGAACGCTCGCCTGAGTTGGATTTCCTTTATTATTCCAACGACATGATTGGCGCGGGTGGCATGCTCTACCTGATGGATCAGAAGATCGACATACCCGGTCAGATCGGTCTTGCCGGGTTCAACGGAGTAGAGCTGTTGCAGGGGCTGCCACGGCAGCTGGCCACGATGGACGCCTGCCGTCTGGAAATCGGACGCAAGGCGGCAGAGATCATCGCCGCGCAGCTGGATAACCTGGATCAGGAGATCGAAAAACACGTGACCCTGACCCCTACCATCACCTTCGGCGATACGCTCAAGCGGCGCTGATGGCGGTTGCGCGGCTGGACAATCGGGCCGCGCGGCGCCTGTTCATGGATCGGCACGCCCTGCTGGAGCAACCCAGCGGGCCTGCCAAGGGTGATGCGCTGCTGGAACTGATCACCCGGCTTGGCTTTGTTCAGCTGGACAGCATCAACACGGTGGCCCGCGCCCATGACATGATCCTGTTCTCCCGCAGGCCCAGCTATCGCCCTTCGGCGCTGAAACGGCTCTATGAACAGGAACGACGCCTGTTCGAGCATTGGACCCATGACGCTGCCGTTCTGCCTATGGAGTTCTACCCGCATTGGCACTTGCGGTTTCGGCGCGACGCAGAGGTTCTGCGCAAGAGATACCGCAACTGGCGCCGTGACGGCTATGAGGCGAAGTTCCAGCATGTTCTGGACCACATTCGCGACCACGGCGCGGTCAGTTCCTCCGACGTGGGCAAGGATGAAGCCAAGGGATCCGGCGGCTGGTGGGACTGGCATCCATCAAAAACCGCGCTGGAATACCTCTGGCGCTCCGGCGCGCTGGCCGTGGTCGGACGCAGTGGCTTTCAGAAACGCTACGACCTGAGCGAACGGGTTATCGACACCCGTCACCTCCCCGCCCAAGGGTCGCCCGACCCGGAGAAAACGCTGGACTGGCTGTGCAATGCGGCGCTGGACCGGCTCGGCTTTGCCACCTCGGGTGAACTGGCTGCCTTCTGGGCGACGGCCTCACCGGCGGAATGCGCCGCATGGTGCAAACAGGCGCTGGCGGACGGGCAGATCGAACCTCTGGATATCACGCTTTCGGACGGGCGCAGCCGCCGTGTCTTTGCCCGCCCCGGCGCCGTCGGGCAGGCCCCCGCCCTGCCGCCACCACCGGGCCGAATGCGCCTCCTCAGCCCGTTTGATCCTGCTCTGCGCGACCGCAAACGCGCGGAGGGCCTATTTGGGTTTCACTACCGGATCGAGGTGTTCACCCCCGCCGAGAAACGACGCTACGGCTACTACGTCTTTCCGCTGATGGAGGGGGACCGTCTGGTCGGCCGCATCGACATGAAGGCACACCGGCAGGCGGGTGATCTGGCGGGCTGTCTACATATCACCGCGCTCTGGCCCGAACTGGGCATCAAATGGTCTCCGGCACGGCAGAACCGGTTGGAGGCCGAACTGGAACGAATTCGCCGGTTCACAGAGATGGAGCGGGTGACATTTGCAGATGGCTGGCAACGCGATCCCCTATGAGTTCGACTCTAACACGGGGCAAAACGCGTTCTAGGCGAGGTCGGGGCGCAGCAACGGCTCAATCACCGCACGGTAATCTGCGGGCGCAGGCCTGGCGCTGAAATCGCTCGGCTCGATAAAGACGCAGACGAATTTGCCCTCAAAACACAAAACACCGTCCTGCCGCGCTTCCACCCGGAAGGTCACGGATTTCTGCCCCAGCGCGACGGGCCAGACAGCACAGGCCAACCTGTGGCGCGGCGTGACGGGAGAGCGGAAATCAATGCTCATATGCACAAAGGGCGTGCCAGTACCGCGATCCAGTTCCATCTGATACCAGCCGTCACCATCCAGCTGCTGCTCCCACCAGGCATCAATCGCCTGCAACGCAAACCCCGGCAGATGACCGGTATAGGCGATACGCGCCGGGTCACAATCACCCCAGCCGACGCGGATTTCATGCACAAAGTCAGGGGTCTGGCTGTCCGTCATTCTGGGCCTCGGCTCTTGGGTGTCACGGTGTTCACAATGGGAACGGCCACCCGCCGGGACGGATGGCCACCTTGCAGGATCATCAACTTTCAGCGCATCAACATCAACGGCAACAGCGTGATGATTGGAAAGGCCACCAATATCACAACCCGGATCAGGTCAGAGGCGACAAAGAACATCACCGCCTTATAGGTGTCGACCATCCGGGTGGTGCGATCCATCGCGTTGATGACGAACAGGTTCATGCCCACCGGCGGGGTGATCAGGCCAACCTCGACCACGATCAGAACCAGAATGCCAAACCAGATGGCGACATATTCTGTCTCCAGCCGGTTCGCCATGCCCTTGGTCACACGAATGCCCAGCTCCTTCATCTGGTCGCGGGTCAGTTCGGTGCCAGTGGCAATCGCCTCCTGGATCGAGGCGAGCATTTCAGCCCCCATCCCCTGTGGCACGCCAGCCTTGAGCACCTCCATCGCCGCATCGGCCTGCATCACGGGCAGATTCACCAGACCAAAATCCATCGCGGAAATAACCGGGTAAAAGATCGGGATAGTCAGAAGGATCATCGACAGGCTGTCCATCAGGCAACCAAAGACCAGATAGAAGGCGAGGATCAGCATCAGCACCACCCAGGGGCTGAGACCCTGGGAGACCACGAAATCAGCCAGCTCCTGTGGGACTTTGGTCAGGGCGAGAAACCCGTTGTAGAACCCCGCACCCAGCACGATGAAAAAGATCATCGCGGTCGAGCGCGCCGTCACCATGAAACTATCGGTCAGGGTCTCACGGTTGAGCCCACCGTTCAGCCAGGCAATCAGCCCGGTCCCCAAGGCACCAACCGCAGCGCCTTCGGTCGGGGTGAACCAGCCCAGATAGATCCCGCCCACGACCAGTCCAAAAACCAGAAGAACCGGCCAGACGTGGAACAGCGCCGCAAACCGCTCGCCCCAGGGAACCGGGGGGCGCGTCCCCGCGCTGCCGGGGAAAACCCGGACATAGACAGAAATCGCAATCACATAACCAATGGCGGCCAGAATACCGGGGATAAAGGCGGCAAGAAACAGCTTTGCGATGTTCTGCTCTGTCAGGATGGCATAGATCACCAGCACCACAGAGGGCGGGATCAGAATGCCAAGCGTACCGCCTGCCGCCAGCGTCGCCGTGGAGAAGCCCCCAGCATAGCCATAGTTGCGCAGCTCAGGCAGCGCGACACGTCCCATGGTTGCCGCCGTGGCCAGCGAGGAGCCACAGATCGCGCCAAAGCCCGCACAGGCCCCGATCGCTGCCATGGCAACACCGCCCTTCCTATGCCCCAGGAAGCCTTCAGCCGCCTTGAACAAAGCCGTGGACATGCCACCCAGCGTCGCAAAATGGCCCATCAAGAGGAACATCGGCACGATGGTCAGCGAATATGAGGAGAAGGTGGAATAGGTCTCGCTCTTCATCCGGCCAAAGGCCACCTGAGTGCCATCTGTCACGATGATCAGCCCGACCAGCCCAACCAGAAACATCGAAAGGCCAATCGGAACCCGCAGGAAAATCAGCATCATCAGGACGGGAAATGAGGCAATCCCGATTTCAAGCGCAGTCACTGTTCGCCCTCCACGCCGTCCCAGACAAGGATGCGGCCAGTCATGAATTCAATCGTACGGACGGCGGCCATATAGAGGCCCACCAAGGCGGCCACGCTGGCCGCGACCAGACTGGCGGCATAGGCCCACCAGACCGGAAACTCGAGCAGAAAGGAGGTCTCGCCGTTCTCGAACTTGCTCAGCATCCCCGCGCCAAGCCGCACCGCAATCAGCACCAGCACAGCCGCAAAGACGATCTCAGTCGCCATCCTCAGGAACCGTTTGGCCCCCCGCGGGAAACTGTTGGTGACAATATCCACCGACGCATGGCCCGCCGTGATCTGGCACAGTGGCAAAAAGGCAAAGATCGCAAAGGCGACGCCTGCCTCGACAATTTCGAAATCACCATTGATCGGCCCGACACCGATGGCGATCAGCCACTCGGCCAGATCCGGCGCGATGCTCTGCATCAGGGCGCCATGCAGCCCCCCGTTCAGCAACCGCCCGGCAATCGACAGACAGGTCAGCAGGATCAGAAGCGATAAGACAATACCGCCCGCCATGGCCATTGTTCTGGCCAGTCCCATCATCAGCTTGTGCATGGAAAGCCTACCCTTTCAGGTGGGGTGGACCTGCGACAGATGCAGGCGCAGGTCCACCAGTCTTGCGCTCAGTTAGTTATGCTGAGCGGTGTATTTGTCGATCAGATAGGTCGCCTGCTCCAGCAGCGCGTCGCCATCAATGCCTTTTGCCTTCATGTCGTCGAGCCACTGCTGGTAGATCGGCTTCGCGGCTTCGCGCCAGATCGCGGTCTGCTCTTCATCCAGTGTGATGACATTGTTGCCCTCATCCAGTGCGAACTCCCGCGCCGGATCATCGGCATCAGCCATGGTGCCACCGGCAAAGACCGAGAACTCCAGACCGGAGTTCTCATCCACGGCCTTTTTCAGATCATCGGGCAGGCTCTCATATTTCTCTTTGTTCATCGCCAAAACAAAGGTCAGCGTATAGAGCGCGCGGCCGGTGAATTCCGTGTGGTTCTCGACCAGCTCCGGCACCTTCAGAGCGGTGGTGACTTCCCACGGAATGGTGGTGCCGTCGATCACGCCCTTGGACAGGGCTTCCGGGATAGCCGGAACCGGCATACCCACCGGGGTTGCGCCCAGTTCCGTCAGCAGCGCGTTCACCGAACGGCCACCGCCGCGGATCTTCATCCCACGCAGATCATCCGGTTGTTCCACCGGATCCGTGGTATGGATGATGCCGGGGCCGTGAACCCAGGTGCCAAGGATCTTCACGTCCTTGAATTCACCATCCTTCATATGCTCCTCGAACATTTCCCAATAGGCGTGCGATGCCGCACGCGCATTGGTCATCATGAACGGCAGTTCGAACACTTCGGTCGAAGGGTAGCGGCCGGGGGTATAGCCCACAACGGTCCAGACGATATCTGCCACGCCATCAATGGCCTGATCCATCAGTTCTGGTGGCTTGCCACCCAGCTGCATGGACGGATAGCGGTCGATCTTGATACGCCCCTGCGAAGACGCCTCGACCTTGTCGGCCCAGACATCCAGAATCAGCTTGGGCACATTTGCCTGCGCCGGCAGGAACTGGTGCAGCTTCAGCGTCACCTCCTGCGCCATCGCCGAGGTCGCGCCCATCACCATGAGTGCAACGGCCCCTGCCGCGCCAAGTAGTTGTCTCCGAGTGGTCATATGTTTCCTCCCTCTGACCTTATGTCTTTTCGTAACTATCGCGATCAGATGCCCCTGATGCAACAAACCCAACGCACAGCCTATCCAGCCATCCGGCCGTAAACGTCCCCTGACACCCTCAGCTATTAGGTGCATTTGTAACCATCAACAGATGATTATGTATCTGCACTGCATGATTTCGCGAAAATGCTTCAGCCTGCTGGGTCGATGAAACAAAATACGTTACAGAAACCTTCAAACAAGAAGTATTCAAGTTACATAAATCACGGCATGGTTGCATCTGATCGCTAAATTCGCCGCGCTGATCACATGACGCGCTATTTTCGCCTATCGCAGCGACAACCGCACAGATGTCAGCCCATCAATACCGCCTTCGATATGATCCCCTGCGACAACAGGACCAACCCCCGCCGGCGTGCCCGTCATCACCAGATCCCCCGGCCGCAGATGATAATACCCAGAAAGATGGCATAGAATCTCCTCGACCGACCAGATCAGCTCCGCGAGAGAGGCGTCCTGACGGATCTCTCCGTTCACCCGCAACCAGATTCGCTGCGTCTGAGGCTCCCCCCATTCCGATGCCGCACGCAGCGGCGCAAAGACACTGCCGCCCTCCAGATCCTTGCCCAGGCTCCAGGGGCGCTGCTTCTGGCGTTCGCGCAATTGCAGATCCCGGCGCGTCATGTCCAGCGCGCAGCCATATCCCCAGATCGCCGCCCGCGCCGCTGCGGCCGTCGCATCCGTGAGCGGCGCTGCAATCGCGACGACCAGTTCCATTTCGTGGTGAAAATTCTCCGTCCCCTGCGGATAGGGCAGCTCCGCGCCACTCAATACCGCGTGGCAGGCCGACTTGGTGAAATAGAACGGCTGCTCCCGGTCGACCTCCACCCCCATCTCCGCAGCATGGGCCGCGTAATTTCGCCCGACACAGAAAATGCGGCCAACCGGCCAGACCTCCTCGCGCCCCTCCAGCGGAATGGCAGGCACCGGCGGCAGATCGAACAACGGCTTAGACATGGTAGAGACCCTTCGGATTGGGGGAAATCGAACCGGCCAGACCCTCGCGATTCCCGCAGGTCACCACCGGCCACCAAACTCAGATGCCGCACCCTAGCAACCTCACCATAACAGCGCGACCCCCAACCGGATGCCCCCCCCGATCGCGGGACGCAGCTTACCGGCGATCGCTTCATCGCCCGGACCACCTCGTGAGCACCAGCACAACGGCAATTGTCGCTTGACACTCAAACCAGCCATCTATTAGTTCATATGCAGAACGAACTAATAGGTGATGTATGGAATCGACCCAGCAAACCTCATTTTCCAGGCAGGTGGCGCTGTACTCGGTCATGCAGGACATCATCCATTGCGGTCCGATCTCTCGCGCCTCAATCTCCAAGCAGACAGGATTATCGAAGCAGACAGTTTCCGAGTTGGTTCGTATCCTTGAAAGCGAAGGCTGGATTCGCGAGACGGGCCGGACCTCTGGTCATGTCGGCCGCACGGCGACCACCTATGAACTGATACCGGAAAGCGCCTTTATGGCGGCGGTCGATCTTGGCGGCACCAAGGTGCGCGTCGCGATCGTCGATCTCGCTGGTACTATTGTCGCCGAGGTCGTAGCCCCCACTCATCCAGATGGCGGGCGTCATGTGGCCGATCAAATAGGAGACCTGGTCAGCCGCGCCATCGGCGAGGGAAATGTGGCCGCCAACACTGTCAGACAGACAGTGGTCGGCTGCCCCGGTGTGCCGGACGTCCTATCCGGAAAGGTGAACTTCGCCCCCAATATTGCCGGAATCGATCAGATCGATTTTCGGGCCGCGGTTTCAGAGGCAACGGGCACAAAGACGCTGCTTGAGAACGACGTTAACCTCGCAGTACTCGGCGAACACTGGCTTGGCGCAGGCCATGGCATCGACAACGTTGGCCTGATCGCGTTCGGGACCGGGGTTGGCGCAGGGCTGATCGTAAACGGAGCGCTTGTAAGAGGCGCATCGGGAGCCGCCGGGGAACTTGGCTATCTACCGTTCGGCGCTGATCCTTTCGAGGAAGAATCCCTGCGGGTCGGGGCGTTCGAACGAGTGTCGGCCACGCATGGCATTCGCGCGGCATATCTCGCCACGACTGGTAAAGATGTCGACGTACCGGCGATATTTGATGCCGCCGCGTCTGGTGAGATCGCGGCTCGGGAAGTCCTCGATAAAGTCGCAACTCAAATGGCGCGGGCAGTTGCGGCAATTGGCGCCGTGGTGGCGCCCGAGGTGGTCATCCTCGGCGGAGCAATTGGGTCCCGTCCCGAAATCCTGACCGCGACCCGCGATGAGCTGAAGCGCTGCTTTCCCTTCCCGATCAGGATCGAACCTGCCCAACTCGGCCATCACGCCGCACTGAGCGGAGCCGTCGCTGTTGGACTGACCGAATTGCATACCGAGTTGTTCGCCAAATCTGCGCCCGGCGCGGTCATTACCCTGCCGACCCCGAAACAGGGCAAACTTGCGGGTTCCGCAGAATGACGGCGCATGGCCCCCTGATCACGCTCCTGAGCCAACATCTTGACCGGGCGGTGGTCAACGATCTGCTGGCCCGGGCTGTTCGCGCCGCTTCCGTGACTGGGGACGAGGTTGCGATGGTTGACATGCTGCGTCCCGAAATGGAGCGTCTATCGCTGTCGCCCTCGGTCGAAGACTTCAGTCCAGGGAGGCCGAACATCACAGGACGGCGCGAGGGTGGCGATGGTCCTGACCTTCTTTTCATCGGACATACGGACGTTGTTCATCCGGGCAACTGGAGCGATCATTGGGCTGGCAAACCACAACAGGACCCCTTTGGCGCGACAATCATCGACGGCGAACTGTGGGGGCGCGGCGCTGCCGATCTCAAGGCTGGCATTTGCACATCGCTCGCCGCTCTCGATCTTCTGGACCGGGCGGGTATCCGCCTTCTGGGAACGGTGTCTTTCGCATTTGTCGGAGATGAGGAAAGCGGCGAACCCGGCAGCGGAAAAAGCGCAGGCGTTCGCCATTGGACAGAAAGCGTGCTGGCGGGCGGACTGCCGCGTCCGGATCTGGCGGTCTATGTCGAACCTACCCGCCTGCAGATCCTGCCGGTGCAGATCGGATTTTATATCGCGGAGATCGTGCTGACGGGCCAATCCGCCTATTTTGGCCGACCGGAGCTCGGCCGCGACGCCCTGAAGGCCGCGCACAAGGTCCTTCAGGCGATTTGGGATCACTCGGATCGAATTTCGGCCGCTGGCAGCCATCCGCTTCTGGGGCGCAGCAACATCCTTGTAACGGGGCTTGAAGCCGGGGGGCTGATTGCTGTTCCCGGAGAATGCCGCTTTTCGCTGATTGGCAAGCTTCTGCCGGGTGACGACCTTGATGCCGCCACCTCGGAACTGGAAGCCGTGATCCGCGCCGCAATTGCTGAGGACATCCGCGTCAAAATAGATTTCACCGCCGGTCGCGACCATCCGCTAGGCGGCTCCCCGGCCGGGATCGAAGCCGATCATGAGATGGTCCGGCAGCTCTCTGCTTCCATCGCGGCCGTACGGCCCGATCGCGGTGCAGTTGAAGGTGCGCCCTTCTGGTCGGAAATGCCCTTTCTGACAGCAATGCTCGGCGTGCCGACTGTCTATTGCGCACCTGGCGATATCAGCATCTGCCATACGAACCACGAACGCGTTCCCCTGCAGGATTACCACGACGGGATTGTCGCCTTCGCAGCCTTCATCGCACTCACATGTGGAATTCGGTCCGACTGAACACAGGGGCCACAACAGGGAGAGAGACCATGAATTGCACTTCCAGAAATCTTCTTGCATCGTTGTCGATACTTGCCTTCATGGCAATGCCTGCATCGGCCCAGACCGTCGGACCCTCGGGCGAGGCGGCAACCCCCTCCTCGGCTGTGATCGTTGATGATGCGCAGGCGAGCCAGCTGCAATCCCGGGGCCTTAGGGCGGCGCTGCTCTGGCACGATCAATCCGACTTTGTGAACGCGGTTACCGCAGGCGCAACCAATGAATTCACCCGGCTTGGTATCGAGGTGGTTGCCACGACATCAGCCGGCTTTGACAGTGCGCGTCAACTTGCGGACATCGAAACCGCGCTCGCGCTCAACCCCGATATCATCTTGTCCCTGCCGCTCGACCCCGTTGCATCTGCGTCGGCCTTCAAGAAAGCACGCGACGCCGGTGTCGAGTTGGTTTTCCTTTCCAACCTCCCGTCCGGCTACGAGCATCCTGCCGACTATGCCGCCATCGTGACCGACGATCTGTTCCAGATGGGCAAGCAGGCAGCCGACATTCTGGCGGGCGCGATGGGCGGCACAGGCGACGTGGGCTGGATCTTTCACGACGCCGCTTACTACGTGACGAACCAGCGCGACAATGCCTTCAAGACGACGATCGAAACCCACTATCCCGGGATGGAGATTGTCGCCGAGGCCGGTATCAGCGATCCCGCAAGGGCAGAGGAAATCGCGAATGCCATGCTGTTGCAGAACCCCAACATCGGTGGGATCTACGTGACATGGGCAGGTCCGGCCGAAGGTGTGCTCGCCGCGCTGCGCGCAAACGGCAACAGCTCAACCCGTATCGTGACGCTCGACCTGTCTGAGCCGATTGCTCTCGATATGGTCAAGGGCGGCAATGTCGTCGGCATCGTTGCCGATGAGGCCTATGAGCTCGGGCGCGCCATGGCCGCTGCCGGGGCGCGCGGGGTTCTCGACCTCGACAACCCGCCCTTTGTCGTTGCACCGGCCGTCTCGGTTACCGCCAAAAATGTCAACGAAGGTTGGAACCAATCGCTGAATCTGGATGCGCCGCAATCGGTTCTCGACGCGCAGCAATAATCTACCCCCGGTGCGCCCGGAGCGATCCGGGCGCAGGCCCAGATGAATTCCCGCAATTGGACGGAGACCATGTCGCCAAAATTTCCTAACCGGGCCGTTCTGCAAGGGCTGATCGTCTATGCGGGTTTCGTGCTCATTTTCCTCTTCTTTGCCGCGATGCTTTGGGACCGTGGCTTCCTTTCCCCCCAGAACCTGACGAACATCGTCTTACAGACAGCTCCGGCAACGGTGCTCGCGATTGGACTGGTCTTTGTCTTGGCAGCGGGCGAGATCGACCTTTCGTTCGGTGCCGCGGTCGCACTTTCGGCGATCGTCGCCGCGATGGTCATGCGGGTCGCGCCCTGGCCTATTGGCGTCGCCGCAGGGCTGGCAACAGGCATGGCGGTGGGCTTTGTCAACGGGGCCATCGTCGCCTATGCCCGGCTTCCCTCCTTCCTTGTTACATTGGCCACGATGGGTGTCGTAGCTGGCATCGCGCGTGAATTGTCCAATTTGCAATCCATCCCGGTCACCGCCGATGCTTTCATCGGCATTTTTGGCGGCGGAAAACTGTTCGGCATCCCCTCGCTTGTGATCTGGACCTTTCTAGCGCTGTTGATCGGACATCTAGTTTTTCGTGAAACGCGCTATGGGGCCCATGTCTTGGCAACCGGCGACAATCCACGCGCGGCCCTGGTCTCGGGCATCCGCGTCGCTCGCCTGCGGTTGTCGGTGCTTATGGTATCCGGGGCCTGCGCCGGCTTGGCTGGTCTGCTTTATGCCGGACGCCTCCAGTCAGCCCGCTACACCTTGGGCGAAAGCGATCTGATGACTGTCATCGCCGCCGTCATCGTGGGCGGCACCGCTCTGAACGGCGGACGAGGCAGCGTTCCTGGCGCGCTCGTTGGAAGCCTAATGATGGGTATGCTGTCCAACGGGCTGATCCTGATGGGGCTATCTGTTTCTTGGCAGATGATCATCAAGGGCCTGATCGTTCTGGCCGCCGTCGCCGTTTCACTACGCGAACCGAACCGCTGAAAGGAAAACAGACATGTTCCTCGATGTCCTTCGCCGTCGAAATCCCGATTTCGTCCTCGCCGCGCAGATGCTGCACAGGACGGGCGAAATCCCCGCGAACTCTTACGTTCTTGATCTGGACGCGGTTGCAGAAAACGCACGCCTGATCCGTGCGGAAGCCGATAAGTTTGACCTCAAGGTCTTCGCGATGACCAAGCAGGTGAGCCGCAACTCGGGGTTTTGCCGCGCCGTGATGGCTGGCGGCATTGATCGCGCGGTTGCTGTCGATATGGCTTGCGCCATCGCTTGCCATAACGCCGGGTTGAAAATCGGGCACCTCGGCCATCTCGTGCAGGTACCGCGCGCAGAAGCCGCGATGGCAGCGCGACAACTTACGCCCGATTACTGGACCGTGTTTTCGCAGGCCAAGGCGGCAGAGGCGGCAGAGGCCGCACTGGCAGCCGGACGCGAACAACCACTGCTTGCCCGTGTGCAGACCGCCGGAGATACATTCTATCGCGGTCATGAAGGTGGGTTTCCCGCGGAGGATGCGGTCGCAGCCGCAGGCTGGATGTCCCAGCTGAGCGGCGCGCGTTTCGCTGGCATCACCACGTTTCCTGCGCAGCTCTATGACCACACCACAGGCAAGATTAGACATACACCAAACCTTGGCACCCTGAAGCGGACCGCTGATGCTCTGCAGCGCGCGGGCTTTGACAAGATCGAAATCAACGCACCCGGCACGACATCTCTTGTCACACTTGAGGCGCTTGCTGAAGCCGGAGCAACCCAGGTCGAACCCGGCAACGGGCTGCACGGCACGACACCTCTCCATGCCGTCGAGGATCTGCCCGAGATGCCAGCTGTTCTCTACCTCAGCGAGGTCAGCCACCTTCATGGCGGCCGCGCCTATTGCTTCGGCGGAGGTCTATATGTCGATCCGGTCTTTCCCGACTATGACATCAAGGCATTGGTCACCACATCCCCCAGCGTAGACACTACTGATTTGAGATGCGTCGAGATCCCGCCGCCATCTGCGATTGACTATTACGGGATGATCGACGCCACAGGCGCCAACGCTCCCGCACCCGGTGACACGGTCGTTTTCGGCTTCCGCGGCCAGGCCTTCGTCACCCGCGCCCACTCGGTCGGCATCGAGGGCGTATCGAAGGGCAAGCCGCGCGTGGTGTCGATCGAAAACAGCTACGGGCAGGCAGAACCCTGGCCCAGAATCCGGAATGCGACAAGATGACCCCGGTTCTTCAACTCAGAAATATCCGCAAATCCTTTGGCGGAGTCACGGCGATCCAGGATTTCTCGCTCGACATGCTCGCAGGTGAAGTCGTGGCCCTTGTCGGCGACAACGGCGCCGGCAAATCAACTCTCATCAAGATGATCTCAGGTGTCTACACACCCAGTTCAGGCGAGATGCTTCTGGATGGAAAGCCAGCAAACTTTCCTGACGCTTCAGTTGCTCGGGAACGGGGGGTAGAGGTTGTCTATCAGGATCTGGCACTGGCCGATCAACAGACTGTCTACATGAACCTCTTTCTTGGTCGTGAACCCGTGAAGGGGCCGCTGCGGCTGCTTGATCGCAAGAGGATGATCGCCGAAACGGACGCGCTTGTTCGTGAACTGGATGTGCGCATCCCGTCCGCATCCGCTACGATTCGCGACCTTTCAGGGGGACAACGCCAGGGTGTCGCAATCGCACGCGCAACGCATTGGGCAAGGAAACTAATCCTGCTCGACGAACCCACTGCCGCGCTTGGCGTCGCTGAAACCGCCCGGGTCGAAGCAACAGTTGAATCGCTGAAAGCACGCAACCTCGCAATCTTCATCGTCTCCCATAGTCTCGATCAGGTCTTCCGCCTGTCGGACCGTATCTGTGTCCTGCGCCGCGGCGAGCAGATCGGGATCCGCGAGACAGACAAGACGGACAAGAATGAAATCGTCTCGATGATCACCGGCGTCTCAAAATGAAACAGGCTGGCGGTCGCACTCGCCAAAGACAGCGCGCCTAAGGATCGGGCGACCAAAGATCATTCCCTTGAGGCAGGTCTTGCAAATGTCGTGAACACGGAAGGCGTTGCGCTACCGCTGCGATCGCACCTATCAGCGCAACAGCATTCGATTGCTCATCAGAAAAACGTTAGTGTATCAGACTGTTCGCCCCGATCAGGATCGAAGCGCCCACAAACACCGTCAAGGCAATCGACAACATCCCGGCGCAGACACCCGCCAGCACGATGATCCCATCCCGTTCCAGCAGCCCGATGCTGGCAACAAACAGGGCAATTGCTGGAAACCAACCGCTGAGCGGCAGCGGCACGAACAGCGCCAGGGAAACCAGAAACAGCAGGCCTCCGGTCAGCTGTTCTCTTCGTGGCTGAAACACCGCCCGCAGGCGCGGTCGGGCAATCCGCTCCAGCCGCCGCGACACTGGGCGCAAGCGCAGCACGATACGGCGCATGCCTGTGCCGGAAAAACGGATCCGCGCGATACGTCGCGGCAGCCGGACGCTGGAAAATCCCAGTCCCATCTGCGCGCAGAAAAACAAGAGCGGCAAAGCGGTGACAAGGGTTGACCCTGGAGGCAAAGGAAGAAGATTGATCAGGCACGACAGCAAGATTGCCCATCCGAAGGACCTGTCGCCAAGCTGCTCCAGAAAGGTGCCAAGCGCGATATGATCGGAGTTTTGATGGTAGCGGATCACGCGCAGCAGCGTGAAGGAGAGAGAGCGCTTCCTGATCAAGCCTATAGCACCGGGACATCCAGAAACAGCTTTCACATTCGCCTCGCAACTCGGACCGTGCCTGCCTCCTGCTTAGCGCCTTGCTGTGTCTGCGGCAACCGGCTTCGCAGCTGAGACAGCCGCACCGACCCTGTTCCAGAGTTCCTCGGCAACAACCCCAATGGGCTGGTCCCTGCGCCGCATCTTGAATATCACTGTCCGTCGCAGCGGGAACCCGTCCAGGTTCAGGGACAGCAAAGCCCCGGAACGCCGCTCCTCCTCTGTCATGTGATCTGGCAGACCGCCCCAGCCAAGCCCGGCGAGGATCACCTTTTTCTTGGCCGCGAGATCGGACACCGTCCATTTCAGGCTCCCGGACAAGAGATCGCGGCTTTGGTCATGCGCCGCGCCGCCGGTGCCGGCGGCGACCACCTGCACATGACTTTGCATTTCGGATGCCGACAAGGCGTGGGGGCCGACGGGCAGGTTCAAGGCGGGGCTGGCCACCGGCCGGATCGTGACCTCGGCAACCGGCTCTGCCTCCACGTCGTCCAGCGGCACCCCGTCAAGCGACGCAAGCGCGATATCCGCCTTGCCCTCCATCAACCGGGCAATCGGGCCGCCCATCATTTCCATGCGCAGCCGGAGGTGGGTCGCAGGGTGGCGCCGTCCGGTGTCGGCAAGCGCCGGCAGCAAAGGGTCCAGATCCATGGTGGCACTGACGGCAAGCGTCAGTTCCGGTTCTTCGCGGGCGCGCAGCCGGGCGGCGGTGGATCGAAGCCCCTGCATCTGCCGCAGCACCCGCGAAGCCTCACGATAGAAGATTTCGCCCGCCGGGGTCAGAGACGGCCGGTAGGCTTCGCGGCTGAACAGCTCCAGCTCCAATTCCTCTTCCAGCAGGCGGATTGCATGGCTGATGGCCGACTGGGATTTATTCAGACGCTCCGCCGCGCCGCGGAAGGTGCCGGTTGCGACAATGGCGTCGAGGGCAAGGAGCTGGTCGTGTTTCATCGGCTTCCAACATGATCAGATTGCCTAATCGTTATGCTGAAAACACAATATTATCAATCAATCATATCAGAAGGTAGAAAGAGGGCATCACCACCACAGGAGACTGTCATGAAACTCTACTACAAAACCGGCGCCTGCCCGCTGGCCAGCCATATCGCCCTCTATGAAACCGGCCGCCCGTTTGACATCGAAGCGGTCGACACCGCGACGGGGCAGACCGAAAGCGGCGCGGATTATCGTGCGATCAACCCTAAAGGCTATGTTCCGGCCCTGGGTCTGGACGATGGCAGCGTCCTCACTGAAGGGGCGGCGGTTTTACAGTATATCGCGGACAGCCATCCGGAGGCAGGTCTGGCGCCGGCGGCGGGCACCTTGGGCCGGGCCCGGATGCAGGAACAGCTCAACTGGATCGGGACCGAGCTGCACAAGGCCTTTACTCCGCTGTTCCGCGAGGCCACGTCCGAAGCCGGCAAGGACGACGCGCGCAGCGCGGTTGCGGGCAAGTTCGATTTCATAGAGGTCCAGCTGACGGATGGCCGGGAGTGGCTGGTCGAAAACCGGTTCTCGGTGGCCGATGCCTATCTGTTCGTGGTCTCGAACTGGGCGAACTTCACCGGCATCGATCTGGCCCGCTGGCCCAATCTGGCCGCCTTTGTCAGCCGCAGTGCTGCCCGCCCGTCGGCCCAGGCGGCAATGCGCGCAGAGGGGCTGATCCAATGACGCCTGCCGCACACAATGAGGTCGGTGCACTGATTGAGGCTTATTTCGAGGGCCTCCATCAAGCCGACAGCGCCCTGCTGCGCAAGGTTTTTCACCCGCAGCTGGCCTATGTCTGCGCCACCGAAGGCGATGAACTTTTTCTGGATCTTGAGACCTACATGACCCGCGTCGATAGCCGAGAGCCGCCGACCAAACGCGGTGAGGCGCGCGAGGAGGAGATTCTGGAGATCGCCTTTGCCAGCGACCGGCTGGCCCGTGTCAGCGCCCGGATGACCATGATGGGGCGGGATTTCCACGACCTGCTGACCCTTGTCCGCTACGCTGCCGAATGGCGTATCGTGGCCAAAGTGTTTTCCTATGTTCCGCGAAAGGACTAACCGATGCCTTATGTGAATATCAAAGTCACCCGCGAGGGCGGCCCCGAAGGCACCGGCCCAAGCGCAGACCAGAAGGCGCAGCTGATCGCCGGGGTGACGGGGCTGCTGCAGGATATTCTGGGCAAGACCCCGGCAACCACATTTGTAGTGATCGACGAGGTTCCGCTGGAAGACTGGGGCGTCGGCGGCCTGCCGGTTCAACAGTACCGCAAGCAGGCGCAATAAAGACGCAGCGGACAGAAGCGCTGAGGGCGACCTATCCAGTGCCCCGGGCGCCGATGACTTTTGCGGTGGAGGGCGTACCGGCCAGCGCTGTCTCAATTGCCGCCAGGCGTTGCAGAACCGGGCTCATGGCCGGGCGTTGTTTGTATTGCGCGCCCTAACGCCTGACGATATTAGAGCTGAGCCGCCGGGCACGCTGTCTCCTTCTGGTTGCTTTCATCTGTGAATTTTAATGTCACGACATGTCTATCTATATTTATTCATTCATCGACATAGTCACGGGAAGGCTGACCCGTTTTCCGACGCGACAACTCATTTACTGACGCAATTCCCCTTGAAGGAAAATTTCATGGCTAAAGGTTTGAACTCTGTCTCATCATTTCTCCAGATCGGAGATCAAAGAGTCGACGGCTTGTTTTTTGGGCAAAAATGGAGCGATGATACTATTCACTATGCCTACCCGTCTGAGCCCGGTGTCTATAATTATTCAGCTTCTTATAATGAGGCAGCTGCGTTTTCAGAGGTTTCCGATCTGCAGAAATCTGCGATCAAATTCGCTTTGGACTCTGATCTCGGCCCCGCCGCAGCAAGGGGCTTTTCTGTTGAAGGTATTACAAAGCTGAATATTGAGCATGACGCAACACCGGATACGACCAGCCCGGAGGCTATTCGGTACGGCAACACGTCCTCACCCGATGTTCTCGGTGCTCATGGATATTACCCGCAAAACAGTCCAACCGCAGGGGACGTCTGGTTTGGAAACACGGTTTACCGATCCCCGGCAGCGGGCAACTACGCCTGGCATACTGTGCTGCATGAAACCGGACATGCTCTGGGACTGACGCATTCCCATGAAAACATTAACGGATTCGGTGTTGTTCCATCTGAGTACGACCACATGGAATACACGATCATGAGCTATCTGAGCTACGAAAATAGCCCGCTAGGTGGATATAGAAATGAACCCTCGAGCTTTGCACAAACCTACATGATGCTGGATATCGCGGCCCTGCAGCATATGTATGGTGCCGATTACACCACCAACAGCAACGATACAGTCTACAAGTGGTCCCCCAATTCAGGCGACACTTTGGTCAATGGTGAAATTGCAATCGATGCGCTCGGCAACCGGATTTTCGCCACCATCTGGGATGGGGGCGGCGTCGACACCTATGATCTTTCAGCCTACGCCGAGAATCTAAACATTGATCTGAACCCCGGCGAATCCTCACGCTTCAGCGCTGAACAGACGGCCCATCTGGGATATGGATATAACGCTAGCGGCAATATCTACAATGCACTTCTCCATAATGGTGACAGGCGTTCGCTGATCGAAAATGCCATAGGTGGCACTGGCAACGACGTAATCGCGGGCAACATCGGCTCCAATTTACTGCGTGGTGAGGGTGGCAACGACACCATCACAGGCGGTGCAGGTAATGATACCGTCTTTGGCAATACCGGAAATGACCATATCAGCGGTCAAGATGGTGATGACCGGATGCTGGGTGGCAAGGGCAACGACACAGTCTTTGGCGGCACTGGCAACGACGAGTTGCTGGGAAATCAGGACGACGACGTGCTGAATGGCAAAGAAGGTGCGGACACGCTTTACGGCGGTTCCGGCAATGACACTCTGAATGGAGGTACCGGCGCCGACAGTATGTCAGGAGGCACAGGCAACGATACCTACTGGGTGGACGATGCCGCAGACCAGGTGGCCGAAAATGCGGGCGCAGGTCAGGACCGGGTCAATAGCTCAGTAACTTTCGATCTGACTGCTCACAGCGCACATATCGAAGACCTGACCCTCACCGGAAGTGCCAACATCAATGGCACTGGCAATGAGGCGGACAACTCGATTTCCGGCAACACTGGCGCCAATATTCTGCGTGGTGAGGGCGGCAATGACGTCATGACAGGTGGTGACGGAAATGACACTGTCTATGGCAATACCGGAAATGACCATATCAGCGGTCAAGATGGTGATGACCGAGTGCTGGGTGGCAAGGGCAACGACACAGTCTTTGGTGGCACTGGCAACGACAAGTTGCTGGGAAATCAGGACGACGACGTGCTGAATGGCAAGAGCGGCCGGGACACGCTTTACGGCGGTTCCGGCGACGATACTCTGACCGGCGGCAACGGTGCCGACACATTTGTATTCACGAAGGGAGAAGACGCCGACCGGATCACCGATTTTGGCCTCGGCAATGACACGCTTTTGCTGAGCGGGTTCGGTTTCTCTACTGAGCAGGATGCGCTTGGCTATGCAAATGACGTGTCAGGGAACGTGATTTTCGACTTCGGTGATGGTGACAGCCTAACCCTGTTGAATCTGCAGCTACAGGACCTGCATAGCAATATCGTCTTCACCTAGTAGGTTCACTGATCGACCGCAGGCGGGCTGCGCGGGCAACCGCATAGCCCGCCCTCTGCTTCCAGGCTTTCGGACTAGATGTCACAGCCAAGGAGGGCTCGACTGTGCTAAGGCGGCTGGCGTCCCGTCTGAGGACAGGCAATGTAGCTATAGCAGTATGGGAAACGTGCTGCTTCCGAGCAATCAAAGGAGGCGGATCTTCAATACAGTATTCACTCGGCACTCTGGCCGAGATCTACCGGCATAGTACAAATACGAATGTTCAGTGGATTGATCTTATTGGAGGAAGTGGTGAGCCGTGCAGGATTCGAACCTGCGACCCACTGATTAAAAGTCAGTTGCTCTACCAACTGAGCTAACGGCCCACTTCTTCTTCGGAACATCGTGTTGTTCCCTGGTCGCTCTTTAAGGACATAATCCAAAAGGATCAAGCACTTAATTTGCTTCGGAGCGGCGCGACCGTGTCAGTCATGCTGTCCCGATAGGCGGCGTATCTAGGGGTAAGGGCTGAGACGGTCAACCCCTTTTTTCAACTTTCTTGCCACAAGGCTGGATTCATCTTCGACGGAGGTCTATATGCGCGAAATGACCACAGGATCAGACACCCGCTTGCCCTTCATGAAGATGCACGGCCTCGGCAACGACTTCGTTGTTGTGGATGCCCGTGACATGTCGTGGCCCATCACACCGGCCATGGCCGCCGGAATCGCGCACAGGCAGATGGGCGTGGGATTCGACCAGCTCACCGTCATCACCCACGGCGAGGAAGACGCACATCTGACCTTCTACAACGCCGATGGATCCACCTCGGCCGCCTGCGGCAACGCCACCCGCTGCGTGGCCCGCTACCTGATGCAGCAGACCGGACGCGAGGCCCTGCGTCTGACCACCGATCGCGGCCTGCTTCATGCAAGAGATGCAGGAAACGGGCTGACCGCCGTCAACATGGGCCAGCCACAGCTGGACTGGCAGGATATCCCGCTGGCAGAGCAGATGGACACGCTGGAGCTGCCGATTGAGGGGGCGCCAACCGCCACCGGCATGGGCAATCCGCATTGCACCTTTTTTGTCGAAAACGCCGAGCTGATCCCTCTCGCCGAATTTGGCGCGCGCTACGAGCATCATCCGCTTTACCCTGAACGCACCAATGTGCAGGTCGCCCATCTGGTCGGCACAGATCACATCCGCATGCGCGTCTGGGAACGCGGCGTCGGCATCACCCTGGCCTCGGGCTCCTCGTCCTGCGCCACCGCAGTGGCCGCAGCGCGACGCGGGCTGACCGGTCGCCATGTGCAGATAGATCTGGATGGCGGCACGCTCTGGATTGACTGGCGCGACGATGGCGTCTGGATGACCGGCCCGACCTGCCACGTGTTCGACGGCAGCTTCACCCGCGACTTTCTGGAAAGCCTCTCAACATGAGCGCGCCCAAATTCACCACGCTCGGCTGCCGCCTAAACGCCTATGAAACCGAAGCGATGAAAGAGCTCAGCCAGCAGGCAGGGCTCAGCAACGCCGTGGTGGTCAACACCTGTGCCGTCACCGCCGAGGCCGTGCGCAAGGCACGGCAGGAGATCCGCCGCCTGCGCCGTGAAAACCCGGAGGCGCCGATCATCGTCACCGGTTGCGCCGCCCAGACCGAACCGGAGACCTTTGCCGCAATGGAAGAGGTCACCCGCGTCATCGGCAACACCGAAAAGATGCAGGCCAAAACCTGGCAGCAGATCGCCAAGGGACCGGACTTCATCGGCACCACGGAAAAGGTGCAGGTCGACGATATCATGTCGGTGACCGAGACCGCAGGCCATCTCATTGACGGTTTCGGCACCCGCAGCCGCGCCTATGTGCAGGTCCAGAACGGCTGTGACCACCGCTGCACTTTCTGCATCATCCCCTATGGTCGCGGCAATTCCCGCTCCGTCCCTGCCGGTGTGGTGGTCGATCAGATCAAGCGGCTGGTGGACAGAGGCTATAATGAGGTTGTCCTGACCGGCGTCGATCTCACCTCCTGGGGCGCCGACCTGCCCGCCACGCCCCGTCTGGGCGATCTGGTGATGCGGATCCTGAAACTGGTGCCGGACCTGCCGCGCCTGCGCATTTCCTCCATCGATTCGATCGAGGTGGACGAGAACCTGATGCAGGCCATCGCCACAGAGCCGCGGCTGATGCCGCACCTGCACCTGTCGCTGCAACACGGCGATGATCTGATCCTGAAACGGATGGCCCGCCGGCACCTGCGCGATGACGCGATCAAATTCTGCGAAGACGCCCGCCGCCTGCGCCCGGAGATGACCTTTGGTGCCGATATCATTGCAGGCTTTCCGACCGAGTCGGACGCCCATTTCGAGAACTCGCTGAAACTGGTTACCGACTGCGATCTCACCTGGCTGCACGTCTTCCCCTATTCCAAGCGCGAGGGCACCCCGGCCGCCAAGATCCCCAATCAGGTGAATGGCACGGTGATCAAGGAGCGAGCTGCCCGTCTGCGCGTCGCCGGTGACATGCAGGTACAGGCCCATCTCACCGCGCAGATCGGCCGCAGGCATCGCATCCTGATGGAAAACCCGCACATGGGCCGCACCGAGCAATTCACCGAGGTCAGCTTTGCAACCCCGCAGGTGGAGGGCGAGATCGTCACCACCACCACCACCGGCATCAGGGGAACCCAGCTCACTGCCTGAGGCCGCGCGTCGACGCATTGGAGCCGCACACAGGCAGCACTCCGGGTGCCACTCCTACTGCGAAGACAGTCTTGCCCCTCCCGCATCGATGCCGGAGGATGGCGGATCATGAGCCTCATCCTCTTCCTTCACGGCCCCTCCAGCAGCGGCAAATCCACGCTGGCAGCAGAACTGCGCCGCCAGTCACCCCGGCCCTTCCTGCACCTCTCCATTGATCACCTGCGCAGCAGCGGCGCATGGCGCCAGGTCGATTATCCCGACTGGCAAACGGCCCGCCCCGCCTTCTTTGACGGGTTCCATCGCGCAGTTACAGGCTTTGCCGACGCCGGTAATGATCTGATCATCGAACATATCCTCGACACACCCGGCTGGCACAGCCAGTTGCAGGACCTGCTGGCGGGCCACCAAATGCTGTTCGTCGGATTGCGCCCCTCTCTCGCCGCGCTGCACCAGCGCGAGCAGCGCCGGGGTGACAGGCCGCCGGGCAGCGCCGCGGCGGATGCCGCTCGTGTCCATGCCGGGATGCGGTATGATCTGGAGTGCGACGGCACCCGCGACACCGAACAGCTTGCGCGCGACATCCTCACTCGCATCAACCAGCCGCTGCCCGCCTCCGGATTTTTCCGCTAGCCGCACATCAGGACGCACCGCCCGCTATCATCTTTCCCGAAATACTCCGGGGTGAATGCCCGCAGGGCAGAGGGGCAGCGCCCCCAATACGAAAAACCCCCGCAGGGTCACACCATGCGGGGGTTCGTAATTGCTCAGGAAAACCGGCTTAGCTGGTTTTCTTGCCTTTGTGCGGCGCCCACAGACGCTTGTTGGTGAGATACAGCAACACCGACAGCAGCGTCAGGAACAGCACGCCGACAAAACCGGCCTGCTTGCGCGCCATCATTTTCGGCTCCGCCGTCCACATCAGGAAGGCCGCGACGTCCTGCGACATGGCTTCCACATCGTTGGCGTGGCCATCGACGAACTCAACCTGCTCATCCGACAGCGGCGGCGCCATGGAGATCCAGCCACCAGGGAAGGCAGTGTTGCCATAGAAGGTGGTGCCTGCTTCTTCCTTGGTCTCACCGGTGTAACCCGCCAGCAGCGAGGCGATATATTCCGCACCGCCCATGCCTTTGAACAGCTGGTTCAGACCCAGACCGTAGGGGCCGTGGAAACCCGCACGTGCCTTGGCCATCATGCTGAGGTCAGGCGCGCCTGCGTTGTTGTTTTCCGGGAAGTTATCGGTCGGCTTGGCCGGACGATCTTCATCCTCCACCGGATCGTAAACCGAGAAGTTCTCGGCCGCATAGGCGCGGACCTGCTCTTCTGGCAGGTTCGGGCCACCTTCATCGGCCAGGGTGCGCAACGGCACCAGCTTCAGCCCGTGACAGGCTGCGCAGACTTCGGTGTAGATCTGCAGACCGCGCTGCAGCTGGTTGGTGTCGTAGGTGCCAAACGGGCCTTCGAACGAGAAGTCATAGTCCTCGACATGGCCCGAGCCTCCCGCCGCAAAGGATGCGGCAGGCGCCAGGGACAGTGCGAAGGCGGCACCAATGGCTAGTTTTTTCAACATGGTTGCTGTCCTTCTCAATTACTCGGCCGGCGTGGCGTCAGCGCCAGACTTGTTGCCGTAATGGGCATCAAAATCCGCTTCGATGGTCTCGGGAATCGCCAGCGGCTTCTCGATGACGCCCAGCAGCGGCAGGATCACCAGGAAGTAGGCGAACCAATAGGCCGAAGCGATCAGGGAGAACGACGCATAGGGTTCTTCCGCAGGCATCGCACCCAGCCACATCAGGGCAAAGAAGTCGATGACCAGCAGCAGGAACCACCACTTGAACTGCGGGCGGTACCGGCCCGAGCGCACGCGGCTGGTGTCCAGCCAGGGCGCCAGCGCCATGACGGCAATCGCACCAAACATCGCCAGCACGCCAAAGAACTTGGCGTCGATGATGCCACCGGTCACAAAGGAGGCAATCTGCACAACCCAGACTTCCGAGGTGAAGGCCCGCAGGATCGCGTAGAACGGCAGGAAGTACCATTCGGGAACGATGTGTGCAGGGGTCACCAGCGGGTTGGCTTCGATGTAGTTATCGGGGTGGCCCAGGTAGTTCGGCATGAAGCCGACGATCGCCCAGAACACAACCAGCACAACCGCCAGACCTACGAAATCCTTGATCACGAAATAGGGCCAGAACGGCAGCGTGTCTTTCTTGGCTTCTTCCTTGGAGCCACGACGCACTTCAACACCGGTCGGGTTGTTGTTGCCGGTGGTGTGGAAGGCCCAGATGTGCACGATGACCAGCGCCGCGATCACGAAAGGCAGCAGATAGTGCAGCGAGAAGAAGCGGTTCAGCGTGGCGTTGTCCACGGCAGGCCCGCCCAGCAGCCATGTCTGCAGCGCTTCACCAACAAAGGGAATGGCGCCGAACAGGCCGGTGATCACGGTCGCTCCCCAGAAGGACATCTGACCCCAGGGCAGTACATAGCCCATGAAGGCGGTGCCCATCATCATCAGGTAGATCAGCATGCCGATGATCCATGTGATCTCGCGCGGTGCCTTGTAGGACCCGTAGTAGAGCCCCCGGAAAATGTGGATGTAGACCGCGACAAAGAACAGCGATGCACCGTTCATATGCAGATAGCGGATCATATGGCCGCCGTTCACGTTGCGCATGATGTGCTCAACGGAGGCAAACGCCAGATCGACATGTGGTGTGTAATGCATCACCAGGATGATACCGGTGACGATTTGCAGGACCAGGCAGAATGCCAGGACGATACCCCAGATCCACAACCAGTTCAGGTTCTTGGGCGTGGGGATCATAATGGTGTCATAGATCAGGCCAACGATGGGCAGGCGGCTGTGCAGCCACTTCTCGCCACCGGTTTTCGGCTCATAATGATCGTGCGGAATGCCGGACATGAATGTCTCCCTTATCCCAGTTGGATCGTAGTTTCATCAAGGAACACGGCCGTCGGAACCGGCAGGTTCTCGGGCGCGGGACCTTTGCGGATACGACCGGCAGTGTCGTAGTGCGACCCGTGGCAGGGGCAGAACCAGCCATTGAACTCGCCAGCGCCATCACCCAGCGGCACACAGCCGAGGTGGGTACAGACACCCATCATGACCAGCCATTCGCCAGCTTCGTCCATGGTGCGGTTTTCGTCGGTGGCCGGCACATCGCCTGCGTTGACGTTCCGGGCAACCGGATCGGGCAGGTCGGCCAGATCAACAGCACGTGCCGCTTCGATCTCTTCCTGGGTGCGGCGGCGGATGAACACCGGCTTGCCAAGGAACATAACCGAGATCTGGGTCCCGACTTCCACACCTGCCACGTCAACGATAATCGAGGACAGAGCCTGAACGTCAGCCGAGGGGTTCATCTGGTTGACCAGGGGCCAAATAGCGGCGCCCGCAGTCACTGCCCCGGCGCCGGCAGTGGCGTAGTAGAGGAAATCTCTCCGGGTTCCTTCGTTGTCTTCTGCGTGGGACACGAGGTTTTCTCCAATTCCAGCGCCCGTTTAGGGCAAACATGCGCATACACCGCGCAATGAACGCAGTGACTCATCGCGGGTATCTAGCGGGGAGAAGGGCTTTCGTCCAGCGGTCATAGGCGCGCAGATGGACGCACACGCAAGTAATTATGCGCAACTGTTGCAAACAGCCTCACATATTTGCGCGGGCACGCCGTATTTCAAGGGGAGCGCCCGCGCCAGATCTCAGCTTTCCGGTGGTCGCGTCGCCTGCATCGACGGACGCGAATCGAATTCGGCGAACCAATCCGCCAGCGCCTCGTTCCCCTTGCGCCAGCCCATGTCCGGGTGCCGGAAATCCACATAGGACAATGCACAGGCCACAGCGATCTGCCCGATCCGCAGCGATCCTTTCAGATGCGCCATCCAGCGCGCGTTCAGCGCCGCGCAGCCGCCCAGCACCTTGCCGCTCTGCCCTTCGATCCACTCTGGCCATTGCTTGTCTGCGGGGCGCAGGCGCTTTTCATACGACAGCAGCACTGCCGCCTCCATGATGCCATCCGCCGTGGCCTCCAGCACCCGCGTGTCCCAGCCGCCCTCATAAAGCGCCCCACCCGCACGCTCTGCCAGATAGGCGCAGATCACCCGGCTGTCATACAGCGTCGCGCCCTCCGCGCGTTCCAGCGCCGGGATCTTGGCCAGCGGGTTGGCGGCCTTCAGGTCGCTCGCCGGGGCAATCGGCGTGGTGGCCACCGGGATCAGCTCGACATCCGCCAGCTGATCCGTTTCATGCAGCACCACCATGACCTTACGCACATAGGGGGAGGTGGGCGCGTGATAGAGTTTCATTGCGGAAATCCTTCTGAACGGGGTTTGGAGACAGATCCACGACGATGATACCATGTCTTACATGGGGCGCGGCTGCGCACACTCTAGCCTGGCCTCACGGCAGGACCACCCCCTTCGGCATCTTCGGTCACGCTTCCTCTTGCCTTTGCCATATCGAGCGGCCATGTTCGCGCTGTTCTCAGGGCGGGGCGAAATTCCCCACCGGCGGTAAGCGGGCATGTCCCCGTAAGCCCGCGAGCGGTCATTTTGAGTGCCGTCACAGCTTGAACCGACAACCGGTTCCCACTTTTCGGGCTGTGAACGCGCTGGAAATGATGTCCAGCAGATCTGGTGTAACTCCAGAGCCGACGGTCATAGTCCGGATGAAAGAGAACGTGTGACAGGGCCACGGGGGACGTGTGCCCTCATCACTCGTGATCGCCTTGGGTGACGTGTCAAACCTATAGGAGATACCACAATGACACACACCCGCTTTGCCTTCATCAAGGCACATTGGCATTCCGATATCGTTGATCGCGCATTGGAGGGCTTTCAGCAGCTGATCCCGGCGGAGCAGATCGACGTGTTTGATGTGCCCGGCGCCTTTGAAATGCCGCTGCTGGCCAAGGATCTCGCCAAGACCGGAAAATACGACGCCATCGCCTGCGCCGCCTTTGTGGTGGATGGCGGCATCTACCGCCATGACTTCGTGGCACAGGCTGTGGTGGATGGCCTGATGCAGGCAGGCATGGAGACTGGCGTGCCCGTCCTGTCCGTCTCGCTGACGCCGCACCACTATCAGGAAACCGATCACCACAACGCCATCTACCGCGCCCATTTTGTCGACAAGGGACGCGAGGCCGCCAATGCTGCGCTGATGATCGTCAGAACCCGGCAGGAGGCGCTTGGCGCCTAAACGGGGCACGACGCAGCGCGGGTCGGGCCGCTACAGGCCCGGCCAAGCGATCACCCCAGATAGGCCTTCAGCGCCGGCGGCGGATTGTCCAGTAGCTCCGCCGTCGCCATCGGCGGATGCGCCACGCCATCCGCCACCAGTATCACCTGATCCGCAATCCGCCGCGCATCCGCCGGGTCATGGCTGACCATCAGAACCGTTGCCCCGGTCTCCTGAGCCAGCTCCGCCACCAGATCCAGCATCTCGGCCTTCAGCGCGGGCCCCAGCGCCGCAAACGGCTCGTCCAGCAGCAGCAGATCGCGGCCCTGCACCAGCACCCGTCCCAGCGCCACCCGGCTTTGCTGACCACCGGACAGGGCGGCGGGCTTGCGCTCTTCCATTCCGGCCAGTCCGACCCGGGCAATCGCTGCGCGCACCCTGTCCTGCTCTTCGCGGCTCAGCCGCAGGTTCGGGCGAATGCCCAGCGCGACATTCTGCGCCACGCTCAGATGCGGAAACAGATTGCCGTCCTGAAACAACATCGCAATCGGCCGTGCACCCGGTCTCACATCCGTCAAAGCGCGCCCCTGCCACGACAGCCCCCCTGAGATGATCGGCACAAAACCGGCAATCGCCTCGATCAGCGTTGTCTTGCCCGCGCCGGAGGGACCGATCACCGCCACCCGCTCACCCGCCGCAACCGACAGATCCGCACGCACGATAAAGCCGCCGTTATCCATTTTGCAGTGATCAAGTTTCAGCATGACGCCGACCTCCCCGGTCGCATATGTAAAACGCCCCCATCGACAGGCACAGCAGTAACAGCGCCCCGCCCGAGGCTGCCTCCATCCGGTAAGCTCCCATCAGGCGATAGACCTGCAAGGGCAGCGTTGCGGTTTCAGAATCGGCAAACAGCGCAATGACTCCGAGATCGCCCATCGACAGCGCGGCCGCCAGTCCCGCGGCAAAGCCAAGCTGAGGACGCAGCCGTGGCAACAGCACCCGGCGCAGGAACACCCCGCCGCGCATGTCCAAAGAGAGCGACAAACGGCCATAGCGCGCCAGGATCTCGCGCACTCTGGGGATCAGAATGCGCAGCGCAAACGGCAGCGCCATCAGCGCATTGACCAATGCCGTGACCGGCAGCGCCAGCGCAAAGGGATCGGCAACCGGGTAGATCAGAATAAACAGCCCGGTGCCGATCACCAGCGGTGACACCGCCAGACCAAGCAGCCCGGCAACCTCCACCGCCGCCCCCCGGCCCAGCGCCACGGCAATTGCCATCGGCAGGGCGATCAGCAGCAGAACCAGCGTACTCAGCCCGGCAATCAACGCCGACGTCGCCGCCGCCATCCAGACCGACGCCCCCATCGACAGAAGCCCCGGCAGCCCCGCGATGACGATGGCGCTCAGCGGCAACACCAGGAACAGCGCCGCCCCCGACAGATAGATCGCATCCAGCCCCCGCGCCCAGCGCCCCTCGCCATCCCAGCGCCGCACGGG
Organism: Phaeobacter sp. JH20_26; assembly: GCF_048056275.1. NCBI lineage: Bacteria > Pseudomonadati > Pseudomonadota > Alphaproteobacteria > Rhodobacterales > Roseobacteraceae > Phaeobacter > Phaeobacter sp. JH20_26. Next base: position 40,228 of record NZ_JAYMWL010000026.1, on the reverse strand, counting down.
CCGGTCCAGCCCGGCTCCGAATCCTTCGCCGCTGGCAACGCGCAGCGCCACCAGCGCCGCCGCCCCGGTCAGCAGCAGCTGAACACCCGACAGCATCGCCGCCCGCCCCAGATCGAAATCGAAGCGGAACGCCTGATAAATCGCCAGTTCGATGGTGGTGGCACGTGGTCCGCCCCCCAGCGTCAGCGCCACCGCAAAGCTGGAAAGGCAGATCGCAAAGACCACCGCCAGCGCACCGGGCACCACCTGCCGCAGCATCGGTGCCTCCAGCAGCCGCCACATTGCCAATGGTCCGGCATTGAGCTGCGCCGCAAGGCGAAAGCGCTCCGCCGGGATTTCCTGCCAGCCTTGCAGGATCAGCCGTGTCGCCAGCGGCAGATTGAAAAACACATGAGCCAGCACAACGCCGTGCAAACCATAGATCTGCAGCGGTCCAAGCCCGAAAACCCCCAGCAGATCGCTCAACCAGCCCGACCGGCCAAACACCGCCAGAATGCCAAGGATAGCAACAATCACCGGCAGGATGAACGGCGCCCCCATCAGGGCGATCAGCAGCCGCCGCCCGCGAAACCGTCGCCGCGCCAGCGCGCGCGCCACCGGCACCGCCAGCGTCACGCTCACAACCGCCGACAGAACCGCCTGCCAGATGGTAAAGCGGATCGCGGCCCAATCGGCGACCCCAAGACCGCGCCCGACCTCGGCCCGCAGGATAACAGCGGCCAAGGCCCCAAGGATGAACGTCGCGACCAGGGCCGCGACGCCCAGACCCCAGCGGGATCTCAGCGGCTGAGCGCGGTCAGCCATTCTTCCAGCGCCGCATCACGCAGCGCCGCCGCTTCCTCTGCACCCAGCAACAGCGATTTCTCCGGCGCAACGAGGGTCTCAAACCCTTGCGGCAGGCCAGCTGTCGGCGTCACCGCCGGATACATCCAGTTGGTGGTCGGAATGATTGACTGGAACGCATCGCTGACCATGAAGGCCAGGAACTGATCCGCCAGTTCCGGCTGGTCGCTGGCCGCCAGCTTGCCGGCAACCTCAACCTGCATGTAGTGACCTTCATCGAAGACCGCCGCCGCCTTGCTGGCGTCATCCTCGGCGATCAGGTGATAGGCCGGCGAGGTGGTATAGGAGAGCACCATATCCGCCTCGCCCTCCAGGAACAGCCCATAGGCCTCCGACCAGCCCTTGGTCACGGTCAGCACATTGTCGGCCAGCCCCTCCCAGACCTCGGGGGCCTTGTCGCCATAGGCAGCCTTCACCCACATCAAGAGGCCAAGGCCGGGGGTGGAGGAACGCGGATCCTGAATCACGATCTTCAGATCGCTCTCAGCCAGCTCGGTAAAACTCTTCGGTGCCGTGGCATCCGCATTATGCACAAAGGCAAAATACCCCCAGTCATAGGGCGCAAAGGTTGTGTCTTCCCACTCGAACGGCAGTGCATAATCGGCGCTGATGCTGTGCTCGGCAAAAAGACCGGTCGCCTTCGCCGCTGCGGTCAGATTGGTGTCGAGCCCCAGCACCACATCCGCATCGGACCGCGCCCCTTCCAGCTTCACCCGTGCGAGCAGCGCCGCGCCGTCACCTGCGCCGACCAGTTTCAGGTCACAGCCGCAGGTCGCCTCAAAGGCTTTCTCCACCGCCGGCCCGGGCCCCCAGTCAGAGACAAAGCTGTCGTAGGTGTAGACAATAAGTTCAGGCGTTTCGGCATAGGCTGCCGTTGCGCCCAGCAGTCCCGCTGCAAGTACAAGATGTTTCATGGCATCCTCCAATGCGGCCTCCAATGCGACGTGGGGCAAGGGTGGAGCCATTCCATACCTTCCCTCCGCCGGTTCTAGCCGGTTCAGGTTCTACGGGTGTGATCTCAGCGTCGATGACGCACCCCGAGGTGGCGCGCACCCTAGGGGCCGGACAGCTGAAAGACAAGCGATAGCGGGCCCACACCCCTCACTAGAATGACAGCAAGGCTGACCAATTGTTTCGCACGCGAAACATTGGGGGAGTCTGGCTGTCCTTTCTGCAAGGTTAACCCACCCCATCTTCTGGCTGGAAATATCCCGGGGGAGCCGCCCTATGGGCGGCGGGGGCAGCGCCCCCGCCCTGCGCTGCGAAACAGGAAACCCCTTGAGGGTGCCGCCCACCCCCGCTAAGCACTTTCGCAAAGGAGACCGCGCCCATGTCGATCAACAGCTTTGGCCATCTGTTCCGCGTCACCACCTGGGGCGAAAGCCACGGACCCGCTCTGGGTGCGACGGTTGACGGCTGCCCCCCCAATGTCCCGGTTGACGCCGGGATGCTGCAGCAGTGGCTCGACAAACGCCGCCCCGGTCAGAACAAGAACATGACCCAGCGCAACGAACCCGATGCGGTGAAAATCCTCTCCGGTGTGTTCGAGGGCAAATCGACAGGCACACCGATCCAGCTGATGATCGAAAACACCGATCAGCGCTCCAAGGACTATGGCGATATCGCCCAGACCTTCCGCCCGGGCCATGCCGACATCACCTATTTTCAGAAATACGGCAACCGCGACTATCGCGGCGGTGGCCGGTCTTCAGCCCGCGAAACGGCGGCCCGCGTGGCCGCTGGCGGTGTTGCTCGGGAGGCGATCAAATCGCTGGTGCCAGGGCTGGAGATCAAAGGCTACATGACCCGCATGGGCGAGATGGAGATCGACCGCAGCCGGTTCGACTGGGACGCCATCGACCAGAATGACTTCTGGATCCCAGATGCGGGCGCAGTGCAGGACTGGGAAGACTACCTTCAGGGGCTGCGCAAGGAACACGATTCAGTTGGCGCGGTGATTGAGGTTGTCGCCCGTGGCGTACCCGCAGGCATTGGCGCGCCGATCTATGGCAAGCTGGACACCGATCTGGCCGCCGCAATGATGTCGATCAACGCTGTCAAAGCCGTCGAGATCGGCGAAGGCATGAACGCCGCGCGTCTGAAAGGCTCGGAAAACGCCGATGAGATCTTCCTCGGCAATGATGGTCAGCCGATCTATTCGTCGAACCATTCCGGCGGCATTCTGGGCGGGATTTCCACCGGGCAGGATGTTGTCGTCCGGTTTGCGGTGAAACCCACGTCATCAATCCTTACGCCGCGCCAGTCGATCCGCAAGGATGGCAGCGCCGCCGAAGTCATCACCAAGGGCCGTCACGATCCCTGCGTCGGCATCCGTGCGGTGCCGGTGGCGGAGGCGATGATGGCCTGTGTGATCCTCGATCACCTGCTGCTGCATCGCGGTCAGGTGGGGGAAAACCAGGGCCGCATCGGTGGCTGATCCTGTTTCCGTCTCGCCGCCAAGATCAGACGCGAGACGGGGGTGACGGCCAAATCAGGTGAAAAGCCCGGCAAAGCGCTCGCGCAGCGCTTTCTTCTGTACCTTGCCCATCGTGTTGCGCGGCAGCTCCTGCATCAGCGCGACATGTTTGGGCTGTTTGAACTTTGCCAGCTGCCCGGACAAAGCCGCCTGAATGGCCGCAGCATCGGTGCCTTCCTCTGTCGGGACCACCACCGCCACCACGGCCTCGCCGAAATCGGGATGCGGCACGCCGATCACCGCACTTTCCAACACCCCCGGCAGATCGTCGATCAGGGTCTCAACCTCCTTTGGGTAGACGTTGAAGCCACCGGAGATCACCAGATCCTTTTCCCGGCCGACGATGGTGACATAGCCGCTGTCGTCAATCTTCGCGAGATCTCCGGTGATGAACCAGCCATCCGGGCGCAGTTCCTCGGCAGTTTTCTCCGGCATCTGCCAGTAACCCTGGAACACATTCGGACCGCGCACTTCCAGCACGCCGATTTCGCCCTGCGGCAGCTCTTGTCCCTCCAGCATCACCCGCGCCTCCACCCCCGGCAGCGGTTGGCCGACGGTGCCTGCGATGCGTGCGCCATCATAGGGGTTTGAGGTGCTCATATTGGTTTCCGTCATCCCATAGCGTTCCAGAATGCGATGACCTGTGCGCGCCTCCCACTGTTCGTGGGTCTCCACCAGGAGCGGCGCCGAGCCGGAAATGAACAGGCGCATATTGGCCGCCAGATCTGGGGTCAGCTGCGCCTGCGCCAACAGCCGCGTGTAGAAGGTCGGCACCCCCATCAGCGCGGTCGATGTCGGCAGAGCTGCAAGAATGGCCTCGGCATCGAACCGGGGCAGAAACACCACCTGGGCCCCCGCCAGAAGCGCCACATTGGTCGCCACGAACAGCCCGTGCGTGTGGAATATCGGCAGCGCATGAATCAGCACATCCTCAGCGGTGAAGCGCCAGTGATCCCGCAGGGTCAGTGAATTGGAATACAGGTTTTCATGGCTAAGCATCGCCCCCTTTGACCGGCCCGTGGTGCCGGACGTGTAGAGGATCGCCGCCAGATCCGATGGGATCCGCGCCACCGGATCGAACCCGGCCTGCCCCGCTGCCAGCTCCATAAGGCTGCCCTGCCCATCGCCATCCAGCGTCAGCACGGCTGCCTCGCCCGCGACCGCGCGCAAACTCTCACGCCGCGCCGGATCGCAGACAAAGACGCGCGGCGTTGCATCACCGATGAAATAGGTCACCTCCGCATCGGTATAGGCAGGGTTAAGCGGCAGAAACACCGCCCCGGCCATCACCGTGCCCAGATACAGCTCAATCGCGGCAAGGGATTTCTCCACCTGCGCCGCGACACGATCCCCCGGCTGGACTCCACGTGAAACAAGCGCCGCCGCCATACGCTCAGCCCCGGCGAAGAGATCCCCATAGCGCAGCGGATCGGCACCGGGACGGGTGGCGAATACGGCATCCTCGCGACCAAGAGAGGCGGCGCGCAGACGGTGGATCAGGGGATTTGCGTCATACATTCAGGGGCTCCTTGCGGCGGTGCGGTTGGGTTTCATGACCCTGCGCGACCTTGGACAAAGCCGGGTGGTAAAATCAACCCGTTGCACTTTTTGATCCGCAGGCGCAGGGTCTGCGCATGGTGACATCCTTAACATCGCATCAACCGGGCCGTGCCATTGCGCTGAAACTGGCGGCCATTGCCCTGTTCACCGGGCTGTCGGCGATCATCAAGGCAACATCCGATGTGGTGCCCGCTGGTGAGGCGGTGTTCTTCCGATCGTTTTTTGCCATTCCGGTGATCTTGATCTGGCTGACCCTGCGCGGCCAGCTGCCGCGTGGTTTGAAAACATCGCGGCCCGGAGGGCATTTCCTGCGTGGCATCCTGGGAACGACGGCGATGGGGATGACCTTCATGGGGCTGGGGATGCTGCCACTGCCCGAAGTCACCGCGATTGGTTATGCAACGCCGATCTTCACGCTGATTCTGGCCGCACTTCTGCTTGGGGAGCGGATCCGGCTGATCCGGATCAGCGCGGTGATCATCGGTCTGATCGGTGTTCTGGTGATGCTCTGGCCGCGACTGGGGGGCGGAGATCTGGGCGATACCGCGACCCTGGGGGCCATCCTGATCCTGATCGCGACGGTGGCGCGCGGGCTGGTACAGATCCATATCCGCCGTATGGTGATGACGGAACACACGGCCGCCATCGTGTTCTACTTCTCGCTGACCGCCTCGATCCTGTCGCTATGCACGCTGCCCTTTGGCTGGGTCTGGCCTGACCCCGTTACGCTGGCGCTGCTGATCGGCGCCGGGCTGGTTGGCGGGGTGGCGCAGATTCTGGTCACCTCCTCGTATCGGTTTGCCCCGGCGTCTATGCTGGCGCCCTACGATTATTCCTCCATGCTGTTTGCCATTCTGCTGGGCTATATCTGGTTCAATGAGCTGCCGACGCTGGTGATGCTGATCGGTGCCGGGCTGGTGATCGCGGGCAATGTGCTGGTGATTTGGCGCGAGAGCCGTCTGGGCTTGGAACGCGGCAAGGCGCGGTCGGTTACCGATCCCAAGGGTTGAGGCTGGCGGCTAGTCCGCCTCCAGACGGGCGCGCAACCCGTTGATGCGGTCCCGCAGGTCCAGCAGATCCTGCAGGTCGCCCCCCAGTTCCTTCAGGATACAGGAGGTGATCTCGCCTGCGTTATCCGCCAGATCCCGCCCCCGCGCTGTAAGCTGCACCAGACGGCTGCGATCATCCTCGGGGTTGGCCACACGTGCCAGCAGCCCCGCAGCCTCCATCCGCTTCAACAGTGGTGTCAGCGTATTGGTTTCCAGGTCCAGCTGCTGGCCCAACGCGCCGACGGTCTGTCCATCGGTGTGATAAAGCGAGATCAACACCAGATACTGAGGATAGGTCAGCCCCAGCGGCGCCAGCAACGGGCGATAGAGCCGAGTCAGCGCGTGGTTTGCCGAATAAATCGCAAAGCACAGGAGATCCGGCGTATCTGGTATGGGGGATGTTGGCGTATTGGTCATGGGTGCAATTTAAATCGTGCACGATCCTTCTTCAAGGACTTGACCTTTGCGCCGGAGGATCCATTTATATCGCACACGATGTAATTTACTTCGACAGTGACACAGGAAAGGATCCCATCATGAGTGTTTCTCCCGTCTACACAGCCGCAGCAACCGCAACCGGTGGCCGCGATGGCAAAGCCAGCATCCACGACAGCGACCTCAGCTTTGAACTGGATCCGCCCAAGGAAATGGGTGGCGGCGGCAAGGGCAGCAACCCCGAGCAGCTGTTCGCTGCCGGCTATGCGGCCTGCTACATCGGCGCGATGAAATTCGCGACCACTCAGGACGACAGCCTCGCCAAGGTACCGAATGACGTGTCGGTCCACGCCGAGGTCGGCATTGGCCCGCGCGACGAAGGCGGCTTTGGTCTCACCGTTGCACTGAAGGTGGCCCTGCCCGGCCTCTCCCCCGAGGAGGCAAAGGCGGTGACCGAGGCAGGCCACAAGATCTGCCCCTACTCCAACGCGGTGCGCGGCAATGTGACCGTCACCACCGAGCTGGTCTGATCCCGGCACCATGCCCACGGCCCCCAAAGGGGGCTGATACGGAAAAAGCGCGGGGTTTTCCCCGCGCTTTTGCATTGTAACAGCGATCTGGCGTTCCGGGCGCAGGGTCAGCTGCGCACCAGCTCCTCATAGGCTTTGGCGATCTCACGTGTCATCTCGCCCACCTCGAAGCTGTGCGGACCGATCTGGCCAACCGGGGTGACTTCGGCGGCGGTGCCGGTCAGCCAGCACTGTTCGAACCCGTCCAGTTCCTCCGGCATGATGTGGCGCTCATGCACGGTGATACCGCGATCCTTCAGCATACCGATTACGGTCTGTCGGGTGATGCCGTTCAGGAAACAGTCAGGTTTCGGCGTATGCACTTCGCCATCCTTCACGAAGAAGATATTGGCGCCGGTCGCCTCCGCCACATAGCCACGGTAATCCATGAACAACGCATCCGAGCAGCCCTTGGCCTCGGCCTTGTGCTTGGAGATGGTGCAGATCATGTAGAGACCTGCCGCCTTGGCGTGGACCGGGATGGTTTCCGGGCTTGGTCGTTTCCATTCCGCGATATCCAGTTTGGCGCCCTGCATCTTGGCATCGCCATAATAGGCGCCCCAGCCCCAAACCGCGATGGCCATGCGCACCGGGTTCTTTGCCGAAGCGACACCCATGTCTTCGCCCGAGCCGCGCCAGACAACGGCCCGCACATAGGCATCCTGCAATCCGCTGGCTTTCAGGGTTTCCTGCTTCGCGGCTTCGATCTGATCCACGGTATAGGGCATCGGCATATCCAGCGCTTCTGCGCTGGCGACCAGACGCTCCGAATGCTCGCGGCTCTTGAAGATCTTGCCATTGTAGGCGCGCTCACCCTCGAAGACGGAGGAGGCATAATGCATCGCGTGGCTGAGGATATGGACCTTGGCATCGCGCCAGTCGACCATTTCCCCGTCCATCCAGATCAAACCGTCCCGATCATCATAACCCGCCATGGCGCACCTCCTAATGCCTCGCCCAATTTCCAGAAGTTGCGCATTATATGACCGGTTCGGACATAATGTTGCGCTAAACCTGCGATTCGATACATCTTCAGACTTGGAATGTCAACAACGCTGACTTAAAATGGCCTCAACACAACAGGGGAGAGACCCATGGCAGAAGGGCGACCGGGGCAGGGATTTGGCGGCGAAAGCCTGCTGTTTCTGACGGATGAGCAGTTGCGGCAAGGCATTGAGGCGATGTTCTTTGCCTATCGCGGATTTACCGCAGACCCGGATCGTATTCTGGCTGAGATGGCCTATGGTCGGGCACATCACCGGGCGATCCATTTTATCAATCGAGCACCGGGCACGACGGTCAATAATCTGCTGAGCATTCTGGGGGTGACCAAACAGTCGCTGAACCGGGTGCTGCGGGCCCTGATCGGTGATGGTCTGGTGGAAAGCCGGGTCGGGGTCACCGACAAGCGCGAGCGGCATCTGTTTCTGACCGACAAGGGGCGTGCGCTGGAGGCCAAGCTTTCGGATGCGCAGCGCGCCCGGATGCGCACCGCCTACAAGGATGCCGGCCCGGAAGCGGTGCAGGGCTTCAAGCGCGTGCTGGAAGCGATGATGGACGCCGACATGCGGCGCGCCTATGCCAAGCTGCGGGAGAGTGGCACATGACCCGGTTCGATTCCCATTTGCTGATTGTCGATGATGATGAGCGCATTCGCGGCCTGCTGAAGAAGTTCCTGATGCGCGCCGGGTTTCTGGTCACCGCCGCCCGCGATGCCGCTCATGCGCGGCGGGTATTGTCGGGGCTGGATTTCGACCTGATCGTCCTTGATGTGATGATGCCGGGCGAGGATGGGGTCTCGCTCACCCGGTCGCTGCGCGAAACCCTGAGTACCCCGATCCTGCTGCTGACCGCCAAGGGCGAAACGGATGACCGGATCGAGGGGCTGGAAGCTGGCGCGGATGACTATCTGTCCAAACCGTTCGAGCCAAAAGAACTGTTGTTGCGGATCAATGCAATCCTGCGGCGGATGCCTGAGCCCACGGCCCAGGATGCCGCGCCCAAAGTGCTGCATCTGGGACCGATCCGCTATGATATTGAGCGCGGCGAGATGTGGCAGGGTGAGGAGTTGATCCGACTGACCGGCACCGAAAACCAGCTGATGAAGATCTTCTCCGCCTGTCCGGGCGAGCCGGTGAGCCGCACCAAACTGGTCGAGGATCTGGGCCGCGACCGTGGTCAGGCGCAGGAACGCGCCGTGGATGTGCAGATCACCCGGCTGCGGCGCAAGATCGAGCCCAACCCGAAGCAGCCGCAATATCTGCAGACGGTGCGCGGCGCAGGATATATGCTGGCACCGGATTAGGCCCAGAGTTCCGGAGCCGCTGCGCGGCGATTTCATGCCTCCGGCGGGGATATTTCCGGCCAGAAGAAAAGGACGCGCCATGGCGACCGCTTTGTTAACCCACGCAGATTGCCTGCTGCATGTGACGCCCGAGGGCCATCCCGAGCGGGTGGCGAGGCTGGAGCATGTGCTGCATGCGCTGGCGGGGCTGGACCTGCACAGGGTCACCGCGCCGATGGCGGCGGAAGACGATATCCTGCGCATTCACCCAAAGAGCTATCTGGAGGAGCTGCGCCGCAGCCTGCCGCAGGAGGGATTTGGTCGCATTGATGGCGATACATTCCTGTCGCCCGGATCGCTGGATGCCGCCTTTCGCGCGGCGGGGGCAGCTGTACGCGCGGTCGATATGGTCCTGACGGGCGAGGTTCAGAACGCCTTTGCCGCGGTGCGCCCGCCCGGCCACCATGCCGAGACAGAGACCGCGATGGGGTTCTGCTTCTTTGGCAATGCCGCACTGGCGGCCAAACATGCGCTGGATCACCATGGGCTGGCGCGTGTGGCGGTGGTGGATTTCGACGTGCATCACGGCAATGGCACGCAGGATTTGTTGTGGGACGAGCCGCGGGCGCTGTTCATCTCAAGCCAGCAGATGCCGCTCTGGCCGGGATCCGGTCGCCCCGAGGAAGACGGCGCGCACGGCCAGATCCTGAACCTGCCGCTGCCACCCGGATCAGGGGGCGTGCACATGAGGTCGGCCTATGTCGATCAGGTGTTTCCGCGGCTGCGGACCTTCAAGCCGGAGCTGATCGTCATCTCCGCCGGCTTTGACGCGCATCAGGATGATCCGCTGGCCGAACTCAATTGGAGCACCGAGGATTTCCGCTGGCTCAGCCGCGAACTCTGCGCGCTGGCGGCGGAGATCTGCGCGGGGCGTATCGTCTCGACTTTGGAAGGTGGATATGATCTGAACGCGCTGGCCGCAGCGGCCAAAGCCCATGTGGAAGAATTGATAGAGGCAGGCAGATGACCGACACCACCAGTCCAGAAACACCCGTTGACGAGCTGAGTTTTGAGCAGGCGATGCGCGCGCTTGAAACCGTGGTGGATCAGCTGGAGCGCGGCGATGTGGCGCTGGATGCGTCCATTGCGCTTTATGAGCGCGGTGCCGCGCTGAAGAAGCGCTGCGAGGACGAGCTGAAGCGGGCCGAGGAAAAGGTGGCGGCAATCACGCTAGATGCCGCGGGCACGCCGACCGGGACCCAGCCGCTGGATGCCGGCTGAGTCATGAGCGCCGCCGCAGACACGCAGAGCCGGCCCTTTGCTCAGGCGCTGAAAGAAGCCCAGACCCGGATCACCGCCCATATGGAGGCCCGGCTGGGCGGCAATGATCCGCTGCATGCGGCCATGCGCTATGCCATCACCGGCGGCAAGATGCTGCGCGGGTTTCTGGTTCTGGAAAGCGCGCGCCTGCATGGGGTTGCCGAACAGGCCGCGCTTGAAGCGGCGCTGGCGATCGAATGTATTCACGCCTATTCGCTGGTGCATGACGATCTGCCCTGCATGGATGACGATGATCTGCGCCGGGGCCAGCCCACCGTTCACAGGAAATGGGATGAGGCGATGGCGGTTCTGGCCGGGGACAGTTTACAGACATTTGCGTTTGAGCTGCTTGCCGATCCCAAGATCGGACCCCATGCGCTGACCCTGATCCGCGGGCTGGCGCAATCCTCCGGCAAGGATGGTATGGTCTCCGGTCAGATGCTGGATATCGCTGCTGAAACCGCTGCGCGGCCGCTGGATCTGGATCAGATCACCCAGTTGCAGAACCGCAAGACCGGCTGCCTGATTGCCTGGTCCGCGACCGCTGGCGCGGTCATGGCCGGGGCGGATGACAGCCCGCTGCGACGCTATGCCGATGCGCTTGGCCTTGCTTTTCAGATTGCCGATGACATTTTGGATGTGGAAGGCGATGCTGCCAAGGTGGGCAAGGCCGTGCGCAAGGATGCGGAAGCGGGCAAGGCCACGTTTGTGTCTCTTCTGGGGCTGGACGCGGCGAAGGATCGCGCCAGAACCCTGATGGAACAGGCCTGTGAGGCGCTGACCCCCTATGGTCATGCCGCCGAAACCTTGAAGGAAACCGCGCGCTTCGTTATCTCGCGCGATAGCTGAGCCGCAAGAGACCGCGCCTCGTCAGAGCCAAACGCCCGCCAAACGCTCAAGGAGCTGCCATGTCAGACCGGCCCCAGACCCCTCTTCTGGATCAGATCACCCGCCCGGCGGATCTGAAATCCTTGAGCGATGCACAGCTGACGCAGGTCGCACAGGAACTGCGGCAGGAAACCATTTCCGCCGTTTCCGTCACCGGTGGCCATCTGGGCGCAGGTCTGGGTGTTGTCGAGCTGACTACCGCGCTTCATGCGGTGTTTGACACGCCCCGCGACAAGATCATCTGGGACGTCTCGCACCAGTGCTATCCGCATAAAATCCTGACTGGTCGCCGCGACCGCATTCGCACATTGCGGATGAAGGACGGGCTGAGCGGTTTCACCAAACGTTCGGAATCACCCTTTGATCCCTTTGGCGCGGCCCATAGCTCCACCTCGATCAGCGCCGCGCTTGGTTTTGCCGTGGCACGGGATCTGGGCGGTGTCATTCCCGAAGGCAGCGGCGATGCAATTGCCGTCATCGGCGATGGGTCGATGTCGGCCGGCATGGCGTTTGAGGCGATGAACAACGCAGGCCATCTGGGCAAGCGGCTGATTGTCATTCTGAACGACAATGAAATGTCGATTGCGCCGCCGGTTGGCGCGCTGTCGTCCTATCTGTCGCGCCTATATGCCGAAGAACCCTTTCAGGAACTGAAAGCGGTGGCAAAGGGGGCCGCATCCCTGCTGCCTGAACCGTTCCGCGAGGGCGCCAAGCGCGCCAAGGATATGCTGAAAGGCATGGCGGTGGGCGGCACCTTGTTTGAAAGCCTGGGCTTTTCTTACCTTGGGCCGATTGATGGTCACGATATGGACCAGCTGTTGCCGGTCCTGCGCACCGTGAAGGCGCGCGCCACCGGTCCGATCCTGATCCATGTGCTGACGAAGAAGGGCAAAGGTTATGCCCCGGCGGAACGCGCCCGCGACAAGGGCCACGCCACCGCAAAATTCGACTTGGTGACCGGCGAACAGAAGAAAGCGCCCTCCAACGCGCCCTCCTATACCTCGGTCTTTGGCAAGGAGCTGGTGCGGCTGGCGGCTGAGGATGACAAGATCTGCGCCGTCACGGCGGCGATGCCCGATGGCACCGGATTGAGCCTGATGGCCGAACGCTACCCTTCGCGCTGCTTTGACGTCGGCATAGCCGAGCAGCACGGCGTGACCTTTGCCGCCGCGCTGGCCGCCGGCGGGATGAAGCCCTTCTGTGCGATGTATTCCACGTTTTTGCAGCGCGGTTATGATCAGGTGGTGCATGACGTGGCGATCCAGCGCCTGCCCGTACGCTTTGCCATCGACCGCGCCGGTCTGGTCGGTGCGGACGGGGCGACCCATGCGGGCAGTTTCGACATTGCCTATATGGCCAACCTGCCGGGCATGGTGGTGATGGCCGCCGCTGATGAGGCCGAGCTGGCCCATATGACAGCCACCGCTGCCGCCTATGATGACGGCCCGATTGCCTTCCGCTACCCCCGGGGTGAGGGCGAAGGTGTTGATATGCCCGAGGTGCCGGAGGTGCTGGAGATCGGCAAAGGCCGGATGATCCAGGCGGGCAAACGCGTGGCGATCCTGTCCTTTGGCACCCGGCTGGGTGAGGTGAAAAAGGCCGCCGAGGCGCTTGCCGCCAGAGGCATCACCCCGACAATTGCGGATGCACGTTTTGCCAAGCCGCTGGACCGCGACATGATCCTGCAGCTGGCCGCTGATCACGAGGCGCTGATCACCATCGAAGAAGGCGCAGTGGGCGGTTTCGGCTCCCATGTGGCGCAGCTTCTGGCGGAGGAAGGCGTCTTTGACAGCGGGCTGAAATTCCGCTCCATGGTGTTGCCCGACACCTTCATCGACCAGGCCAGCCCGGCGGATATGTACAATGTCGCCGCCATGAACGCGCCACAGATCGAAGCCAAGGTTCTGGACGTGTTGGGCGTGGCGACGATTGGAGAGAAGCGGGCCTAAACCCCCGTCGTTTCCTGCGGCGGGACGAAGGTCTCGAGGTCCTCGGCGGCGCGGACCGCGCGCAGGCCCTCTCGATAGGTGGGGTAAAGCAGCTCTACCCCCAGATCATCCTTGATACGCTGGTTTCTAACGCGCTTGTTCTCGCCGTAGAAACTGCGCGCCATCGGGGTCATACCGGCCTCATCGAAGGGGACTTCGGCAGGGATCGGCAGGCCCAGCAGCTCGGCGGCAAAGCCCAGCACATCCTGTGGCGGGGCTGGATCATCATCACAGAGGTTGTAGATCGCACCGGGATCAGGCTGTGCGATGGAAGCGGCGATAACCTGTGCGATATCGTCCACATGGATGCGCGAGAACACCTGACCGGGTTTCACGATACGGCGCGCCTTTCCGGCCATCAGCTTGGCAAAGGGGCCGCGTCCGGGGCCGTAGATCCCAGCGAGGCGAAAGATATGAAGCGGCAGATCGGGGATGGCCTGCCAGCCTGTCTCGGCCGCGGCACGCCAGCGGCCACGCTGGCTGGAAGGGGTTACAGGCGTCTTCTCATCCACCCAGGCACCGTCATGGTCGCCGTAGACAGCAGTGGTGGAGAGATACCCCACCCATTCCAGGGTATCGCCCTGCGCCGCCTCTGCCAGAGCACCGGCCAGTTCGTTCAGCACAGGATCGCCGTCAGTGGTCGGCCCGATGGACGACAGGATATGCGTCACCCCATCCAGCGAGAGGGGGGCACCGGGCCAGGTGATCAGTTCAACGCCTGCAAGAGGTTCCGCATCCTCGGCGGATCGGGTGGTGCCTATGACCCGCCAACCGGCCCGAAGCAGCTGCGGGACCAATGCGCGGGCGGAATAGCCAAGGCCAAGACAGAGAAGCGTTTTTGTCATGTGCCATAGATGCGCGCGAGCCTGTGCGGGTGCAAGACTTGATTCAAGCGTCAAAACCGCATTTCCTGTGGCCATGGCGCAAAAACAGATCACGCTGGCCGCCGCCTACGGGCTGGAGACGCCGCAGCACTCCCGGCAGCTCTATGCCGATTGGGCCGAGAGCTACGACAGCAGCTTTGCCGCAGGATCGGATTACATCCTGCCGGATCAGGTGGCCCGCCTGTTCGCTGCGGCCGACGGGCGCGGCCCTGTTCTGGATGTCGGCGCAGGAACCGGGCTCTGCGGCGTCGCGCTGGAGCGGCAGGGCATTGCTCCGATAGATGCGACCGATATCAGCCCTGAAATGCTGGCACAGGCACTGCGCAAGGATGTCTACCGCGATATCATCGAAGCGGATCTGACCACCGGCGTCCCGGTGCCACGCGGCACATATGCCGGTGTCGTCTCCTCTGGAACCTTCACCCACGGCCATGTCGGACCAGAGGTTCTGCCGGGTATCCTGCGCCTTGCCCGACCGAGGTCGGTGTTTGCGCTTGCCATCAATGCCCGTTTTTCCGCCCGCTGCGGCTTTGCTGCGGCTCTCAAACGTCTTGAGAAGGGCGGCTGGATCCGTGGGCTGACCCTGCCGGAGGTGGCCATCTACGGTCCCAAAGCCACCGGCGCCCACAGCACGGACAAGGCGCTGATTGCGGTGTTTACCAAGGTCTAGGAGCAGCCTGCATTGTGCAGCGCAGCGCCGAGGCTATGCAGGCTCCGATGCGACACAGCCATGCTGACCTTCGCTGTGGGCCGGGGCCCACACTTAATAGCGCCTACCGGGTCTAGGCTGCGCTGAGGTTAATCGCAGGACAACAGCGGGGTCATCTGCCGCATCGGCGCCTTATCTGCCCTTCCACACCGGATCGCGTTTCTCAGCAAAGGCGCGCGCGCCCTCCATCTGGTCCTCGCTGTCATAGAGAATATCAACGCTGCGCAGCTGGCGTTTGGTGATCCGGTTCATCGCATCCTGAAACTTCGCATCCTCGGCGTCGCGGACAATCTCCTTGATCGCGGCATAGACCAATGGCGGGCCGGAGGCGAGCAGCCGCGCCAGCTCCCAGGCCCGATCCATCAGCTGATCTGAAGTCAGGATTTCGTTCACCAGCCCCCAGCGGTGCGCCTCCTCGGCGTCAAACCAGCGTCCGGTCAGCAGGAGTTCCATGGCAATGTGATAGGGAATGCGCTTGGGCAGTTTGATTGATGCGGCATCGGCCACCGTGCCCGACCGGATCTCTGGCAGGGCAAATGTCGCGTGATCTGCGGCCAGAATCATATCCGCCGACAGCGCCAATTCCAGACCACCGCCACAGGCGATGCCATTCACCGCCGCAATCACCGGCTTGTTCATATCGCGCAGCTCCTGCAGGCCCCCAAAGCCGCCGACACCATAGTCGCCATCCACCGCATCTCCGTCGGCGGCGGCCTTCAGATCCCAGCCGGGGCAGAAGAATTTCTCGCCTCCCCCGGTCACAATTGCCACGCGCAGGTCGGGGTCATCGCGAAAATCCCGAAACACCTCGCCCATGGCCACGCTGGTTTTCAGATCAATGGCGTTGGCCTTTGGACGGTCCAGCGTGATCTCCAGAATGGCGCCATCGCGGCGGGTCCGAATGGGGGTGTCAGTCATCGGTGGTTTCCCTCTCTCGCAGCAGTGCATCCACTGCTATGGCATCGCTGGTCGTACAGATCAGCGGATTGATTTCAAGTTCTTCCAGCCTGTCCAGATGGGCAAGCACATAGCCTTCAACCGCGCGGATCGCGCGCAGAATTGCGGCACGATCCGCCGCAGGGCCGCCGCGATACCCGCCAAGCAGCGGGGCAATGCGCAGCTGATCCAGCGCCTCTTCCAGCATGTCCTCATGCACCGGCAGCAACATCGACAGGCTGTCCTGCAACACTTCGCTCAGCACCCCACCGGCACCCAGCGTCAGCACGAACCCATGGGCCGGATCCCTGATGACCCCCACCAGCAGCTCGGCCACGGTCCCGGTGATCATCTCCTCCAGCAGCAATTGTTCCGCGCCAATCTCCTGCGCCGCCTCCATGACCGCCTCAGGCGAGTGGAGGTCCAACCGCACTGCCCCGGCCTCGCTCTTATGCGCGAAACCTTCGCCCTTCAGCACCAGCGGAAACCCCACCCCAGACGCGATGTCATGCAGGCTCTCTGCCAGCGCATCACGGCTTAGCCTGTGGCTTCGGGGAACCCGCAGACCGGCCGCCGCAAGACGCTGTTTCGCGAGGCCTTCGGGGATCAAACTGGCGTCGCCATCCCCTGAGTCCGGACCTGGAAGGGCCAGGGGCAAATCAGATGGCACCGCGATACGACTGGCCGCCGCCGCCGCGCCCATGGCCTCTCGCAGGCCGCAGAGTGGCACCACGCCCGCCGCCAGAAGCCGCTGCGCGGTCTCTTCGGGCATCAGTTCTGGCAAACTGGCGACCATGGCCATTGGCGCACCGGTTTGCGCCCGCGTTGCTATTGCGGCCTCAACCGTGCAGGCCCAGTCTTCGGCCGAACACCGGTCTGCTCGTGGGAAATCCACGATGAGCATCACCATATCCAGATCAGGATGCACCATGGCGCTGAACGCCCGGGTCATCGCAGGCACATCCCGCCAGATATAGGTATGGTAGTCTAGAGGATTGGCCAGCGCGACCATCGGGCCCAGGGCTGCGCGCAGCGCCTGATGCTGGCCGTCGGACAACGGCGGAAAGACCACAGACTGCGCCTGCCCGAGATCGGCAGCAAGGCTCGCTTCACCCCCGGAGCAGCTGATCGTCGCAACCCGGCATCCGGCGCGCGGGCCAAGCACATGCAGAACCTTCAGCGCTTCCAGAAATACCGGCAAATCATCCACCCGTGCCACACCACAGCGACGCAACAGCGCATCGGCGCCGGCCTCCTGACCGGTAAGCGACGCCGTATGGGACAGCGTCGCCGCCTGCGCCTGATCCGAGCGTCCGACCTTCAGCGCCACGATCGGTTTTCCACAGGCGGCCGCCTGATGCGCCAGCGTTTCAAAGGCACGCAGGTCGCGGACACCTTCGATATGCAGGCCAATGGCGGTTACGCGCGGATCCTCCAGCAGGCCGCGCGCGATCTGTGCGATATCGCTTTGCGCCTGATTGCCAACGGTAACCACATAAGCAATCGGCAGCCCACGCGCCTGCATGGTTAGATTGATCGCGATATTGGAGCTCTGGGTGAGGATTGCCACGCCGCGCTCCACCGGCACGCCACCGTGCTGATCCGGCCATAGCAATACCTGATCCAGATAGTTGATGAACCCATAGCAGTTAGGGCCGAGGATGGGCATCTCTCCCGCCGCTTGCAAAAGATGGTTCTGCAGGTCGGCCCCATCACCGGCCTCCCTCTGGGCCTCGCGAAAACCGGAGGCAAAACAGACCGCCCCCCCAGCCCCCCGGCGAGAGAGCGCCGCCACCGCTTCGACGGTGGCGTGTCTGTTGACGCCGATAAAGCTGGCATCGGGCGCGGCGGGCAGATCATCCACCGATGCAAACGCAGTCAAGCCGCAGACCTCCGCAGCCTTCGGATGCACCGGCCAGATCTGGCCGGAAAACCCGATCTTCTGCAATTGTTCGATCACCTGACGACACCAGGCACCGCCACCGATCACCGCGATGGAAGAGGGCCGAAACAAAGTGCTGAAGTCACGTATCATTGCCACGGCTCCCGCCTGAACAGAGGCCCCGATGCCTTCGGCGAGGATATTTGGAGCCAGAAGATAGGTAGGGTTTCATTAACCAGAATCGACGAGCCTCGACAGGCGGTACAGGCGGGGACGCCGATGACCGCGCCAGGAGATGGCCCCCGGTTGCGGCAGCGCCCTTCCGGGGGCTTGACCCTTTCTGCATCTTCTGGCCTTAAATATCCTCGCCGAAGGCGAAAACTGACCCGCCCGCCCGACGCGTCCGGGTAGAGCCTGAGACCGTTCGCCGCCATGCTTTCAACCACCATGCGGACGCAACAGCTCCCGGCTGATAATGTGACGCTGGATTTCGCTGGTGCCTTCCCAGATGCGCTCCACCCGAGCATCCCGCCAGATGCGCTCCAGCGGCAGTTCATCCATCAGCCCCATACCGCCATGGATCTGGATCGCCTCATCCGCGACCATCGCCAGCATTTCAGTTGCTTTCAGCTTGGCCATCGACATGTCGGCCTCGGTCACGCTGCCCTGGTCGAATTTCCAAGCGGCTTCCCAGGTCAGCAGGTTGGCAGCCTTCAGCTCTGTTGCCATATCCGCAAGTTTGAAGGAAATGCCCTGAAACTTGCCAATCTGCTGGCCGAACTGGCGACGCTCTGCGGCGTAGGACACCGCGTGATCAAAGGCGCGCTCGGCCCGGCCCAGACAGGTCGCAGCCACCTGAAGACGGGTGGCGCCAAGCCAGGTGTTGGCGAGATCAAAACCCTTGTCGACCTCGCCCAGCACTGCGGTTTTTGGCAGGCGACAGTCGTCAAACTCCAGCACTGCATTGGTATAGCCGCGGTGGCTTACGTTGCGATAGCCGGCACGGACAGTGAACCCCGGCGTGCCCTTGTCGACGAAAAAGGCGGTGATCCGCTTTTTCGGGCCGCGCGCTGTGTCGTCTTCTCCCGTGGCCATGAAAACGATGGCAAAATCCGCGATATCCGCGTGGCTAATGAAATGCTTGGTCCCGTTCAGAACGAAGTCATCGCCGTCCGGGCGCGCTGTCGCGGTCATACCGCGCAGGTCAGAGCCAGCCCCCGGTTCGGTCATCGCAAGACAGTCCCATTTTTCACCGCGAATGCAGGGGTAGAGGTATCTCTCTTTCTGCTCCGGCGTGCCGGCCAGAAGGATATTCGAGGGGCGTGCGACGCAGGTCCAGTGCAGGGCGTAATTGGCGCGGCCCAGCTCCTTTTCATAGAGCAGCCAGGTCAGCGTATCGAGGCCGGCACCCCCCGCCTCTTCGGGCATGTTGGCGGCGTATAGCCCGGCCTCTATCGCCTTGGCCTGGATGTCGCGGACCCGTTCCATCGGCAGATGGCCACTGCGTTCGACCTCCAGCTCGTGAGGATAGAGCTCCCTGGTGACAAAGGCGCGCGTGGTTTCCACGATCATCGCCTGCTCTTCAGACAGACCAAATTGCATGTCTTGCTCCCCCGTGATGGGATCCCTGTTGACGTTGACCTGACCCTAGGGCTGGATACGGTCAGTATCGTGCAGCATCGGACATTTTCGTGCCAAACTGGAAGAAACCACACGCTGCAACGCAGCAGATCGACCTATTGCTGTTCGATCAGTTCTCTGGCCATTGCCTTGCCAATACGGTGGAGCCGCTGCGGGCCGCCAACACGTTTGCAGGCCGACCGCTGTACTCCTGGCGGTTCGTGACGCTTGATGGCAATACCGCGATGTCATCGGCGGCGATGGAGGTCAGCGCGCAGGCGCCGCTGAGCAAAGCTGAGGGCGATATGCTGATCGCCATGCCGAGCTACCGCTATCTGCGCCATGCAACCGAAGCCACATCGCGCGGGTTGCGGGCGGCGCAGCGGCGCTATGGCGTATTGGCGGGATTCGATACCGGTGCCTGGCTGCTGGCTGAGGCCGGGCTTCTGGATGGCTACCGCGCCACCATCCACAGCGCGGAGATCGGCGCCTTTGCCGAGGCGTTTCCGACCGTTCAGGCCGAGATGCACCGGTTTCTGTGGGACCGGGACCGGCTGACATGCTCAGGCGCGATGGCGGCATTTGACGGGATCCTCGACATGATCGCGCGACAGCACGGGCAGGCCCTGCGACTGGATGTTGCCACCCTGTTCCTGAGCGGCGAGCCAGGGGGGACCGGGACATCCAGACCCGTGCGCAGCGCCTCTGTCGGGCGTGCAATTGCGGTGATGGAGGCCAATCTGGAAACCCCGCTCCCGCTGGGCGAAGTCGCGCGACGGGTTGGGCGGAGCCTGCGAGATCTGGCACGTCGCACGCAGGGTGAATTGGGCACAACGCCGCAGACGCTATATCGGCATCTGCGATTGAAACAGGCAAGACGGCTTGTGTTAGAGACGGATTTCAGCATCTCGGAGATCGCCCTGCGCTGCGGCTATGAGAACCCCAGCGCGTTGACCCGCGCCTTTCGCAGCGTCTTTGCCACAACGCCAAGAGACCTGCGCCGCACCCGGAGATAGCAGCCGCAACGCAGGCTGGTGGTTTTCTTGATTTGCAAAAAGCAGCTATTGTTTGCGCTAGCGCGCAAGGGGTCTTGCGCTTGCGCGGGTTATCAGAACAATTGGGCCATGACAGATATCGCATTCCCAAGCTGGCCCGATGTAGCCCCCCAATTGATTGAAGTTGCGGCAGGTCGCCGCCCTGCGGACACGGTGATCCGCCAGGGGGTCTGGGTCAATGTTCACACCCGCGAACAACTGCCCGATCATGACATCGCCATCGTGGCCGGGCGCATCGCCTATGTCGGCCCCGATGCCAGCTATTGCACCGGCCCCGACACCGAGGTGATCGAGGCCAACGGGCGCTATATGATCCCCGGCCTCTGTGATGCGCATATGCATATCGAAAGCGGGATGCTGACCCCCGCAGAATTCGCCCGTGCGGTGATCCCACATGGTACCACCTCGATGTTCACCGACCCGCATGAGATCGCCAATGTGCTGGGTCTGGAAGGCGTGCGCCTGATGCATGACGAGGCGCTGATGCAGCCGGTCAATATCTTTACCCAGATGCCGAGCTGCGCGCCCTCAGCGCCCGGGCTGGAAACCACCGGATATGAGATTTCGCCCGAGGATGTGGCCGAGGCGATGAGCTGGCCAGGCATCATCGGGCTGGGCGAGATGATGAATTTTCCCGGTGTGGCAGCGGGCGATCCCAAGATGCTGGCAGAGATCGCCGCAACCCAGCGCGCGGGCAAGACCGTTGGCGGGCATTATGCCTCGCCCGATCTGGGGCCGGATTTCGCAGCCTATGTGGCCGGCGGTCCGGCGGATGATCACGAAGGCACCTGCGAGGCGGACGCGATTGCCCGGATGCGACAGGGGATGCGCGCGATGGTGCGGCTCGGCTCGGCCTGGTATGACGTTGAGGCGCAGATCACCGCGATCACCGAAAAGGGGCTGGATCCGCGCAACTTCATTCTCTGCACCGACGATTGCCACTCCGGCACGCTGGTCAATGACGGCCATATGAACCGGGTGGTGCGCCACGCGATTGAATGCGGCTGTGACCCTTTGATTGCCTTGCAGATGGCCACGATCAACACCGCGACGCATTTCGGGCTGGAGCGTGACATCGGCTCTATCACCCCGGGTCGGCGCGCGGATGTGATCCTGACCTCCGATCTGAAGACCCTGCCGGTCGAGCTGGTGATTGCCCGTGGCGAGATCGTAGCCAAGGATGGCGAGATCACCGTGGATTGCCCGCATCTGGACTGGCCCGAAACCGCGCGTGACACGGTGCATCTGGGCCATCAGCTGGGTGCTGAGGATTTTGAGATCGTCGCGCCTGAGGGCGCAAATGTGATCACCGCCAATGTCATCGGTGTGGTTGAGAACCAGGCCCCGACCAAAGCGCTACAGGCAGAGCTGCCGGTACAGGACGGGCTGGTCGAGGCCACATTGGCCGAGGCGGGCGACATCTGCCAGATTGCATTGGTGGAACGCCACCGGGCGACGGGTGGCGTCACAAACGCCTTTGTCTCCGGCTTTGGCTACAGCGGCAAGATGGCGATGGCCTCCACCGTGGCGCATGACAGCCACCATATGATCGTGGTCGGCACTGACCGCGCGCAGATGGCGCTGGCGGCCAATCGTCTGGCCGAGGTGGGCGGCGGCATCACCATCTTCCGCGAAGGACAGGAGCTGGCTCTGGTTGAGCTGCCCATCGCCGGGCTGATGTCCGACAGCCCCGCGACGGAGGTTGCCGCCAAGGCGCAGAAGATGGTCGAGGCGATGGAGACCTGCGGCTGCAAGCTCAACAACGCCTATATGCAGCATTCCCTGCTGGCGCTGGTGGTGATCCCCGAATTGCGAATTTCCGATCTGGGGCTGGTGGATGTGCGCAGCTTCGAGAAGATACCAGTGATCGCAAGCGCCGGGCCGTCCTGACCCCCGGCGCGTGTCGGCCGGCCCCCGTGTCCTTTCCAGAGCCACCCCGTCATCCGATGGCAGAGTGCCCCCGTTTTTCAGTGATCGAGCATAATCATGACAACAGTTAAGATCCCGCAGCTTCCGGCAGCAGAAGAGTTTACAGATGCCGCGGCGGCCGTTGCCCGGTTGGAGCAGCTGTACCGTGAGGCGACGCAGTTTCTATGCGCCGAGTTTTCGCGCATCCTGGCCGATGGTCCCTCCGTCGGCAGCACCGGGACCACCCCGCGTATCCGCGCATTCTACCCTGAGATCCGCTTTACCACGTCGTCTTTTGCACAGGTCGACAGCCGGCTGAGCTATGGGCATGTGTCGGCCCCCGGCACCTATGCAACCACTGTGACCCGCCCGGATCTGTTCCGGCATTACCTGACCCAGCAAATCGGCCTGCTGATCCGCAACCACGGACAGCCGGTGACCATCGCTGTCTCAGATACGCCAATCCCGGTGCATTTTGCCGTGGCGGCCGATCCCAGCCTGACGGTCCCACAGGAAGGCGCTGCCGGTTTCACGCTGCGCGATGTCTTTGACGTGCCGGACCTGGCCACCACCAATGACGACATTGTAAACGGCACCTATCAGTCGCCGGACAATATTGGTCCGCTGTCGCTCTTTACCGCGCAGCGCATTGATTATTCGCTGGCCCGGCTGTCGCATTACACGGCGACCGACCCGCAGCATTTTCAAAATCACGTGCTGTTCACCAACTACCAGTTCTATGTCGCCGAATTCGAAGCCTACGCCCGGGCGCAGCTGGCGAATCCGGCCTCTGGCTACAGCAGCTTTGTCAGCACCGGCGATCATGAAATCACCAGCGCGGACGCGGAGATCCCGCCGATTGCGAAGCTGCCGCAGATGCCGACCTATCACCTGAAACGGCAGGATGGCTCGGGCATCACGCTGGTCAATATCGGCGTCGGCCCGTCGAACGCCAAGACCGCCACCGACCATATCGCGGTATTGCGCCCGCACGCCTGGCTGATGGTCGGTCACTGTGCCGGGCTGCGCAACACTCAGACGCTGGGCGATTTTGTGCTGGGGCACGGCTATCTGCGCGAGGATCACGTTCTGGACGACGATCTGCCGATCTGGACCCCGATTCCGGCACTGGCGGAAATCCAGGTCGCGCTTGAGGATGCGGTGGCCGAGGTGACGGAGCTGGAAGGCTACGACCTGAAGCGGATCATGCGGACCGGCACCGTTGCCACCATCGACAACCGCAATTGGGAACTGCGCGATCAATCCGGCCCCGTGCAGAGGCTGTCGCAATCCCGTGCCATCGCGCTGGATATGGAAAGCGCCACCATCGCCGCCAATGGCTATCGTTTCCGGGTGCCCTATGGAACGCTGCTCTGTGTGTCGGACAAGCCGCTGCATGGCGAACTGAAGCTACCGGGGATGGCATCTGAGTTTTATCACACCCAGGTTGCCCGCCATTTGCAGATCGGGATAAAGGCGATGGAGCAGTTGCGTGGCATGCCATTGGAACGTTTGCACAGCCGAAAACTGCGTTCCTTTGACGAAACAGCCTTTCTCTGAGGGTGATTTTCCCGCTAATTCTTCAAAAACCCCTATTTTATGGGGTTTTTGACAACACTACTCGTTGTGTTCGGCCACAACATAACGCTAGAGTTACGCGATGAGGCCCCATAACTCGGGCAGTGACAAGGAGACCTAAGAATGTCCAAACCGATGACCAAGACCCAGCTTGTTGCCGCACTGGCTGAAGAGATGGACAGCGACAAAAAAGCGGCAGGCGCTGCGCTTGACGCCGTTTGCGCGCTGATCACCCGCGAAGTTTCCGGCGGTGGTGCCGTGACTCTGCCCGGCGTTGGCAAGATCTACTGCCGCGAGCGCCCCGAGCGCGAAGTGCGCAACCCGGCCACCGGTGAGAAATTCACCAAAGAGGCCGATAAAGTGGTCAAGATGACCATCGCCAAAGCGCTGAAAGACAGCGTGAACGGCTAAGGGTCAAGGCACGGTTGACCGTGTTTCGGGTCGCCTTTCGGGCGGCCCTTTTTTGTGCCTGAACAGCGCAGCTCCCGAAAAATCAAGATCCCCAACCGGCCAGCCGAATTCGGTTCCCAGCGAATGCTTGCCTTGCTAAACATATCGCGACCACACCCGAACGGGCTGCGGCACCGGACCGGCAGGGGGATATGTCGATGGATCTGCGCGCTTTGGCGATGGGGCTGGCCTTTGCCTTTATGTGGTCGTCTGCCTTTACTTCGGCGCGGATCATTGTCGCCGATGCTTCGCCGCTATACTCGCTTGCTTTCCGCTTTCTTATTTCCGGCCTAATCGGTGTCGCTGTTGCCCGCTACATGGGCCAGAGCTGGCGTCTGACACGCGGCCAGCTGCGCGCCACCATCGTCTTTGGCATCTGCCAGAACGCGCTCTATCTGGGCCTCAACTTCGTCGCCATGGAAACCATCGAAGCCTCGCTGGCCGCGATCATCGCATCGACCATGCCGATGCTGGTCGCCATCGCGCTCTGGCTGGCCTATGGTGAGCGGCTGCCCCGGCTGGGTGTTGCCGGGCTGCTGGCCGGGGTGGTGGGGGTTGCCCTGATCATGGGAACCCGCATCAGCGCGGGTGTCGACCTCTTTGGCGTCACGCTCTGCGGGATCGGTGTTCTGGCCCTGACGCTGGCCACCCTGGCACTGCGGGGGGCAACCTCGGGTGGCAACTTCATGATGGTGGTGGGGTTGCAGATGCTGGTCGGCTCTGCCGTGCTGTTCGCAGTTGCACCGATGGTGGAAACCTTCCGGCTGAACCCCAGCTGGCCGCTGGCGCTGGCCTTTCTCTACACCACCCTGGTGCCGGGGCTGACGGCGACCTTCATCTGGGTTCTGCTGCTGAACAGGATCGGTGCCGTGCGGGCCGCCACCTTCCATTTTCTCAACCCAGTCTTCGGTGTGGCTGTTGCCAGTCTGCTGCTGGGCGAAAAGTTGGGGCTGCTGGACCTGATCGGCGTCGGTATCGTCACCTTTGGCATTCTGGCGGTCCAGCTGGCGCGGCAATCGGCGCAGCAGCGCCCCTGAGGATGACACGTGCCCTGCCTCTTTCGTCACACACAAACGCGAGCGGATGAAATACAGCTTTGCTTTTGCCCCGAAGGACACCATTTACAGCTGAACAGCCAAGATCGGAGGACATGATGCGCAGTTATTCCAAAGACCCGGACGCCATTGCGGCCCTCTCGGAAGAAGAATATTACGTCACCCAGCAATCCGGCACCGAACGCCCCGGCACCGGCAAGCTGCTGGGCAACAAGGAGCCGGGTATCTATGTGGATATCGTCTCCGGTGAGCCATTGTTTGCCTCGTCAGACAAATATGAGTCCGGCTGCGGCTGGCCCAGCTTTACCAAACCCATCGAAACCGCCCATGTTCAGGAGCTGGAAGACCGGAGCCTGGGGATGATCCGCACCGAAGTCCGCTCGACCCATGGAGACAGCCATCTGGGCCATGTGTTCCCGGACGGCCCGGCAGATCGCGGCGGTCTGCGCTATTGCATCAATTCGGCCTCCCTTCGGTTCGTCCATCTGGACGATATGCAGGCAGAAGGCTACGGCGACTATATCGATCAAGTGGAGGATATTAGATGAGCAGCACAACAGAACGCGCCGTCCTGGCCGGTGGGTGTTTCTGGGGCATGCAGGACCTGATCCGCAAGCGCCCCGGTATCATCAGCACCCGGGTTGGATATTCCGGCGGCGATGTGCCCAATGCGACCTATAAGAACCACGGCACCCATGCCGAGGCGATCGAGGTGATTTTTGACCCGAGCCAGACCAGCTATCGCACGCTGCTGGAGTTCTTCTTTCAGATCCATGATCCAACCACGGTCAATCAGCAGGGCAATGATCTGGGCATGAGCTACCGCTCTGCGATCTACTATGTTGACGACCGCCAGAAAGAAATTGCCGAAGACACCATTGCGGATGTCGATGCGTCAGGTCTCTGGCCCGGCAAGGTGATGACCGAGGTCGAACCCGTTGGCGATTTCTGGGAGGCCGAACCGGAGCATCAGGATTACCTGGAACGGCAGCCAAACGGCTACACCTGCCACTTTGCGCGCCCGGATTGGGTTCTGCCCCGCCGGAACGAGACCGCTGCCGAGTAATCGGCTGACCATGCGATATCCGGCATTCTAGATAAAAGGCCCCGCCAATCGGCGGGGCCTTTTGCTGCCTTGCGCATGTTCTGCCGGTCAGCCGTGGGCAATGCGCGGACGACCGCTCGCCTCCACCGTCAGAAAGGCCTCGACAAAAACCTCCCGCGCCTCGACTTCGGCGATGCGGATATCCCTGTCCACCTGGATGGAAATATCCTGCGCGCCTGCGGCCTCTGCGGCGGCACGGGCTTCGGCCCGCAGCTCGGCTTCCAACCGCTCAAGAGCCTCCTGCGAACCGGTGAAATCCTCCGGGCCATTCTCCAGATGGACGCGAAACCGGCCTTCCTCAGGTGCGGTAACCGTGCCGCTGCGCCGCATGGTGATACGGCCCACCACCGCGCCAATGGCATTTGCCACGCCTGCGTGTTCCGGTAGGATCATACGGCAATGAAGCCGGGTCCCGACCGCCGGATAGTAGCTGGGCGCCGAGGCTCCAAGCCCGACGACATCGACATTGAGGCCAGCGCTGAGAGCGACCAGCCCCTGATGTCGGGATAGCCCGCGCTGCATCAGAACATGGCGGGCAAGCTGATCCGGCGAGGTTCCAAAGGCCGGAGCATCTTCGGCAATAGCAGTCTCTAACAGGGTGAGCGACGTCTGTTCCGTCATCTGATCTACGATCATCCGTGCCAATGTCACAGCATCCGGTGCCAGCCGGTCCCCCGACCCCACGCGGCGGCGGGCAAAAAGCGTCAGCGCCTTCTGCGCTGCATCGCCATCCCAGCTGCTAAGCCGTCCAAGGACATGGCTGGCATCGGACGGGGTGACCCCGGCGATCTGCACCAGGCCGCGATCCACCAGCCGCATCAGCGCGCCCTGCTCAATCCGGGTGTGCAGCACGGCGCCCAGCGGATGTGTCTGCGTCCCGATCCGGTCCAGAACCCGGGCCTCCCGGTCGCTCAACCCGACTGGTGTCTGTCCCGGAATCGCGCGAACAAACTGCCCGTCATATTCGCCGACAGTCACTGCGCGCAGCTGACTGTCGAGCGTTGCATGAACCACCTCAGGGGACATATTGGCGATCAGGGAAATCGGCAGCACGCGACGCGGGCCAAGGGTCACACCGCCACTCATACCGGCAGCGATCGGATGCACCTGACTGTCACCGCCCAGGCCGCTGGTGCGCATGGCCACGGCCTCAACCATGGTGCGATAGCCGCCAACCTCGGCGCCGGCCGGATCAATCTTGGGCTTGCCGTTCTCGATCAATGCGACATCGGTGGTGGTGCCGCCGATATCACTGACAAGCGCAGTCTCGACGCCGGTCAGCCAGCGGGCACCGACCAGCGATGCAGCCGGGCCGCTCAGGATGGTTTCAATCGGACGGGCGCGGGCCTGCTGTGACGACATCAAGGCGCCATCACCCCTCACAACCATCATCTGAGCAGTCACGCCGAGCTCGCTCAGGCGGGATTCGGCGCGCCCGATCAACCGGTCGATCATTCCGATGAGCCGCGCGTTCAGCACAGCCGTCAACGCCCGCTTCGGCCCGTTGAGCCGCGCCGACAGCTGGTGCGAACAGGTCACCGGAACGCCGGTTTCTTCTGCGATGATCCGGGCAACTTCCAGCTCGTGCGCTGGATTGCGCGTCGCAAACTGGCCGGCAATGGCAAAACCGCTGACCGATACGGCCTCGCGCTGGAGAAACGCGCGCAGCGTCTCCCGGTCCAAGGGCGCCGCCTCGCTACCGGAATGGCTGTGCCCCCCCTCCAGCACCAGCGCCGGGTCGCCCTTCAACGCCTCGCGCAGGCCGTGACGATCCAGATCCGCCTCGCCGAACCCGATATAGATCAGCGCAACGCGGCCCCCCTGCCCTTCGACCAGCGCATTGGTCGCAAGCGTCGTGGACAAAGCTGCAAGCGCGATCTCTGACGGTGCTACCTGCGCCTGCGCAAGTACGGCAGCGACGGCTTCCCCAACTCCGATGGCCAGATCCTGCCGCGTCGTCAGCGCCTTGGCCTTTGCCAGCACATCGCGATCATCCCGGATCAATACCGCGTCGGTATAGGTTCCGCCCGTGTCCACCCCAAGCAAAAGCGCCATGCCCGTCCTCCGTTCGCCTTAATCTTGATCCTGGTCATCGGTTTAGCGAAGCTGCCGCGACGATCCATCCTGTTTGCGTCACCTCAGTCGCTGAACCGCCCAGCGGGCCGCATCCGCCACAGTCGGGTCAGAATCCGCGACCAGAGCCTCGGCCACGGGCCGCAGGGCCGACAGGCCGGAGTTACCGACGGCATAAAGCACATTGCGCACAAAGCGATCTCGCCCGATCCGCTTGATGGGGGATCCGGAAAACAACGCCCGGAACCCGGCATCGTCCAGCCGAGCCAGCTCCGCCAGCTGCGGAGCCTCGAACTCGGGTCGCGCCGCATAGCGCATATCGCTGGCGGCGACTGCAAATTTGTTCCAGGGGCAGGCCGCCAGGCAATCATCACAGCCGTAGATCCGGTTGCCCAGCTTGGCGCGCAGCTCCTCATCGACCGGGCCCTTGTGCTCGATGGTGAGGTAAGAAATGCAACGCCGCGCATCCAGCTGATACGGGGCGGGGAACGCATCTGTCGGGCAGGCCGCCAGACAGGACCGGCACGATCCGCAATGGTCGCGCTCTGCCGGGTCGGCAGGCAGGTCCAATGTTGTGAAAACAGAGCCTATGAAGGCCCAGTTGCCCCAGTCCCGGCTGACCAGATTGGTGTGTTTGCCCTGCCACCCAAGGCCCGCCGCCTGGCCCAGCGGCTTCTCCGGAACCGGCGCGGTGTCGACAAATACCTTGACCTCGGCAGGCTCATCCGCCCGCGCGGCTTCCGCGATCAGCCAGCGTGCCAGCCGTTTCAAACGCTTCTTCACAAGATCATGATAATCCTTGTTGCGCGCATAGACGGAAATCGCGCCGCGCTCTGCCTGCCCCACAACAGCCATCGGATCCACCTCTGGCGTGTAGCTTTCAGCAAGCATGATCACAGAGCGCGCCTCAGGCCAGAGCTGGGCTGGATCGCCGCGCCAGTGGCTGCGTTCCTCCATCCAGCCCATCTGACCGTGATATCCCGCTTCAAGAAACGCCTGAAGCCGAGCGGGCACCTGCGGCACATCCCAGGGACGACAGATCCGACAGGCCACAAACCCCTCGGCAAGGGCCTGTTTCACCAACCTGTCCTTGATGCCGTGTGTCGCTATCATCTGGCTAGAAATATCCTCGGGGATGAATTGAGTCCAAGGGACTCAAGAGGGGGCAGACAGCCCCCTTCTGCCCG
Organism: Phaeobacter sp. JH20_26; assembly: GCF_048056275.1. Classification (NCBI taxonomy): domain Bacteria; kingdom Pseudomonadati; phylum Pseudomonadota; class Alphaproteobacteria; order Rhodobacterales; family Roseobacteraceae; genus Phaeobacter; species Phaeobacter sp. JH20_26. The sequence continues at coordinate 10,374 of NZ_JAYMWL010000026.1, read as the reverse complement.
TGTCTATCAGAAATCCAGATCGGCGTAATGGGCCGGTGGGCTGAAACCGGGGATCTGATCGGCAAGGATCGACCGGAACGCCGGGCGTGACTTGATCTTTGCGTACCAGTCCTTCACCACGGCGGACCGGTTCCAATCAACATCGGAGATATAGTCCAACGACGACAGATGCGCGGCGGCGGCGAAATCTGCGAGGGTCATTTGATCGCCAGCCAGCCAGCGGCGATGGTCCAGCAGCCAGGCCAGATAGTCGAGGTGATATTTGATCGCACGCGCACCCGCCTTGACGTTGCCACTGTCGGGGTAGCCCTGCCCGGTCACCTTCTTGTTCACCCGCTCATAGAGCAGCTTTGAGGTGACCTCATGGTGAAATTTATCATCGAACCAGCTGACCAGACGGCGCACCTCGTAGCGACCATCGGGATCGCTGGGCATCAACGAGGGTTCCGGGCGGGTTTCCTCAAGGTATTCGCAGATCGCGGCACTTTCGGCCATCAGCTTGCCATCCAGGCGGATCACCGGAACCTTCGCCGCCGGATTGCGGCGCAGGAAATCGGCCTCCTGCTCCCAGTAGCGTTCCTCGACCAGCTCGACCTCGATCCGCTTTTCGGCCAGGGACAGGCGCACTTTACGGCAGAAGGGGGAGAGGGGCACATGATAGAGGCGGGCCATGGGACAGCGGATCTCCTGTTGCGGGTGGCTGGGATCAGACAGCAATGCCCAAAAGCGCCAGAAGTTTCAATCCTCGAAACAGGCCGCCCTGCCATCTGCGCGAATGGTGGCCGCCCCATCCATGATCTGCGCCGCCCGCTTGCGCATGAACGCAGTGGGTTTTGCTGCCGAACGCTCTTTGGGATTGGGCAGAACGGTGGCCAGAAGGGCAGCCTGCCTGCGGCTCAGCTCATCCGGACCGACACCGAAATAATGCCGCGCGGCCGCCTCGGCGCCAAACACACCTTCGCCCATTTCAGCGACATTCAGGTAGACTTCCAGAATGCGCCGTTTGCTCCAGACCGCCTCAACCATCGGCGTCATCAGTGTTTCCAGCGCCTTGCGGAACCAGCTGCGCCCCTGCCACAGAAAGACATTCTTCACCACCTGCTGAGAGATGGTCGACCCTCCACGCTGGCCGCCTTCGGCGATTGCCGCGCGGATGGCCTCCGCATCAAGGCCCCAATGCTGGCAGAACCGGGCATCTTCGGCGGCGACAACCGAACGCCCCAAGGCCGGAGCGATATGTTCGATGGGAACCCATTCGCGGTCAATATCACCAAGACGGCGATATTCAGACCAGATGGTATGGGTGATCGGCGGGTTGATCACGGAAAACAGCAGGATCGGCAGCAGGGTCAGCGCAACAAAGACCAGCGCAGCCCGTCCCAGCCAGCGACGCAGGAGACGACGCGGTGACAGCTTTGCGCGGGGTTTACCCTTGGCTGCTGCCTTGCTGCGGGCTTTGCCCTTGGGGGGAGCCTTGGATGCCCCGGTTGATTTTCCTGCCTTCGCCATAGGGTCTCTATACGGCACAGAACGGGCCCGCTCCAACCGCGAAATCCCTTGGCCCGCAAGAGATTGCCCAGAGCAAGCGCCCGGAGGTGAAAAGGCCCCGACCGCAGCAGCGACCGGAGCCCATCCAAGGCACATGCAGAGGAAGTGGCGGGGCCTATTCCGCCGGAACGGCTGCTGCCTCGATCGCCAAAGGCTGGGGCAGTTTGTTCAGCATTTCCTTCGGGCAGATTTGCAGGAAATTGCCCTTCTCATTTTCCCAATGCTGCAGGATCTCAGCGGCCTTGCGGCTGCCGGTTTCCTCCAGATGGCGCTCGATCAGACCTTTCAGCTGATCTTCCCAATGCGCCACGGTCACCGGACAGGTCACCAGTGACTCCATGTTCATCAGGGTTTCTGCCTTGCCTTCGGGATCGTAGATGTAGGCCATACCACCGGTCATACCCGCGCCGAAGTTGGCGCCGATCTTGCCCAGGATCACCGCGATCCCGCCGGTCATGTATTCACAGCCACAGGCACCGCAGCCCTCGACAACCACGCTCGCCCCTGAGTTACGAACCGCGAACCGCTCGCCGGCACGCCCGGCTGCGAAGAGATAGCCAGCCGTCGCACCATAGAGAACGGTATTGCCGACGATGGTGTTTTCGCTGGCGTTCAGCGGCGATGCCATCGGCGGGCGCACCACGATGGTTCCACCGGAGAGACCCTTGCCCACATAGTCATTGGCATCCCCGGAGACCTCAAGCTTCAGACCGGGGGCCGCAAAGGCACCGAGCGACTGCCCGGCGGAGCCTTGCAGCTTCACCGTCAGGTGGTCTGACTGCAGCGTGTTGCGCATACCGAAGTTGCGGACGATATGGCTGGAGGTGCGGGTGCCCACGGTCCGGTGGGTGTTCTGCACCGCATAGGACAGCTGCATCTTCTCACCGTCCTGCAGGAAGCGGGCGGCATCGCGTACGATCTCCGCATCCAGCGTATCCGGCACCGGGTTGCGCTCCTTATCGCGGTTGTAGACGATATTGGCAGAGCCATCGACCGTGATCAGAAGCGGGTTCAGGTCGAGGTCGTCCAGATGGGCAGAGCCACGCGACACCTGCGCTAGAAGATCGGCCCGGCCAATGACATCCTCCAGCGACCGCGCGCCAATGGAAGCCAGAATTTCCCGTACTTCCTGCGCATAGAAGGTGATGAGGTTTACCACCTTGTCGGCATTGCCGGTGAACTTGCCGCGCAGGGCCTCATCCTGAGTACACACGCCCACCGGGCAGGTGTTGGACTGGCACTGGCGCACCATGATGCAGCCCATGGCGATCAGCGCAGCGGTGCCGATACCATATTCCTCGGCGCCCAGCATGGCCGCCATGACGATGTCGCGGCCGGTGCGCAGACCGCCATCGGTGCGCAGCGTCACCCGGTCACGCAGGTTGTTCATGCTCAGCACCTGATGCGCCTCGGTCAGGCCCATCTCCCACGGGAGGCCAGCATATTTGATCGAGGTCGCAGGCGAGGCCCCGGTGCCACCGTTATGGCCGGAGATCAGGATGATGTCTGCCTTTGCCTTGGCCACGCCGGCCGCGATGGTGCCAACGCCCGAGGACGCGACCAGTTTCACCGTCACCTTGCAGCGCGGGTTGATCTGCTTCAGGTCGTAGATCAGCTGCGCCAGATCCTCGATCGAGTAGATATCGTGGTGCGGCGGCGGCGAAATCAGGGTCACACCTTTGGTCGAGTGGCGCAGGCGGGCAATCAGGTCGGTGACCTTCATCCCCGGCAGCTGGCCGCCCTCGCCGGGCTTGGCGCCCTGGGCCACCTTGATTTCCAGCTCTTCGCACTGGTTCAGATATTCAGCGGTCACACCAAAGCGGCCCGACGCCACCTGCTTGATCTTTGCCGACGGGTTGTCGCCGTTCGGCTCCGGCACGAAATGTGCGGGATCTTCGCCGCCCTCGCCGGAGTCGGACTTGGCACCGATGCGGTTCATTGCGACGTTCAGAGTCTTATGCGCCTCAGGCGACAGCGCGCCCAAGCTCATCCCCGGCGTGACAAAGCGCTTGCGGATCGAGGTGATGCTCTCGACCTCTTCAATCGGCACCGGCTTGCCCAGAGGCTTGATGTCCAGCAGATCGCGCAGGTGAATCGGCGGGTTCGACTGCATCTTTGCCGAATATTGCTTCCACAGCTCAAACGAGGCCCGGTTGCAGGCCATCTGCATCATATGCATCGAGGTCGCTTCCCAGGCGTGGGTTTCGCCGGATTTGCGCGCCTTGTAGAAGCCACCGATGGGCAGGACATCCTGACCGCCCGACCATGCCTTGGCGTGGATTTCTTCCAGCTTGGTCTGAATGCCGGTGACACCGATACCAGAAATCCGGGAAACCATACCGGGGAAATATTCCGCACACATCGCACGGCTGAGGCCCACCGCCTCGAAGTTGAGACCACCACGATAGGAGGAGATCACCGAGATGCCCATTTTCGCCATGATCTTCAAAAGACCCTGGTCGATGGCTTCACGGTAACGGGCGACATTCTCGGTCAGACTGCCATCCAGCAGGCCCCGCTCAATACGGTCAGCCAGCGAATCCTCGGCCAGATAGGCGTTTACAACGGTGGCACCACAGCCGATCAGCACCGCAAAGTAATGCGGGTCGATACATTCGGCCGAGCGCACATTCAGCGAACAAAAGGTCCGCAGGCCCTTGCGGGTCAGATGCGAATGCACGGCGGAGGTCGCCAGGATCATCGGCATCGCCACGCGGCCCTCGCCCGAATGCTGATCGGTCAGGACAATGTGACCGGCTCCGGAGCTGACAGCCTCCTCCGCTTCGGCGCGGACACGGGCCAGCGCCGCATTGAGAGACCCCTGGCCGGGGGCAAAGCTACAGTCGATTTCAGCCAGCGGCGCGTTCAGGTTCTTGACCAGCTCGTCCCATTGGGAATTGCCGATAAAGGGGCTTTCCAGCACGATGATCTCGGTCTGGGAGCTGTCTTCATCCAGCACGTTCTTGAGGTTACCAAACCGGGTCTTCAACGACATCACACGGTATTCGCGCAGGCTATCGATCGGCGGGTTGGTCACCTGAGAGAAGTTCTGGCGGAAGAAATGGCTCAGCGGGCGGTACATTTTCGACAGCACTGCCGACGGCGTATCATCCCCCATTGAGGCCAGAGTTTCCTTGCCGTCCTCGGCCATCGGCGCAAGAATCTGTTCCAGTTCCTCAATGGTATAGCCAGCGGCAATCTGGCGGCGGCGCAGTGCGTCCCCGCTGAACAACGGCTTTTCGGTAACGGTGGCCAGGGTGCTGTCCAGATCGTTGATCTTCTTCACCCAATCGCCAAACGGCAGCGCGGAGGCCAGTTTGTTCTTGATCGCGGTGTCGTGGAACAGCTTGCCCTTCTTCATGTCGACAGCCAGCATCTGACCCGGACCAAGCGCACCCTTTTCAACCACGGTGGCCTCGTCAATCGGAACCATGCCCGCCTCGGAGCCTGCGATCACCAGACCATCGCCGGTGACCACGTAGCGCATCGGGCGCAGGCCGTTGCGGTCCAGACCGGCGCAAACCCAGCGGCCATCGGTCATCGCCAGCGCGGCCGGGCCATCCCAAGGCTCCATCACGGAGTTGCAATAGGAATACATATCGCGCCAGGCCTGCGGCAGCTCCACCGCCTGCTTGGACCAGCTTTCGGGAACCAGCATGGTCTTTGCCATCGGCGCCGAACGACCGGCGCGGACCAGAACTTCAAACACCGAGTCCAGTGCCGCGGAGTCGGAGGACCCGCTGGCGACGATGGGTTTGATATCCTCGGCATAGTCACCAAAGGTCGAAGAGGCCATACGGATCTCGTGGCTCTTCATCCAGTTCATGTTGCCTTTCAGCGTGTTGATCTCGCCGTTATGGGCGAGCATGCGGAAGGGCTGGGCCAGCCACCACTGCGGGAACGTGTTGGTGGAATAGCGCTGATGATAGATTGCAAAGGCGCTTTCAAACCGTTCGTCCATCAGGTCGGGGTAGAACACGGCAACCTGCTCGGCCAGCATCATGCCCTTGTAGATGATCGAGCGGCAGGACAGCGACGCGATATAGAGCTGGCCGACCTGCGCAGCGGCAGCGGCTTTTTCGATGCGGCGGCGAATAACATAGAGCTCGCGCTCGAATGTTTCCTCGTCCACACCCTTTGAGTTGGAGATCAGGATCTGCTCAATCTCAGGGCGGGTGGCGTTGGCCTTCTCGCCGAGGCAGGTGACATCCACCGGCACATGGCGCCAGCCGTAGATGTAGTAGCCCATCCGCAGAACTTCGCTTTCCACGATGGTCCGGCAGCGTTCCTGAGCGCCAAAGTCCGTGCGTGGCAGGAAGACCTGGCCTACCGCCATCAGCTGATCTTCGCGCGGCTCGTGGCCGGTGCGGCGCACCTGATCATAGAAGAACGGTGCCGGAATCTGAACGTGGATACCGGCGCCATCGCCGGTCATTCCGTCCGCATCAACCGCACCTCGGTGCCAGATCGCTTTCAGCGCGTTGATGCCGGCCTCAACCACCTTGCGGCTGCGCTTGCCGTTGACCGAGACAACAAGGCCAACACCGCAGGAGGAATGCTCTTCCTCCTCGGCATAAAGACCGTTCTCGGCCATCCATTGACGCTTTGCCTCTTCGGCGCGAACCCATTCTGCATCATATTTTGTCATGTCATGCTCCCGTTCCGGTGGGCGGCCCCCTAAGGGCGGCACCTGCCCGGTAGAAATCTGTTTACTCGGCGGCCAGGCTGCTGGCGGCGGTGTTGAAACGGTCGAGGATCGCCTCAGCGCAATCGCGCCCGTCCTTGATGGCCCAGACCACCAGAGACGCGCCGCGCACGATGTCACCAACGGCGTAGACGCCATCGAGATCGGTCGCGCCGGTCTGGAATGCAGCCTTTACGGTGCCCCAGCGGGTGACCGGCAGTTCCGGCTGATCCCAGAGCGTCGGCAGATCTTCCGGCTCAAAGCCAAGCGCCTTGATCACCAGCTCGGCAGGCTCGATGTAATCGGCGCCCTCGATGACCTCGGGAGCCTGGCGGCCCGAGGCGTCAGGCTGGCCGAGACGCATCTTCTGTACCATCACGCCAGCGACCTTGCCGCCCTCATCGGTGAAACCCTTGGGCGCGGACAGCCATTCAAAGACCACGCCTTCTTCCTCGGCGTTCTTGGTTTCGCGCTGCGAACCGGGCATATTGGCACGGTCACGGCGGTAGAGACATTTGACCGATGTTGCACCCTGACGGATCGAGGTCCGCACGCAGTCCATAGCCGTATCGCCCCCGCCGATGACAACGACACGCTTGCCTTTGGCGTTCAGGGTGCCGTTGTCGAATTCCTCGATGCTGTCGCCGAAATTCGACGCTTTGTTGGACACGGTCAGGAAGTCGATCGCCTTTACGATGCCACCAGAACCTGACCCCGGCATTTCCAGATCACGGGATTTGTAAACGCCGGTGGCGATAATCACCGCATCATGTTTGGCGCGGATGTCGTCAAAGGAGATGTCCTGACCCACGTTGCAATTCATCACGAATTCAACACCGCCATCCGCCAGCAGCTGGTTGCGGCGCATCACGACGTCCTTTTCCAGCTTGAAACCCGGAATACCATAGGTCAGCAGGCCACCGGCACGATCATAGCGGTCGTAGATGGTGACCTTCACGCCTGCGCGACGCAGCATGTCGGCTGCGGCCAGGCCGCCCGGACCCGCCCCGATGATCCCCACGGACTCGCCGCGTTCCTGCGCCGGGGCGATGGGCTGCACCCAACCTTTGTCCCAGGCGGTATCGGTAATGTATTTCTCGACGGCACCGATGGTGACAGTACCGTGGCCGGACTGCTCAATGACGCAATTCCCTTCGCAGAGGCGATCCTGCGGACAGATACGACCACAGATTTCGGGGAAGGTATTGGTCGCCTGGCTGATCTCATAGGCCTCGTGCAAGCGGCCCGTGGCAGTCAGGCGGAGCCAATCGGGAATGTTGTTGTGCAGGGGGCAATGCGACTGGCAATAAGGTACACCGCATTGACTGCAACGGCTGGCCTGTTCCTCGGCCTTGGCGGCCGCGAATTCTGCGTAGATTTCGTCGAAATCTTCCCGGCGATCTTCTGCGGCCCGTTTGCTGGGCATGTCGCGGTCGATCTGCACGAATTTGAGCATCGGTTGCTTGGCCACGGGGCGGACTCCATGTTGGGCTGGCTGCGATAAATGATCCATCGGAGCGGAGCGAATTAAAAGTCAACTTTGCTGACCTAATATGTCAGAAGTTATGTCCTGATACCTTCTCCAGCAGAAATGTACAGACATTTTAGGTCCGATACGGACCATTAACGCAATCCCGCCAATGAAATCAACGGATTTACACCCAGACCGTTCTTTGCCATCCCTGCGGAACCCCAATCGGACCTATATCATGCCGCTTTTTCAGCTGATCCTTATCGCCCTGATTCAGGGCATCACGGAATTCCTGCCCGTCTCTTCATCCGGGCACCTGATCCTTTTGCCAGGGCTGACCGGGCTCGACGATCAGGGGCAGGTTATCGACGTCGCCGTTCACGTCGGAACACTGGTCGCCGTGGTCCTGTTCTTCTGGAAAGAGGTGCGGGTGGGGCTGATCGGTCTGCCGCGCGCCCTCATAGGACGCCTCGATACACCCGGGGCACGGCTGGCGATGGGGCTGATCATCGCGACCATCCCTACAATCCTGCTTGGCGCCTTTCTGCATTTCAGCGGATGGAGTGACGCACTCAGGTCGATGAAAGTCATCGGCTGGACGATGCTTGGTTTTGGCTTGGTACTCTATGTGGCAGATCGGTTTGGCCCAACCGACAAGGAAAGCGCGAACTGGGGGCCACGAGATGCGCTGATCATGGGGCTGTGGCAAATGCTGGCGCTAATCCCCGGCACTTCCCGTTCGGGCATCACTATTACGGGCGCCCGCCAGCTGGGCTACGCCCGGATCGACGCAGCACGGCTGTCAATGCTAATGTCGATCCCAACAATCGTGGCCTCTGGTGTTTTGCTGGGTGCCGAAGTCGCCGTCGAGGCAAATCCGGCACTCATTCGCGATGCAGCTATCGCTGCGGCGCTCTCAATGCTGGCCGCCCTTGCTGCCCTGTCGCTGATGATGCGCATGCTGCGCTCGGTCAGCTTCACACCCTATGTGATCTATCGCGTCGTTCTGGGCGCGATTCTCCTGATGATCGCCTATCAGGCCTGATCGACCGGATCCGGCCATCAGAACCAAAAAAGCGCGGGTCAAACCCGCGCCTTTCAAATCTTAGCCGACCTTGACATCTAAGCGAATTCAGAGGTCGTTGCGCAAGTTGCGGGCTGAATCCATCAACTCACTGTACTGACCAGCCGGGCGGAACTTCCACAGGTAGTCCGGCAGCACAGACGCCAATGAAACCGGGTGGATGCCCAGCGCCTCGAACCCGTTTGCACCCTCGGCAACCACATTGTCGTTCTCGAGGTTCTTCAGCTGGTCACGGGTCAGCATCTTGTTCTCGAACAGCTGAAAGCTGACGAACTGCAGAATATCGAAGCCAAGCGCGACCAGCTTCGCAATCGGGCCCGGCAGCGACAGCACAAGGCGCCGACGGTCAATCACATCGAGCATCTGCTGCATCAGTGCGCCGAAGCTCTTCACCTCGGGGCCGCCAAGCTCATACACGCCAGGCTTTGCCCTCCCGACAACCGCGGCTACGGCAGCCTTGGCAACATCGTCGACGTACACCGGCTGGAATTCTGTGTCGGCATGGGCAATCGGCAGCACCGGCGACAGGCGTGCCATCGCGGCAAAACGGTTGAAGAACTGATCCTCAGCCCCGAAGATGATCGACGGCCGCAAAATCACGGCCTCGGGCATATGCTCCAGAACAGCCCGCTCCCCGGCCGCTTTGGACTGGGCATAATCGCTGTCGCTGTCTTCATCCGCACCGATGGCCGAGACATGCACCATGGCTCCGACGCCCTGTGCAGCAGCGATCCGCGCGATTCGACCAGCGCCATCGGCCTGAACCGCATCAAAGGTGTTCTTGCCCAGTTCGTTCAGGATGCCAACGCAGTTCACCACTGCATCTGCCCCCTGCATCACCGCCGCAACAGACGCATCGTCGCGAATATTGCACAACACAGGCTCAACCTGCCCCGGGACACCGTAGGGTTTGACATACATGGCTTCGTTCGGCCGACGCACGGCCACCCGCACACGCCAACCTTCCTTGGCCATGCGGCGCGCAATGTAACGGCCGACAAAACCGGACCCGCCATAGATCGTGACCAGTTTGGACATCTTTTGGCTCCTACCTTAGCTGCTGCTTCGATTTACCGCCCCGCGCCCTTTGGAACAAGGCGCAAATCGACCAAAGTCGAGGCAATAGGTGCAACGCTGCAAGATATCGTTGCTTAACGCCCGATTTGATCTCCCTTGCTATGATGCTTTGGCGACGCCAGCGGATCGTATCGGTGATTTCCAAATCAGATCGGAGAGCGCAGATCATGACGACACAGAAGCTCTGCACAGGTAGCTGTATTCTGTGAATACCATCGTCAGAACAGAACATATCGCAGCAGTGAATTTTCCGTTTGACGGCCCCGTCGCTTCTGCTTATACGCCCCTCACGACACCTGCCCAGGTGGCGGAATTGGTAGACGCGCTAGCTTCAGGTGCTAGTGTCCGTATGGACGTGGAGGTTCGAGTCCTCTCCTGGGCACCATATCCCCGACAGTGAATAAAATAAGGCCCCCATAGGGAGCCACACTCCAGGCGCGATATGTCGATTGTCGGCTGCCGACCGGTTTCATACACCACGCGCCAGACCCGAAAAACCGCCAGCCGTAA
>NZ_JAYMWL010000025.1:0-181021 GCF_048056275.1 Phaeobacter sp. JH20_26 | reverse complement strand
GCAGCAACTGTGACGGCCGGGCCGTCTTCGTCAACGGTCGCAGACACGGCCATGGCTACAGGGGCGTCGTTTTGTCCTTCGATCACAATATCATAGGTGACAGTTGTGATATTGCCTTCGTCATCCGAGATCACCAGCGTCACGGTTTCGGTTGTGCTCTCGCCCGCCCCGAGACTGTCGTAGGCGGTCCCGGGATCAAAGGACAGGCTTGCACCGCCGCCGACCCCGATTTGGCTGGTCTGGCTGGCTCCACTGTCCTGCGCGGTCAATGTCCCGCCGCCGGTAACACTTGCCGATACCAGTTCCACCGATGTCCCATCCAGATCGTAGTAGTCCACCTGGAACTGCAGCGCGTCACCTTCTGACGTGCTCAAACCATCATCGCGCAGGATCACCAGAGGCGCGTTGTCGCCCGCCAGATCGAATGTGAAATCGTCGAATTGCAGCACTTCAAAACTGTGCAGGAAATCGCAGCCGTCCTCGCCCTGGACATAGGTCCAGGGTCCACGGCCAAAACCTGAAACCTGATAGTCCAGCACAGAACCGGAAAAAACCGCAGTGTCCCGTCCCTTGCCACCAAACATGACATCGTTGCCGCCGCCGCCTTCTACGGTGTCGTCACCTCGTCCGGTATAGATACGGTCACGGTACTCGGAGCCGGTGACCTCATCGTTTCCGCGGCGCGTCCAGATGAATTGTCCACGGGATGCGTCCGACGCATCTACTTCCATATCAGTATTTCTCAGATAACCACGACCGCGATATCCCATGGTGATACTCCGTTATTGTCATTGGACAGCTTTCGGGCCCTATCCCCTAGCCTTCCTGCGACCTCTGATCCGAGACCAGAAACACGCAAAAACAAGCTAATTTTTAATAAGTTAAGGATGGGAGCGACAATCACCCGAACGGGTGATTTTTATGGGCGAAACAGAAAGTTATTCCATTGGAAACAGTAATGCGTTCAAAATAACCCAAATGAGTTGGGGGAGATAATGAGAACCACCAATCGGGTTATGAGCGGCTGGCAGCTTTTCTGTTTCAGCGTTCTCAGCGCACCATTGGCCATGGTCAGCTTCGCAATCGTGAGCTTTGCGCCAACCTTTTACGCAATAGACATGGGGCTGGGGCTGGCGGTTGTAGGGGCCGTGTTTATGTTTGGTCGCTTGTTTGACGTGTTCACGGACCCGCTGATTGGTGCGCTGAGCGATCGGACCTTCGGCGCACGCGGCCCCCGAGTACCGTGGATGCTGTTTTCTTTCCCCGGGGTTTTGCTGTTTGCCTGGTTGCTGCTCTCGCCCCCGGATGGGGTTGGTCCGGTGTATCTGTTCTGTGTGATCTCCGGCTATTTGCTTTTTGTGACCGCTTTTGATGTGCCTTACTCCAGCATTGGTTTGGAGATTTCTCCCAATGTGCACGAGCGCTCGGTGCTGGCTGGCACCAAGGCTGTGTTTCAAATCCTGGGCGCCCTGGCCGCGTCACTGGCGCCCGTGATCATTGGGGCGCAGATGGGTCTGTCGCTGCGCACATTGGGGCTGGCCTTTCTCATAACGATGCCCGTCGCGATGGCGTTTTTTCTGATCTGGGCGCCGCGACAGCAAAGCCGGGAGACCCGGACCCGTTTAAGCCTGTGGACTGCGTGGCGTAACTGCTTGCAGGAGCGCGCGTTTCTCAGGCTGATGATTGCGTTCTTTGCCGTGCAGGCAGCCAACGCGATGACGGTCGGCCTATTGGTGCTGTTTGTCAGCCATGTTCTGAATGCACCTGCGGTGGTGGGTCAGATGTTCTTGCTGCTGCTGGTGGGCACGGCAGTCTTTGTGCCGCTGTGGATCTGGCTTTCCAACATGATCGGCAAGCGCCGAACTTGGACAGTCGCGATCACGATTTGCGCCGGTGTCTTGTCGGGCTGCTACATGGTTGGCGCCGGCGACATCCTATTGATGCAGGTGATCTGTGTCGGCCTGGGGGCCTGCATGACCTGTGATGCGGTGATGCCAACGTCGATGCTTGCAGATATCGTCGCTCGGGATGAAGCCGACAGCGGCCACCCAAGAGCTGCCAGCTATTTGGCCCTGAAAAACGCGGCTTCCAAGATGGCCTTTGTTGCGCCAATGGGGATCGCTTTTCCAATCCTGGGTTTGGCCGGTTTCGACAAATCCGGCGTAAATGGCCCGGAGACCTTTGGCATCCTGCTATTCTTCTTTGCCGGGCTTCCCGCTGTGCTGCGACTGGCGGTTGCAGGATATCTCTGGCGCCGGGTAGGTGATGTGACGGTCACAACCACCCCAGCATGAGCCAGGCCCTTGCTCCACCGACCGCGGTCGAAATACGGGCAGAAGAAGCCCGTATGTTGCGAGAGCGGGCCAGAGGTTCCGCCCGCTTCGCCTTTACTCTGATTGCCTTGATCGCCGTCAGCCTCGCCTCCGTGCGTCTCTACCGCGAGGCGGTCCTATGGGCGGGCCTTGCTTCGATCATGGTGGTGATCACGGTTCTCTACGCGCGCGCCTGGCCTCAGGCAGAGGAGACCCCGGAACAGGTTGATCGGTACCTGATGGGCCACATCGCGATCTCAGCCTTTACCGGCCTGGTTTGGGGCATTTGCGCGATCCAGCTGGCCAGTCCGACATCTGAACTCCAGACTTTTATGGCGGGGCTGTTTCTGACATCAATCACCGCCGGTGGGGTCATGGCAGGAACCGTGTACCGGCCTGGCTACCTCGCCATTGCCATATGCTCACTCCTGCCGTTCGGCCTGTTTCTCTTGATCACAACAGATGGCGTGATCCGTATCTATGGCGGGTTCATCCTGTTCTATTTCAGCTTCTGTTTCGCCACCAATTTAACCGCCAGTCAAAAGACAAGGGATGCGCTCGCAGCCCAATTGGTCAGTCGGCAGGCTGAAAAGGCTTTGGAGCAATTTGCCGAAGCCGCCAGGCACCAACACGCGGCCAAACGTTCCCTCAAGGCAATTCAGCACGACATGACCCAGCCTCTATTGGCCCTGCGCAACTTCCTGGCCGAGATGGATCGCCAGGCCACTTCGCCGGAACAGGCGGTCTTGGTGCGCCAAATCCGCTTTGCATTGATCAGTCAGGAGGCGCTGGTCGAGGAGCTTTCGAATGTGGAGCAACCCGCATCAAGACTGACGCATACCGAAATCGACGTGGCAGATCTGCTGTCTCGGCTGGACGAAGAGTATCGCCCGCAATTTGCCGCACTAGGCTGTGATTTCGTAGTAAAAAATGATCTGGGGATCATCGAGAGTGACCGCCCCAAGCTCGAGCGTATCCTGCGAAATTTCCTGAGCAACGCAGTAAAATACGGGGCCTCCGGCGGGTATGTGCAGCTGTCGGTTTTCGTGACCGGCGACGAGAGCTGGTGGCAGGTCACGGATCGGGGCAGAGGCATGACACAGGACCAGATTCAGGCGGTGCGCCAACGCGAAAACCTGCCCGCAACCCGCAATGGCCAGGGGTTGGGACTGGGCATCGTACGGGAACTTGCCCAAGAGCTGGGCGGCACATTTGAGATCAAGTCCAGCACAACCACAGGCACGCAGGTGTCGCTGCGACTGTCACACCGGCCTGTCGAGGTCGCGCGCGATCAGGCCTTTGTCCTGGTTATTGGGCAGGATACCCTTCCGAACATGGGCGCATGGGCGGATCTGGTCTCGTCCTGGTACTGGAAATTTGCCCATGCGGACACCTGCCAAGGAGCGGCAGACGCGATCACGCTGCTGGGACAAGTCCCCGATCTGATTGTATTGGATCCCGTCGCCGGGCAATCGTTTTCCGAAAGCGAAATCAGTGACCTACAGCAATTCGCGCCGACGACCTATCTCTTGCGTGCCCCGGTCGGCGATGGGCACGGTCAAGACAGGAACGGGATCGAATTGCCGGACCGGGAAGTCAACCTGCGGCGGGCGCTGGAAAGCCGCCTTCAGAACAGCGCCAATTCGCGCGCCCTTTGAACCGCTGCGGCGCGGTTGCCCACAGAGAGTTCCCTGAAGATTGTTTTGGCATGAGTTTTGACAGTGTTCTCGCTGATTGAAAGGGCGCGGGCGATGCTCTTGTTGGTGTAGCCTTCCGCCATCATCGACAATATGCGCTGCTGTTGCGGCCCAAGTTTCGGGCGGACAATCGTGTCCATTCCATCAGATTGGAACATCGTACGACGGGCGCCATTCTCAATAGATTTGGCCGGTAGCGGCCCCTCATCGGCGGCAGCAAGGATGGCGTCCAGCAAAACCTGCTCTTCACACGATTTGTGGACAAAGCGAAACGCTCCGACCATCTGGGCATTGGTCCGTGTTTTCGCATCTTCCGACGCCGACAGAACGATCACCTGAACGCCAATATTGCGCGCGCGCAACGCGCCGATCAGCGCGATCCCGTTGAACGGCTTCATCGCCAGATCAGTGATGACCACATCCCAGGTTCGACCGCTGTCTATCTCTGCCAAAAAATCGGTGGCCGTCGTGAAACTCGTCACGTCCAGGTCCAAAGCGCTGCTCTCGAACACGTAGGAGAGCCCCTGCAAGAAAATCGCATGATCATCAATTATGGCGAGGCGGATCGAAGCAGTTTCCACTCATTATCCCCCTTTCAGTCATCTGTTTTTGGACCAATTTCTATTGAAAATCTTATTTGATGCAGAGAGCAATTCCATTGTTACGGAGTGCCGCATTTTTCTTCAGCAAGTGACCTTTTTAGAAGTTGAAGGACAACTCTCACCCTCGATCAGCGTTTTGCCCCACAATGAACGGCTGCCTTATTTGCAAAAAACAACCCCAATCGTGGCGCATGTGCAGCCTGGTCAGCCAGGCTCCCCTGTCCCTGCCTGCATCGGGCCGGAACCCGCCCCGGCCCGCTCATCCCTCAGTTTCACCAAGCCCCCAATCTCGACCATCTCGTAGCTGCCACCGATCCGCCACTGGACCCCCGGCCCCGGCTTCCCTATATAAACAGTCAGGAAACGAACCGAGGCCCGAATGACCAACGCATCCGAACCGCTGGAAGGCACACCGCTGATCGCCCCCTCCTCTGTCAGCCACGAGCTGTACGAGCCTGTGGTGGACGCTTGCCGGTCCGTCTATGACCCCGAGATCCCGGTCAATATCTACGAGCTGGGCCTGATCTACACGATCGACATCTCTGCCGAGAATGACGTGAAGATCATCATGACCCTGACCGCCCCCGGCTGTCCCGTGGCCGGCGAGATGCCGGGCTGGATCGTGGATGCCGTCTCGCCGGTGCCCGGCGTCAAGAGCGTCGATGTCGAACTCACCTGGGAGCCGCCCTGGGGCATGGACATGATGTCCGATGAGGCCCGCCTCGAACTGGGCTTCATGTGAGCCCACGCAGGAACGATCTGGCCTGATCCTGCGGTCGCCCATCGTTGCGTCCGCACCGACCATCCGCAACGCGGCAGCGCTTCTGGCCTGCCGCGTTTGTCATATCCGCCGCGAGGCTGCACTCCCTGCCGCCATTGCCAACCGCCCAGACGCCCGAGCCGACGCCCGACCCGACGCCCCGTGGCCGTCCCGTGGCGCGATCATAACGCAGGATAAATGCGCCTCCCCCTGCCCGCCCCCTTGCCCCGAGGGCGCATCCCCCCGTAATATCGGCCTTATTATTGGCGGCACCTCAGCCGCAGCCGCCCGATCCTCCGCGACAGCTGCCCCGGCAGCGCGCAACACCACCCGCGGGCGCGCGCACCCAATTTGGAGTTCCATATTTTGCCCCGCATCTTCGCCTGCCCGACGTCGCTGATCGCACTTGCCCTTGCCGCACCGCTCCTGACCGGCCCTGACCTGACCAGCCCCGCCCTTGCCGACACCGCGCCCGAGGCGATGAGCCTCAGCTACGGCCCGCGCCCCGCGTATCTGGTCGCAGCCCTGCCCGAAGGCCCGCTGAAAACGAAGCTGCAATCCTGCGCCGCGCAGACCCCGCAAGCCACCGAGTTCTCCATCGCGCACCGTGGTGCGCCACTGATGTTTCCCGAACACACGGTTGAGGGCAACCGCGCCGCCGCCTCCATGGGCGCCGGGATCCTGGAATGCGACGTGACCTTTACCAAAGACCTGGAACTGGTCTGCCGCCATTCGCAGAACGATCTGCACACCACCACCGATATCCTCACCAGCCCCCTCGCCGAGCGCTGCACCCAGCCCTTTACCCCGGCCAGTGCCGACACCCCCGCCACCGCCGAATGCCGCACCAGCGATCTGACGCTGGCAGAGCTGATGACCCTGCAACCAAAGATGGACAGCAGCGACGCCACCGCCACCAGCGCCAAGGCCTTTCAGGGCGGTCTGGCCCCCTGGCGCAGCAATCTGCATCAGGGCGAGGCAACACTGCTCAGCCATGCCGACAGCATCGCCCTGTTCCGCGAGCTGGGCGCCCGTTTCACGCCCGAACTAAAGGCGCCCGCCGTCGCCATGCCCTTCAACGGGATGACACAGGAAGCCTATGCGCAGAAACTGATCGACGCCTATGTCGCCGCCGGCATCCCTGCGGCGGATGTCTGGGTGCAGAGCTTTGACCTCAGCGATATCAAATACTGGCTCACCCATACGCCGGAGTTCGGCCGTCAGGCGGTCTATCTCGACGACCGCTTTGCCCGCCATGACGCCGATGAGGGGCAGATTGATCCGATGGATCCCGCAACCTTCCGACCCTCGATGCAGGAGCTGAAGCAGATGGGCCTCAATTACATCGCCCCACCGATCTGGATGCTGCTGACGCTTGATGGCGACCGGATCGTGCCCTCCGCCTATGCACGGGCCGCGCAGGAGGCCGATCTGAACATCATCACCTGGACGCTGGAACGCTCCGGTCCGCTGACCAGCGGCGGCGGATGGTATTTCCAGTCGATCTCGGATGCGGTGACCTCGGATGCGGCCGTCTACCAGGTCCTTGATGTGCTGGCTCAGGATGTGGGTGTTGTCGGCGTATTCTCCGACTGGCCCGCAACAGTCACCTATTATGCCAATTGCATGGGGCTTTGACCCCTCCCCCCTTGAGCCTGCGCCATCGCCCCCCTAAATTGGAGGTAACGCGCGATAGTGGAGACAGAGATGTTCGGCATTCCCGGCAAACAAGCGGTGACCATCACCGACAAGGCAGCGGCCCAGATCGCCAAGCTGATGGACAAGGGCGGCCATTCCGGCCTGCGCATCGGCGTGAAAAAGGGCGGCTGCGCCGGCATGGAATACACGATGGAATATGTCGACACCCCCGATCCCAACGATGAGGTGGTCGAACAGGATGGCGCCCGTGTGCTGATTGCACCGATGGCGCAGATGTTCCTCTTCGGCACCGAAATCGACTATGAGGTCTCGCTGCTGGAGGCCGGGTTCAAGTTCAACAACCCCAATGTCTCCGAGGCTTGCGGCTGCGGGGAATCAATCAGCTTCAAGGATATGCCCGCAGGCTGACCTGCCAGCCCCGATGGACTGGGGCAGACGCAGATCACAACCCAGACGTGCAGCCTGAAAAAATAGACGCCCCATTGCCGTTTTTCGCAGCCTTGGCGCGCAACTTCGGTATTGTTCAACATGTGCAGGCCACAGGCTCCATGCGAACAGGCGAATTGTTCCCCAATCCGAACAATGCTAGGACAGGCCAAGCAGCAAGCTGTCCCCCGTCAGGGGCATGAAGGCAGCACCGATTTTGAGGGAGATACGCAGATGCGTCGCAAGATGGTCGCAGGCAACTGGAAAATGAACGGCACCGCAAGTGCGCTGACCGAGCTGGGCAATCTGGCCTATAGCTGCAAGTCGGCCAAGGCCGAAGTGGTGATTTGCCCCCCGGCAACGCTGCTCTACCGGGCAGCCAATGTCTGCGTCGACAGCAAGGTCGACATCGGCGCCCAGGATTGCCATAGCGCGACCTACGGTGCCCATACCGGCGACCTCAGCGCCGAAATGCTGCATGACGCCGGGGCGAGCGCGGTGATTCTCGGCCATTCCGAACGGCGTGCCAATCACGGCGAGACCGATGACATGGTCCGCGCCAAGGCCAGGACCGCCATTGCAGCGGGACTCACCGCCATCATCTGCGTCGGCGAAACGCAGGACCAGCGCGAGGCCGGCAAGACGCTGGAGGTGGTTCGCGCCCAGCTGGCAGGCTCGCTGCCGGACGACACCAGCGGCACGAATGTGGTGGTCGCCTATGAACCGGTCTGGGCTATTGGCACCGGCAAAGTGCCCACGGTCGAACAGATCGCAGAGGTGCACAACGACCTGCGCGCAAGCCTCGTCAAACGCTTCGGCGGTGAAACCGCCAATGCCATCCGCCTGCTCTACGGCGGCTCGGTAAAATCCAGCAATGCCAAGGAGATCTTCGCGGTGGCCCATGTCGACGGCGCGCTGGTCGGCGGCGCCAGCCTGAAGGCTGCGGATTTCGCCCCCATTGTCGCGGCTCTCGACGCCAGCGACTGAACGCGCCTGACGGCGCGGCCTCCGGCGGGAGTATTTGGGGAAAGATGACATCGCCCCGTGCCCGCTTTTCACCTTTCGCAAAATACTCTGGGGTGAATGCGCGCCAGCGCAGAGGGGCAAAGCCCCTGACATAACGCCAGACAGAAAAAGGCCCGGGACACTCTCCCGGGCCTTTTCATATGCGGGGGGATGCGCCGCAGCGCTACTTCGTTATGATCTCCGGTCCCATCACCGCATTGGGCAGCACCGTCGATATCCACGGGATATAGGTGATCATGATCAGGAACACGAAGAGCACCGCCAGGAACGGCAGCGCCGCCCGCACCACCGCCATCATCGGCATCCCCGCAACCCCGGAGGTCACAAAGAGGTTCAGACCAACCGGCGGGGTGATCATGCCGATCTCCATGTTGACGACCATGATGATGCCCAGATGAATGGGGTCGATCCCCAGTTCAATCGCAATCGGGAACACCAGCGGCGCCACAATCACCAACAGCCCCGACGGCTCCATGAACTGACCACCGATCAGCAGGATCACATTGACCACGATCAGGAACATCACCGGACCAAAGCCGGCCGACAGCATCGCGGTGGCAATCTGCTGCGGCACCTGCTCATCGGTCAGCACATGTTTGAGGATCAGCGCATTGGCAATCACAAACAACAGCGTCACCGTCAGCTTGCCTGCCTCAAACAGGGCATGGCGCGTATCGGCGTGAAAGAAGGACGGGATGAAATAGACCACGGTCTGCCCCAGCATCTTGGGCAGCATGGTCACAAACTGCCCCAGATCCTTCGGTTTTGGCGCCGATTTCAGCGGCCCCATGTCGCGGTAAACAAAGGTCGCGACAAAGAAGGCATAGACCGACGCCACTGCCGCTGCCTCTGTCGGGGTGAAAATCCCGCCATAGATGCCGCCCAGAATGATCCCGATCAGCAGCAGACCAACCGAGGCATTGGCCGCCGAGGCTGCAACTTCCCCCCAGCCCAGCCATTCGCCCTTGGGCAGGTTCTTCACCTTGGCCATCACATAGATGGTCACCATCAGCATGAACCCGGCCATCAGGCCCGGAATGACGCCCGCCAGGAACATCCGCCCCACCGAGACCTCAACCGCTGCCGCATAGACCACCATCACAATCGACGGCGGGATCAGGATGCCCAGCGTGCCCGCGTTACAGATCACACCGGCCGCGAACTCCTTGCTGTAGCCGACCTGACGCATCCCGGCGATCACGATGGATCCGATGGCCACCACGGTGGCCGGTGACGACCCGGACAGGGCCGCAAACAGCATACAGGCAAAGACGCCGGCAATCGCCAGACCACCCGGCAGATGACCGACACAGGCGATCGAGAACCGGATGATCCGCCGCGCCACGCCGCCGGTGGTCATGAAGCTTGACGCGAGGATGAAGAAGGGGATCGCCAGCAGCGTGAAATGCCCCTCGAAGGCTTCAAAAAGCGTGCCCGCAACCGACGCCAGCGAGCTGTCGGAATAGATCAGCAGGAACAGCGTCGAGCTGAGGCCAAGCGCCACCGCGATCGGAACCCCGATCAGCAATAGGCCGATGACCATGGAAAACAATAGGACGACATCCATCAGTCGTGCTCCCCGCGCTGCGCCTGAACCTCGGCAATTTCATCTTCGACCTCATGGCTGGCCACCAGACGATCGACATCGCCGCGCAGGATCTGCACCGCCGCCTGACCAAAGCGCAGCAACATCAGCAGCATTGACAGCGGCAGCACCACATAGGGGACCACCTTGGGCAGTTTCTCGTAAGAGTCGCCGTAGTTGATCAGCTCTTCGAGAAATCCGAACACCGCCACCATCGGCACATCCTGCACCTCGTAGAAGCTCTGGCTGCGCGCTGACATGTCAAAACCGGTGGGAAACCAGCGCCCGGAGGTGGGCGGCAGATCGGCAAACACAGCCCAGTAGTCATAGGCGCCCTTCAGCAGCAGCAGCGAAAACACCAGGCAGCAGCCGACCGAGATCAGCCCGATCGCCCGGCGCGCCGGCGCCGACACCATGTTGAGGATCGCATCAACCCCCAGATGCGCATGCACCTTCACCGCATAGGATGCGCCCAAGAGCACCAGCCAGGCAAACAGGAACACCGTCAGCTCCAGCGCCCAGAGAATATTGGAATTGAACACAAATCGCGCCACCACATTGGCAAATGTGATCAGGGTCATCAGCCCCAGCAGCAGCGCAATCAGTGTCTCTTCGAGTGTATTGATAAGCCCGGTCGGGCCAGGTTTTGCCCCCGCCATATCGCTCTCCCTCGATGTTTGGATAATGGGATACCGGCGCGGATGGCGCACCGTGCAAATTGGGGCGGCGCGTCATCCGCGCCAGCCCCGGATCTTCAGCCTGTGGCCTTTACATGCCTGCGTTGATCGACTGTGCCGCGTCGATCATGTCCTGACCCACATCACCTGCGAATTTCTCCCAGACCGGCTTCATCGCCTCGACCCAGGCCGCGCGCTGCTCGGGCGTCAGCTCACGCACCACGCCACCGGCATCAATGATTGCCTGACGCGCTTCGGCGTTCACCTTGGTGGATTCGGAGTTCCGCGTTGCCGTGACCTCGCCAAGGATGGTCAGGAACTGCTCACGGACAGCAGGCTCCAGGCTGTCGAGCCAGTCAACAGAAGTCACCACCAGATAGTCCAGCGCGCCGTGGTTGGTTTCGGTCACACCGTCCTGCACCTCAAAGAACTTCTTGCCGTAGATGTTGGACCAGGTGTTCTCCTGCCCGTCCACAACACCCTGCTGCAGCGCGCCGTAAACTTCGGAGAAGGCCATTTTCTGCGGGCTGCCACCGATCGCTTCCATCTGCGCCACCAGCACGTCCGAAGACTGCACGCGGAATTTCAGCCCATTGGCATCCGACGGCGCGATCAGCGGCTTGTTGGCCGACATCTGCTTCATGCCATTGTGCCAATAGGCCAGCCCCTGCAGACCGCGGCGCTGCATCGAATCCAGCATCGCCTGACCATTGTCAGAGGCCTGGAAAGCATCAACCGCGTCGATGTTCTTGAACATGAACGGCAGGTCGAACAGGCGGAACTGCTTGGTGAATTTCTCGAATTTCGACAGGCTTGGCGCGGCCAGCTGCACGTCGCCCTGCAGCATCGCTTCCAGCACCTTGTTGTCATTGTAAAGCGTGGAGTTCGGATAGACCTCCAGACACATGGTGCCGTTCATCTCTTCGTTGATGCGCTTTTCCAGCAGCGAGGCGGCAATCCCCTTGGGGTGCTTATCGGTATTGGTCACATGGCTGAACTTGACGACGATTTCGCCTTCCTCACAGGCCGCCATGGCGGCACCGGCACTCATGGTCAGCGCCACGGCGGTGGCAGCAGCAGTTACAAATTTCATGTCTTTCCTCCCAGAATATCTCCTTGGCCTTTGCAACAGCAAAGACCCCGACGGCAGCATCACGGCGCTGGCCTCTCCGCTCAAGCCTTTGTTACAGCGTCACGAGACTGGAAATTTATGAATTTATAACAAAAGCTTACCGAACCAATCTCAGGTTACCTCTCAGCGACACCACCATGGTTGTGCGAATTCCCGCACAGGGAGGCGGCCCTGCTGTGCGGATTTCCGCACATTCTGCGCGTGCGCGAGACGCGGCCCGGGATGCGGTCTTGGGAATCAGCGCCCGTCATCTTTCCATAAATACTCAAATCCGACGCCCGTACCGGGCAGAGCCAGCGGCGCCGGGGCGTTGCACAGGCGCCGCGCGCCCTGCCCGCGTTTGATTAACCTGCAGCTGTCACATTGGGCCGGTCGCGACATCCGGGCCGTCTGACACACGGTCCACCGATCCGGGGCATCTGGCACATGCCCCGGCAGGAGACCGGCCCGCGCCCCGCAGCATGCAGGGTGCAGGCGTCCAGACAGCCATGGTTGACGGACATGGGCCCCGGCTGACACCCGCGCCCATCCCCCTCCGCCCATGCGCCCTTAGGGGCCATCCGGCGGCGCCGCCATTCACTGCCCTCGCCGCCCGATCAGGCGTGGCGAGAAACAGCGAAAGACACAGCAGACCGCGCTCAGCGGCGATAGTCCTCAGGCCGGATGCCATAGCGCGCCAGCTTGTCATAAAACGTCTTGCGCGGCAGCTTCAGGGCTTTGGCCGCGGCAGAGGCATGGCCGTTCTGCCGCCCCAGCGCTGCTATGAGCAAGGACCGCTCCACCTGCGCCAGCTGCTCCGCCAGCCCCAGTTCCGCCGATTGCGCCGCCTCCTCCGGCATGCCGAGGACAAAACGCATGGCCGCCGACATCAGCGATCGCGCATTGCCCGGCCAATCCTGCGCCATCAGCGCCGCCAGATGGTCCGGTGGAATATCCGGTACGGCAATGCCCGCCTGCTCTGCCGCCTGCGCCACGTAATGGCTGAACAGCACCGGGATATCCTCGGGCCGCTCCGACAGTGCCGGAATGCGCACCCGCATCACGTCTAGCCGATAGAACAGATCCGCCAGAAATCCGCCACGCGTCACCTCTTCGGCCAGATCCGCGACAGTCCCAACCAGAACCCGCGCCTCCACTCGCTGTTCCAGCGCCTCCAGCATGGCATATTGCGTCTCTTTCGGCAGGGCGGCGATTTCATCCAGGTAAAGCGATCCGCCCGCCGCCTCGCGGCACAGATCCGCAAACCCATCAGGGGTCAGCCCCGCCGCCGGGCGTTTCACAAACGCGCCCTGACCACGCGGCGACATCAGGTGAATGACCTCCGCCACCTTGGAGATCCCGCCACCCGGTGCACCGGTCACCAGCACCTCGGCCCCGGTGGCCGCCACCGCGCGGGCACGGGCGCGCAGCTCCGCCACCTGCGCCGAGGTGCCAAAGATCATCCGCGCCGCCGCATCGCCGCTTTCCAGCCGCGACTTCAGTGCGCGGTTCTCCCGCACCAATGCCCGCGTCTTCAGCGCCCGGCGCACCACCGCCATCAGATCCGCAGTGGCGCAGGGTTTTTCGAGGAAATCAAACGCCCCCTCCGCCATCGCCTGCACCGCCATCGGGATGTCACCTTCGCCGGTCAGCAGGATCACCGGCAGATCACTGTCCACCTCTCGCACATAGCGCAACAGGTGAAACCCGTCGCGTCCCGGCATCCGCATATCCGACAGGATCACCCCGTCAAAATCGGGCGTGATCAGATCCTTGGCCGCCACAAAGGATCCCACCGTGATCGCGTCACACTCCGCCAGCTCCAGCGTCTGGCCAAGCGCCGCCCGCACCGCCGCATCATCGTCCACCACCAAGACACGATTGGTCATGCCACCTCATCCTGTTGTTGCGGCTCGGCACCTGCCTGCGCACGCCAGCGGTCCAGCTCCACCGTGAATTCGGCGCCATCGCCGGTGTTGACGCCCCGGATATCGCCGCCAAAGCTCTGCACGAGCCCGTAAGAGATCGACAGACCCAGCCCCATGCCATCGGCGCTGCCGACCGCCTTGGTGGAATAAAACGGCTCAAAGATCTTCTCGGGCTCCTTCAGCCCCGGACCGATATCGCGCACCGTCACCGCCAGCCGCGCAGCAGCATCCCCGCCGCGGGTCTCAATCGCCATCCTGATCTCGCGGCGCTCCTGATCCAGCATCGCATCGGCGGCATTGTTGATCAGGTTCACAAACACCTGCGACAGCCGCACCTCGCCGCCCCAGGCAAAGACCGGCTCCGCAGGCGGCTGCCAGACCAGCGCCACCCCGTCCTGCCGCAACCGCTGCTCCGTCAGCTCGGCGGCGGTATTGATCACCTGCACCAGATCGACCCGGCCCATCGGTTCGTTTTCGTTGCGGGCAAAGGCACGCAGGTTCTTGATGATCCGCGCCATCCGACCGGCCATCTGCGCAATCCGGCCCAGGTTCTCGCCCGCCCGTTCCGGCTTGCCGCGCGCTACAAAAGCCTCGCCGTTCTCGGCATATTGCTGGATCGCCATCAGCGGCTGGTTCAGCTCATGGCTGATCCCCGCCGACATCTGCCCCAGCGCCGACAGCTTGCCCGCCTGCACCAGCTCCTCCTGCGCGCGTTTCAGCGCCGCCTCCGCCTCCTGACGTTCCTGGACCTCGCGGGTCAGCCGCATATTGGTGGCCGACAGCGCCCGCGTGCGGGCCTCGACCCGGCTTTCCAGCGCCGCATTGGCCTCCGCCAGCGTGCGCCGCCGTTCCAGCGCCAGCGCCAGCATCGTGCCCAGCGCCAGCACGATCGCCGCCATCGCCGCCGCCTGCAATCCTGCCAGACGCTGCGCCGGGGCCACATCCACCAGGATCTCCCCCACCATGCCGATCTGCGGCAGGTTCACCGCCTGATGCAGCGCCCGCTCCGGCAGATAGGGCGACCAGCGCAGATCCCAGATCTCATGCGGCCCTTCCAGCCAGGACCGAAGCGCCACCTGTCGCCCATCGGGCGGCGACAACCCCGGCCCGTCGGTGCTGCGCTGCCAGAACAACAGCTCCCGCCGGTTGGCAATGAACACCTCACCGCCCCGGTTGGTGAAAAACACCGCCGGCAGCGAGCCGCGCCAGGTCTGCTCAACATCCTCGACATCAGCCACCACCACCAAGGCACCGCGCACCCGGCCATCGCCGTCGAAATCAGGGGCCGCATAGACATAGGCCCGCCGCCCATCCGGTTGCAGCACATCATATCCGGTGCCCAGCGCCCCCTGCATCGCACGGTGGAAGTAGCGGCTCTGGGTCACATCGCGCCCCATCACCCCTTCGGCGGCCACAACCACCCGCCCCGCCCGGTCGACAAAGAACACATCCAGCGCCGCCGTCTTGTCCGCCACCTCGCGCAGCAGCCCCTGCGCCGCCGCCCGTGCCTCGGCGCGGTCCAGCCGCTTCAGCGTCGGGTGATCAGCCATCAGCACGGCAAGCTCCTGATAGACCTGCAATTGCGTGGTCACCCGGTCCGAGGCCAGCGCCAGATCCGCTGCACTGCGTTCGGCAAGCGAATCAAGCGCTTGGCGATAGCCCAGCCGGTAGACACCCGTTGCCACAGCCGTCACCGCCCCCAGAAGAAGCGCCAGAATGATCCAGCGATGTGCGTGAAACTGCGTCATTGGCCGCACAGTAGCAAAGCCCCCCTTGCATTGACCAGCCGCCTTGGCAAAAGCTGCGCAGATGAAGACATTGACCCAATCCCCCACCGACCCCGATTTTGTCCAATCCCCCTACGGTTTTTACGCCGAGGCCCGCGCGAACGGACATCTGCATTACTGGCAGGACTACAAGATGGTTGCGGCCTTCTCGCACCCGGCTGTTCATACCCTGCTGCGCGACCGCCGCTTTGGCCGCGAAATCCCCCCGGAGATGGCGCGCGAAAGCCCCGCCCATCTCGCCCCCTTCCTGCAGGTCGAGGCGCATTCGCTCCTGGATGCAGAGCCACCCCGCCACACCCGCCTGCGTCGCCTTGTCTTGCGCGCCTTCACCAGCCGCGAGATCAAGGCACTGGCGCCCGGTCTCGAAACCCTCTGCCACGAGCTGATCGACGCCTTCCCTCAGGACGCGCCCTTTGACCTCCTGTCCACCTATTGCACTCAGGTCCCGGTGATCGCGATCTGCCGCCTGCTGGGCGTGCCCGAGGATATGGCGCCGCAGCTCCTGGACTGGTCGCACAAGATGGTCGCCATGTATCAGGCCTCCAAGACGGTTGAGACCGAACATGCCGCCGCCCGCGCCAGCCAGGAATTCATCGACTTCCTCACCGCCTATGTGGACGAACGCCGCAAGACCCCGGGTGAGGATCTGATCACCCGCCTCATTCAGGCCGAGGAAGACGGCGAAAGCCTCTCCACCGATGAGCTGATCGGCACCTGCATCCTGTTGCTGAACGCAGGCCATGAGGCCACGGTGCATTCGCTGGGCAATGGCGTGAAAACCATGCTGCAACAGGGCTGGGACAAAAGCTGGCTTGCCCCCGACGGCATAGAAGGTCTGGTTGAGGAAATCCTGCGCTATGACCCGCCGCTGCATATGTTCACCCGCTACGCCTATGAAGAGGTCGAGATGTTCGGCCATAGCTTCCAGCGCGGCGATGAGGTGGCGCTGCTGCTGGCGGCGGCCAACCGCGACCCCGAAATGCTGGAGGATCCCGAGCGCTTCGATCCCACGCGCCCGGCGAAGGTGAACACCTCCTTTGGCGCAGGGCTGCATTTCTGCGTCGGCGCACCGCTGGCGCGGATGGAGATGCAGATCGCCCTGCCGATCCTGTTCGAGCGTTGCCCGGACCTGAAACTGGCCGCCGCGCCGGAGTATAACAACACCTACCATTTCCACGGGCTGACAGGCCTGATGGTTCAGGTCTGATCCCCCAACGTGGCGGGCCGGCGCGGCCTGCCACAACACCACCGCCCCCCTCAGGCTGGGCTTCGCGGCCGTCCAAAGATCAGCACCGCAGCAGCGACAACAGCCACAGCCGACGCGCAGCGGATCACGGTCTGAAAGTCATAGGCCTGCGCAATCAGCCCGACCGCCGGGCCCGCCATCACCCCGCTCACCATCAGTGTATTCCAGTAAATCGCCGTCGCGCGGGCGGGTGTGTCAGGCGCAAAGGATTGTACATAGCTGATGCCAAGGCTGGCATAGAACCCGTAATACAGCCCCTCCAGCGCCGCCCCCGCCAGCATCTGCGGAAAGCTCTGCACCGCCGCCAGCAGCTGGATCGTCACAACCGCCAGCCCGGTCACCGCCAGCAGCGCCCGCCACATGCCGATGCGCGCAATCACCCAAGGGGTGGAAAAGATCGCAATCACCTCGACAAAGGTTTTAATGCTAAAGGCAAACCCCGGCGCATAGCCGGGCAGCCCCACCTCTTCCACGTAAAAGATCGGCAAGGCGGAAAACGTCAGCGAATGCGCGCTCGACAGGCAGAACACAAACCCGGCCGCCAGCCACAAACCCTGCGGCGCCACTGCGGTCTGGCCGGCGCTGTCCTGCGCGGGCGCACGGCCCGGCATCGCGGTGATGTCACGGGGCAGCGTAAACCACCACAAAGAGATCCAGACCATCGACACCGCAACAGCCATCACAAACACCGCCCGAAGACCAATCCCATCCGCAATCAGAAACGTGACAGCCGGGCCGATCATCCAGGCCGTTGAAGTCGTGGCCCGCATATGCGCATTGAACCGCACCCGCTCCACCTTGTGACGCTCGGCCAGACTGCCGCCCAGGCTGAACATGGTCGACACCGCGCTGGAACTGATCCCGAACCCTATAACACCCGCCGTCAGCACCACCCAGAGCGCAGGCAGCAGCGCCAGCGATCCGGCCGCAAACACAAACCCCGCCGCGGCCAGTCCGATCAAGGGAAACACCCGCGCGCCGGCATCGATGCGGCGGGCAAACTGCCGGTTGGCCACCAGGGTGAGGCTGATCGCCATCCCGGCATAAACGCTGATGATCCAGGGCTCATACCCCAACCCCCTGACCAGAAAATAGCTCATGAAGGGCACAATCATGGCGGTGCAGATCGTGCCGCAGAACAACAGCAGCAGAAACAGCAGGCGCGCCGTCACCGCACCCACAGGTGCCGCAGAGGATGGGGAAATGGCCATGATCAAGTCAACTCAACTGCAAATGCCTCACCATTGCCGGAGCGCCCCCGCTGCGCAAGCCCAGCGTCCAGACTGGCTGCCCCGCCGCCCCGTCATCTTTCCAGAAATACTCCGGGAGATGTGACCTGCGCCGCAGGCGTGGGTCACAAAAAAGGGGGCAGCGCCCCCTTTCCTTTGCCACCATCTGACGACCGCGCGCTATTCTTCTGCGATGGCTTCTAGCGGCAGCAGGGTGGTGGATTTGATCTCCTCCATCGACAGCAGGGCCGTGACATTATGC
The DNA here is from genome assembly GCF_048056275.1 of Phaeobacter sp. JH20_26. NCBI lineage: Bacteria > Pseudomonadati > Pseudomonadota > Alphaproteobacteria > Rhodobacterales > Roseobacteraceae > Phaeobacter > Phaeobacter sp. JH20_26. The sequence continues at coordinate 162,714 of NZ_JAYMWL010000025.1, read as the reverse complement.
ACCCGCACCTCGGAAATCAGCGCCTGATAGAAGTTGTCATAGGCACGGGCGTTCTTCACCCGCACCTTCAGGATATAGTCGATATCCCCGGCCAGCCGGTGCGCCTCCTGTACCTCCGGGCGATCCTGCAACGCCTTCAGGAACTTCGCCTGCCACTCCGCCTCATGGGCCGAGGTGCGGATCAGCACAAAGAAACAGGCCTCAAACCCCAGCGCCTCGGCATCCAGCACCATGGTCTGCCGCCCGATGACGCCCGCCTCGCGCAGCTTGCGAATGCGATTCCACACCGGGGTCTTGGAACTGCCCACACGGCGGGCGATTTCATCCAGCGACTGGCCCGCATCGCGTTGCAGCTCCGCCAGAATTTTCCGGTCCGTGCCGTCGATCCGCACTGTCATTCCTGTTTTCTCCTTGTTTGGGGATCAACCCGCCTGCATCTGCCGCCAGCTGGAACAATCTTCCTTATTTGCCGCGCCATATAGCGGATAAGGGGGAATATTTCCTATATTCAGGGGTAAGTCAAACAAACCAGACGAGGCCCCAGATGACCGGTCCAGACACCAGAACGCCCCCTGCGCCGCTGCCGATGCCCGCGCAGGCCTGTGGCTCCGTCGCCGCGACGTCGCTGGTGGCAGGCGAGGTCGCCTTTGCCGGCTCCGGCCCCGGCGATCCTGACCTCCTGACGCTGAAGGTGGCGCGCGCGCTGTTGCAGGCGGATGTGATCCTCTTTGACCGTCTGGTCAGCGCCGAGATCATGGCCCTCGCAGGTCCGCAGGCCCAGCTGGAAGACGTCGGCAAGGAGGGGTTCGGCCCGCAGGTGAGCCAGGAGGAGATCTGCGCCCGCATGGTGGCCCATGCCCGCGCGGGCAAGAAGGTGCTGCGCCTGAAATCCGGCGATCCCACCGTCTATGGTCGTCTCGATGAGGAACTCACCGCCTGCGAGGCGGCCGGCGTCGCCTATCAGATCCTGCCGGGTATTACCGCCGCCTCCGCGGCCGTGGCCTCCATCGGCCAGAGCCTGACGCAGCGCGGGCGCAATGCCTCGGTGCGGTTTCTGACCGGCCACGACATGAAGGGCTTTGCCGATCACGACTGGGCCGCTCTCGCCCGTCCGGGTGAGGTTGCCGCCATCTACATGGGCAAGAAATCCGCGCGTTTCGTGCAGGGCCGCCTGATCATGCACGGCGCCGACCGCGCCACGCCGATGACCATTGTCGAAAATGCCTCGCGCACCAATCAGCGGGTGATCGAAACCACGCTGGACCGCCTGCCCACCGATCTTGCCGCCGCCGAACTGACCGGCCCGGCGCTGACATTCCTCGGCCTTGCCCCGCGCGCCAACGCCCAGGCCCTGACAGATTTGAAAATGGAGCTTGCCTGATGCCCCGCCCCTTTACCCCGAAAATCATCACCGCCAACGACCTGCTTGAGGGCGACGTGATCTATTTCACCGACACCAACGGCTGGAGCCGCGAGCTGAAAGAGGCCGAGCTGATCGAAGATGAGGCCGAAGCCCAGCTGCGCCTGCTCGAAGCGGAGAAAGACGCGCAGCATGTGGTGGGCATCTACCTGACCGATGCAAAAGCGGGGGCTGACGGCCCCGAACCCACCCATTTCCGTGAAGATTTCCGCCGCACCGGCCCATCCAACTATCGCCACGGCAAGCAGGAGGCCGCAGCAAATGTATAAGTACAACGATTTCGACACCGCGTTCCTCGCCGAACGCAACGCCCAGTTCCGCGCCCAGGTGGAGCGCCGCATTGACGGTTCTCTCACCGAGGATGAGTTCAAGCCGCTGCGCCTGATGAATGGTCTCTATCTGCAATTGCACGCCTATATGCTGCGGGTGGCGATCCCCTATGGCACGCTGAACTCTGACCAGATGCGCACCCTCGCGCTGCTGGCGGAGAAGTGGGACAAGGGCTATGGCCATTTCACCACCCGTCAGAACATCCAGTACAACTGGCCTAAGCTGCGCGATGTGCCCGATATGCTGGACGCGCTGGCCGAGGTTGGCCTGCACGCGATCCAGACCTCCGGCAATACCATCCGCAATGTGACCTCGGATCATTTCGCCGCTGCTGCCAAGGATGAGCTGACCGACCCCCGCCCCTATGCCGAGCTGATCCGCCAGTGGTCCACCGATCACCCGGAATTCCAGTTCCTGGGCCGCAAGTTCAAGATCGCCATCACCGGCAGCTCCAACGACCGCGCCGTGACCCGCGCGCATGACATCGGTCTGCGCATGGTCGAACGCGACGGCGTTGCCGGGTTTGAGGTGATCGTGGGCGGCGGCCTTGGCCGTACGCCGCTGATTGGCAAGGTGATCCGCGATTACCTGCCGCAGGCCGATCTGCTGCCCTATCTGGAATCCGTGCTGGCGGTCTACAACCTGCTGGGTCGGCGCGACAACAAATACAAGGCCCGCATCAAGATCACCGTACTGGAAAACGGCATCGACACCATCCGCGAGATGGTGGAGGAGCGGTTTGAAGAGCGTCGCAAGACCTTTGACGGCACCGATCAAGTGCTGCTGGAGGAGATCAAGGCCCATTTCACCCCGCCCAAACTGCGCGGCGGCAATCTGGAGACCTATCTGGCCGCCTATGATGCAGATCCGGTGTTCCGCTCCTGGGCAGACACCAATCTGGCCGCGCACCGCGATGACAACCACGCCATCGTCACCATCTCGATCAAGGCGCATGGCCAGACACCCGGTGATGCCACCGCCGCGCAGATGCGGGCAATGGCCGATCTGGCAGAACGGTTCGGCTATAACGAGCTGCGCATCAGCCATGAACAGAACGTCATCCTTCCGCATGTCCATAAATCGGACCTGCCGGCCCTGCATGCCGCGCTGAAAGACCACGGGCTGGCCACCGCCAATGTCGGGCTGATCTCCGATATCATCGCCTGCCCCGGCATGGATTACTGCGCGCTGGCCACTGCCCGCTCAATCCCGGTGGCGCAGGAGATTGCCACCCGGTTTGAAGAGCTGAAGCTGGAACATGAGGTGGGTCATCTCCAGATCAAGATTTCGGGCTGCATCAACGCCTGTGGTCACCACCATGTCGGCCACATCGGCATTCTTGGCCTCGACCGCGCCGGGGTGGAGAACTACCAGATCACCCTTGGTGGCGACGCGACAGAAACCGCCGCCATTGGCACCCGCACCGGACCCGGTTTTGCCTATGATGAAATCGTGCCTGCGGTGGAACGGCTGATCACCGCCTATCTCTCTCTGCGCGACAGCGCCGAGGAAACCTTCCTCCAGACCTATCGTCGCGTCGGCATGGATCCGTTCAAGGCCGCGCTTTACCCCGAGGCCCAGAAAAAGGTTGCTTAGCACCATGGTCAATGCAGCGGCACTACCGACTGACACACACCAAGGCCCCAGCAGTGCGCATCAACTGGCACTGGCAACAAAGGTGGATGCGCTCAATGCGCGCTTTCGCCACCATTCTGCCACCGCGGTGATGGAAGGCGCGCTGAAGGATGCGGGCCATATCGCGCTGGTCTCCAGCTTTGGCGCGGAATCGGTCGTGCTGCTGCATATGGCGGCGGTGATCGACCCGATGACGCCGGTGGTCTTTGTCGATACCGAATTGTTGTTCACCGAAACGCTGGTCTACCAGCAGGAGGTGAGCGAGCGGCTGGGCCTGCGCAATGTGCAGGTGATCCGCGCCGCTGATATCGCCGAAAAAGACCCCTATGGCGCGCTGCGGTTCTCGGATACCGACGCCTGCTGCGCCCTGCGCAAGACGGCACCGCTGCAAAAGGCGCTGGCGGGGTTTGACGGCTGGATCACCGGGCGCAAGCGGTTCCAGGCAGGCACCCGTGCGGCGCTGGAGTTCTTCGAGGTGGAAGAGGCCGCCACCGGCCCCACCGGTCGGCTGAAGATCAACCCCCTCGCCCATTGGGCGCCGCAGGATGTGCGCGCCTATATGGATGAAAACAGATTGCCCCGTCACCCGCTGGTGGCCAAGGGCTACCCCTCAATCGGCTGCGCCCCCTGCACCTCGCCCGTCAAGGAAGGCGAAGATCCGCGGGCCGGGCGCTGGCGCAACCAAGACAAGGAAGAATGCGGCATCCACGTGGTGGATGGCAAATTCATTCGCACAGGAGCCTGATAGATGAGCGTGATTGTGACCGATACGGGCTTTGGCCCCGACAGCTGGACAGCGGGCTTTGACAGCGACACCGCCATTGAGATGCAGCCTGATGCCGACCCTTCGGCGCTGTCCAACCAGCTGCCGGGGCTGGAGATGATCCGTATTCATTTCCCCAGCTTTGCCGATGGCCGGGGCTTTACCCTCGCCCGGCGCCTGCGGCTGGCCGGCTACACCGGCCGTCTGCGCGCCTATGGCCATGTGCTGGCCGATCAATATGCGATGGCGCGGCGCTCCGGGTTTGACGAGGTGGAGATCAGCGACGATCTGGCCACCCGCCAGCCCGAGGACCAGTGGCTCGACCGTGCCAACTGGCAGGCGCATGACTATCAGGCCCGCCTGCGCGGCACCGCCGCGCGCTGAGCCACCCCCCTTCCGCTTCATGGGACGACCCGCTGTCGGCCCGGCTCCCTTGCGCCCTGCGCGGAGCCGGTTTCGCAAAACAGGGGGTTTTCCTGACCTGTATCAAAGACTAATCAGAGGTGCCGGCTACTCCTCCGGCAGAGCAACCGATGAACGAGATGACCCCCGTGACTGAAGCTGTGACCGACATTGCCAACGATCCGAAACCGGCCAAAGCCGTACCGGCCCTGCCCGACGCCCAGACCGTGACCGAGGTCAAGCACTGGACGGATCGGCTGTTTTCCTTCCGGGTGACCCGGCCTGCCTCCCTGCGATTCCGCTCGGGCGAGTTTGTGATGATTGGTCTGATGAACGATCCCGACCCCAAGACCGGTAAGGTGAAACCGCTGCTGCGCGCCTATTCCATCGCCTCGCCCAGCTGGGACGAGGAAATGGAATTCTACTCGATCAAGGTGCAGGACGGCCCGCTGACCTCGCGTTTGCAGCACATCAAGGTGGGCGATGAGATTATCCTGCGCCCCAAACCCGTCGGCACGCTGGTGCATGACGCGCTGGTCCCCGGCAAACGCATCTGGTTCTTTGCCACCGGCACCGGTTTTGCGCCCTTTGCCAGCCTGCTGCGCGAACCGGAAACCTATGAGAAATTCGATGAGGTGATCATCACCCACACCTGCCGCGAAGTCGGGGAGCTGACCTATGGCGCCGAGCTGATCGAAAGCCTGAAGACCGATGAGCTGCTCAATGAGGTGATTGGCGAAGGCTTCTGGAAGAAGATCAAATACTACCCGACCACCACCCGCGAGGAGAGCCCCAAGATGGGCCGGATCACCGATCTGATGCGCTCGGGCGAGGCCTTTGCCGATCTTGGCGTGCCGCCGCTGAACCCCGAAAGCGACCGCGCGATGATCTGTGGCAACCTGGCGTTCAACCTCGAACTGAAGGACCTGTTTGAAAACACCTATGGTCTGGAAGAAGGCGCCAATTCCAAGCCTGCGCATTTCGTGGTGGAAAAAGCCTTCCTCGACTGATCCGCAGCGACGGCACTGATGTAAAAAAGGCCCCCGCCAGAGTTTGGCGGGGGCCTTTGTCGTCTGGCACATCTGCCCGCGTTACTGCGGCAGCGCGTCCTTGATGCGTTTCAGCGTCGCTTCCAGCAGGGCCGGATTGTCACGCGCCTGACCCAGGGTGGTGACCAGCAGCGCCTTCTGTGTCGCCTCCATCGAGGAGTCCTCGATCATCGCGATCACCTTGTCATAGTCAAAGCCCGCAGGCGTCAGCAGCGCGTCTCTGGCGGCTTCGCCGTTCTCTTCAGCCGCGGCCGTTGCATCGGAGGCGGCATCCGCCACGCTATCGCCTGCCGCCTCGGCGGTTTCGGCGGCGTCATTGGCAACATCCTCTGCCGCCTGGCCTGCCGCCGCTGCCGTATCGGCAACTGCATCACCTGCCGCCGCTGCCTCGTCACCCGCCGCATCCACAGCAGCCGCAGTGCTGTCCTGCAACTGATTGGCAGTGTCGGTGACACCTTCGGCAATCTCGTTCACGGTTTCCTCGGTCGCCTCGGCAACCGCTGCGGCCGCATCGCTCACGGCCTTTGCCGCCGCATCGACGGAGCTGTCGACAGCGCCTTCGACCTCTTCGGCGGCGGTGGCCACATCATTCTCGATTTCGGCAGCGACCTCTGCGGCAGTCTCACCGGCAGGTTCTGCCTCCGGTGTCACCACAACGGTTTCAGTCGCAGGCGCGCCGGTTTCGGGATCGGTCCCCATGGAGGAGACGTAGAAATATCCGCCCAATGCGACGGCTCCCACACCCAGGCCAATGACGATCGGTTTCATGATGGATCTCCTTATCTCTCCATATGCCCCGCAGCATGGCAAGGCTTATGGCTTAGCACTTGGGGCTAGGCGCCTGAAACTACAAGGGGAATAAATGGCAGGCGCCGCCATCGGCCAAACACCGCCAGTCTGGCCCACCCCGGCCTGCCGACATCAGCGCAAGGCAGAATTAACCCGTTGATGACGCTGTTCTGTGCAAACAAACCTTGAAAACAGCGGTATGCGCAGTCATACCCGCAATTGACTTGAATCGCAGGCCCGGGACCGTTACTTTCCGGGCACTTTTCCGAAGTGACAGAAGGATAGACGTCATAGCCCGCAGACCCCATAATGCGCCGCCGCAACGCGACACCGGCCCGCGCATCAACGAAAAAATCCGTGCTCCTGAGATTCGCCTGATCGGCGCTGAGGGGGAAAACGTTGGCGTGGTCCACCCCGCCAAGGCGATGCAGATGGCAGAAGAGGCCGGTCTCGATCTGGTCGAGATTTCGCCCAATGCCACCCCGCCCGTGTGCAAGATCATGGATTACGGCAAGTTCAAATATGAACAGCAGAAGCGGGAAAGCGAAGCACGCAAGAAGCAGAAGATCATCGAAGTCAAAGAGGTGAAGTTCCGTCCCAATACGGACACCCACGACTACGAAGTGAAGATGCGCAACGTGTACAAGTTCCTGGAAAACGGCGACAAGGTAAAGATCACCCTGCGCTTCCGTGGCCGCGAGATGGCCCACCAGAACCTGGGCCGCGACCTGCTGCTGCGTGTTGCAGAAGACATCAAGGAACTGGGCAAGGTCGAAAACATGCCCAAGATGGAAGGCCGTCAGATGATCATGATGATCGGCCCCCTGCCGCAGAAATAACCGCGATCACACGCGCGACCGTTCGAACCCCGCCCCAATCGGAGCGGGGTTTTTTCGTCGTCGCGGCAATGGCTTGCACCATTGGCGCCGATGATATTTTTTCGCGCCACACGGCTTAGATGTATTTTATGGTCACGTTTTATTTACGCCCGCAGCTTACCTGATAGAGGACGTTCGGTCGCCGCCGACAATAAAATCACCGCCAAATATGGAGCCTCCCTTGAAGCCTCTCAGCGACGTCCAAAACAGTGCCTTCATGGCCATCGCGCCCTGCCGCGCCGCCTCTCTCGCGCTGGTGGTGCTGGCCAATGAAGACACCCAGCACGCGCCCGACACGATGAAAGACCTGCTGGACCAGTCGGTGAGCCGGATCAGAGCCGCCTATCAGATGCTGACCCAGGGCCTGGACAAGCTGCTGGCCGAAAGCGAATACGAACTGCCCGAGGATCTCTGCCTGCAACGGAAGAAATCCATCGACGCGCTGACCCCTTTTGCCGAGGTGCTGAACGCGAAATCGGATGCCGAGGTGCTGAAGCGGGTACGCGACATGCCCTCCCTCACGGCGCAGGCGCTGTACAAGGTCGAACCGGAGGTCTCCGCCTTTCTGATCGACATGACCAAAGACATGTTCGACGCGCAGAAAGCCCGCGACAGCGCCCGGGATGACGGGATGCGCGAAGCCATCGAAAACGCCGAAACCGTCGGCCGTCATATTCAGCTGATTGCCTTCAACGCCTCGATCGAGGCCGCGCGCATCGGCGATCAGGGCAAGGGCTTTGCCGTCATCGCCTCGGAAATCCGCAACCTCTCCGGGCGCACCCAGACGCTGCTCGACACGATGTCCGGCTACCTGCGCGCCTGATAATCATCGCCGCCGGCAGTCAGTACCGGCCCAGATAGCAACCAGATAGCAAACGGCCCCGGCAGATCGCCGGGGCCGTCTTGCCGTTTCGCGCTGATGGCTCAGGCCGCAGCCGCCAACGCCCGTTTGGTGATCACGCCGACCAGATGCGCGCGATAGGCCTTGCTGCCGTGCAGATCGCCGATCATACCCTCTGCATCCACGCTCAGCCCCTCTATCGCAGCGGGCGCGAAATTCGCCGACAGCGCCGCCTCAGCCGCGCTCCAGCGGAACACGCCCTCCTCCGAGGCGCCGGTGACCGCCACCCGCACACCGTCAGAAAACCGCGCCACAAACACCCCCACAAGGGCAAAGCGCGAGGCAGGCTGGACGAATTTCTCGTAATGCGCCGCCTGCGGCACCGGCATGCGGATATTGGTGATGATCTCACCTTCCTCCAGCGCGGTGGTGAACAGCCCCTGAAAATAATCATCCGCCGCAATCTCGCGGGTGTTGGTCACGATCGTGGCCCCACTGGCCAGCGCCGCCGCCGGATAACAGGCGGACGGGTCGTTATTGGCCAGCGAGCCACCGATGGTGCCACGGTTGCGCACCGCCGGATCGCCGATATGGCCCGCCAGCGCCGACAGCGCCGGATAGCTCTTGGCGGTTGCCGCCTCGACCTCGGCATGGGTGGTGGCGCCGCCGATGGCGATGGCATCGCCATCCGGGCAGACACCGCGCATCTCGGCAATCCCGCTCAGGCTCACCAATGTGCTGGGCATCGCCAGCCGCTGCTTCAGCGTCGGAATCAGCGTCTGCCCGCCGCCCAGAGCCTGGGCATCCTCCGCACCCAGCGCCTTGACCGCATCCGCGATGGTTGCGGGTTTCTCGAATTCAAATTCATACATCTTCGCTTCCTTCCCAAAGAGCGCATGAGGCCCTTCTTCTGGCTAGAAATATCCCGGGGGTATGGGGGCAGCGCCCCCATGAGCCCTTAGCCGTTCATCGCCGCCCAGACCCGTGCGGGGCTCAGGGGCATGTCGATATGGGTGACATCCTTGCCTGCGGATTGCAGCGCATCCACCACCGCATTGACCACCGAGGGCGGGGTGCCGATGGCGCCGGCCTCGCCGCAGCCCTTCACACCCAACGGATTGTGGGTACAGGGCGTCTGGCAGGAATGATCGACCTTGTAGAACGGCAGATCATCGGCCCGTGGCATGGCGTAATCCATGAAGGAGGCGGACAGCAGCTGCCCGTCGTCATCATAGACACAGGCCTCCAGCAGCGCCTGACCGATGCCCTGACCAATGCCGCCATGCACCTGACCATCGACGATCATCGGATTGACGATATTGCCAAAGTCATCCGCCGCGGCAAAGCTTTCGATGGTGACCTTGCCGGTGTCCGGATCGACCTCCACCTCGCAGGCATAGGCGCCCGAGGGATAGGTGAAATTCGCCGGATCATAGAACGCGGTTTCCTCCAGCCCAGGCTCGATATCCTCCAGCGGGTAGTTATGCGGCACATAGGCCGCAAGGGTCACATCGCCCCAGGCCAGCGACTTATCGGTGCCTGCGACGGTGAACTGGCCGTCCTTCAGTTCGATATCCGCGTCCGAGGCCTCAAGGATATGGGCGGCGATCTTCTTCGCCTTGGCGATGATCTTCTCGGTGGCACGGACCATCGCAGATCCCCCCACCGCCAGCGAGCGCGAGCCATAGGTGCCCATGCCCATCGGTGCCTTGTCGGTATCGCCATGTTCGATCTCGACCATATCCTCGGGGATGCCGATCATCTCCGCGATCACCTGTGGGAAAGACGTCTCATGCCCCTGCCCGTGGCTGTGGCTACCGGTCATGACAACAATGCCGCCGGTGGCATTGACCCGCACGGTCGCGCTCTCATAGAGGCCGGCACGGGCGCCAAGCTGCCCCACAAGGTTGGAGGGCGCGATGCCGCAGGCCTCGATATAGCAGTTCACCCCAAGGCCCCGCAGCTTGCCCTTGGCCTCGCTGGCGGCACGGCGCGCGGCAAAGCCGCTGAGATCGGCGATCTCTTCCAGCTTGTCCATCGTGGCGTGGTAATCGCCGGTGTCATATTCCACCGCAACCGGTGTGGCATAGGGGAATTCGGTGATGAAGTTCTGGCGGCGCAGCGCGATCGGATCAACCCCCAGCTCACGCGCCGCCTTATCAATGACGCGCTCCAGCTGATAGGTCGCCTCTGGCCGACCCGCCCCGCGATAGGCGTCAACGGCAACGGTATTGGTGAACACCGCCTTCACATTCACATAGATCAGCGGCGTCTTATAATTGCCCGCCATCAGCGTGCCATGCAGCCAGGTCGGGACCGAGGGGGCAAAGGTCGACAGATACGCGCCCATATTGGCGTAGGTCTCGGTACGCAGCGCGGTGAAATTGTTGTCGGCGTCCAGCGCCAGTTCGATCTTGGTCACGTGATCGCGGCCATGGGCATCGGACATAAACGCCTCGGACCGGGACGAGGTCCATTTCACCGCCCGGTTCAGAGCCTTGGCAGCAAAGGTGCAGAAGGCCTCTTCCGCGTAGTGGAAGATCTTGGAACCAAAACCCCCGCCCACATCCGGGGCGACCACGCGCAGTTTATGTTCGGGGATGCCCAGCACAAAGGCGCCCATCAGGAGACGGATCACATGCGGGTTCTGCGAGGTGGTATAAAGCGTGCTGTCGCCGGTGGCGCGGTTGAAATCCCCGACCGCCACGCGTGGCTCCATCGGGTTCGCGACCAGACGGTTGTTGACCAGCTCCAGCGTGGTGACATGGGCGGCGTCCTTGATCGCCTGATCCACCGCCTCGCGGTTATCCTCGACAAATCCCCAGTCATAACAGAGGTTTGAGGTCAGATCATCATGCACCTTCGTGGCGCCATCCTTGACCGCTTCTTTCATGTTGATGACGGCGGGCAGCTCTTCGATGTCGACCACAATCGCCTCGGCGGCATCACGCGCCTGTTCCGGGGTCTCGGCCACAACGGCGGCGATGGGATCGCCGACATGGCGCACCTTGCCCTGGGCCAGCACCGGATGGGCCGGTTCCTGCATCACCTCGCCAAAGCGGTCGGTCACCTGCCAGCCGCAGGGCAGCCCGCCGACACCTTCGAAGTCCGCGCCGGTGAAGATGCGTACAACGCCGGGCATGGCGGCTGCATCGGCGGTGTCGACCGAGGTCAGCCGACCATGGGCCACATCCGAGCGCAGGAAATGCACATAGGCCTGGCCGTTGAGATTAATGTCGTCCGTGTAATTGCCGGTTCCGGTCAGGAACCTGATGTCTTCGCGCCGTTTCGGGCTGGCGCCGATGCCGCTATCCTTTGGCATTGTCCAAATTTCCTCCCTGGACGGTCTGCGCAGAGGCAGACCTCTTGGTCATGCTGTGGTTCAGTCGTGGGTCCTTTTGCAGCTGCGGCGGGCGTTATTCAGCCGCCAGCGCAGAGATGTCCTGACCCGAGGCCGCCATGATCGCCTTCACGATATTGTGGTAGCCGGTGCAGCGGCACAGGTTGCCCTCAAGGTAGTCGCGGATTTCCTGTTCGCTGGGTTTTGGATTGTCCTTCAACAGCGCGGCTGCGGACATCACCATGCCCGGCGTGCAGAAGCCGCATTGCAGCCCGTGGTGGTCCTGAAACGCCTGTTGAATGACGTTGAGCGTGCCATCGGGGGCGGCCTGCCCTTCGATGGTGGCGACATCTGCGCCCTCGGCTTCGGCCGCCAGCATGGTACAGGATTTCACCGCCTTGCCATCCACATGCACGACACAGGCGCCGCATTGGCTGGTGTCGCAGCCGACATGGGTGCCGGTCAGCCCCAGATCTTCTCGCAGGAAACTGGACAGCAGCGTGCGCCCTTCGACCTCTCCGCTGGCAGTCCGACCGTTTACGGTCATTGTGACTTTCACCATCAACTCCTCCCTTGGCTCGCAAAAACTCGCTGGCCGAAGTTAAGCACGGGGAGCTTGCCGGCGCGAAGCCCTAATCGCATCGCCACGACTAAAGTCGCAGGTGCAGCCGCAGGTCGGGGTCAGAGATCGCTGCGCCTTGGGCGGGGACGTGTGGGGATTTCTTTCAGCAGGCCGCCGACGCCCATGGCGGCGATATCGGCGCTGCTGACCTCGATGCCGCAGACCAGCCGTTCCAGCACCCAATCCGCCCCATTGAGCGCAGGCGAGCGCGCACAGCCCGGCAGGCCCAGCACCGGCCGCCCGGACAGCTGGCCAAGAAACAGCAGGTTGCCGGGATCCACCGGCATTCCAAAGCGCAGAACCTCTCCACCCGCCCGGCGCAGCGCCGAGGGCGCCACATCCAGGGGATCCGAGGTGGCCGAGGCGGTGAGGATCAGGATCAGATCGCTGTCATCGCCAAGGCCCGCAAGCGCGGCGGCCAACTCCGCCTCGCGGTGCGGCACCACCTGCCGGGGCGCCATCGCCATGTCGAACCGGTCGAGCCGTCCGATCATCGCGGCGCGCCCCTTGTCCGGGGGCGTCTGCGCGCTGGTGCGCGTCTCGATCAGGGTGGCGCGGCGCAGCTGTGGCGGGATCAGGCGGATCGCCCCGGCCACATCGCGGGTGGCGGCCGTCAGCGCCTCATCCGGCACGGCGTAGGAGATGATCTTGGCGGTGGCGACCATGCCGCCGGGATCGGCGCGGTGGAAATCGGGCACCGTGGCCAGCGTGATCATCGGATCGACCGCATTCAGCGCGTTGATCCGTTCGGCATCGACCCGGATCAGACCGGGGCCAAGCGCATGAAGGTTGACCCGCCCTGCCCCGGCACCGGAGATGCGCAGCCCCAATGCGGCAGGATCCGGCAACAGCGCCTCGGCCAGCCGCTCTGCGGCGCGGTCTTCGTGGATATCCCCCGGTTCCAGCTGCGCCACGGTCAGCGCGCGGTGGCCGGCGGCGGCAAGGTCAGCCAGATCCTGCGCTGCCAGTCTGGTGCCCTTGGCAATGCGGTGCTCCGCCCCCTGCAGCGAATGGGCCAGATAGCATCCCGACGCCTCATTGAGGGGCACCTCGCCAAAGATCATGGGCGCCGCCCCCGCAGAACCGCCGTCATCTCGGCGATGATCGACACGGCGATTTCCGCCGGGCCTGCGGCACCGATATCAAGCCCGATGGGACCGTGGATACGGGCGAGCGTCGCCTCGTCAAAACCAGCCTCCTGCATCCGTGCAATCCGTTTGGCATGGGTGCGCGTCGAACCGAGCGCGCCGATGTAGAAACAGTCCGAGCGCAGGGCGGCCTCCAGCGCGGGATCGTCAATTTTCGGATCATGAGTAAGCAGCACCACCGCGCTGCGCCCATCCAGACCAAGCTCCGCGATCGCCTCGTCGGGCCAGTCCTCGATCAGCCGTTCATTGGGGAACCGGGCCGCCGAGGCAAAGGCCGCGCGCGGGTCGAGGATGACCGGATCGTAGCCGGCAATCCGCGCCATCGGCACCAGCGCCTGGGTGATATGCACCGCCCCCACCGCGATCAGGCGCAGGGGCGGGTTGTGAACGGCGACAAAGGTCTTGCCGTCCTCTTCGACGCCGGAGCGGTCCATGCGTTTTCGCTCGGCGTGGGCGTCGGTCTCCAGCCGCCCGGCACCGCTGTCGAGATCAACCACATAGGCCAAGGCGCGGCGGGCCGCGCGGGCAGCGACCAGATCGGCCAGCGTCGCCTCTGACAGGGAGCCGCCCACCGGTTCGACCAGAATGCGGATGGTGCCGCCACAGGCCAGCCCGACCGCAAAGGCATCACCGTCGCTGACGCCGAATTCCAGAAGCTGATGCCGCCCCGAGGCGATCGCCTCCTGCGCGGCCAGGATCACCGCGCCTTCGACGCAGCCCCCCGAAACGGACCCTTCGATCCGGCCATCGCTGGCAACCGCCAGCTGCGCGCCGGCGCGGCGCGGCGCGGATCCCCAGGTTTCGACCACCGTCGCCAGCGCCGCCCCGCCGCCGGTTGCCCGGCCCGCGCGATACCACGCCAGGGCGGTTTCGGGGATGGCATCAAAACGCTCGATACTGGACGCGATGCTGGGCGCGATACTGGACATGGGCATCTGGAACCTCGGGGTTGCGGCGATTGCCGTATGTGGTCCATGGCAGGTGACATTCCGGCCGCAGACGGGACGCGCCGAGTCTAACGCCGCCGCCCCGCAAGCGGGATCAAAAACACGCGCGCAGCCCTGCGACTTTGGTCGCAGGATCAACACCCGTGCCGCTGTCGGATCTTACTTCAGCTTGGAGAGCTTGTCCTGCAACTCGGCCAGCTGCCGCTTGATATCGTCCAGCCCGTCGCCGTCTTCGCCGCTGTCACTGTCGCCGGATGATTTCGCAGCGCCGGGCCAGTTGCCGGAGAACCCGCCGGTCATCGCCTTCAGAAACGCCTGCTGCTGCGCCTTCATCGCCTCGAACCCCGGCATCTGCGCAATCGGGTTCATGGCGTTCATATTCTCGACCATCTTGCTCTGGTTTTCGCGCAGCATCTCAAAGGAGCTTTGCAGGAACTGCGGCATCACCCCGCCACCGGGCACCATGTAGCTGCGCACCAGATCGTTCAGCACATTGACCGGCAGAATGTTCTCACCCCGGCTTTCGTGTTCGGCGATGATCTGCAGGAGATACTGGCGGGTCAGGTCGTCCCCGGTCTTGAGGTCAACGATCTGCACCTCACGCCCCTCGCGGATGAAACCGGCGATATCCTCCAGCGTGACATAGTCGCTGGTCTCCGTATTGTAGAGCCGTCGGCTGGCATATCGTTTGATCAACAAGGGTTTATCCTGAACCGACATGTCATTTCTCCCCAGACATGATGCATTGCAGCAAAGCCTATGCGAGCGCAGAACAAAAGGGAAGCGTTACGCCGGAACGCGCAACAAATGATCCTCGGATCCAATATCAGCGGGCTGGCCATCGCGGGCGGCCCCAGGCGGTCTGTGGCCCAATGAAAAAGGGGCAGGTCCGGTGACCTGCCCCCTTCGGTGCAAAGAGATTTCATTGGGAGGAGTGCAAAACCCCTTTGCAGATGCGCTCAGCGCTTACTTTGCTGCGGCTTTTTTCGCAGCGGAGGTCACGTCGTTGGTGGCCTTCTTCACGGCGGCAGACGCTTCTTCGGACATGTCCTTGCCAGCCGACATCAGCAGCTCAACGGTGTCCATCTGAACTTTTTTCGCAACTTCGGCGAAGGCGGCCATGTTCTCGGCGGCCACTTCAGCGGAGGCGGAGGCGAAATCGGTTGCTGCCTTGGCATAGTCAGCAGGCTCGGCCTGTGCCTTGGAGACGTCGCTCAACTTGGTCAGGGTTTCCTTGGCCCAGCTGTTGGAAATCTCGGCGGATTTCTCGGCAGCCTGCAGGGCAACCTGGGACAGTTTTTCGTTCAGGGCTGCGGTCGATTTGAACGCATCTTCCATCGCGGTTGTGTCAACCGGGAATGCACCCATCATGTCTTTCATCATCGCGGTAAAATCTTGGGTCTTAGCCATTGTACTGGTTCCTCTTGGTTACGCGGCCAGAACGTTCTGCCGCCTTCGCATGACCCCAATATTGTTTCTGCATCGCAGCATTTCAAGGTTTTTCTTGCTGCGATGCAGAATAATTTGCGAATGTCCGGAAAATCAGGGCTTTGCGGACCGCTTTGCCTTTACCCGGACGTAGTCGCCGGGGGCCGGTGTCAGCGGGGGATGCTGCGAATCGCCCGGTTCGCGGGCCTCGACCTGCTTGCCGGAGCGTTTCTTCAGCCAGCTTTCCCAGCGTGGCCACCAGGAGCCTTCGTGAAAGCTCGCCGCCTCTTTCCAGGTCTCGGCGTCACCTTTCATATCGGGATTGGTGTAATGGCCGTATTTGTTGCGGGTCGGCGGGTTGACGATGCCCGCGATATGACCCGACTGCGCCACAACGAAGCTCTTGGAGCGCGAGCCCATCTGCTGAACACCGCGGTAGCAGTCTTTCCAGCGGGCAATATGGTCGGTCTCGCAGGTGATTGCCATCACCGGCACGGTGACGTCGCGCACATGCAGGGTATGGCCCATCAGCTCGAACCCGTCGCGCACGAACTCATTGCGCTGACACAGGCCACGCAGATATTGCATCGCCATCCGCCCCGGCAGGTTCGCGCCGTCACCATTCCAGTACAGAAGGTCAAAGGCCGGCGGCGTCTCCCCCATCATGTAGCTGCGGATCGCAGGCCCGTAGACCAGATCGTTGGAACGCAGGAAGGAGAAGGTCCGCGCCATGATATACGAGCGCAGCAGGCCGTTGTTGGTGATCTCCTCCTCGATGCCGTCGATGAAATCATTTTGCAGGAAGGGCGTGAACTCCCCCTGATCGGAGAAATCCGTCAGCGCGGTAAAGAAGGTCGCCGATTTGATCGAGGTATCGCCGCGCTGTTTCAGCAACGAGAGCGTCAGGCACAGCGTGGTGCCCGCGATACAGTAGCCAACGGCATTGATCTGTTTCACCTTGCAGATCGACTTGGCGGTTTCGATCGCGGTCAGATAGCCCTTCTCGATATAATCCTCCAGACCGAGGTCCGCCTGATCCTCGCCGGGGTTGACCCAGGACACCACAAACAGCGTATAGCCCTGTTCGGTTACCCATTTGATCAGGCTGTTCTGCGCCTTGAGGTCGAGGATGTAGAATTTGTTGATCCACGGCGGAAACAGCACGATGGGGGTTTCATGCACGGTTTCGGTGGTCGGCCGGTACTGGATCAGCTCCATCATCTCGTTGCGAAATACAACCTCACCGGGTGTGGTGGCAATATTGCGACCGATCTCAAAGGCGGTCTCATCCGCCAGCCGCACCACCAGTTCGCCGTCGTTGGCCTCCAGATCGGCAACCAGATTCTCCAGCCCCTTGATCAGTGACTGACCTTCGGTCTCCACCGCTTTTTCCAGCGCATCGGGGTTGGTTGCCAGAAAATTGGTGGGAGCCATCATCTGCACGATCTGATCGGCGAAATAGCCAAGGCGGCGTTTGTCGACATCTTCCAGATCATCGACCTCGGCGACGGCGTTGCGAATTGCCTCGGCATTGGTGAGATATTGTTTCTTGATGTAGTGAAAATAGGGGTTGGACTGCCACATCGGATTGGCAAAGCGGCGGTCATCGGGCGCGCCCTCATCGGCGTCCTCGGGGCTGTCGCCCTCCATGGATTTGGCCAGAAGCGCCTGGGCTTCGGCGAAATTCACCACCGCCTGCCCCCAGTAAGACACCTGTTTTTCCAACAGCTTGGCGGGATTTTTGGCCATTTCGGCCCAATAGGCGGTTGCTGCGCGTGCAAAAAGCTCTTGATTCGGACCGTCCAGAGAAGGGGGGTGAGATTTTTTCTGAGCCAGAACATCCATCAGGCGTTTTGAAAGTTGCTCAACCTGCTCCATATTTTTTTTAATTCGTTCAATATGTTCCGGCGAGACTGCCGGATCCGTACTGTCGCTTGTTGTCATCTTAACAAATCCCCCGTAATCTTTCTGCTATGCAGAATACTGTCCGCCCATCATACGACAAAGCCATGAAACGTCCGATGGGTTGTGACACAACCGCACGTGGATTCAGATCGGATCCAAGCGGCCAACGCAATGGAGATATAACATGCGTTACATGATGTCGTACGATCTGATGGAAACAATGCGTAACACCAATCAGTGGTTGGGGGCCACCGCCCTGTCGATGGCATCGAACCCGGCGCTGGCCGCAATCCCCAATCCTGCCATTGCCTGGATGGCCGCCTGGGGCGAGGTGACGGAGCGTAGTTTTCAGCGCATGGTGACCAAACCGGATTGGGGCATCTATACCCAGACCTGCGCCGATGGCCGCGATCACGTGGTGGAAATCGACACGGTGGTTGAGCGCCCGTTTGGCGATCTGATCCATTTCCGCGTCGCAGGCCGCGCCGAGCAGCCGCGCAAGGTTCTGCTGGTCGCGCCGATGTCGGGCCATTACGCCACCCTGCTGCGCTCCACCGTCAAGAGCCTGATCGAGAATTGCGAAGTCTATGTCACCGACTGGCATAATGCCCGCGATATTCCGGTTTCAGCGGGCAAATTCGACATTGAGGATTACACGCTATATCTGGTTGATTTCATGCGTGAAATGGGCCCCGACACCCATGTAATCGCGGTCTGCCAGCCGGCCCCGCTGACGCTGGCCGCCACCGCCTATCTGGCAGAGCAGGATCCGGGCGCGCAGCCGTCGTCGCTCACCCTGATTGGCGGACCGGTGGATCCCGATGCAACCCCGACGGATGTGACCGATTTTGGCCGCCGGGTCACCATGGGCCAGCTGGAAGAGACGATGATCCAGCGTGTCGGCTTCAAATACAAGGGCGTCGGCCGCAAGGTCTATCCGGGCCTGTTGCAGCTCAGCTCCTTTATGTCGATGAACGGCGAGCGCCATTCCAAGGCTTTCATGGATCAGATCCAGCGGGTCAGCCGGGGGGAAGCATCGGATCATGATGCCCACAACCGGTTCTATGACGAATATCTTGCCGTGATGGACATGACGGCGGAGTTCTACCTGTCGACGGTGGAGCGGGTGTTCAAGGGCGGCGAGATTGCCGGCAACAACTTTGTTGTCGGCGGTCACAAGGTCGATATGGGCAAGATCTCCGATGTGGCGGTCATGACCGTCGAAGGCGCCAATGATGATATCTCGGCCCCCGGACAATGTATCGCGGCGCTGGATCTCTGCACCGGCCTGCCGGAGGTAAAGAAGGCCAGCCATGTGGAGCCGGGTGCAGGACATTATGGCATCTTTGCCGGCCGCAGCTGGCGCGATAATATCCGCCCGCTGGTGATCGAATTCATGAACGCCAATGCCCGCACGCCGAAGAAAGCCGCAGCAAAACGCACCAAGGCGACCGCCTGACCGGCGAGGCTGAGGCCAGACCAAATAAGACGGGCGACCAGCCCTGACCAAAGCCCATTTCAGCCCAAGGACCATTTCAGCAATGGCCGATCCCCTGAGTTTCGCCTGTGACTGCGGCCAGATCCGTGGCGCGCTGTCGCCAGAGGCCCGCAAGGCCGGCACCCGCGTTGTCTGTTTCTGCGCCGATTGCCGCGCCAATGAGCTGTACCACAACCAGCCGGACCCCGCCCCGGGACCGGTTGATCTGTTTCAGGTCAATCCCGATGGGGTAACCTTTCATCAGGGGCAGGATCTGCTGCGGGTGATGCGGCTCAGCCCGAAGGGGCTGCTGCGCTGGTATGCGGGCTGCTGCGGCACCCCGATGGCCAATACGCTGGCCAAACCCACCCTGCCCTTTGCCGGGATGCGGTCGGACCGGTTTGCCGACCCATCCGCGCTTGGCAAGGTGCGCGCCCGCGCTTTTGTTCCGAAGGCAGGCAAACAGCCCCGCACCGAAGGCGCGGCACGGATGGTCATCTCGCTGCTCAGCCGGATGATATCGGCGCGCCTCTCCGGCCGCTGGAAAGAGACGCCATTCTTCGACATCGCCAGCGGTGCGCCGATCAGCGAACCGGAGGTGATCAGCAAGGAGGCGCGCGCGGAACTGCTGCGCAGGTAGCGCCGTGCCGTCTTTGCGGCCGACCGGGCCGCGATCCGCATAAGCTTTGCAGATTAACCGATTGGATCTGATGGCTTTAGTGGGTTGGTGAGTGTCAGGGGCGGCAACGGTTTTGACGGCGATGCCGCCGCAGGTTCCGCCGGTGGCGTCGATATCCGCTGCGGCTGGGTTGTGGCGGCAGCGCTCTGACGGTCTGCGGGCAGATCCGCCGGGCAGCCCAGCTGCCGGTCTTCCTCCGCCAGCCATTCCGCAATCGCCCCGGTCACCTGATCCGGCTGTTCCAGCGTCGGCAGATGTCCGGCCTCCTCCACCACATGAAGCCGCGCATTGGGCATCAGCGCGGCCATGAATTCATGGCGTTTCAGCGGCGTCAGCCGGTCCTGCGCCCCACAGAGGATCAGGGAGGGCCCTTTGAAACGACGCAGTGCCGCCTGCTGATCGGTGCGCCGCTGCAACGCCCGCGCCTGCGCCACGAACAGCTCCGGCCCCAGCGCAAGGGCCTGCTCATAGATCGAGTTCAGAATATCCAGCCGCTGCGGCGACGGGGCCAGGCACTCCACCGGCAGGCAGCTGCGCAGCACATCCGCCAGACGACCGCTGCGGGCCGCGATGATCAGCGGCTCCCATTCGGCGGCCTGGGCAGGCGTGTCGGGCAAGGGGCTGGTGGAGATCAGGCAGAGCCGGCTGACACGCTGCGGCGCGCGGCGCAGGATTTCCATTGCAACAATGCCGCCCATCGACAGCCCGGCCAGTGAAAACCGCGCCGGCAGCCGGGCCAGCAGATGATCGGCGATCAGCTCGATCCGGTCGCCGCCGAGCAGCGGCGCAATCATCGTTGGCACCACCCCGGACAGTGCCCGCAGCTGCGGCAGGAACACCTCGGCATTGCCCATCAGACCGGGCAGCATCACCAGCGGGGCGCCAGCGGCGCGCTCTGCCGGGGCCTGCGAAGGGCGGCTCATGTTCTGCGGTGCGTCGCCTGACCGGTCTGTCACCTGTGCTTATCCCTCGGTTTGGGCGCCATAGCCGTTCCAGCGGAACGCGCCGTCATCGGACAGCGGCGAGAACGGGTTATGCGCGATTTCCCAGATATGGCCGTCCGGGGCGCGGAAATAGCCGATGGTGCCGCCCCAGAACACCTCTCCTGCCGGGCGCAGCACCGTGGCGCCAGCCGCCTCCGCCCGGGCCATCAGCGCCGCGACATCTGCCGCAGTGCGGGTGTTATGGCTCAGCGTCATCGCGCCGGTGCCCAGCTCATCCAGCGGCAGGCCAATATCCTCGGCCAGCGACGCCAGCGGATAAAGCCCCAGCGTCTGCGACATCAGATCAAAGGCAATGACCCCGTCGGGGCTGTCTGCGCGCTGCCAGCCAAGCGCCTCATAAAAGGCCGCCGCCCGCTCCATATCCGGCACGCCCAGTGTGATCAGGCTGATACGTTGCTCCATCGGATCCTCTCCTGCCCTTCTCCTGCCTCTGTCCTGCTCCTGTCGGCTGGCCCCCTTTCGGGCCGACCTGCGCTATGTGGCAGATCTTGTGCCAGATCATCCCGGACACTCTGCCATAGCCTGCGTCAGCTGTCGCGTGGTGGATGCAGGTCAGTACACCAGAACCTGCGCGCCCGCCCCGCCACTCAACCTAACCGATATCTGGCGCGCCAGATAGCCTCAGCACCTCCGCCACGGCGGTTTCGATCAGCGCCAGACAGGCCGGGTCGGAGAACCGATGGTCGGCGTCCTTCACCAGATGCAGGCGCATATCGGCGCAGGTGGCATGATCCAGCAGCCGCAGCGCGGTCTCGGTGCTGACGGCGGTGTCGGCGGTGCCCTGCAGGCAGCGCACCGGCATCGCCAGCACCAGCGGATCGCGCAGCACCAGATGGTTGCGCCCGTCCTCGATCATCCGTTTGGTGATGACATAAGGCTCCATGTAGTCGCTCGGCAGTTCGACCTGCCCGCGCGCCTCCAGCTCCGCCTTCTGGGGATCGGTGAAATTGGCCCAATAGCCATCCTCGGTGAAATCCGGCGCGGCGGCGATGGTGACCAGCCCGGCCACCCGCTCGGGCATCGCCCGCGCCAGGAGCAGCGCCTGCCAGCCCCCCATGGAGGAGCCAACCGGCAGGATCGCCCCTGTGGTCAATGCCTTTACCGCCGCCAGCGTATCCTGATGCCAGTCGCCGATGCAGCCCTCTTCAAAACGGCCGGAGCTTTCACCGTGGCCGGAATAGTCAAACCGCAGAAACCCGAGACCCCGCGCCCGGGCCCAGGCCTCCAGATGCACCGCCTTGGTGCCCTCCATATCGGATTTCAGCCCCCCCAGAAACACCAGCGTCGGCGCATCCTTGGCCGCGCCGGTGGCCGGGCTCAGGTGATAGGCCAGACGGCGGCCGCTGTCACAGTCCAGAAATTCGGTTGCTGCCATGGTCTCCCCCGCGATGCAGTCCGGTCATTATGCTGATGTCAGATCTGCCACGGCAGCCGCGCCGCCGCAATGGCCGGTTTCACCGCAGGAGGCACCGCCGGCAGATGGCTGGCGCCCGGATGCCGCCGCCCCGACCGCCTGATGCCCTTGCAGCCAGCCGCAGCGCTGCCTAGGGTCCGCGCGACATCAGAACCGCCGCAAATCAGGAGCCTCCCTTGACCCGTGCCCTCCGCCTTCTCTGCCTCGGGCTTCTCTGCCTGCTGATCCTGCTCGCCACTCTCTGGGGCGCGCTGGCGCTCTGGTACCGGCTGCCCGTGGACGGCCTCTGGCGTACAGCTGCGGCATCCGGCTTTGCGGGCCTTGGTCTGGCCACGCTCTGGGCGGTGATCCGCGGCCGTGCGCTGCGCGGGCTGGCCACCTTCTGCCTGGCGCTGGCCGCGCTGATCTGGTGGTGGGCAAGCCTGACCCCGCCGGCCGAGGCAAACTGGTCCCCCGATGTGGCCCGCCAGGTCACCGGCACCCGCGACGGCGATATCCTGACGCTGACAGATGTGCGCAATTTCGACTGGACCACACCGACCGACTTCACCCCGCGCTGGGAGACCCGCAGCTATGATCTCAGCCAGCTGACCACCGTCGATCTCTTCATGTCCTATTGGGCCGGACCGGAGATGGCCCATATGGTGGTCAGCTTCGGCTTTGCCGATGGCGCCCATATCGCCTGGTCGGTCGAGGTGCGGCGTCAGGTCGGCGGCGGCTTCTCCCCCGTCGCGGATCTGTTCAAGACCAATACGCTGGTGCTGATCGCCGCCGATGAACGCGATGTGGTGGGCACCCGCACCAATGCCCGCGGCGAGGATGTGCAGCTGTTTCGCATCAATACCGACCCCGACACTGCCCGCGCGCTGCTGATGCAATATGTCGAGGCCGCCAACCGGCTGGCCGCACAGCCGCAGTGGTATAATTCACTCACCTCGAATTGCACCACCGTGGTGATGACGATGATCCGCACCATCCTGCAGGATGTGCCGCTGGACTGGCGGCTGCTGGCCAATGGCTACCTGCCGGAATATGCCCATGAACAGGGCGTTCTGGCCGCAGGCTACAGCACCGAAGACCTGCGCGAACGCGGCAGCATCACCGCCAGGGCGCAGGCCCGGGGCATCACGCAAGACTACTCAGCCCTGATCCGCAAAGGTGTCCCAACCCCCGCCCGCTGATCCACCCCCCCTGATCCCGCTACTGCATCTTCTGGCAAAAAATATCCCGGGGAGCGCGAGGGGCTGGCCCCTCGCCTGCTTGACAGCCTCGCATACCCCTGCCAAACGGGCAGAACACCATAACCCGCAACCGGGCGTTCTGTGGGCGCCAAACCGACGAGGAGAGCCGATATGGCCCAAATCTCTCTCACCTTCCCCGATGGCAATGCACGCTCCTATGACGCAGGTATCACCCCTGCCGAGGTGGCCGCTGACATCTCGACCTCGCTGGCCAAAAAGGCCATCTCCGCCACCGTCAACGGGCAGCACTGGGATCTTCAGTGGCCGATCGACGCGGACGCCGCCATTGCCATCCACACCATGAAGGATGAGGTTCAGGCCAACGAGCTGATCCGCCACGATCTGGCGCATGTGATGGCGCGCGCGGTGCAGGACATCTGGCCCGACACCAAGGTCACCATCGGCCCGGTCATTGAAAACGGCTGGTACTACGACTTCGACCGGTCCGAGCCCTTCACCCCCGAGGACCTCGGCGCCATCGAGAAAAAGATGAAGGAAATCATCAACAAGCGTGATGAGGTCCGGACCGAGGTGTGGGAGCGCGACCGCGCGATCCGGCATTACACCGACAACAACGAACCCTATAAGGTCGAGCTGATCGAGAGCATCCCGGGCGATGAGCCGCTGCGGATGTACTGGCACGGCGACTGGCAGGACCTCTGCCGTGGCCCGCACCTGCAGCACACCGGCCAGCTGCCGGGCGATGCGTTCAAGCTGATGAGCATCGCAGGCGCCTATTGGCGCGGCGACAGCAGCCGCCAGATGCTGCAGCGGATCTACGGCGTTGCCTTCACCGGAAAGGAAAAGCTGAAGGCGCATCTCACCATGCTGGAAGAGGCCGCCAAACGCGACCACCGCAAGCTGGGCCGCGAGATGAACCTGTTCCACATGCAGGAAGAGGCGCCGGGCCAGATCTTCTGGCACCCCAACGGCTGGCGCATCTACACCACCCTTCAGGACTACATGCGCCGCATGCAGGACCGCGACGGCTATGTCGAGGTGAACACCCCGCAGGTGGTGGACCGCAAGCTGTGGGAGGCCTCGGGCCACTGGGACAAATACCAGGAGAACATGTTCATCGTCGAAGTCGATGAGGAGCACGCCCGTGAAAAGGCCGTGAACGCACTGAAGCCGATGAACTGCCCCTGCCATGTGCAGGTGTTCAATCAGGGCCTCAAATCCTACCGCGACCTGCCGCTGCGCATGGCTGAGTTCGGCTCCTGTGCGCGCTATGAGCCCTCGGGCGCGCTGCATGGCATCATGCGGGTGCGCGGCTTTACCCAGGACGACGGCCATATCTTCTGCGCCGAGGATCAGATCGAGTCTGAAACCGCAAAATTCATCGCCTTCCTGTCCAAGGTCTATGCCGATCTCGGCTTCCATGACTGGACCATCAAGCTCTCGACCCGCCCGGAAAAACGGATCGGCAGCGATGAGAGCTGGGATCTGGTGGAAAAGGCGCTAGGCGATGCCTGCAAGGCGGCGGGCTATGACTACGAGCTGCTGGAGGGCGAAGGTGCCTTTTACGGTCCGAAGCTGGAGTTCACCCTCACCGACGCCATCGGGCGGAACTGGCAGTGCGGCACCCTGCAGGTGGATCCCAACCTGCCCGAACGGCTGGATGCGAATTTCATCGGCCAGGACGGCAACAAGCACCGCCCCTTCATGCTGCACCGCGCCACGCTGGGCTCCTTCGAGCGCTTCATCGGTATCCTGATCGAGGAACACGCAGGCAAGCTGCCGTTCTGGCTGGCGCCGCGTCAGGTGGTTGTCGCCTCGATCACCTCCGACGCCGATGACTATGTGAACGAGGTTGTTGAGACCCTGCGCGCCGCCGGTGTGCGCGCCGAGGCCGACATCCGCAACGAGAAGATCAACTACAAGGTTCGCGAGCATTCGGTGGGCAAGGTGCCGGTCATCCTCGCCGTCGGCCACCGCGAGGTCGAAGAGCGCACCGTTTCCGTCCGCCGTCTTGGCGAAAAACAGACCAAGGTCGAAACCCTGGAGGCTGTAACAAAAGCGCTGGCGGTTGAGGCAACTCCGCCGGATCTTCTGTAACATTCCTGCGGTCTTTTGCTGATCTTTGCCTTTTTACCGGCCCCCACTTGCGGGGCCGGTTTCTTTTTGCGCATGGTTTTAAGGGTTCAGCAGCCACTTCGCTGTAATAAGCGGTCACGGCTGCTGACGCCCGCGTGAGACACAGGCTCGTGAATTCAAACACTTCTCAGGCTGAGCTAATGTCTGACCTGTAACAACCGCCTCGCAACCAAATTCCAAAGAAGGAAGACACCGATGTCCAACACCGCAAAATCCCTCGCCGTCGCTGGTGCCGTTGCTGCCGCACTGACCTCTGCCATGGTCACCCCGGCTGCCGCCCAGTCCAAAGAGAAATGCTATGGCGTCTCCCTCGCCGGTCAGAACGACTGCGCCGCCGGTCCCGGCACCACCTGCGCCGGCACCTCGACCGTCGATTATCAGGGCAACGCCTGGACCCTGGTCGATGCCGGCAGCTGCGAAGGTATGGAACTGCCCGCAATGGCCGATGGCAGCGACCGCAAGGGCTCGCTGGAGCCGCTGGAACGTGACCTGCCTGCATAAGCACAGGCCAGACCAGCGGGGCGGGGGATTTCTCCCGCCCTTTTTGTAACCGGATCAGAGGACCTGTCATGCTGGATGCCGCCCCTTCCCTGCCCGCCGCAGCCGGTGTTGGCTACAAGCCGCAGCATTTCGCCGATATTCTTGCAACGGTCGGCGCTGAGCGGCCGAGCCCGGTAAAATGGCTGGAAATCCACGCCGAAAACTACATGGGCGACGGTGGCCGCCCGATCGCGCAGCTGCGTCATCTGGCTGAACAGTTTGCCCTGTCGGTGCATGGCGTCGGCCTCTCTATCGGCGGCGACGGGCCGCTGGACGCCGATCACCTCGCCCGGCTGACGCATCTGGTGGGCTGGCTCAATCCCGCCAGCTTCTCCGAACATCTGGCCTGGTCCACCCACGACAGCCATTTCTACAACGACCTGCTGCCGCTGCCCTATACGGATGCCACGCTGGCGCGGGTCTGCGATCATATCAATCAGGTGCAGGACACCATCGGCCGCCGGATGCTGCTGGAAAACCCCTCCAGCTATCTCGCTTTTGCCGAGAGCAGCTGGTCAGAGCCTGAGTTTCTAACCGAAATCACCCGCCGCACCGGCTGTGGGCTGCTCTTGGATGTGAACAATGTCTTTGTCTCCGCCACCAATCTCGATTTTTCGCCGCAGGGCTATATCGACGCCTTTGCGCTGGATCAGGTTGGTGAAATCCACCTTGGCGGCCATGATGAGGATCAGGACGACCACGGCAAACCGCTGCTGATCGACAGCCACGGCGCCGAGGTGGTGGATCCGGTCTGGGCGCTGCTGGATTATACGCTGGCAAAATCCGGCCCCAAGCCTGTGCTGGTCGAGTGGGACACCGATGTGCCCGCCTGGCCGGTGCTGGAGGCCGAGGCCTCCCGTGCCGCAACCGCGCTGGAGCGGGTGCCGGCATGACTGTAAGCCAGACAGAATTCGCCCACGCCATGATGGATGCGGGCCAGCCGGTGCCTGAGGGGCTGCTGGATGCGACCGGCCAGCCGGCCGGGCGGCGGTTCAGCGTCTATCGCAACAATATCGCGGTCTCCCTGACCGAGGCGATGCACAGCGCCTTTCCCCTGATCGGCAAGCTGCTGGGCAAGCAGAACCTCGACGGGCTGGCGGGCATATATCTGCGCGCCCATCCGCCCTCCTCGCCGCTGATGATGCACTATGGCGCTGAGTTTCCCGCGTTTCTCGCCGGGATGGAGCAGCTGAAACATCTCGGCTATCTGCCCGATGCGGCGCGGCTCGACCTTGCCCTGCGCCGGGCGTATCACGCTGCCGACGCCACGGCGGTTGACCCGGCGCGTCTGGCAGCGCTTGCACCCGATCAGCTGATGGCGACCCGGCTGACACTGGCCCCCGCCGTCACCCTGCTGCGCTCGCCCTGGCCGATCTATGACATCTGGCGCTTCAACGCCGAACAGAACGCGCCCAAGCCCCGCCATATCGCGCAGGACGTGCTGATCACCCGGCCCGAATTCGACCCCATCGTTCAGGAGCTGCCCGCCGGGGGCGCGGACTGGATCACCGCCCTCATCGCTGGTGCCACGCTGGACGAGGCGCTGACCGCCGTTCAGGCCGACCAGCCGGATTTCGACCTCTCACACCCGCTCGCCCTGTTGCTGCAAGGCGGTGCAATCATTGACCTAGACCGCAAAGGATAACCGATGCACGCGCTTGTTTCCTCCTATACCTCGATCTTCGGCAAGGCTGACCGGCTGTCCGATATCATCGTCCCGACCCTGGCCCGGCTGGTCTTTGCCGCGGTGCTCTTGGTCTACTACTGGAACTCTGCCGGGCTGAAGACGGATGGTTCGATATTCTCGCCCTCTGCCGGCGCCTTTGGTCAGATCTTCCCCAAGGCCGCCGAGGCGGTGCTTTATGATGTCAGCCAGCTCAATATCTTTCAGCGGCTGGTGATCTTTGCCGGCACTGTCGCCGAATATGTGCTGCCCGCGCTGATCCTTGTTGGTCTGCTCACCCGTCTGGCCGCTCTTGGCACCATCGGTTTCATCTGGGTGCAGACCATCGTCGATGTGACCGGCCATGGCGTGAAACTGGGCAGTCTCTTTGACAACGCCATTGGTCTGGTCGACCAGCGGGTGATGTGGACCTTCCTGCTGCTGGTGCTGGTGTTCAAGGGGGCTGGTCCGCTGTCCCTTGATGCGCTGGCGCGGCGCGCCACGGCGCCTGCCACCGCCTGATCCGGCCAGTCCTCAAACATAAAAAGGCGCCCTGCATCCGCAGCGGCGCCTTTTTTCATTCCTTGCGTTCGATCCGGTTCAGAAATGCGCCTTCGGCTCATCCGGTTTGCCGGCAGCAAGCGCCAGCAGCCCGCCAAGAAGCGCCAGCGAGATCGGGAAGATGGTAAAGACATTAAGCCCGAACCCGGCATATAGCCCCGCCGCCGAGGCCAGCAGCAGCACCCCGCCCCAGAGCGCCCGCGACAGCGCCATCGCGCCACCGGCCAGCGCAAGGATGGGCGAGATCACGGCCAGGAGCCGCAGTTGTTCGACATCGTCGACCTGCCGGGCCACCCCGTCGATTTCGCCAAAATACTCCACGGCGGCGGTATAGCCATAGCCCGCAAACCCCACCACCATGCCGATCAGCCCGGCCACGATGCCCAGCACCAGCGCTGCATTGCGCATTGCCGCTCTCCTTACCTAATCCGATATGCAGATGGGGGTTCTAGCCCTCGACGCCAAGGGCGGCCTTGGTTTTGGCGTCCCAGCCGAGGTGCAGATGGTCACCGGATCTGATCAGCGGACGTTTCATCAGCGTCGGATGCGCCGTCAACAGATCCAGCGGCTCCCCCGCCCGCTCTGCCTCGCTCAACCCGCGCCATGTGGTGGAACGTGTGTTGACCAGCCGGTCGCCGAACTGCGCCAGTGCGGCCTGCAAAATCGCCTCCGGCACCCCATCGGCGCGCACATCCACCAGCTCCGCCTGCGGCAGCTGTTTCAGCGCCTTGCGGCAGGTGTCACAGGTCTTCAATCCATAGAGTTGCACGTTTTTTCCTTTCCCGAGGGGGCAGCTCAGCACAATTTATGGTAGAGCCGCACTGTTTTGCTTGATTTTTACATGGTCCGTGCAAAAGTTGAAACCGGGTTGGGACAACTTCCCCGGCCTGTTTTGTCTGCGCACTGCGGCAAAACCGATCACCCCGCTCTGCGCCGCGAAATTATCGTGTATTCAGGGCGGCTCACTAGCAGGAAGGAGACACGGGAACATGGCGAGTGGCACCGTGAAATGGTTCAATACAACCAAGGGCTATGGCTTTATCGAGCCTGAAGGCGGCGGCAAGGATGTGTTTGTGCACATCTCTCAGGTTGAGCGATCCGGGCTGACCGGGCTGACAGATAATCAGAAAGTCGATTTTGAAATGACCGAAGGGCGTGACGGTCGCCAGATGGCCAGCGACATCCGCCCACTGTGACCACACTCCGGCTGCGCCGGGGTTCCCCCTTGCGCGCAGCCACTCCGTGGCCTGCCCCAGCGCATCACCTAGCGCATCACAAAGGGATCCGGGATCGGATCGTCGCTGGTGCGCAGCCAGACCGTCTTTACCCTTGTGTAATCCAGCGCCGCCTGTAGCCCGCCCTCGCGGCCATGGCCGGATAGCCCGTGCCCGCCAAAGGGAGCGATGGGGCTGACCGCGCGATAGGTATTGACCCAGACAATGCCTGCACGAATGCCGCGGATCATGCGATGGGCACGGGTCAGGTCGCGGGTAAACACCCCAGAAGCAAGACCAAACGCGGTGTCATTGGCCAGCGCCAGCGCCTCGGCCTCGGTGTCAAAACCGCACACCGACAGGACCGGGCCAAAGAATTCCTCGCTCAGACAGGGCGCCTGCGGCGCGTTGCTGCAATCCACGATGGTTGGCGGAAAGAAGTGACCGGCCTGCGGCAACGGCTGCCCGCCAGTCACGATCCGCGCGCCCGCCGCAACCGAGGCCGCCAGCAAATCCTCCGCCCGGCGCATCTGCGCGCCGGTGCAGAGCGGGCCGATCTCGGTCTCCGGCGCGTCCGGTGCACCGATCCGGGCGCTTTCGGCCTTTTCTGTCAGACGGCGCAGAAAATCCGCCTTGATCCGGTTTGAGATGATCAGCCGGGAGCCCGCAACGCAGCTCTGCCCGGTGGCGGCAAAGATCCCGGCGACCTGCGCATTCACCGCACTGTCGATATCGGCGTCCTCAAATACGATGAAGGGCGATTTGCCGCCCAGCTCCAGCGAGGTGGAGGCAAGGTTCTCAGCTGAGTTGCGCACCACCTGGCGCGCGGTCTCCGGCCCGCCGGTAAAGGCCACGTGGTCAATCCCGGCATGGGCCGTCAGCACCGCGCCACAGTCGGCGCCAAAGCCGGTGATCACATTGAGCACCCCCGGCGGAAAACCGGCCTGATCAAAGATGCGGGCGAATTCCAGCATCGGCGCCGGGGCTTCCTCCGATGCCTTCAGCACCACGGTACAGCCCGCCGCCAGCGCCGGGCCGATCTTCACCGCGGCCAGAAACAGCTGCGAATTCCACGGCACCACCGCCGCCACCACCCCAAGCGGCTCGCGGCGCAGCCAGACTTCCATATCCGGTTTGTCGATCGGCAGATGGGCGCCTTCGATCTTGTCGGCGAGGCCCGCGTAGTAGCGGTAATACTCAGCCACATAGGCGATCTGGGCCGAGGTTTCGCGAATGATCTTGCCGGTATCGCGGGTCTCGATCCGGGCCAGGGTCTCGGCGTTTTCGGCAATCAGATCCGCCAGCCGGTAAAGCAGCCTGCCACGCGCGGTGGCGGTGATGCCCGCCCAGTCCGGTGCGTGGAACGCGGCACGGGCCGCTGCCACGGCCGCCTCCACATCCGCCGCGCGGGCCTCTGGCATCATCGCCCAGACCTCGCCGGTTGCCGGATCGCGGCTCTCGAAACGGGCGGAGCCATCCGAGAACACCCCGCCGATATACTGCTGGAACTGCTGCATGGTGATCCCCTTCAGGCAAAGGCCGGCATGACGTCGCGAATGAACCGTTCAAGCGAGGCGCGCTTGCGCTCAGAACTCATGCCGCTGTCGATCCAGAAACTGTATTCATCGTACCCCAGCGCCTCATAACCTTTGATCCGCGCAATCGCATCTTCGGCGGTGGCGATCACATTGTCACGCAGCATCGCCTCGGGCGAATAGAACGGATGGGCGGCAATCTCCGCCTCGCTCAACGGCGCGATCAGCCCCTGCGACACGGGCCGTTCGTTTTTGAACCAGGCGCCGAAGTAGCAGTAAAACCGGTTGATCTCCTCCGCTGCCTGCTGGGCGTCGGCGGCATCGGCGGCAATATAGGTGTGGTTCAACAGCATGATATCCGGGCGCGGCATATCCGGGAATTTGGCGCAGGCGGCCTTGAAGGTCTCCATCAGCCGGGTGATTTCCTCATCCCCCTGCCACAGCGGTGTCACCTGCACATGGCAGCCATTGGCAACGGCAAATTCATGGCTGTTGGGATCGCGGGCGGCGACCCAGATCGGCGGGCCGCCCGGTTGCAGCGGTTTGGGCGAGGAGGTGGTGGCCGGAAAGGAATGATAGGCACCCTCCTGCGCGTAATCGCCCTGCCACAGCCCCCGTAGCGCCGGGATCAGCGCGCGCATCCGCTGGCCTGCGTCCCAGGCATCCATGCCCGGCACCATCCGTTCGTATTCGTAGCTATAAGCGCCGCGCGCAATGCCGAGTTCCAGCCGCCCGTCCAAGATCATATCGGTCATCGCCGCCTCCCCTGCAAGGCGGATCGGATGCCAGAACGGCGCGATGATGGTGCCGGTGCCAAGCCGCACGTTGCGGGTCTGGCGCGCCAGATCGACAAGGTTCAGGAAAGGGTTCGGCGCGATGGTGAAATCCATCCCGTGATGCTCCCCGGTCCAGACCGCGTGCATCCCGCCCTGATCGGCGATTTTGGCCAGGGTGACGAAATCATCGTAGAGATCCCGCTGGTCCTGCTCCGCCGACGTGCGTTCCATATGGACAAAAAGAGAAAAGCGCATGATGCCACCTGCCGTTATGCGATCTGGCGGATTTCGCCGCTGCGTTGATTGCCTGAATAGATGCCGAAATCGCCGAGAGCCGCCTCGCGGGTGAAGCGGTCCAGCATAGCAAGGATCGCCGGATCGCTGACATCGTCCAGCGCGCTGCTGTCCAGCGGCACAAAGACCCCGCGCGACGGGGTGCCGGTGGCGCCATGGCACAGAAAGGCGATATGCTGGCGTTTGCGGGCAACGTCCTCATAGATCGAATAGACAAAGCCCGGCTCGCCGCTCAGCCCTGTTTCGGCGATCAGTCGGCGCATGGTTGCGGCAGCGCCTTCGGCATCGACCAAGGCCTCCGGCAACGTAGATCCGCCGTATCCGTCATCGACCAGCAGCACCGCGCCGTCGCGCTCGATCAGGGCCGAGATCACCAGATCTGGACCGGCCACCGCCGCCTCTGCGGTCATTGCAGGCGTCACATAGGCACCGCGCGCATAGCCAAGCCCGGGGCTGGTGCCGGTGCCAAAGGCGCGGACCTCGCCGATCAGGATCACATGATCGCCCGCCTCAACCGTCTTGTGCAGGCTGCAATCGAACCAGGCCGACACCCCGTCGATCAGCGGCGAGCCCGCAGGCCCCCGGTGCCAGCTGATGCCCGCAAACCGGTCCTCAGCCGGGCGGGCAAAGGTATTGGAAATCTCGATCTGCGTCTCCGCCAGCACATTGACGGCAAACCCCTCGCCGCCGACCAGCGCGTCGTAGTTGCGCGAACTATTGGCCAGACAGACCAGCAGCAGCGGCGGATCCAGCGAAACGGAGGTAAAGGAATTTGCGGTGAACCCGATGGGCCGACCCCCGGCATCATGGGAGGTGACCACCGTCACCCCGGTCATGAAGCTGCCAAAGGCCTGACGCAGGGCGCGTGGATCAAGGGGTGTCATGACGGATCCTCCTCAGGGGTGGGCGTGGCGAGCCAGTCGCGCAGATGGGCGGTGACCAGATCCGGCGCGGTCAGGTTCACCATATGGCGGTGCCCTGTGATGGTCACCGCGCGCCCCCGGCGCACCCGCAGCGCCATGGCCTGCGACATCTCAGGCGTGGAATTGGGATCGCCATCGCCGGTGATGGCCAGAAATGGACAGGCAATCTCGGCCAGCCGCCCGGCATAGGTCGCATCGCCCCGCGCAAAAGCCGCATAGGCGGTGGCGTAGCCTGCGGGATCAACCGATTTCAGCCAACCCGCAACCCGGTCACGGGCGTCGATATCGGTCGGGCTGTCGCCGAACCAGCGGGCCAGCGGCGTGTCCAGATCGCAGCGACCCGCAGCGATCTCAGCGGCGCGGGACTGAACGGCCGTCCGCGCCGCCGGATCACGGCAGAAGACGCCGTTCAACAGCGCCACCCGTGTGGTCAGCGCCGGGTGGCTCACTGCGAAACCGGTCGCGATCAGCGCCCCCATCGAATGGCCCGCCAGGCTGACCGGGCCGAGGTCCAGCGCCCGCAGCACATCCCTGAGCCAGACCACGAAATCCGGCAGTTCGCTGTCCTCAGGCAGCGGCGCGCTGCCGCCATGCCCCGGCAGATCCGGCGCAATCACCCTATGGGTCCGGCTCAGATCCTCGATCTGCGGTCCCCAGGCTGCCGATTGCATTCCGACACCGTGCAGGAGCACCAGCGCAGGCCCCTGCCCGCAGTCGCGCAGCGCGACGCTGCGGGTGGGCTCAGACAGCTGCAGGGTTGTCGACATCATTGCCAAGCTCTTTCAGATCCTGATAGCGGTCGCCGATCCGGTGATGCGGCCGCCCGCCGATCGACGCGCCAAGCGCGATCAGCACCTCATCGGCACCGGGCGCATCGGCGACGGAGGTCTGGATGGTGAGGTAATGCGACCGTCTGCCGCCATCGCATTTATCCATCAGCGGGATCATCAGCGGCGCATTGGCAGGCCCGCGCGTATTGCAGAATGACAGGTAGGATTTGGCCCCCACAGCGCTGCGGTAGGGATTGCCGAATTGCAGTGTGTGGATCAGGGCGGAGGCATGTTCCACCTCGCCGTTCATCCCGACGATGGCGGATTTTCCATAGCCCTCGACCCGGTCACCACCGCCTGCGGCCTCCAGAATCATCCCGGTCAGCAGGGCACCCAGACCGGGTGCGCAGTCCCGGATCTGCGGCGTCAGATCCTCGACAAACCCCTGCCCTGCCCAAGGATTGCGAATAACGGCGATGGCGGCAATCAGCGTCAGCGGCACCGGCGCCGCCTTGCCGCCTTCGATCAGGGTCTTTTCGACGTGAAGCAGGGTTTTGCGGATGATGGCGGGCATGGGAATCTCCTGATCGGCAGCTCTGCGGTATCATGGTATACCATTATACGATATGTCAATCATACTTGCCGCAGCCCAGACGCGCTGCTATGGAAATCCCATGGAACCCAGCCAGACAACGCTCCGCAAAATCGAAAGAGCCCCGCAAACCCTGCGCGATATCGTGCAGGAACGGATGCGGGAGGCGATCATCGACGGCCATTTCGCCCCCGGGGAGCGGCTGGTGGAACGCCCGCTCTGCGATCAGCTGGGTGTGAGTCGCACCGTGATCCGCGAGACGATCCGCTATCTTGAGGCTGAGGGGCTGGTCGAGATCATCCCCAATCGCGGCCCGGTCGTGGCCCGCCTGACCTGGGATCAGGCGCGGCAGATCTACGATGTGCGCCGCCAGCTGGAAGCGGCAGCGGCAGCGGCCAGCGCCGAGGTGCAGCGGCCGGAGTTTGCCGCCGACCTCAGCCGCGCGCTTGCCGAGGTCGAGGCGTCGATGAGTGACACCGAATGGGGCCATCTGCTGCGCGCCACCACCGGCTTTTACCAGCTCATATTCCTTGAGGCCGGCCATACGATTGCCTGGGATATCGTGCAGCGGCTGAACGGTCGGATCAGCCGGTTGCGCGCCCTTACCATCGCGGCAAAGGACCGCGAAACCTCCGGCATGAGCCATATGACCGCCATTCACGATGCCATTCTCAGCCGCAACCCTGAGGCCGCGCGCCGGGCGGTTGAGACCCATATCGCCGATGCTGCCCGCACGGCCGAACGCTTCCTGAAGGAGCCAGCAGATGAGCCGTCCAACGACACCTGACACACCCGGCGCCACAGCCCACCGGACCAGCACCTTTGACGAGGATCTGTTCCTGAAGGGTCTGGAGCAGCGCAAGGCCACCCTTGGCGCGGCATATGTGGAAAAGAACCTCGCCGCCGCGGATGAGTTCACCCGCCCCTTTCAGGAGGCGATGACCGCATGGTGCTGGGGCTTTGGCTGGGGCGATGACACGATAGATGCCAAGACCCGGTCGATGATGAACCTTGCCATGATCGGCGCGCTTGGCAAGATGCACGAATGGGAGCTGCATTGCCGGGGGGCGGTGAACAATGGTGTCAGCCGCGAAGAGATCCGCGCGATTATCCACGCGGTTGCGATCTATTGCGGCGTTCCGCAGGGGCTGGAGTGTTTCCGCGCCGCCCGGACGGTTCTGGACCAGACAGACGCGGGCTGACACCGCAGCCGCACCGGCCCGCAGAAGCCAGTCCTCCCCCTCCTCACAGCGCAACGTCAACAGGCCAAGAGCCGACAGCGAGGTACCTTCTCAGATGTTTCAATCCGGTCAAACCGTTCAGTCCAGCCCCCGCACCCCGCTGATGGGCAAGGGCACCGCCCATCGCGCCAGTCTCGGCTTTATCCTGATGTCCACCGATCTGGCCTGCGAAACCGACCTCTTTGCCATGGCGCCCGAAGGGGTCGGCGTGCATATCACCCGGCTCAGGACCGATGACTACACCACCAACGCGACCTTGGCGCGGCACATCGACCACATGGCCGAGGCGGCCGGCCGGCTGCAACCGGATATGAACCCTGAGGTCATCGCCTATTGCTGCACCTCCGGCTCGATTGTCTGCCGGGAAGAGAACGTCTTTCGCGAAATCCGCAAGGGCGCGCCGCAGACGCAGCCGATGACCATTGTTACCGGCGTCATGGACGCGCTGCGCGAAGTCGGCGCCAAGCGGATCGTGGTCGGCACGCCCTATCTTGACGATATCAACACCGCCGAGGCGGAATATCTGCTGGCGGCCGGGTTTGATATCCTCGACATTCAGGGGCTGCGGCTGGAAACCGGTCTGGAATTCGGCCGGGTCGAACCCTCCTACTGGAAGGAATTTGCGCTGGAGATTGATCAGCCGGAGGCCGATGCGATCTTTCTCTCCTG
This sequence comes from Phaeobacter sp. JH20_26, assembly GCF_048056275.1. NCBI lineage: Bacteria > Pseudomonadati > Pseudomonadota > Alphaproteobacteria > Rhodobacterales > Roseobacteraceae > Phaeobacter > Phaeobacter sp. JH20_26. The sequence continues at coordinate 126,527 of NZ_JAYMWL010000025.1, read as the reverse complement.
TAGCGGCATTCGCGCGCTTGAGGTGGTGGATGAGATCGAACAGGCCGCAGGCAAGCCGGTGATCACGTCCAATCAGGCGCTGATGTGGTCCTGCCTGCGCCGGGCCGGAATCACCGATCAGTTGCAGGGGTTTGGGCAGATTTTCCAACATCCCGGCCACGCGCTGACGCCAACCCTCTGACCCCGACACTCTGCCCCCGGCCGGAGCCCTCCCGGTGCCGGTTTCTGAGCCCTCAACGCCCGACGGGCGGTCCACCTGCAAAGAAGATCACCATGACAGCACCTCTCGCGATGCGCGGATTTCCCGAAACAGAATACGCCGCCCGTACCAGGCGGGCACAGGCCCGTATGGCCGAAGCCGGTTTCGACGCGCTGCTCTTGATGACCGAACCCGACGTGCAGTATTTCACCGGTTTTCAGACGCTGTTCTGGCAAAGCCCGACGCGCCCGTGGTTTGTGCTGATCCCCGCCAGCGGCAAACCGATTGCCATCATTCCCGAAATCGGCGCCAGCCTGATGCGGCGCAGCTGGCTTGACGATATTCGCTGCTGGTCGGCGCCCGCGCCCGAAGATGACGGCATCAGCCTGCTGGTCGAGGCGCTGTCGCCGCTGAAGACGCTTGGCGTGATGAAGGGACATGAGACCCATCTGCGGATGCCGCTGGGCGACTGGGAACGGCTGATGGACGCCCTGCCCGACCTTCGCATTGCCGACGCAACCGGGCTGGTGCAGGGGCTGAGGATGGTGAAATCCCCGGCGGAAATCGACAAGCTCGCCCGGATCTGCGCCATTGGCTCTGCGACCTTTGCTGCGGTGCCGGAATTCGCCCGCGAAGATGTGCCGCTGGACGAGGTGTTCCGCGCCTTTCGCCGCGAGGCGCTGGCGCAGGGGGCCGATGGCGCGCCCTATGTGGTCGGGGCCAGCGCGCAGGGCGGCTATGCCGATGTGATCTCGCCGCCCGATGCCACACCGCTGGCGGCAGGGGATATCCTGATGCTGGACAGCGGCATGGTGCTGGACGGCTATTACTGCGATTTCGACCGCAACTGGGCAATTGGCCATGCCGATGACACCGCGCGCCGCGCCTATGATGTGCTGTGGCGCGCAACCGAAGCCGGACTGGCCGCCGCCCGCCCCGGCAACAGCTGCCGCGATCTGTTTCAGGCGATGTCTGCGGTGATTGCAGAGATGGACGACAGCGGCGGCGACATTGGCCGTCTGGGTCACGGGCTGGGCTTGCAGCTGACCGAACAGCCCTCACACGCCGCCTTTGACACCACCGAGCTGCAAGAGAACATGGTCCTGACGCTGGAGCCATCGCTGTCCTATGGCGACGGGCTGATGATGGTCCATGAGGAAAACATCGTGGTGACGCCGCAGGGGGGCCGCCTGCTCAGCACCCGTGCGGCGCCAGAGCTGCCGGTGATCTGAGCTGTGACAGACCGGCGCGCGGCACAGACCTAGCGGCGCATGTACTCCACCACCACGCAGGCCGGTGCCTCGCTGCGGATCTGGGTCTGGCTGGCGATCCCCCACTGCCCGGCCCGGAACGGCGGGAAATAGGTATCGGCGTCCTCGACCTCGGTCTCGACCTCGGTGATCAGCATCCGGTCAGCGATCTCCATCAGACCTTCGTAGATCCGCGCGCCGCCAATGCCGTAAATCCGGTGATAGCCCTGCGCGCGCGCCTCCGCCAGGGCGGCCTCGATGCTGGGGCAGACCAGATCGGCGGCATCCGGGTTTGAGGACACCACCAGATTAAGCCGGTTCTTCAACGGCTTCACCGGCAGGCTGTCCCAGGTATTGCGCCCCATGATCAAAGCCCCGCCCAGCGTTTCGCGCTGAAAAGACTTCAAATCCTCCGGCGCCTGCCAGGGGATCGTATTGTCCTTGCCAATGGCGCCATTCTGGTCGCGGGCAACAATAAGCGTGATCATGTCAGTCCTCTCTCAAACCGCAACCGGAGCTTTGATGCCCGGATCGGGGGTGTAATTCAGCACTTCGAAATCGTCATATTTGAAGTCAAAAATGGAGGGCACGTCGCGCGTGATGCGCAGCTCCGGCAGCGGCTGCGGCGTACGCGACAATTGCAGGGTCACCTGATCCATATGGTTGGAATAGATATGGGCATCACCGATGGTATGGATGAAATCCCCTGCCTCATAGCCGGTCACATGCGCCAGCATCTTCAGCAGCAGCGCATAAGAGGCGATGTTGAACGGCACGCCGAGGAACATGTCTGCCGACCGCTGGTAGAGCTGCAGGTGCATCCGCCGCCCCTGCACCCGCACCTGCCACAGGGTATGGCAGGGCGGCAGCGCCATATCGGGCACGTCGCCGGGGTTCCAGGCGGTGACAATCAGGCGGCGGCTGTCGGGGCTTTTGCGGATCATCTCCACCAGCTGCGCAATCTGATCGACCGTGCCCGCCCGATAAAGCGGCTCATCGCCACTGGTGCCGGGCACCAGCTCAAGCCGTGGAAAATGCCGCCACTGATGACCATAGACCGGCCCGAGGTCGCCGTTCTCATCCGCCCATTCGTCCCAGATCGACACGCCATTGTCCTTCAGGTAGCCGATATTGGTGTCGCCGGACAGGAACCACAGAAGCTCGTGGATGATGGAACGCAGATGCAGCTTCTTGGTGGTCACCAGCGGGAATCCATCGGCCAGCGGATAGCGGGTCTGCATCCCGAAACAGGAGATGGTCCCGGTGCCCGTGCGGTCACTGCTGGCCTCGCCGTGTTCCAGAATATACTGCAGGGCCTCATGGTACTGGCGCATTGCGATCTCTCCCTCGTGATCTGCCTGCCGTCGGGGCGCAGAGCGCGCCCGCAGGTTTTCTCCTCTGTCTAGCCTGCCGCCGCCCCCGATCTCAAGAGTGTGTAAGCCGCAGCCGCAGGGCGCCCCGCACCCAGACACCTGCCCAGACAGTCGGCCAGACACCGGCCCGACATCCATTCGGACATCTGCCCCCAAAGTGGCGCAGCTGATCCACACCCTAGCGGCTTGCCCTGCCCCGCGCACCCCGCAACAAAAAGGTCACCGATGCGCCACGGTCGGCTGCGGACAGCCCAGGCGGCGCGGCAATTCAATTGACTTTCCGCAACCATGACAAGACACTGCCGCAAACAAAGAAAATTTGAGGTCAGTTCATATGAAGCGGGCAATGCTTGGACTTGCGGCAGCAACGCTGCTGTCGGCATGTGGCGGGGGCACCAACCCCTTTGACACGGGGGATGATACCGATGGTGGCACCACCGATCCGATTGTCCCCGAAGTGCTGGCATCTGACGTTGATAGCGTCGCCTATGACGCCGCTGCGGGCACATTGGTGATCAGCGGTCTCAGCCTTGACGACACACCGTTTTCCGCCAACTACCGCCGCCGCCCGGCGCTCGACCGCGAGGGCTATCAGGCCTATACCGCGCAGGACAGCTCGCTTGACCGTCATGTCACCGCCTATGTCCGTGAAATCGAAAACGGCGGCTTTGCAGTGGCCGTCGCCACCGGCGGTCAGTTCTCCTATTATTTTGCCGGCACCAGCTTTGGCCGTCGCGGCGGCTATTCCGCCCCGACCGAAGACGTCGCCTCCGGAGGTGTGGTGAGCTATGCTGGCACCTATGTGGGCCTGATGAACATTGCAGGCGATGGCGGCGATCTGCTGCCCGTCGCCCCCGGCACCCCGGCTGACATTCGCCCGGCCCAGTCGGCCGAGGTCACCGGCGATGCCTTCGTCAATGCCGATTTCCGCGACAATGTCGTCAATGGCACCATCTACAACCGCCAGATTGAGCCGACCACAGCGGGCGGCACCCCGCAGACGCTGGTGACACTCGACCTCGCGCCCACCGATATTGCCGACAATGGCACCTTTACCGGCACCGCCTCGCAGGTGGTCAACGGCACCCGCACCAATGTCGGCACCTATGGCGGCATCTTCGCTGGGACCGATGCCACATCGGTTGCCGGGTCCGTCTTTGCCCAGAACCACGTCGAGAATATCGACGGCATCGAGGAATACGGGATCTTTGTTCTGGGCCAATGCGGCACCGCAGAAAGTTCGGCCGTCTGCGATCAGCCGGTACCCTGATCTCATGCGGCGCTGTCTGGCCGCAGCCCTGACGCTGGCGCTGCTGCACGCAGCGCCGGCAACGGCGACCGAGCCGACCCCCGAACATCATCTCAGCCTGGAACAGGGCCGCCTGCTGGCGGCGCATTCCCTTGGCACCGGCAAACCGGAGCTGACTCTGGACCTGACCCGCGCCCTCTTGCGGGCCGACCGGCGCGATCACCTGGCCTGGTACCTGCGGGCCGCCGCGCAGGCGCAGCTGAAATCGCCCGGCGCCGGGCGCCGCTCTGCGGCGCGCGCCTATCGCTTTGCCCCTGACAGCGCAGGCAAATTCCGCGCAGCCCAGCTGGCCGCACGGCTGGCGGTGCAGGACGCCCGGCCGACGCTGGCGCAGGTCTGGCTGCGCCGCACCGTCATTCACGCCCCCGATGAGATCAGCGAAACACGCATTGCCGCCGACTATAAGGTCCTGCGGCGGATCAACCCCTGGTCCTTCCAGCTGCGCGGCGAGCTGAAGCCCTCAAACAACGTCAACAACGGCGCCGACAACACGCTGGAAGTGATCGACGGCGTGCCGACACTGGGCCGATTTGGTCCCCGGTCGGTGGCACTGGAGGGGACCGTTGCCGTGCTCGATGCCGCGATCGGCTACCGCCTGCGGGAAAGCCGCAGCAGCCTCACCACGCTGAGGGCGCGCGGCTATGTCCAGCGGGTGGCACTGTCGTCAGCCGCCAAGGCCAAGGCCGCCCCCCTCGCCCAGCAGTCCGGCACCACGGTGCCGCGCAACAGCGAATTCGGATCGACCTACGGCGAGATCACCCTGACCCATGCCTTTGCCGCTGGCCCGCCCGAACGCAAAGGCTCCGCCGCCCTCGGGCTCAGCTTTGGGACCGCCTGGTATGGCGGCGACAAAAGCTATGATCTGGTCAAACTGACCGCCCGGCGCAGCTGGCAGCTGTCAGCGCGCACCGGACTGACACTGGATGGCATGGCAGAACAGCGGCTCGACCCGCGCGGCCCCTCGCAGGATGGCGAGGTGTTCGGCCTGGGCCTCCGTGTCAATCGCGCGCTGCAAAATGGCGATCAGATCGACGTCAGCCTTGCGCTGCGCGACAGCAGATCGGGCCATGTGAACACTTCCAGCCGCAGCGCCACGCTGCGGCTCGGCTATCACTTCGCCAAACCGCTGGGGCCGGCCAAAATCAGCACCGGACTGATCCTTGGCCAATCCGACTACCCGCAGTTCATCGCAGGCTTCCCCGCCCGCTACCTGGCCGATGGCCGCGAAGACCGGTCCTATTATGCCGATGTGAACCTCTTCTTCGAGGACTACGACTATGCCGGATTTGCCCCGACGCTGCGCCTGCGCGCGGGCAAAAAAGACAGCAATCACAGCCGTTTCCAGTCGCGCGAGCTATCGCTCTCGCTGGGTGTTCAGTCCAAATTCTAAGCGGATCCCGCAATCGCTCTGGTCACCGGCTCCGGACGCATTATGGTCAGGGGCCTGAGATATCTGACACGAGGCCGCGCCCCTGGGCCAGCCGTCCTGACATGAGGAACACACCGATGCCGCTGAAATATCTGCACACTATGGTTCGCGTCAAAGACCTGGAGACATCCATGGCCTTCTACCAGTTGCTGGGTCTCAAGGAGACCCGACGCTACGACAGCGAAAAAGGCCGCTTCTCGCTGATCTTCATGGCCGCCGAAGGGCAGGAAGAAACCCCGATCGAGCTGACCTATAACTGGGACGGCGATGATGGCCTGCCCAGCGACAGCCGCCATTTCGGCCATCTGGCCTATGGTGTGGATGATATCTATGCCACCTGCCAGCATCTGATGGACAATGGTGTCACCATCAACCGCCCGCCGCGCGACGGCCACATGGCCTTTGTCCGCTCGCCCGATAATATCTCGATCGAACTGCTGCAGAACGGCGACGCGCTGGACCCGGCAGAACCCTGGGCCAGCATGGAAAACACCGGCAGCTGGTAAGCCGCAACCGCCAGGAGGGCAGCACCGTCATCGCGCGCCCTGTCCTCCCGGCGCCTGACGGCGCGGCGCTTGACCTCTGCGGCATATCTGTGCCGCCCTGCGCGCAGGCCGCCAAGCCGCACCGCACCGCACTGTCCCAGCCGCACCGCACTGTCCCAGCAGTGTCCCAGCCGCACCATCAGGGCATGCCAACCCGCAGGGCACGCAAAATTGCACCAGCCGGTTGCCCCGGTGGTGTGTCAGCCATGCTGCTGTCCGAAAAGATGGTCCAAGCCTGATGGGCCTTCTGGTCCCCGGATCCGCTCCGCTCCCGGCCTTCTGCCCGGTCAGCGTCGGTATGGCTTGGTCAGATCAGCTGCCGCGCAGCAAATCAAAAGGGTCAGGCATATCGGTGATAGTCGGCGTTCTGCCGAGAGGGATATGCGTTGCGACCGATGGAACACGCCCCGTTTCAGGCGTGCAAAACCCGGCTCAATAGATGTAGCGGATCTGGTCGGACCAGTAACGCTCCACCCGCTTCAGCGAGGCTGTGATATCCGCGATGCCCTCGCTGCTGATCACACCTTTGCCTTCCAGGCCTTCTGCGTGGCGCGAAAACAGCGCCGCAACAATATCACGAATCTCGCGACCGCGCTCGGTCAGGCGCACCCGGACCGAACGGCGATCAATCTCGCAACGCTGGTGGTGCATATAGCCCATCTCGACCAGTTTCTTCAGGTTGTAGCTGACATTGCTGCCCTGATAGTAGCCGCGTGATTTCAATTCGCCCGCCGTGACCTCATTGTTGCCGATATTGAACAGCAGCAGTGCCTGAACCGCATTGATCTCCAGCACGCCGACACGCTCAAACTCGTCCTTGATGACGTCCAGCAGCAGACGGTGAAGACGCTCAACCATTGCGAGCGCCTCAAGGTAGCCAGTCATGAACCCTTTGGTGTCCTGCTGGCCGATTGGCATTTCCATACTCATCCGCATCTCCGACTCGATGGTGTCTGAGAGCAACAATGCGGAAAATTCCCGAAAAATCCGTTAAGCTGAAATTTTATTCTTTTTGATGGGTTTGCGCTATGTCGTCGATCAGCGCCGAGAACCGATCCGGCGCCGCCACCTGCCCCGTCACCCACTGGTACAGATCCTGATCATTCTCCTGCAAAAGCAGGTCGTAGAGATCAAGATCCGCCGGGCCCATCGTGGCCAGTGTCCGCTCGGCATAGGCGGAAAGAAGAATATCCATCTCCTTGATTCCGCGCCGCATTGAGCGCATCTGCAACCGCTTCAGCCGGTGGGCAGGCAGTTCGCTCATTGTGCGCTGCCTTCCATCACCAGGCGCAGGCGTTTTTCCAGCCGCGCCGCCCGGTCAGCATTGCTGCGCAGATCCTCGCGCAGCTGGCGCAGCTCGGTCATCACCGCCGCCAGATCCTGCGGCATCTGTTCGCCAGCCGGGGCTTCCATGCCTTCGCCCTCGCCGGTCAGCAGCCAGCGCATCGACACATTCAGCAGCCCCGCCATCATCGACAGCTTGTTGGCGCGCGGTTCCGACAGATCCTGTTCCCAGCCGGTCAGGGTTGATTTCTTGATGCCCAGCCGACGGGCCAGCTGCGCCTGGGTCATGCCTGCTGCATCGCGTGCAGCGGCCACCCGGTCACCAAAGGTTGCCGCGTCGGGGCCATACCAATTCATGTCGTCGTTGCTCATTTGCCCGCTCCTGTTGGCCTATCGGTTTGTCGGTCTCCTGATCCCGCTTGATCGGAAGTTAGCGGCACCCTATGACAGTTCTAGATGACATTCAAACAGAGGTCTTTCCATGCAATTTCTGTCCGATAGCCTCTCCCGCGTCAAACCGTCACCCTCGATCGCCGTCACCACGCTGGCCGCTGAACTGCGTGCGGCGGGCCGTGACGTGATCGGCCTGAGCGCCGGTGAGCCTGACTTTGACACGCCCGACAATATCAAGGACGCCGCGATCCGTGCCATTCAGGCAGGCAAGACCAAATACACCGCCCCCGACGGCATCCCCGAGCTGAAGCAGGCGGTCTGCGATAAATTCGCCCGCGACAACGGGTTGGAGTATACCCCGGCGCAGGTTTCGGTTGGCACCGGCGGCAAGCAGATCCTCTACAATGCGCTGATGGCAACGCTCAATCCCGGCGATGAGGTGGTGATCCCGACCCCCTATTGGGTGTCCTACCCGGATATGGTGCGGCTGGCCGGTGGCACGCCGGTCTGTGTCGACTCCTCGCTGGACACCGGGTTCAAGATCACCCCGGCCCAGCTGGAGGAGGCAATCACGCCGCAGACCAAATGGTTCATCTTCAACTCACCCTCGAACCCGACCGGGGCCGGCTACCACCCGGAGGAGCTGAAGGCGCTGACCGAGGTGCTGCTGCGCCACCCGCATGTCTGGGTGATGACCGATGACATGTATGAGCATCTGGTGTTCGATGATTTCACCTTCTGCACTCCGGCGCAGATCGAACCGCGGCTCTATGACCGCACGCTGACCTGCAATGGCGTCTCCAAAGCCTATGCGATGACCGGCTGGCGGATCGGCTATGCCGCCGGTCCCAAGCATCTGATCGACGCGATGCGCAAGATCCAGTCGCAATCCACATCGAACCCCTGCACCATCAGCCAATGGGCTGCGGTTGAGGCGCTGAATGGCACCCAGGATTACATCCTGCCCAATACCGCCGTGTTCCGCCGCCGCCGCGATCTGGTGATTTCGATGCTCAGCCAGATCGAAGGCGTAGCCTGCCCGGTGCCTGATGGGGCCTTCTATGTCTACCCCTCCATCCATGCGCTGATCGGGCGGACCTCTGCCGGGGGCGTCAAGATCACCGACGACGAGGCCTTTGCCAAGGCGCTGCTGGCGGAGGCCAATGTGGCCGTGGTCCATGGCGCCGCCTATGGGTTGTCGCCGAACTTTCGCATCAGCTACGCCGCGGCCGATGACGTCCTGACCGAGGCCTGCCGCCGCATTCAGGCCTTCTGCGCCGCGCTGCGCTGAACGGAGCGTTTCGCATGGCTGCCTCCCTGCCAGACTATTACTTTCGCGTGCGCGACAACGGAGCCTTTGTGTTCCGCGTCGATAGTGAGAACCGGCAGCGGCGGCTGGACATGGATCAGATCGCCGTGGTGAAGCTGCGCAGCGGCGAGATCCGCGCCCATGGCGACCGTGACCTCAGTGCCGAGGATCTGAACGCGATCCGCAGCTGGATGGATCAGCGCCGCGAGACGCTGGCCATGCGCGAGATGGATGGCATTCACCGCACCATCGAGCATCTGAACAGCACCGCCCATTGGGCACAAAGCAAGGCCAGCGCCGCGCAGCTGGAGGAGATCACCGACCAGCTGCTGCTCGCCATGCACGACCTGCGCTCGGTGCTGGTGCGCAAGAAGGCCGATCATCTGGCCCGTGGCGCCAAGGACAGCGACCCCTCCTGATCAGCGTGGGCATGACCGGCCATCGGTGGCGCCGGATCTGAACATCACCCGATCCGTACGCGCGGATCTTTGGCGGCTTGCACATCATGCGTGTCGCGCGGCCGCTCCTTACGTCCTCTGTCGCTGGACGCCACCGCCAGCCCTTCGGTGAGGGGTGGGTTGCAATGGCAACCATAAGGCGATTAATATTTTTATCACACAATCATTATAGGAACCATTGGCGGCAGTTTCGGACTGTAGCGCGATCACCCCGGCCCCCTGTTCTGGTCCTGCGCAGATCCGCCACTGCCGCCACTGTTACCAGTATCATTCAGTCACAACAGGATTCCCGATGACGTCATATATTTCGATCATGCCCGCTTTTGCCGCCCTGACCCTCGCCAGCGGTGTCGCACTGGCCGCAGACAGTGCGCAGACCGTCAAGGACAGCGAAATCGACCGGCAACGTGCGGCACTGGCCATGAGCACCTTCGGGGCCGGATTTGGTCCGCAATCGCCGCGCGACATCGACATGGTCGAGGGGCAGAACCTGCGCGTCTTCAGCGCGGCACCGCCCGCCACCGAGATGAACCTCTGCAATATCCATTTCCATGAAAACGCAGAACATCGCGGCGGTGAATTCACCAGCTACGCGGGCAATGGCGATGGCAAGGGCTATGGCACCGGCTATCAATACGACGGCACGCTGAGCGAGGCGGAACTGGCGCCGCTGGACAGCCCCATCGGCGCCGAGGGCGGCCACGGCGATCTGCAACCGGGCGACACCATCGAGGTGCATTACGTCCACACCACCGCGCAGGTGACCCCGGGGCCAACGCTGGGCGCCTGCCTCAGCGATGCGATCAAGAACCCGCAGCTGCGGGTTGAGGCGCAGGTTTATGTGCTGGTCAATGACGAAAACGCCGCCGATTTCACCGAGCTGACCCGACTCACCGTCCGAAACAACCTCTATCAGGCGCAGAACATCCCGGCCAATTCCGGCACCCCGATCAGCTATGCCGGCTCCACCACCGGTCCGGGGTACAATACCACGGGCTCCCCGTTTCAGGTCACCTGGAGCGTCCGACCCAAGGTGATCCGCGTCAATATCCACAGCGTCGGCACCTGGCTCGAGCATAATTATTTCAACGAGACCCACGCCCATGGCGTCCGCAATCTGGTGACCAACCCCGATCTGCTGGCACCGATCAGCAACTAGCCCGCGCCGCCACGGCTACCGGTGGTCGCGGTGATGACCCGGCAACAGGACCAAAGGGGGCGATACCGCCCCCTTTCCGGTGCGCGACTGACAGGTGCCTCGTGCCGTTATCCGGTGGTCAGCGTTGCGGAGGGGGCGCCCACCCGCTTGATCGAGCGGCGCCAGAACCGGATCATCAGGAACAGCCCCGCCGCCGACAGGCCGATCACCAGCCCCAGCCAGACGCCAAGCCCGCCCATGCCGAAGGTAAAGCCCAGCAGATAAGAGGCCGGTATCCCCACCGCCCAATAGCTGAGCCCTGCAATCACCATCGGCACGCCAGTGTCCTGCACACCGCGCAACAGGCCCAGCGCGATGACCTGCATACCATCCATCAGCTGAAACAGCGCCGCCGCCGCAAGCAGCACGCCGCCGATCAGCAGGATCTCGGCCTTCTGCGGGTCGGCGCTGTCCAGAAACAGCGACATCAGCGGGCCGGGCACGGTCAGGAACAGGACAATCGCCACCGACGATACCAGCAGCGACATCAGCGTCACCACCTTGCCGCCGCGTGCCAGATGCGCGCGGTCGCCGCGGCCATAGGCATTGCCCGCCCGGATGGTCGCCGCATTCGACAGCCCCAGATGCACCATGAACGTCAGCCCGCCCAGCGAAATCGCGATACCATGGGCCGCCAGCGGCACCGTGCCCAGCCAGCCCATCATCATCGCCGAGGCCGCAAACAGGCTGGCCTCGGCCAGCGTGGTCAGCCCGATCGGCAGCCCCATGCGCAGCACCCGGCCCAGCATCTCCCAGTCCGGACGCTGGAAATTCTTCAGCAGCTCATGCTCCGGCAAGGCCTTCAGCGCGTAGACCAGCACCAGCACAAAGGACAGGCCATTGGTCACCAGCGAGGCCAGCGCCGCCCCGGCAATCCCCAGTTCAGGTGCGCCCCAGTTGCCAAAGATCAGCGCATAGTTCACCAGCCCGTTCACCACCGCCCCAAAGACCGACAGCCACAGCACGATCTGGGTCCGTTCCAGCGCCGCCAGATAGGATTTCGCAACCATATAGAGCAGCGCCGGAAACAGCGCCCAGCCTGCAATCCGCAGGTATTCCGCCGCGTCATGCGCCACCTTCTCCTCCTGGCCCAGCAATAGCAGGATCGCCTCTGACCACCACAACAGCGGCATCGCCAGCACCCCGTAGACCAGCGACAGCCAAAGCCCCATGCGGGTAGAACGCCGGATCTGACGCTCTTCGCCGGCACCGGCTGCGGCGGCCACCATCGGCATCACCGCAAAGGCAAAGCCGGATCCGAACAGGAAGATCGAGAAGAAATAGGACGAGCCCAGCGTCACCGCCGCCAGCTCATCGACCCCATACCAGCCCAGCATCACCGTATCGGTCAGCCCGATGGCAAACTGCGCCACATGCCCGCCAATCAACGGCAGGCCAAGCACGGCAATGGCGCGACTATGGGCGAGGAGTGTGTTCGGGGCGGGCGCGGGCAATCTCTGTGTCATATGCAAGCCTTAGGCACGGGTCGACAGGACGGCAAGCCTCATTTCCGCTCCGGTTGCAATCTGCCCGCCGACGTCTGCCGTGCCGGTCATGCGCGCCGTCTTATGCGTACGATCTGCGGCAAATGTGATATGCTGGCGGTGCCGATCATCGCCAGCAAGGAGCGCCTGCATGTCCGATCTCACACGCCAGCTGATCCCTGATGCGCAGGCCTTCCTGACGGAGCTGTCGCAGAACAACAGCCGCGACTGGTTCCAGACGCATAAGGCCCGCTATGACGACCAGCTGCGCCGCCCAGCAGAGGCGCTGCTGGCTGAGGTTGCCGATTACCTGCGCCCGCATCATCCCGGCATTCAGGGCAAGCTGTTCCGGCCCCAGCGCGATCTGCGGTTTTCCAGGGACAAGACCCCCTATCACACCCATCTGCATATGCTGTGGAAGCTGCCGCTGCTGCCGGGGGCCGGACTGTTCTTTGGCATCGACCCGGCCCGGCTGCGCGTCGGCGGCGGTGTCATGAGCCTTGACGGTGCTGTGCTCAGCCGCTGGCGCATTGCGGTTGCGGGCCGGCCGCTGGTCCGGGTCTATCCGACGGCAGGCCTCGACCAGATCGACGGGCGCCGACAGCCCCCCGACAGCGGCTTTGCCGATGAGCTGGCGGCGCTGCTGGATATCCTCACCCTCAAGGGGTTTCGACCCAATGCGGCTGAGCTGAAACGGGTGCCGGGGCCACAGGATCAGACCCATCCCCACGCCGATCTCCTGCGCCGCAAGTCGCTGACCCTGTGGTCTGATCTCGACCTCACGTCGCCGGTGGATCCAAAGGCCGCGATCTGCAGTGCGGCCCTCGTGCTGGCACCCGTCTTCACCCTGTTGCGCCCGATCCTGACCAAGCCGGTCGCTGCCTGATCGCCGGGATCAGCTGTGGCCCCAGTCCTCCGGATTGTCGCTGTTGTTGGGGCTCAGCCCCAGCACATCCCCCCGGATCGAACAGCCCAGCCCCAGCACGGTGCGGTTGGCATAGGAGAAATAGGCGCAGACCTGATTGATCTCCAGAATCTGCCCGTCATCCAGACCGGCGGCCCGCAGCGCATGGATATCCGCCTCGATCAGCGCGGCCGGGGCCTCGGTCAGCTTGCGCGCATAGACCAGCCCGGCCCGCTGCGCCGGATCCAACGGCGCCAGCTGCGGGTTGCGCGCCTCGATCGCGGCGCGGATCTCCTGCCCCCGCGCCTCATCCGTCAGCAGCCGCTGGAGGCCGGCAAAATGGTGCTCCACGCAATAGGCGCAGTCATTCAGGGACGAGACCCAGACTCCCAGCACCTCCAGATACCATTTCGGCAGGCTGTTGCCGCTGTGGTGCAGCACATTCTTGTAAAGCGCCATATGCCCTTCCATCGAATGCGGCCGCAGACTGTGCACCATCATGATGTTGTCGACATTGTTGCCCGGCCCGGTCACCCGCTCGTAGAGCTTTTTCAGCTTGCCGGTTGCCTCTTCAAACGGAACGGTCCTGATCCAGGCCATGTCACTCTCCCTGATTGTCTGACCCGAGAGTAGCGGCTGCCAACGGCAATGGAAGGCAAAACGGAGCGTCAGGTCCCGCCCAGTCCCGGGACGTGAGGCGCCAGCCGCACGGCCTGCGCCTGACCTTGTACCTCGGAGGACCGGCAAAAGACCCTACGCCGACGCCTCCCGCGCCACCGCGGCAATCGCCGCCCGCACATCCGCCGCGCGGCTGCGGTGGTTGGTGATCGCAGCGCGCAGCATCACGCGGCCATCCGCACGGGTGGTCGAGAACACCGCCTCGCCGCTTTCCTGAAGGGTCTGGGCAATATGCGCGTTGATCACAGACTGCGCCTCCGGCGCCAGATCGCTGCGCGCGGTGAAGACGCAGATATTCGATACCACCGGCGCGCCCAGTGCCATCAGCGGCTGCGCCTCAACCTCAGCCGCCATCAGCGCCGCCAGCTCGCAATTGCCGGTGATCGCCTCGCAGAACGCCGCCTCGCCATAGGTCTCAAGCGCCGTCCAGACCTTCAGCGCCCGGTTGCCACGGCTGAGGTCAATGCCATAGTCGCAGAACCACGGCTCACCGCCCGCCAGCCCGCGCTCGGCGCCTTCCAGATAGGCAGGCCGCGCCGCAAAGGCCGCCCGGTGCTCCTCCTCGTTCCTGAGCAGCGCCATGCCGCAGTCATAGCCCACATACATCCATTTGTGGAAATCCAGCGCGATGCTGTCGGCCCGCCCGATCCCGTCACTCAGCGACCGGTAAGGCTCCGCCGCGATCCGCGTCCAGGCGCCAAAGGCCCCGTCCACATGCAGCCACAGCCCCAGATCCGCTGCCGCATCGGCCAAGGCATTCAGATCGTCAAACTGCCCCAGATCCACGGTGCCCGCATTGCCCACCAGCAGAAAGGGCAGCGCGCCCCTGGCCCGATCCTCGGCCACCATCCGGGCCAAGGCCGCGCAGTCCAGCCGGCCATCGACCAGTGGCACCTTGCGCAGATTGTCCGAACCGATACCCAACAGCTCCACCGCCTTCAGCGAGGCATTATGCACGCCCTCGCCCGCATAGGCGGTCAGCCGCACCGCGCCCTGGCCGGTCTTGCGGACATCCTTCAGCACCCGCAGCCGCGCCGCCTGAAAGGCAATCACCGTCGCCTGCGAGGTGCCGGTCACCAGAATGCCGCTGGCCCCCTCCGGCATCCCCATTTTGCGGCGCGTCCAGTCGACAACCGCGCGCTCCATGTAGTTCGCGCCATGGTCGCGCCCGCCCATATTGGCATTGACCGCCGCCGCCGCAACCGAGGCGATCAGATCCGTCGCCAGACCCGATCCCTGCACCCAGCCCCAGAACCGCGGATGGGTGTTGCCACCGTGATAGGGCAGCACGTCCCGGATGATCCGGTCGACCGTCTCTTGCGGCCCCAGCGCCTCCGCCGTCACCGCATAGCGCGCGTCAATATCCTCCGGCACCGGCTGCCAGGGGCGCTCCGCTGCCTCTTGCATCTGGTCCAGCGCCGCCTCCAGCATCCGCTGCGCCTCAGCGCGGAACACCGCCCAATCCTGCGTCTTGATCCCAGTCTCAGCCACCCGCGCGCCCTCCTCCTGCCTGCCGCTGCCCACAGGTGTAGCCCGCAAGCCCAGGCACCGCACGAAGAATATCGCCGCACCCAGTTGCCCGGCCTTACTGCCGATGAACTGATCGCCGCGCACCCTGCCCTGCCTTATCCACAGCCCCTTGCGTGCCTCTTCCACCCGGCCCCAACACCTGCCATAATGGCGGCCAATCAAAACCAACCAAGAGCAGCCCCGCATATGGCCGACGACCTCCTCAGCACGCCCGCTTCTGAGACTTATGACGCTTCCTCGATCGAGGTTCTGGAAGGCCTCGAACCGGTCCGCCAGCGCCCCGGCATGTATATTGGCGGCACCGATGAGCGCGCGCTGCACCATATGGTCGCCGAGATCCTAGACAACTCCATGGACGAGGCCGTCGCCGGCCACGCCAACCGGATCGAGGTGACGCTGCACGCCGATTTTTCCGTCACCATCTCCGACAATGGCCGTGGCATCCCGATCGACCCGCACCCGAAGTTCCCGGACAAATCGGCACTTGAGGTGATCCTCTGCACCCTGCACGCAGGCGGCAAATTCTCCGGCAAGGCCTATCAGACCTCTGGCGGTCTGCACGGCGTCGGCTCCTCCGTGGTGAACGCGCTGTCGGATTCCATGGTCGTGCAAGTGGCCAAGAACAAGGAACTCTTCGAACAGCGTTTCTCGCGCGGCCTCCCCCAGGGTCCGGTGGAAAAAATCGGCGCCGCCCCCAACAAGCGCGGCACCTTCGTCACCTTCCACGCCGATGAGCAGATCTTCGGCTCCCACCGGTTCAAGCCCAAGCGCCTGTTTACCCTCGTGCGCTCCAAGGCCTATCTGTTCTCCGGCGTCGAAATCCGCTGGAAATCGGAAATTGACGACAATGAGACCCCGACCGAGGCCACCTTCCACTTCCCCGGCGGCCTCAAGGACTACCTCACCGAAGTCCTTGGCAAATCCTCCGTCTACGCCGACCAGCCCTTTGCCGGCAAGGTTGAGTTTCGCGAGAAATTCAACGCGCCGGGCTATGTCGAATGGGCGATCAACTGGACGCCGTCCCGCGACGGCTTCACCCAGTCCTACTGTAACACCGTCCCCACACCCGAGGGCGGCACCCATGTGGCGGGCTTCTGGGCCGCAATCCTAAAAGGGATCAAGGCCTACGGCGAGCTGGTCAGCAACAAGAAGGCCGGCAACATCACCCGCGACGACCTGATGGCGGGCGGCTGCGCGCTGGTCTCCTGTTTCATCGCCGATCCCGCCTTTGTCGGCCAGACCAAGGACCGCCTCTCGACCGAGGCCGCCGCCAAGATGGTGGAAAACTCGGTCCGCGATCATTTCGACAACTGGCTGGCCGCCGATACCAAATCGGCCGGCGCCATCCTCGACTTTCTTGTGCTGCGGGCTGAGGAACGCCTGCGTCGCAAGCAGGAGAAAGAGACCCAGCGCAAATCGGCCACCAAAAAGCTACGCCTGCCCGGCAAGCTGACCGACTGCACCTCCAAGGACCGCGCCGGCACCGAACTGTTCATTGTCGAGGGCGACTCCGCGGGCGGCTCCGGCAAGGGCGCGCGCAACCGGGTCAATCAGGCGCTCTTGCCCCTGAAGGGCAAGATCCTGAACGTGCTGGGCGCGGCCTCCAACAAACTCGGCTCCAATCAGGAGATCAACGACCTCTGCGAGGCGCTTGGCGTCGGCCTTGGCACCAAATTCAACCTCGACGATCTGCGCTATGACAAGATCATCATCATGACCGATGCGGACGTTGACGGCGCCCATATCGCCTCGCTGCTGATGACCTTCTTCTTTACCCAGATGCGCCCGCTCATTGACGGCGGCCACCTCTACCTCGCCTGCCCGCCGCTGTTCCGCCTGACCCAAGGGGCGAAACGCGTCTACTGCCTGGACGAGGCCGAGCGCGACAAATGGCTGGAAAAGGGCCTCGGCGGCAAGGGCAAGATCGACGTCTCCCGCTTCAAGGGTCTTGGCGAAATGGACGCCAAGGATTTGAAAGAGACCACGATGGACCCCAAGACCCGCAAGCTGATCCGCGTCACCATCGACGAGGACGAGCCCGGCGAAACCGGCGACCTGGTCGAGCGTCTGATGGGCAAGAAACCCGAGCTCCGCTTCCAGTATATCCAGGAGAACGCGAAGTTCGTGGAGGAGCTGGATGTTTGAGGATGAACACAAAGTGGATTTCTATCAAAAAGCTTAAAGAACACGAATTCCATACAACCCTTCGCCACATCCGGGCGAGCGGAGAAAACTGGCATTCTTCAATTACACGCCTTAGTGAAATTCTCCATGAGGCGATTACTCGCGCGATGAAGCTCGCCTCATCTCTTTTTGTCATTTATTTAATTTTGACTGCATTTGGCGATGAAAACACAGTTAGCGTTACTGTATCTGGTGTCACGGCTTCCCTTCCCACGGGCTACGTGACAGTAGCGGCCAGTTTGATACTCTTTATTGCGCTTCAACACTTACAAACGTGCGCGATGCTGATTTCAGCGCTCTCGAATGAAAGCCTGAGAGTTAGGCTTCGTGGCTTCAATTCTGGACTATACAAACTCTATCACGGGAAGGACGAGATGGCTCTCGTGACGCCTGTCGTGCTCAATCAGTTTCTTTCCCCCAAATTACCTACGACCAAAATTCTAGATTTCCTTACTCAGATGGTTTACATCAGTGTCCTCTTTCCGTTTTTGGGGATGTGGATTTTCCTATTCAAGCTGCAACTTAAAATCGCACTATCTGGCGAGTTTTCCTCAATCCATCAAGCAGCAGCTTGTTTTGGGGCATTCACTCTTGCCGCCGCTGCTGTGTTTGTTGTTCTTTTCAACACCCCACTGCCAATGAAGAAAAACGCCTATGGAATTAGGCGGGGACTCCTTTCCACTTTGCACCCTGTGGGTCAACATCCTATGCTGGCCCGTTGGCTTGATGAGGAAAATAAGGCTAAGAGTACCTAACTCCCGCTAACCCCAGAACTTTTACACTGCGAAATCCAAAAGCAGACCTGAACGGGCGGAGCCCGAGGCGCGCTTTCCTGCTTCCTCCCGCAACACAAGGCCCGCGCCTGACCTTGGGGAGGCGTGAAGCGCCTTCCCGGGGGGAAGGTCAGGCGCGGGCCGTGCCGCTGCGCCCCACGTCCCAAAGGGGCACACCGTCAGCTCCTTCACCTTTCTGAAAATACTCCCGCCCCCAGCCCGGCAGGCGGCTTTGCCGCCGAGAGGGGGAAGGCATCCCGCCTATAGGTCTGCGCCTGCCGGGGGCTGGCACGCGGCCCGGTCAAGGTGGCTCGTACCCCCGTTGCGCCAGCCCCCGGACCACCGCACGCCCCTTCCACCTTCGCTTAAACCCGATCTGCCAGGCTGATCCCGTCGCGACATCCGGGGCGGACTGACACCCCGCCCCACCACCTGGAGATCGGACGCCACGGCCAGCAACCGGGGCGGTTCGCAGATATCTCGCGAAGATGGGCAATCCCCATCCCACCCTCCGCCTCTGGCCCCAGTGGAGACATTGGGCCCTTGGCGGCGCCGCCTGCTCTTTGCTGCCCGCAGCACCGACCCGTTCCCCACCACGCGGGTGACATCACAATCAGGACATCCCCCACCGCGCCACTGGGCATCACCGGCCGCGCGGTGATAGCGCTTGCCTGCAAGGCGCTGGTCTTTCTACACTTCCCCTGAGCCAGCCCACCCCGGACCCACCCGCAGGAGCCGCCGCCATGATGACCATCGCCGACAATCAGCTGCTGCTGATCCTCCTGTGTTTCGGCGCGGGCAGCCTCGGCACCGCGCTGCTGTTTCGCCATCCAGCAGGACACCGGGTCTGGCGGCTGGCGGATCTGGGCTGGGTGGTGCTCGGCGGTATCGGCGCGCTGGTCGCTGTGCTGGCGGGCATCTACAAGGCCGACACCGGGCGGCTGGAACGGCAGATCGACATCGCCTATGCCGCCACCGCCTCTTTTGACCGCGACGCCGCGCGCTTTCGCCTGCGCTTCTGCGATCCGGCCTATGACAGCGATATCGCCACGCTCTGCGACAAGATCGAGTTTCTCTCCGCCTCCACCGCGGGCAATGCCGAGCTGCCGCTGTTCATCGCCGTCACCGATCAGGTCACCCCGCTGCAGGGGCTGCGGCTGATCTTTGGCCGCGCCGACCACACGCCTGAGATGATGGAAATGGCCGCCAAGGCGGATGCCTTCGATCCCGCCGCCTTCACCGTTTTTACCGCGCTGGATGCCCCGACCAAAGCCGCCGTCGACACCCTGCGCCGCAAGGTGCCGACCATTGCGGGCGATTTTCTGATCCTGGCCCGCGCCTATGACGCGCTGATCGGGCAGATCACCCAGCTCAAGAGCGAATGGGAATATCTTCAGGACAACGCGCATATTCTGGTGTTGCAGATCCTCGCGCTCTGCATGGTGGCCTTTGCCGCGCCGTTCCGGCTGGGCAAATCGGTGGTGGATCTGCGCTAGGTCCTGGCCTTATCAAAACTCACCGAACTGGCCATTTCGACAAGGTCAAATTCCAGGCTAGGCTGGCCGCAACAGACCCTTTCAGATTTGCGAGCCCAGCCATGCGCGACAACGCCCCTGCCGATAGCCCGACCACCCAGTTGCCCAGCGTCTGCCCGCTGGATTGCCCCGACACCTGCAGCCTCAGCGTCAGTGTCACGGATGGCGAGATCACGGCGGTGCGCGGATCACACGCCAATCCGCTGACCGACGCGGTGATCTGCAACAAGGTGGCGCGCAGTTTTGCAGGCTTTGTGCATGGTCCCAACCGGCTGACCCAGCCGCTGCGCCGCAGCGGCCCGCGCGGCAGCGGCAGCTATGAGCCGATCAGCTGGGAGCAGGCGCTGGACCTGATCCACGCCGGGTTCATGCGCGCAATCACCGCCCACGGCGCGCAATCGGTGCTGCCCTTCAACTACGCAGGCCCCCACGGCGAGCTGGCCGGCGGGTCGATGGACCGGCGGTTTTTCTACCACATGGGCGCAACCCGGCTGAACCGCGGGCCGCTCTGCGGCGGGGTGCGCGGTGGCGCCTATGAGAGCCTGTTCGGCGCCGCCCCCGGCATGCCGCCACAGCAGCTGCTGCATTCGGATCTGGTGCTGGTCTGGGGCAATAACATTACGGTTTCCAACCTGCATATGGCGCCGCTGCTGAAACAAGCCCGCGCCGAGGGCGCACGGCTGGTGGTGATCGACCCCAAACGCACCAAGATTGCCGAACACTGCGACCTGCATCTGCAACCGGTGCCGGGCACCGATGTGGTGCTGGCGATGGCACTGGCGGCTGAGCTGGAGCGGCGCGGCGCGCTGGACCATGAGTTTATCGGCCAATGGACCACCGGATCAGAACCATACCTGAAGGCTGCCCGCAGCTATACCCCCGATCAGGTGGCCGAGGTCTGCGGCATCCCGCTGGCGCAGTTCCACCAGCTGGCGGATTGGATCGCACAGGCCCGCTGCATGTCCACCTCGCTTGGCAACGGGATCGAACGCGGACGCTCCGGCGGCTCCGGCCTGCGTGCGGCCATGGCGCTCCAGGCGCTGACCGGCCATCACGGGCGGCTGGGCGCCGGGGTGCTGGCCAAACCCGGCCTCGCCGCCCCCAAAACACAGGACCGCTTGCAGGCCAGCCACCTGATCGACCCGGACACACGGGTGTTCAACATCGTCGATGTGGCACGCAAACTACTGGATCGCGATATGCGCATCCCGGTCAAGGCGGTGATGATCTACAATCACAACCCGGTCGCCACCCACCCCGATCAGGCCCGCCTGATCGAAGCGCTCAGTCAGGAAGAGATCTTTATCGCGGGCTGCGATGTGGCGATGACCGATTCCATGCGGATGTGCGATGTGATCCTGCCCGCCGCCAGCCATTTTGAATATGACGATGTCTATGGTGCTTACGGCCAGAACTTCATCCAGCGTGCCGCCCCGGTGATCCCACTGGTGGGCGACAGCCTGCCCAATACTGAAATTTTCCGCCGTCTGGCCGCGCGGTTCGGCTATGACGACCCGCTGTTTCAGGCCAGCGATGCCGAGCTGATGGATCAGGCGCTGGACGGCAATCATCCACAGCTTCAGGGCCACCGCCCCAGTGAAATCCCCCTCGACCGGGCGCTGGAAATCACCGCTGCCGAGGGCGCCGCACCAATCCTCTGTGATACGATTGCGCCGGCCACCGCCTCGGGCAAGATCGAGCTGTTCAGCGAGGACTACGAGACCCGCTACGGCTTTGGCGTGCCGCGCTATGATCCGGTGCCGCGCAGCGCCCCCTTTGTGCTGATCACGCCGTCCTCTGCGAAACGCACCAATGCCACCTTTGGCGATCAGCCACCCTCAGATGGGGCCGAAATGCTCGAAATGCACCCAAAGGATGCCGCCAGCCGTGAGCTGACCGATGGCGATCTGCTGGAGGTCTTCAACGATCGGGCCACCGTCACCCTGCGGCTGAAAATCAGCGATGCCACCCGACCTGGCGTGCTCTACAGCCCCAAGGGCACCTGGCGCGCCAGCAGCGCCACGGGTCTGACCGTGAACGCGCTGATCCCCGCCGATATCCGCACCGATACCGAAGATGGCGCCTGCTATAACGAGACCTTCGTGGACCTGCGCCGCGCTGCCAGCTGACCACGCAACAAAGCTCGCAAAACCAGTTCCCACCCAGGCGCAACTTGTCCTAGGGTGGGTCCATGATCGCGCGGTTCTGTCTTGTCCTGGGGTGTCTTGCCCTGCTGTCCTGCGGGCGTCCGCTGTCCGAAGGCGAACAGCAGTTCCTCAGCCGTATTCACGGGCCCGAACTGGATATGAACCGCCTGCGCATCGTCAAGGGCGCGCCGCTCTCGCAGGTCACATTTCGCCGCAAGCCACGCCCCCGCGTGACCTGCCGCGAACGCATCCTGCCGCCCGTAAAAGATGAGATCGTCACCTCTTCCCCCGCCGCACTGGCGCTGTTCAACCGCATCTTCTTCGTGCGCGACTGGTATATCGACGACTACATGCCCGCCTACCCCGAGCGGCTTTATCTGGTGGAGGCGATGCTGCTGGCCCATGAGGCGACCCATGTCTGGCAATGGCAGCAACGCGCCAAGACCGGCTATCACCCGCTGCGCGCCGCCGCCGAACACCGGGCGACGAATGATCCCTATCTGTTTGATCTGAAAGGCGACGACCGCTTCATCGACTTTGCCTATGAACAGCAGGGCGCGATTGTCGAAGAATACGTCTGCTGCCGCGCGCTGGACCCAACCGGCGCGCGCACCAAGCGGCTGCATGGAATGCTGAAGGCGGCGATGCCCGTCTCAGACCTGCCGCAAAGCCGCGAAAGCGATGTCTACCTGCCGTGGAAAGGCGCCGAGCTGGGCGGTATCTGCGCCTGACCGATGCGGCTCAGAGCCCCGGATGGAGCTGCCCGCCGTCCAACCGCACCACCCGGTCCATGCGCTCTGCCAGCTCCAGATTATGGGTGGCAATCAGCGCCGCCATGCCGGTCTCGGCCACCAGCTCCATCAGCACCGCAAAGACCTGATCGGCGGTAGCGGGATCGAGGTTGCCTGTCGGCTCATCCGCCAGAAGCAGACGCGGCCCGTTGGCCAGCGCCCGGCAAAACGCCACCCGCTGCTGCTCGCCGCCCGACATCGCCGCAGGGCGGTGCCCGGCGCGGTCGCTCAACCCGACACGCGCCAGCAGATCCTGCGCCCGCGCCTCTGCCTTGGCCTGGCTGATGCCATTGGCCAGCTGCGGCAACACGATGTTTTCCAGCGCGGTGAACTCCGCCAGCAGATGATGGAACTGGTAGACAAACCCCACATCCTGCCGCCGCACCGCCGTACGCCGCCGCTCGGATTTGCCGGTCAGATCCTGCCCGCCAATCCGCACCGTGCCGCGATCGGGCGTGTCCAGCAGGCCGGCCGTATGCAGCAGGGTGGATTTGCCGGCACCAGAGGGCGCCACCAGCGCCACGATTTCTCCGGGCTTCACCGTCAGATCAATGCCAGTCAGCACATCCACCTGCGTTGGCAGGCCGTGGTTGTAGGATTTGCCGACCTGGCTCAGCTGCAATACGGCAGATTGCGCGCCTGTCTGCGTTTCGGAATTATTCATAGCGCAGCGCCTCCACCGGGTTCATCCGCGCCGCGCGCCGGGCCGGGAAAATGGTGATGACAAAGGACAAGGTCAGCGACAGCGCCACCGCCGACAGCACATCCGCCAGCCGCAGCTCGGCGGGCAGCGCATAGATGCCCCGGATCGCCGGATCCCAGACCCCGCCCCCCACCACATAGTTCACAAAGGAGAAAATCGGATCAATGTAGATCGCGAATAGACAGCCCAGAATGACCCCAAGCACAGTGCCGATCACGCCGGTGCAGGCCCCACAGAGGAAAAACACCCGCATCACCGATCCTTCGCTGAGGCCAATGGTGCGCAGGATGCCGATATCGCGGCCCTTGTTCTTGACCAGCATGATCAGCCCGGAGACGATATTCATCGTGGCAATCAGCACCAGGATCGACAGGATGATGAACATCACATTGTCCTCGACCTCCAGCGCGCGCAGGAAGCCACCCGAGGCATCGCGCCAGGTCCAGACGCCGATGCCCGGGGCAACCTCATCCCCGGCCTTCAACAGCGGCAGCACCATGCGATCGACGGTTTCGGGATCCTCCACCATCACCTCGATCTCATCGGCAAAGCCTTCGCGGTTGAAATAGCTCTGCGCCTCGGCAAAAGGCATGTAAAGCCGGGTGCGGTCGATGTCATAGCGCCCGGCGGTGAAGATATAGACCACCTCATAGGCATTGACGCGCGGGCTGGTGCCAAAGGCGGTCTTGACCCCATCGGGGGAAATCAGCTTGATCCGGTCGCCGACGCTCACGCCCAGTTCACGGGCCACGCCGGATCCCAGCGCCACGCCTTCGTCAAACCGCGACAGGTCACCAATCGCCGCCTCGCTCTGGGCAATCCCCGGCAGGCTGGCGATATTGGCAGCCGAGATGCCAAAAACCTCAACCCCGGCGCTGCGCTGGCGCAGGCTTGCCATCACCTGCCCTTTGATCAGCGGCGCGCTGCGGATCACGCCGGGCACCGCTGCGGCGGCCTCGGCCAGGGCGTCATACTCTGTCAGCTTGCGGTCCAGCTGGCCCTGTTCGGTCACCGTGCCATGTGAATAGAGCGTCACATGCGCATTGGCCCCCAGAATGGTGCCGACAAATTCCGAGCGGAACCCGGTGCGCACCGCCAATGTGGCAATCAGCGCAAAGACGGCAAGCGCAATGCCGATGAGGCTGATCCAGGTCATCACACTGACGCCACCTTCGGCCCGGCGCGCCCGCAGATAACGCCAGGCGATCAGCCATTCAAAACGGGAAAAAGGGAGTGGTGTGGCCATAATGATCCTGCCGGGCAAAGTTCAGCGCAACCTGTGCTGCCCACGGCCCGAGGTCAAGATCTGGTTTCCGCCCCGGCAGCATTCCCCGGCGATGACACCAATCCACCGCCATCGGCCGGGCGCTGGGTTTTTTGGCAAAATTCCAGGCCCAGACGCAAACGGTCCGCACCAATGGGGCGCGGACCGTGCTGATCGTTCCATAAGGGCGTGTCGCGGGTTATGCGCCGCTTCAGAAGCCCCGGCCGGTCCGGTGGGCGGCATAGATCTCCACGATCTTCTGCACTGCCGCCTCGGGCGAGAGTTCCTCGCTTTCGCCGCTGCGGCGCGAGGTGAGTTCGACCACGCCGTTCTTCAGACCACGCGGGCCGACGGTGATGCGCCAGGGCAGACCGATCAGGTCCATGGTGGCGAATTTACCGCCCGCCCGTTCCTTGCGATCATCATAAAGCGGCTCCAGCCCGACAGCTGTCAGCGCGTCATAAAGGCTCTCACAGGCGGCGTCGGCTTCTTCGTCGCCCTGTTTGAGGTTTACGATCCCGCAGTGGAACGGCGTCACCCCTTCGGGCCAGATGATGCCCTTTTCGTCGTGGCTGGCCTCGATGATGGCGCCAAGGAGACGCGAAACGCCGATCCCGTGCGAGCCCATATGGACCGGCGACTGCTTGCCATCGGGGCCTTGCACATTGGCACCCATCGCTTCGGAATATTTGGTACCAAAGTAGAAGATCTGGCCAACCTCGATCCCGCGCGCCACCCGGCGACGGTCTTCTGGCACCTCGTTGAACAGCGCCTCGTCATGGGTTTCATCGGTGCGGGCATATTTCGAGGTAAACTCCTCCAGCACGCCCTGACACTGCTCGACGCTGTCGTAATCAATTTCGCGATCGCCAAAGGTCAGATCGGTGACTGCGCTGTCATAGAACACCTCGCTCTCGCCGGTCTCGGCCAGAACCAGGAATTCATGGGTATAATCGCCGCCAATCGGCCCGCCATCGGCGCGCATCGGGATCGCCTGAAGCCCCATACGCTCGTAGCTGCGCAGATAGCTGACCAGATGACGGTTATAGGCGTGCAACGCGTCCTCTTTGGTCAGGTCGAAGTTATAGCCGTCCTTCATGTAGAATTCGCGGCCCCGCATGACACCGAACCGCGGGCGGATCTCGTCGCGGAATTTCCACTGGATGTGGTAGAGCGTCAGCGGCAGATCCTTGTAGCTGCCGACATGGCTGCGGAAGATATCGGTGATCAGCTCTTCGTTGGTGGGACCATAGAGCATGTCGCGGCCATGGCGATCGGAGATCCGCAGCATTTCCTGACCATAGTCATCATAGCGCCCCGATTCCTTCCACAGATCCGCCGATTGCAGCGTCGGCATCAGCATCGGGATATGACCCGCGCGCATCTGCTCTTCATGGACGATGGTTTCGATCTTCTTCAGCACCTTGAAGCCCAAGGGCAGCCAGGAATAGATCCCGGCAGAGGACTGTTTGATCATGCCGGCGCGCAGCATGTAACGGTGGCTGACGATCTGGGCTTCGGAGGGGGTCTCCTTCAGCACGGGAAGAAAATAGCGGGACAGGCGCATGGCGGTCTCATTTATCAATCTGGGTTCGCAAGCGGTCTAAGCCATCGACGCGCCTCAGGCAATCGTGCTTTGCGTTTCGGCACGTGGCTGACCGGGCGGATGACCTGACCGCCCCCCCTGCGGGAACCGGCGGCGGGTCATTGGGGTTGCATCGACGGGGCGCATGGGCGAAGACTTCTGCCCAAACAGGCCCCTAGGATCAGGCTGAGAGCAGGACGCAACACATGGCACTTCCGGCACAGAAGCAATTGAAATACTGGGGCATTGCCGCTGTCGTCTTTGCGGTGACCATGTGGGCACTGGGCGATGTCCTGCTGCCGTTTGTCCTGGGCGCCGCGATTGCCTATCTCCTTGATCCGATTGCCGACCGGCTGGAAGCGGCGGGGCTCAGCCGCACGGCGGCCACCGCAACCATCACCGTTGCGGCGGTGCTGCTGTTTGTGGTGCTGCTGCTGGTGGTGGTGCCGACGCTGATCTACCAGATGATCGACCTCGCGCAGGTGCTGCCGGAGGCCTTCAAGAACCTGCGCGACTTTGCCCAGAAACAGGCCCCGTCCCTGTTTGACGAGGGCAGCCGTGCCCAGCAGACCATCGTGTCCATCGCCCAGACCCTGCAAAGCAAGGCGATCAGCGTGCTGGAGGGCGTTGTCGGCTCCGCGGTTTCGCTGGTCAACGTCATGGTGCTGTTTGTGATTGTTCCGGTGGTCGCGGTCTATTTTCTGGTCGATTGGGATCGCATGGTTGCGCGGATCGACGAGCTGCTGCCGCGCGATCACGCCCCCACCATCCGCGAGCTGGCCGCGCGCATCGACAAGGTGCTGGCCTCCTTTATCCGCGGCATGGGGACGGTCTGCCTGATTCTCGGCACCTATTACGCAGTGGCGCTGATGCTGGTGGGGCTGAACTTCGGTCTTGCGGTGGGGTTCATCGCCGGTCTGGTCACCTTTATCCCCTATCTCGGCGCCCTGATCGGCGGCGCGCTGGCCATCGGGCTGGCGCTGTTCCAGTTCTGGGGCGACTGGTGGTCGATCGGCATGGTCGCAGGCATTTTCGTGATCGGTCAGGTGGTTGAGGGCAATCTGCTCACCCCCAAGCTGGTCGGCAATTCGGTTGGGCTTCATCCGGTCTGGCTGCTGCTGGCGCTGTCGGTCTTTGGCGCGCTGTTCGGCTTTGTCGGCATGTTGATCGCGGTGCCGGTTGCCGCCGCACTCGGGGTGATTGCGCGGTTCCTGGTTGAGCGCTATCTGGACAGTCGCCTCTACCAGGGCAAAGCCTTTCACGACGCGGACTGAACCTGACCCATGGCACAACAGCTGAGCTTTGACCTCCCGGCGAAACCGGCGCTTGGACGGGACGATTTCTTTGTCGCGCCCTCCAATGCGATGGCGGTGGCGATGCTGGATCCCGCCTTTGCCTGGCCCGGCGGCAAGCTGGTGCTGAGCGGGCCGAAACGCTCCGGCAAGACCCATCTGGTGCATGTCTGGGCCAGCAACTCCGGCGCGCGCATCCTGCCCGCCTGGCAGCTGACCAAGGCGGATGTGCCGCATCTGGCTGACGGCCCGATCGCCATCGAGGACGTGCCGGATATTGCCGATAACGCCGAGGCGCAGGATGCCCTGTTTCACCTGCACAATCTGGTTCTGGCCAATGGCCATGCGCTGATGCTGACCGGGCGGGCCGCACCGCATCTGTGGGCGATGTCGCTGCCCGATCTGCAAAGCAGGGTCGAAGGCGCACCCCATGCCCAGCTGCAACCGCCGGATGACGCGCTGCTGTCGGTGGTGCTGGCAAAACTGTTCAACGATCGGCAGATCACCCCGAAACCCGATGTGATCCCCTATCTGGTGGCGCATATGGACCGCTCCTTTGCCGCGGCCTCGCAGATCGTCGAGGAGCTGGACCGCCTGTCCCTCGCCGAAGGGCGGATGGTGTCGCGGGTGCTGGCGGTCGAGCTGATGTCGGACCGCCCTGCCCGAACCGCGCGCAGCCCGTCGCGGCCTGCGGAGAAACCAGCCGCCACCGCATCAGCCGATGCCGAAGACAGGTCCGGCGCTGCCGCAGCCTGCGATTGACCCGGCTTTGCCGATCCCCCATCCTGACGACACGTAACGGAGCCAACATGCACGTGACACCGGAGCCTGCCACCGCCGATTGGGGGCCTTTTGGCCGACCCTTGTTTGACGATCCGGGCGCCCGCGCCCTGTCACGGGTGGGCGTGGTGGACGTCGGCTCCAACTCGGTGCGGATGGTGATCTTTGACGGGGCCGCCCGTAGCCCCGCCTATTTCTACAACGAAAAAATCATGTGTGCCCTGGGCGCTGGCCTGTCGGAGACCGGGCGGCTGAACCCGGAGGGGCGCATCCGCGCCCTGTCGGCGCTGCGCCGGTTCCAGCATCTGGCCGCAGGCATGGACATGCCGCCGCTGTCGGTGGTGGCCACTGCGGCGGTGCGCGATGCCAGCGACGGGCAGGATTTCTGCGACGAGGTGCTGCGCGAAACCGGGCTGAAGATCTGGGTCATCGACGGTCAGGAAGAGGCGCGCCTGTCTGCGCAGGGCGTGCTGCTGGGCTGGCCCGGATCCTATGGTCTGGTCTGCGATATCGGTGGCTCCTCCATGGAGCTGGCAGAAATCCATGACGGTGAGGTCGGCAAACGGGTGACCTCCTCACTCGGCCCGCTGAAACTGCGCGACGTTGCGGGAGGCAGGCGTGGCCGCAAGGCGCATATCACCGAGGTGATGGAGGGCCTGCGCAGCGAGATGGGCCAGCAGAACGACCGGCTGTTTCTGGTCGGCGGCAGCTGGCGGGCGATTGCCCGGATCGACATGGCGCGGCGCGGCTACCCGCTGCGGGTCCTGCATGAATACCGCATGAGCGCCCAATCCGTGCGCGAGACCCTGCGCTATATCGAGACCCAGGACCTGGAAGAGCTGCGCGCCGACTGCGGTGTTTCCAGCGCCCGGATGTCGCTGGTGCCCTATGCCGCCGATGTGCTGTCGCGGCTGGTCAAGACCTTTCGGCCCAAGGATATCGCGGTCTCCAGCTATGGCATCCGCGAGGGGCTGCTCTACGAGCAGATGCCCCAGCGCCTGCGCGACCGCGATCCGCTGATCGAAGCCAGCCGCTTTGCCGAGCAGAAGGATGCCCGCATCCCCGGTTTTGGCCGCACGCTGTATGAATTCGTCTCGCCGCTGTTCAGATCCTCCGACCATGCCAAGACCCGGCTGGTGAAAGCCGCCTGCCTGCTGCATGACGTCAGCTGGCGCGCCCATCCCGACTATCGCGCCGAGGTCTGTTTCGACAACGCCACACGGGCCAATCTGGGCGGGCTGAAACACTCCGAACGGATCTTTCTCGGCCTTGCGCTGCTGCACCGCTATCGCAACAAGCGGCAGGGGACGGCGTTTGAATATCTCTATGATCTTCTGGACGAGCGCGGCAAGAAAGAGGCCGAGATCCTGGGCAAGGCGATGCGGTTCGGCGCCATGCTGATGGTCAGCAAGGATGGCAACATCGGCAAGCTGGTCTGGCAACCGCGCAAGAAACACCTGCTGCTGGAACTGCCGGCCGAGGCGGAGCCGCTGTTTGGCGAGGTGGCAGAGGCCCGTCTGGCCTCGCTCGCCCGCTCGCTGGAGGCCGAGCTGCGGGTAAAGATCCGCAAGTAACCGCAGCGCCTGCCCCGCATCGGGTCAGACCCTCCCTCGCCGCTCTGGGCCGATCTTCAGCGCGTCACAGGTCGGTTGTGCCTTCGGGCAGATCGGTGTCCGGGCTGGCCTGCGGGGATCCACCCGGCGGCACGTCTGGAGCGTGCTGCGGCTTGCGGCGAATGATGATATCGCCATTGGGCAGGATTTCGGGACGTTCATAAACGCTCCAGTCCTCGACCTTGCCCGCGATCTCGGCCAGTGCAGGCCCCATCTCCGACAGGAACCCTTGCAGGCTTGGCCCGAATTCATCCGCCAGCGCCTGAAGATCGTCAAGCGCGGGCGCCATTTCCTGACGCAGCCCCTCCCAGAACAGCTCTGCCCCGCGCTGCATCAGGCTGCTGCCTTCGTCCTCTGGCGCGGGTGCGGTTTCGGCAGCCACCGGCGCTGTCAGCGGCAGCACCAGCAGCCCCGCAAGCGCAAGGCCGCGCATCGACTGAGGCGTCATTCGGAACCTAGGCATCATGTCATTGCCCCCTTTAGGGTTGGACGGGATTGCTTGCCGTCAATATAGGCGAAACACGTCAGGATTGAAGTGGCAACCACCACCGGCGGCGTCGCGCAGCCCCCGGTGCCGCCGGTGAACCTTTGAGGGCCTTCACCCAAGATCGAGATCAAGGCTGACCGGAAAGTGATCGGAGGCCGCCAGCAGCGCCTCGCGCAGATCGATATCCTCATAACAGGCGGCATCCTCGAACGGGTGCCAGATCCGCCAGCTCTGCGCCGATTGGCGCAGCCCGGAGGAGACCATGACATAATCCAGCAAGGCACTGAAATAGCGTTTGTTTGCCTTGTCATAAAAGCGTGCCGTGCTGGGCATTACCCGCAGCCGGGGTTGCAGCAGGCTCTGGGCGTTCGGATCATAGAGATCGCTCTCCATCACAATCTCGACCGAGGAGCGATTGAACAGCTGCTCATAATCGTCAAGCCCCGGCCCGTCATTGAGATCGCCCATCACGATGACATCCCGCCCCTCGGCCAGAAGCTGCTCAACCCGGCGGCGCAGCCAGATCGCCTGTGCCAGCTGTTTGCGCCGGTTGGCAATCGACAGGCTGACCGCGTGCCCTTCGGAGCGCGCGCCATGGGGCGCTTTCGATTTCAGATGCGCGCCAATCAGCGCCACCTCGCGCCCGCCGTTTGTGGTCAGGGTCAGCTCCAGCGGCGGTTTGGAAAACCGCACCGCATCCTTTTTGGCATCAATATCCAGATCAATGTGAAAGACACCGTCGAAACGCGGTGCCTCGGTGGTTTCCGCCGGTGTATGGGCCACCCGCAGCACCTGCGGATCGTAGAGAAAGGCAATTTCCTGCTGGGTGTCATTGGCAAAACCGATCAGCGCGTCGGTGCTGCGCAGCCCCGCCTCTCGCGCGAAGTGTTCCAGCGCGCGCACGGTCTGGCGGCGACCATTGGTATCCGGGGCCTCGATCACCATGATGCCATCGGCATCGAGGCGTTGAAACACCCGCGCCAGCGCGCGTGTCTGACTGCTGCGATCCACCCCGTAGCGGCCCGAACTGCCAGCGTCCATCAGCAGGCGGTCCCCGGCGTCAAACAGCGAGGAGAACCATTCGACGTTATACGTGACGAGCCGCATGGGCCGCACATCCGTTGATTTCATCCCAGGCGCGGTTGATGTCGATCATCCGCTTTTCCGCCAGCCGCACCGCCTCTTCGGGGACGCCACGGGCCATCATCGCATCCGGGTGGGTCTCTCGCACCAGCTTGCGCCAATGTTTGCGGATCTCCTCGCGCGGCATCTCTGGGGTCACCCCCAGCACCGTGTAGGGATCGCGCGGCGCATCGGCAACAAACCGCGCCCTCAGCGCCATGAACTGCTGCTCGCTCTGACCGAAGATGCGGCTGACCTCGGACAGGAATTCGTTTTCGCCGGGATGATAAAACCCGTCCGCCATGGCGATGTGAAACAGTCCTTCCATCAGATCGCACAGCGTCTGCGGGTCATTGGCAAACATCTTCTGGATCCGCGCGGCATAGTCCTTATAGCCCGCAACATCGGTTCGGGCGAGGTCAAACACCCGCGCAGCACCTGCCTCATCCTCCGCCGCGATCTGGAACACCTCGCGAAAGGCGGTGACCTCGTCGCGGGTGACCTGCCCGTCCGCCTTGGCCATTTTGGCACCAAGCGCAATCACCGCGATGGCAAAGGCAACGGTGCGTTCCGGTGGCGCGCGCAGGCTGTCGAAGACATCGCTGAGGCTCTGGCCAGAGGCCAGCGCGGCGAGCGCTTCGGTGATGCGGGTCCAAAGTGACATATGGCCAGCCTAGCCTGCTTTGGCCGAACTGTCAGCGGGGCCAACCCCTTTGGGAGAGAGAATTTTCTGCATCAGCACCAGATCCAGCCACTGGCCCCATTTGTAGCCGACCTCCGGCATCCGTCCGACCTCGACAAATCCCATGGCCGCGTGAAAGCCAAGCCCGCCTGCATTGAGCGCGCTGATGCCTGCGACCAGCACGTGGATGCCGTCCCGGCGCGCGACCTCCTCGATGGCGGCGATCAGCGCCCGGCCGGTGCCCCGGCCACGGGCCGCTTCGGTGAGGTAAATCGCATGTTCAGCGGTGCGGGCATAGCCGGGGCCGGTGCGAAACCCGCCAAGGCTGACATAGCCGAGGATCTGGCCCGCCTCCTCGGCCACCTGCACATAGGCGCCTTTCTTGGCGATCTCATCGCTGACCTGCGCGCCGGTTTTTTCCGCCGTGGTGAAGGTGATCAGCGTGTCGCGGATGATCTGGTTGGTGATCGCGGCGATTGCCTCTGCATCCGCTGCGGTGGCCGCCCGGACGATCATCGCAGCACCCGGCGCCCGTGGGGCGTGTCGAACTCAGCCTCGAAGGCGGCAGGGCCGCTGTGGATCTCGACCCGCGGATCATCAAACGGCAGCGCCTGCGCCAGTGCTGTGCTGTCCGGGTGCGACAGATGCAGACGGCGCAGGGTGCAGCCCTGCGGGACCAGCGCGGCGGCGGGATGGGGGCTGTGCCATTGCATCAAGGCCGGGAACATATTGTCAAACGGCAGGATGCCATCAGCCGGCACCGCCATCTGCCAGCTGAGATCACCCCGTTGCAGATCGACAATCTCTCCCGCGCCCTCCGGGGCTGCGGTCAGCGCGGCCGTGAGATCGGCGCAGCGGCAGATCCAGTTGGTGATCCGTGCGGGGCCGTGGCGGCGGTCCAGATCGAACCAGCGCGGGCTGCGCTGCGGTGTGGCGGCGGGGTCGATGGCAATGGCCTCGAGATAGAGGCCATCAGCAAGCCCAAGAAGCCGGTTGTGAGTGCCAAAGACCGCATGGCTGCCGCCCGGCTGCATCGGCACGCCGAGGCTCTCCTCCACATGGGCAACCGCCTCTTCCAGTGTCGCGGCCGAAACGGCCAGATGATCGAGTTCCATGACATGCTCCCCGCTGATGGCGGCGAGACTAGCCACCCGCCGCCGGGGTGCAAGCGGCAATGTTGGAACCACGTGCGGGCGCCCCCAACACTGGCGATGTGACGGCAGGTGGCTGCCTAACATCCGGGCACAGATACATCCGGGCACAGATGGGAGGCAGCAGCTCTCCCGCCCGTCGGCGGCGGCGTCACAGACGCCCCCGCTCCCGTTGGGCATGGCATCGCGCATCGCGCGATGTCGGCAGCCAGCCGGATAGGCTGGCTGCCGCGCCCAAGGCCGCAAGGGGGGATTTGCCCATCGGGCAAAGGCCCCCGCGGGCGCGGGAGCGCTTATGAGCATGGGCAAGGCGGTCAGGCCGCAGCGCCGCCCTTGCCGGGCCGCAAATGCCGGCGGTCCTGATCAGCCGCGCCGGTTACCCACCCTGGCGGATCAGCTTCAGGATGTCCTGCGCCGCTTCGGGAATATTGGTGCCGGGGCCAAAGATCGCCTTGACGCCATTGTCATAGAGGAACTGGTAATCCTGCTGCGGGATCACCCCGCCACAGATCACGATGATATCCTCGGCGCCCTGCGCCTTCAGCTCCTGCACCAGCTGCGGGGCCAGCGTCTTGTGCCCTGCGGCCTGCGACGAAATCCCGACCACATGGACGTCATTGTCGATGGCGTCCTGCGCGGCCTCTTCCGGGGTCTGGAACAGCGGGCCGACGTCAACGTCAAATCCGATATCGGCAAAGGCGGTGGCGATCACCTTGGCCCCCCGGTCGTGACCGTCCTGCCCCATCTTGACCACCAGAAGACGCGGGCGACGGCCCTCTGCCTCGGCGAAGTCTTCGATGGATTTCTGAATGGCGGCAAAGCCTTCGTCGCCCTCATAGGCGGCGCCATAGACACCGGCCAGGGTCTTGACCTCGGCGCTGTGACGGCCGAATTCCTTTTCCATTGCCATGGAGATCTCTCCGACTGAGGCCCGCGCGCGGGCGGCTTCGACGGCGGCGGCCAGAAGGTTGCCACCTTCCTTTGCGACGCGGGTCAGATTGTCCAGCGCGGCCTCGCAGGCGGCGCTGTCGCGGCTGGCGCGGATCTGTTCCAGCCGGGCGATCTGGCTGTCGCGCACCTTGACGTTGTCGACATCCAGAATGTCGATCGGATCTTCCTTTTCCTTGCGGTATTTGTTGACCCCGACGATCACCTCTTCGCCCCGGTCGATCATCGCCTGACGACGGGCCGCGCTTTCCTCGATGCGCAGTTTCGGCATGCCGGAGGCCACGGCCTTGGTCATGCCGCCCATCTCCTCGACCTCTTCCATCAGCGCCCAGGCTTTCTCGATCAGCTCATTGGTGAGGCTTTCGACATAGTAGGAGCCAGCCAGCGGATCGACCACATTGGTGACGCCGGTTTCCTCCTGCAGCACCAGCTGGGTGTTGCGGGCGATGCGGGCAGAGAAATCGGTGGGCAGCGCGATGGCTTCGTCCAGCGCGTTGGTGTGCAGCGACTGCGTGCCGCCCAGCACCGCCGACATCGCCTCATAGGCGGTGCGGATCACGTTGTTGTAGGGGTCCTGCTCCTGCAAGGACACGCCCGAGGTCTGGCAATGGGTGCGCAGCATCTTGGAGCGGTCGGATTTGGCGCCAAAGTCGGTCATCACCCGGTGCCAGAGCGTGCGGGCGGCGCGCAGTTTGGCGATTTCCATGAAGAAATTCATGCCAATCGCAAAGAAGAAGCTCAGGCGGCCTGCGAATTTGTCAACATCCATGCCTGCCTCAATCGCGGCGCGGACATATTCGCGACCGTCCGCCAGCGTATAGGCCAGCTCCTGCACCAGATTGGCGCCGGCTTCCTGCATGTGATAGCCGGAAATGGAGATGGAGTTGAATTTCGGCATCTCGTTCGAGGTATATTCGATGATGTCCGAGATGATCCGCATCGAGGGTTCCGGCGGATAGATATAGGTGTTGCGGACCATGAACTCCTTCAGGATATCGTTCTGAATGGTGCCTGCCAGCAGCGCCTTGTCATGGCCCTGCTCTTCGCCCGCGACGATAAAGCTGGCCAGGATCGGGATCACTGCGCCGTTCATCGTCATCGAGACCGAGACCTGATCCAGCGGAATGCCATCAAACAGGATTTTCATATCCTCAACGCTGTCGATGGCCACACCGGCCTTGCCGACATCGCCCATCACGCGGGGGTGGTCGCTGTCATAGCCGCGGTGGGTGGCAAGGTCGAAGGCCACCGAAACGCCCTGCTGCCCGGCCGCGAGGTTGCGGCGGTAGAAAGCGTTGGATTCCTCAGCCGTGGAAAAGCCCGCATATTGGCGGATGGTCCAGGGGCGGCCTGCGTACATCGTGGCCTTCACGCCCCGGGTAAAGGGTCCAAAGCCGGGCAGCGTGCCCATATGAGGCAGATCCTTGCTGTCGGCCTCAGTATAAAGCGGTTTTACATCAATGCCTTCCAGCGTATTCCAGGTCAGCGCGTCCAGCGGGCGTCCGCGCAGCTCTTTTTCAGCCAGAGCCCGCCAATCGTCGGTTTTGGTCGTCATCGGAAGTTCCTCTTGTCAGGTCGTATGAGGGCGGGTTCGAGCCCACCGCATGTTTGTCAGGGTCACGCATCAGCTCTGCCAGACCGTCCGCGCCGCCTTGCAGCCACATCAGATCATCGGCGTAGCGCTCGCGCAGCGCTGCGGATTGAATGTCGGAAAACGGGGTCCAGCGGCCCTCGCCGCGCGGCAGGTCGCGGGCGACGGCTGCCGACAGGCGATGCCGCAGGGTCGGCAGCCCGTCTGAGCGGTTGAGTCGATCCGAACAGGTGAACCGCGCCAGCCGCGTCCCGGTCAGCAGCGCCATCTGCACCTCTGGCCGGTCGCCATAGGTTTCATAGGGCAGCACCCGGATGCGGGCATTGGGCATGGCGCAGGCGATATCGGTGATCACATCGCGCCAGCTGCGCGGATGGGCGGCGATCCGCCCCAGCAGCGCGGCCGAGGGCAACGGGTGGCCATTGGTCACCATCCGGGTCAGCAGCGAGGTCCAGAACCGCTCCGGGCTGCGCAGGTTCAGCATCACATCGCGCACCTGCCCGTCAAAGGCGGCATCGAACCGCGCCATACGCACGCCGATGCTGCCATATAGCTGGCTCTGTTGCAGCAGGTCATTGGGACTGCCCATCATATTGGCGTCGCTGATCAGCAGCCGCGTGCTGCCGCTGGCGGCCTCGGTCGCGAGGCGCAGGCGCAGACGACCACGGGCGCGGGTTGCCAGGTCACGGCCTGTTACCGGGGCCGGGCCGGGATGGATGCCGTGGAACAGCCCGTCGCGGGTCTGGGCCGGTCCCCAGACCGCCAGCCCGTCACGGCGCAGCGCCGTTTCATGATGGGCAAGAAAGCCCTGAAAATATCCCGTAGCGCAGCGATGTGCGCCGATGTGCAGCATGATATCCATAGCCGGTCCCGTCCCGTTGGTGGCGCCGCGCGAGGCGGACAGCCCGGTTTGCAGAGGCCGGGAGGATGACATGGGCAGGCTGACAATAGGGTTAACGGCGGCTTTGGCCCCGAAGTGCGGGGTGGATTTTTTTGCCCGGCAAGCCGGATTGCCCATCGCAATTGGCGGGGCGGAGCATATATTCATCGCTACAGGAGAGCCGATGAAACAGTTGTTTGTCTTTGGAAAAACCCGATTTTGGCCCGCAGTCCCAGCTGCGGGCGCCGCGTTGGCGCTGCTGCTGGCGCTGCCCGGCCCGGCCATGGCGCAGGAACCTGCAACAACCGAGGCCGCAGATGGCGCGCGCGGTGAGACCGCAACGATGATGGTCGAAGGCACCGATCCCGCCAGCGCCGCGCAGGAGCTGCCGCAGACCGCAGAAAACCTGGCGCAGGATCCCATCACCCAGCTGATCCGCGCCGGTGACAGCGTCGATCTGGACAGTCTCCTGTGGGTATACCGCCCCATCGTGGTCTTTGCCGACAGCCCTGCCGATCCGCGATTCCACGAGCAGATGGAGCGGCTGACCGACGGCGCCGAGGCGCTGCTGGATCGCGATGTCATCGTGCTGACCGATACCAATCCAAGCGTGACGTCTGCGCTGCGCAAAACACTGCGGCCGCGCGGGTTCATGCTGGTTCTGATCGGCAAGGACGGCGGCGTCAAACTGCGCAAGCCGCAGCCCTGGACCGTGCGCGAGCTGAGCCGGACGATCGACAAATTCCCCGACCGGCTGCGCGAGGTGAAGGAACGGCGCGGCAGCTGAGCCGCCGCCGATGCACCGTGCCCCGCACCCGCGCGATGAAACGCGCCGTGATCCGGGGCCGCGTCCCGCAGCGGCTGGATGGCAGATCGCAGGCCCATCACACTGCCCCGCCCTGCGCGTAGAACAGACGCCTGTTGGTGCGGTCCACCACCGCCATGAACCGGGCGCGTGGCTCATAGATCAACACCGATGTCGGATCGAGCAGCGCGATCAGATAGGCGCGGCTCACCTCCTCCAACATGCAGTCCTTGCCGACGATCCCGGCGGCAAAGATGCCATTGCCGCGCCCCTGATCCATCGTCATCACCTGAACCGAAACCATATTGGGCGACAGTCCGGGCACCTCAAAGGCGACGGGTTTGTCGTCATCGAGATGACGCAGCCCCGCCCGGACCGACCGTGCCTTGGTCAGCAGCGATGAAATCCGGGTGGCCTTGATTTCGAACACGCCTGCGGCGCAGTTGCGGCGGGAGAAGTAATACTGTGTCTCCCCCAGCTGCACCCAGTCGCCGACGGCGGCACGGGCCGCCGCCTCATCTTGCATGGCACAGCCCGCCAGCCCCGAAAGGACCAGCGCCAGACAGGCGACACGCGCCAGTTTGCGATATGGCTGCACCAACATCATCTGGTGTTATTCGAATTCCATGATCACTTCGTCAACGGCGAGGCTGTCACCGGCGGCGGCGTTGATCATGCTGACGACGCCTTTCCGCTCGGCGCGCAGGATGTTCTCCATCTTCATCGCCTCGATGGTGCAGAGCGCCTGACCTTCCTGAACCTCGTCGCCGACTTCGACCTCCAGTTTCACCACCAGACCCGGCATCGGGCAGAGCAGCAGTTTGGAGGTGTCGGGGGCGACTTTCTCGGGCATCAGCTTGGCCAGTTCCGCCTGTCGTGGCGTGCGCACATGAACCTTCAGATCGGCCCCCCGCGAGCGGATGCGGAACCCGCCGGAGATCTTGCCGACCTTCACCACCAGAGCATCACCGCCAACCGTCAGCCGGGCGAGCTGATCGCCGGGGGTCCAGTCCGAGGTGACGCGCAGGGTGCTGCCATCGTCAAACCGCACGGTGGAGCCGTCGCGGTCAGCGTCGATGATGACGTTGAAATCCATGCCCTGAAGCGAGACCACCCAGTCGCTGCCAACCTTGCGTTCGTGGTTGTCCATCCGGCCCGACACGCGGGTACGGCGAATTTCGGCAACCCGGTGCATGGCGGCAGAAGCGGCGGCGATCTTGCGCAGATCCTGCTCCGGCAGCTCCACCCCGACGAACCCTTCGGGATATTGCTCCTCGATAAAGGCGGTGGTCATGGTGCCCGCGATAAAG
The DNA here is from genome assembly GCF_048056275.1 of Phaeobacter sp. JH20_26. Lineage (NCBI taxonomy): Bacteria > Pseudomonadati > Pseudomonadota > Alphaproteobacteria > Rhodobacterales > Roseobacteraceae > Phaeobacter > Phaeobacter sp. JH20_26. The sequence continues at coordinate 87,541 of NZ_JAYMWL010000025.1, read as the reverse complement.
ATCGGGTGATCCATCACCGCGCTGAGGAACGGCAGGTTGTGACCGATGCCTTCAACCTCGAAGCCGTCAAGCGCATCGCGCATGGCGGCAATCGCCGCCTCGCGTGTCGGCCCCCAGGTGCAGAGCTTGGCAATCATCGGGTCATAATACATCGAGATCTCGCCCCCCTCAAAGACGCCGGTGTCATTGCGCACGGCGAGTTCGCCCGCAGGGGCGTCGCCCTGCCATTTGCCGCTGTCATGCAGCGGGCCTGCGGCGACTTCGGCGGGCGGACGATAGCGGGTCAGGCGGCCGATGGAGGGCAGGAAACCCCGATAGGGATCTTCGGCATAGAGGCGGTTTTCGATGGCCCAGCCATTCAGTTTGACGTCGTTCTGGGTGATCGACAGCGGCTCACCGCCGGCAATGCGGATCATCTGTTCGACCAGATCGACACCGGTGATCAGCTCGGTGACCGGGTGTTCGACCTGAAGGCGGGTGTTCATTTCCAGGAAGTAGAAGTTCTTGTCGCCATCGACGATGAATTCCACCGTGCCAGCAGAGGCGTAGCCCACCGCCTTGGCCAGGGCGACGGCCTGTTCGCCCATGGCGCGGCGGGTGTCCTCATCGAGGAAGGGCGACGGCGCCTCTTCGACGACTTTCTGGTTGCGGCGCTGGATCGAGCATTCGCGCTCGCCCAGATAAATACCATTGCCATGGCCGTCGCAGAGCACCTGAATTTCGATATGGCGCGGCTGGGTGACGAATTTCTCGATGAAGATCCGGTCGTCGCCAAAGGAGTTCGCCGCCTCGTTCTTGGAGGATTGGAACCCTTCGCGGGCCTCCTCATCGGACCAGGCGATCCGCATCCCTTTGCCACCACCACCGGCAGAGGCCTTGATCATCACCGGATAGCCGATCTCGTTGGAGATTTTCACCGCCTCGTCAGCGTCGGCAATCAGGCCCATGTAGCCGGGCACAGTGGAGACGCCAGCCTCCTGCGCGATCTTCTTCGAGGTGATCTTGTCACCCATGCTTTCGATGGCGCCCACCGGCGGGCCGACAAAGGCGACGCCTTCGGCGGCCAGCGCCTCGGCGAATTTGGCGTTTTCCGACAGGAAGCCATAGCCCGGATGCACCGCCTGCGCACCGGTTTTGCGGATCGCCTCCATCACCTTGTCGATGACGATATAGGACTGGTTGGCGGGCGGCGGGCCGATGTGGACAGCTTCATCAGCCATTTCGACATGCAGGGCTTGCTTGTCGGCGTCCGAGTAGATGGCAACGGTCTTGATGCCCATCTTGCGGGCGGTCTTGATGACCCGGCAGGCGATTTCGCCCCGGTTGGCAATCAGGATCTTTTCAAACATTGGCTGTCCCTTGTCTTCGGTGGGTGACGGAGCCCTGCCCCGTCACGGTCTTGGCTTCGTCAGAACACAAAAAAGGCCGCGCCGGAGGGGTCTCCGGGTGCGGCCTTTGTGCGGTGATATATATGTGGCGCGCGGCCACCGCCCCTGCGGCGAGGCGGTCAGACGGCGTTGCTGTCAGGGCATGGCTGCGGCGATACAGGCGCGTGCCTGCGGCGCCACCGGCAGGCCTAGCACTTGCGCGGATTTTCCTTGCAGTAGATGACGTTGGCCGCAGCACCAACAGCGGCGCCTGTGACCAGGTTGCCGTTGAGCAGCGCCGAGCCGACGGCACCGGCACCGGCCCCGTAAACAACCTGTTCGCCGGTGGTGTCGCCACAGGCCGCAAGCGCGGTGCAGAGGCCAAAAGCCGCAAGAATGAGTTTTGCCTGCATTGGAATGATCCTTCGTTTTGTGATCCAAGCTCTGCGCAACTGTTCGCAGCACGGTCCAGAGCAAACAAGGATTTCTGTTGCGGATCAGGGGAATGCGCAGAAGCCTGCCAAACACTGGGGGGCAATTGGCAAGCTTCCGCCTTTGCATCCAAGGAAAAAATGGGCAGGCCGCGATTGGGGGGGCAAACCTGCCCTTCCAGGCGAAGGGGCTGGATCAGATGCACGACAGGCTGACCTGTCACGACCAGAGTGCACAGCCCGCGCCACAGAAACATCCCCTGAGTTGCAAAACACGCCAATTTGGCGAGAAGTTGCGCAAACCGGGATCTGCCCTGCAGGATTACGCCGAAATCGGCCCGGAATGCCCGGCTCGCGCCGCATATAGTGTCACCGCCCCGCGATCTGACCCTCCCTGCGGCCGGGTTTGCCGCGGGGCTCGTCACATCGCGCAGGGTCAAGAGATTCGCCGGGGCCCGATCACAGCCACCGCGCGGCGGTCGCGCGAGGCGACGACAGCTCTGCACAGGGATATGGTCAGGCCCGGCAAACATCTCAGCGCGCGCTCCCGTCGAAGACTTCGGGAAAGGACAGCTGGGCAACATCGACATTGATGACCAGCAGCGCCTCATAGCTTTCGGGATCAAACGGGTCCTCGGCCGGGATCACTTCGCGGCCGAACAGCCAGCTCAGACGACCTGCATCCAGATTACCACGTTCAAAGGGCTGATCGCCAAAGCAGTCCCACAGCGCCTGCATGAAGCCCGCATCGGCGCGCCGGTCTGCCGGGCGACGGTCGCGGAACCGTTCGCGACGGGTGATCGGCGTAACCCCCTTGGGATTGGGACGGCGGATGACGAATTGAAAATCGGTGCCCGGCAGACGGCCGGGGAAACCGCGGTGTTTTAGCATGATGGTGCCTCCGATCCGGCACCCCGCGGGACGGTAGAGTCCGGCCGCAGGGCCGGACCCCTGTCGTGATTACTTGTATTTGCCGGTGTAAACGGGCTCAGCCGAAATCGGCTCGGGCTCGACAACGACGTATTCTTCTTCCTGCTGTGCGCAGGCTGCGGCGGCTGCAAGCAGGCCCGCCAGGGCAACGAGTTTGATGCTCTTGGACATTTCTGTCTCCCAATTGTGTCTTTGAAACCTGCGCGGGCCACGGCCGGCGCCTGCCTCATCCTCAAATAACAGATCACGCTCATGTGATCTGACGAGAGAGTAGCGGAGATGCGCGGGGTTTCACATCCCAAAGCCGGATCCGACGACACTTCGGCGGGCAAAGCTGCAAAAAAGCGCCAGTTTTCAGCCTGCATCGGCGTCTTTGTGACACCGGGGGGCACCAGAACCGGCGGCAGCTGCCGGGCTGTAGTGGCCCGCAGCCCGCGGGGCAGACAACAGATCATCAGAATGCCTCCCAGATGCAGCTGTCACCCTCGGGGCGGTAGCTTTCAAAGAACTGTGTCGCCGCCGCATCCGCCGCCCCAAAGGGCACTTCGCGGTCCGACAGCGAGATCACCACCCGGACCGGCTCCAGCCCATGCTGGTGCAGATAGGCCAGAACCAGGGTCTGGCACAGGTGATCCATATCCGGGGCGGCCTGCTCATAGCTGATCAGCGCCGCGTCGCGGGCAATCTGCGGCGCAAGAAAGCGAAAGCGCACCCAAAGCTCGCCGGTGCTGTCGTCCAGAAGAACCTCATGCAGATCGACTTCCTGCCCCGATGGCAGATCAATCGGCAGCGATCCGGCCTGCGCAGCCGCGCCAAGGGCAAGCAGAACCGAGACCCCGGAGGCCGTCACGGCAGATTTGATGGCAGGCCCAATACCGCAGCCCCGACCCCAAAAACGATGGGCTCCTCCTGTCGGGGCTGCAGGCGCTGCACACGCGGTGCGCGCTGTCCGATATGAGCTGGCGCGGATCATGTGTCAGATTCGGTTCCGGTGTCAAACAAAGATACAAATGTGGGCGCAAACATCTGAGATTGTTCAAATTGATCGCATTTTGCGAACAATCCACCCGATATGCCGGCGATTGGTTCCAGCCCGCTGATTTCCAACAGGCTTTTGCCATCGGGGTGGCGGCAGATCGCGGCATAGGCAGGCGCTGACATCTGAGTTGTATCCTCATCACCCCTCGCAACCAAGGCGATATTTACCTTTGGCCGCAAGGGTCTGGGTCAGGAAATCCGGAACGGGTCCGGGTGTTACAGCGGGATATTGTCGTGTTTCTTCCACGGGTTTTTGAGCTGCTTGCCCCGCAGCGACGCAAAGGCACGGCTGACGCGTTTGCGGGTGGATTGCGGCATGATCACCTCGTCGATGAAGCCGCGTTCCGCCGCCACAAAGGGATTGGCAAAGCGTTCTTCGTAATCCTTCGTGTGCTCGGCAATCTTGTCGGCATCCGCCAGATCAGCGCGGTGGATGATTTCGGTCGCGCCCTTGGCCCCCATCACGGCGATCTCCGCCGTCGGCCAGGCGTAGTTGAAATCGCCACGCAGATGTTTGGAGGCCATCACGTCATAGGCGCCGCCATAGGCCTTGCGGGTGATCACGGTAACCTTCGGCACCGTCGCCTCGCCATAGGCAAACAGCAGCTTTGCCCCATGTTTGATGACGCCGCCATATTCCTGGCTGGTCCCCGGCAGGAAGCCCGGCACATCAACCAGCGTCAGGATCGGGATCTCGAAACAGTCGCAGAAGCGCACGAACCGCGCCGCCTTGCGGCTGGAATCGATATCGAGACAGCCCGCCAGAACCATCGGCTGGTTGGCAACAACACCCACGGTCTGCCCTTCAAGGCGGATAAAGCCGGTGATGATGTTCTTGGCGAAATCTTCCTGAATTTCGTAGAAATCCCCCTCGTCCGCGACTTTGTGAATCAGCTCCTTCATGTCGTAGGGCGTGTTGGGATTCTCTGGAATCAGCGTATCGAGCGAGGCTTCGACGCGGCCCGGCTCATCAAAGAAGGGGCGAACCGGCGGTTTTTCGCGATTGTTCAGTGGCAGGAAGTCGACCAGCCGGCGGACCTCCGCCAAGGCTTCGACGTCGTTTTCAAAGGCGCCATCAGCCACCGAGGACTTCTTTGTGTGGGTCGAGGCGCCGCCCAGCTCCTCGGCGGTGACGACCTCGTTGGTGACGGTCTTCACCACATCGGGGCCGGTCACGAACATGTAGGATGTGTCCTTCACCATGAAGATGAAATCGGTCATCGCGGGCGAGTAGACCGCGCCGCCGGCACAGGGGCCCATGATGACGGAAATCTGCGGCACCACGCCCGAAGCCATAATGTTGCGCTGGAACACCTCGGCGTAGCCCGCAAGCGAGGCGACACCTTCCTGAATACGGGCGCCACCGGAATCGTTGATGCCAATGACCGGCGCGCCATTCTGCACCGCCATATCCATGATCTTGCAGATCTTTTGCGCGTGGGTTTCCGACAGAGAGCCGCCAAACACCGTGAAATCCTGGCTGAAGACATAGACCATCCGGCCATTGATGGTGCCCCAGCCGGTAACCACGCCATCGCCCGCCGGGCGCTGTTTTTCCATGCCGAAATCGGTGCAGCGATGCGCCACGAACATGTCGAATTCTTCGAAACTGCCCTCGTCCAACAGCAGCTCGATCCGCTCGCGCGCGGTCAGTTTACCGCGCCCATGCTGAGCGTCGATCCGCTTTTGTCCGCCCCCCAGTCGCGCTGCGTTGCGACGGTCTTCCAGCTCGGAAAGGATATCTTTCATGGCCATGCCCCCTGTTGAATTTCAGGCGACCATAGACGCTGCACAGGAGAAGCCAAAGTCAATAATGGCAAATTTGCAAAGCATTTGCGTAACAGATGCGCTAATTTGCAAACAGGCACGGAACCGCGCAGAAACCGCCGAAGCGGCGGGTGTTCTTGATGTGCTGACCGATGTGCTCGTATCACCGGGGCCGAGCAACGGAGACGGAACACCCCCCATGTTACACCCTTCCCAGATCATACAGGCCATGCAGTTCGACGGGTTCTACACCCGCAATCCGATCAACACGGATAACGCCCCCCGGCTGACCATCACCTATCAATTCGCGGGCAGCTCCGCGCCCGGCGATCTGCCGACCGGCAGCACATATTCCGGCTGGCAGAGTTTCAGCGCCGCGGAACGGGCTGCCTTTGCCGAGGCGTTCGACCATATCGAAACCTTCCTGAACGTCGATTTTGTCGAGGTGCGGGGCGCGGCTGATCCCGACCTGAACCTCGGCTCCGTCACCATCCCCGGCAGCACGGTCGGGATCGGCGGCTACAGCATGAGCTTTCGCGGCAGTGATATCAGCAGCTGGGACGGCTATGCGGTTTTTGACAACACCCTGGATATGTCACAGGACAGCCGTGAAAGCCTCATCCTACATGAACTGGGACATGCTCTTGGTCTTCAGCACACCCATGATTCAAGCCTGCCCGAAGGCTATGACAGCAACCTCTATTCGGTGATGTCCTACCGCGAGAACCCGCTGAACGGTCAGGACAGCGATGCGATGATGCTGTTTGACGTGCTGGCGCTGCAGGACATCTGGGGTGCCGTCGATTACAACACCGGCAACTCTACCTATCGCGGATCGCGCACCGACACCGTGGATGTGATCTGGGACACCAGTGGCCGCGACACCTTCAACGCCAGCGACCGCAGCACGGCGGTGACACTGGATCTGCGCGAGATGCATTTCTCGAGCTTTGACACCGAAAGCGATGTGACAATTGCACATGGCGTCACCATCGAGAACGCCATCGGCGGGCGAGGCCGGGATTTGATCATCGGTAATGACGCCAACAACCGGCTGGTCGGCGGCGGCGGACGGGACACCCTGCGCGGCGATGGCGGCAATGATGCCTTGAACGGCAACAGCGGGATTGACCTGCTCATCGGTGGCGGCGGCAATGACCGCCTGAACGGCGCCGGCGGCAATGATCGTCTGGTGGGCAACAGCGGCGCCGATATCTTCATCTTTGCCCGCAATGGCGGCAATGACACCATCCGCGACTTTCAGGACGACATCGACACGCTGCGCATCGTCGGCCACGGCAGCAGAGCCGAGGTGCTCGCCCGCGCCAGCGAGGTGGGCGACGATCTATACTTCGACCTTGATGGCAACAACAGCATCACGCTGCGCAATATGACCCTGGATCAGATCAGCGACGATCTGCTGGTCTGAGGCTGCGCATTATGGACAATCGCCGCGGTGTGACCTAATTCGTTCACATGCGAACCATTCCGCGGCGATTTCTGGACCGTCGGTCCAACCCCAATATCGGCACGCTGATCCTGCTCTCTGGGCTGTCGGCGCTGGCGATGAATATCTTTCTGCCCTCCCTGCCCGGGATGGCCCGATATTTTGATGCCGATTACAGCCTGATGCAGCTGTCGGTCGCGCTGTACCTTGCCGTCAGCGCGGCGGTGCAGATTTTTGTCGGGCCGATTTCCGACAAGCTGGGGCGCCGCCCGGTCATCCTGTGGGGCGTGGCGCTGTTCTTGCTGGCGACGCTGGGCTGTCTTTATGCGCCGACGGCGGAGATCTTTCTGCTGTTTCGGATGTGTCAGGCGATTGTCGCCTCTGCGATGGTGCTGAGCCGTGCCGCCGTGCGCGACATCTACGACAATGATGCCGCCGCCAGCATGATCGGCTATGTCACCATGGGCATGGCGGTGGTGCCGATGATCGGCCCGGTGATCGGTGGCGCGCTGGAAGAGACCCTCGGCTGGAAAGCCAATTTCTGGCTGCTGATGGTGCTGGGGGCGGCAACATTCGTGATTGCCTATCTCGACCTTGGCGAAACCGCCCGCAAGAGCGGCAAGACCCTGATGGCGCAGTTCCGCGAATATCCCGAGCTGCTGCGGTCGCCGCGGTTCTGGGGCTATTCGCTGGCCTCGGGCCTGTCGTCGGGCGCGTTTTTTGCCTATCTGGGCGGCGCGCCTTTTGTCGGCACACAGGTCTATGGTCTGTCTGCTGCCGAGCTTGGGGTCTATTTTGCCTCGCCGGCCGTGGGGTATTTCATCGGCAATTTCCTGTCCGGGCGCTATTCGACCCGGATCGGGCTCAATCGGATGGTGCTCTGGGGCTGTCTGATCAACGGCATCGGCGTGGCGCTGTCGCTCACACTGGCGCTGGCGGGTGCCGACAGCGTCTATTCCTTCTTTGGCTTCATGACCTTTGTCGGGCTGGGCAACGGCATGGCGATCCCCAATGCCACCGCCGGTGCGATTTCGGTGCGGCCCCATCTCGCGGGCACTGCCTCAGGGCTTGCCGGTGCGATCATGATTGGCGTTGGCGCCGGGCTTAGCGCCTATGCGGGCTACCTGTTGGTGCCGGGATCGACGCCGGTGCCGCTGCTGACCATCATGCTGGCCACCGCCGTTCTGGGCTTTGTGTCGATCCAGGTGGTTATCCGCCGCGAGAAAAACCTCGGGATCTGAGCGGCATTTGCGCCGCCCTGCCCGGTTCGGGTGTTCGCATAACGCCCTCCCATCATCACCTTGCACTTTCCCCGCCAGCGCGTCCGATGGGCGTGCCGCTCTTGCACCGCATGATTTGCAATTCTACAGTTGCAATATCCAAGATTTGCAAAGGGGATACCCATGGCGCAACAGAAACTCTATGCCGGAGCCAAGCTGCGGGAAATGCGGCTGCGCCTGTCGCTGACGCAAAAGGAGTTCGCCGCCAAGCTGGGGGTCTCCCTGCCCTATCTCAACCAGATGGAAAACAACAACCGCCCGGTTTCCACGACCGTGGTTCTGGCGCTGGCGCAGGAATTCGGGCTGGATGTCACCGAGCTGTCCACCGGTGACAGCGAACGACTGGTCAGCGACATGCGAGAGGTGATGGCCGACCCGGTTTTTGCCGATGCGGCAGTACCAATGGCGGATCTGCGGCTGACGGCTTCCAACGCGCCGGCGCTGGCGCGCGCGCTGCTGACGCTGCATCGCGCCTACCGTCAGACCCATGAGCGGCTGGCCTCGCTGGATGAGGCGCTGGGGCGCGAGGATGCGCGCATTCAGGCTTCGCCCTGGGAAGAGGTGCGCGATTTCTTCCATTATTGTGACAACTACATTGATGCGGTGGATCGCGCGGCAGAGAATTTCAGCGGCAGGCTAGATGCCCGCAGCGCCGCCATCGCCGCATTGGATCAGGCCGGGATCAGCGTGGTTTTCGGCGATATCGACGGGCTGCGAAAGTTTGATCCGGCAGGCAAGGTGCTGCGGTTGTCCAACCGTGCCTCACCGCAGACGCAGCTGTTCCAGTTGCTGTTGCAGGTGGCGCTGCTGCATCAGAACGACCTGCTGGAGGCCACGCTGGACTTTGCCAAGTTTCACAGCGAGGCGGCCCGCTCGATCGCCAAGATCGGCCTCGCCAACTATTTCGCCGGGGCCGCGATGATGCCCTACCGGCAGTTTCTGGATGCCGCCGTGGACTGCCGCCACGATCTGGAGCTGCTCGCCACCCGCTTTGGCGCATCGATCGAGCAGGTGGCGCATCGCCTGTCCACATTGCAGCGCCCCGGCGCCAAGGGGGTGCCGTTCTTCTTTGTCCGGGTTGATCAGGCGGGCACCATCACCAAGCGGCACTCGGCCACGCGGCTGCAATTTGCGCGATTTGGCGGCGCCTGCCCTCTGTGGAATGTGCACCGCGCCTTTGAGACGCCGGGCCGGTTCCTGCGGCAGCTGGCGGAGACGCCGGACGGGGTGCGCTATATCTCATTGGCGCGGGATGTGTCGAAACCGGGCGGTTCCTTTGGCTCTCCTGTCCGGCGCTACGCGATTGCCCTGGGCTGCGAGGTGCGCCATGCCGACGCTCTGGTCTATGCCGATACGCTGGATGTGAGTCAGGACAGCGCCTATGAGCCGATTGGCATCTCCTGCCGGATCTGCGAACGACGCGATTGCCATCAGCGATCGGTGCCACCGCTGGAACGGCGGCTGAGCATCAACACCGACCAGCGCGGCGTGCTGCCTTATGAGGTGAGCTGAAAGGATGCGGAACACCCAGCCGCGGTGCCCAGCAGGACCTGAGCGCCCCGGCAGAAAAGTTTCTTGCAGAAACAGGGGCAAGCCTCCAAGCTCGGCAGCCAGATACGAGTGTCCCCCGGAAAAGAGAGTAACCACATGAAAATCCCAGCTATTGCCGCCAGTTTCTTGTTGATCGGTGCGGTCCATACCAACGCCGTCGGTGCCCAGACACTGGAGCAATGGGGGGCCTCTGATTACTGGGATGTTCTGATTGATCCCTCACTGGGCGACGGCTGCCTGATCCAGTCGGAATTCACCGATGGATCCGTTGTCCGCATCGGTTTTGACCGCACCGAAGGCACGGGCTATGTCACTGCCTTCAACATGGGCTGGGGGGACATCGAGGAAGGGGCCTCCTATCCGGTTCTCTTCTCGCTTGACGGTCAGGATTATGATGCCGATGCCACGGGCATCTATCTTGAGGATGTGCCCGGGGCGGATATCGCCTTTGACAACCCCGATTTCCTGTTCGACCTCGCGATCAAACAGACGATGACGCTCTACACGACCGAGGGCGAAGTCATGTCGATTGACCTCACCGGGAGTTACAAGGCGCTTGAAGCGGCAATCGAATGTCAGGAAGAAATGGGCTGAGCGATATCTCGGCCCCGGTCTTCGGCATGATATCGCAGGAATAATCGCGCGGGTGACAGGAAAAGAGGGGCACCGGCGGCGCCCCTCTTTGCTGTTGTTGGCTGGGTTTCTTACGCCTTTGACAACAAGCCCCAGATCTCATCCTTAAGGGCGGCGCGCTGTTTGCGCAGGTCGGCTTCGGCAGTTTCGGACATCGGCTCGACATTGGTTTCGGCGCGATGCACCGCGCGGTTCACCGCGTGATAGCTGTCCGCAAGCTTGGCAAAATGGGCGTCCGATTGCTTCAGCGCATGGATCTGCGACTGCTTGTCGGGGAATTCTTCGGCCAGTTCGTGGGGGGTATTGGACATCTGCTCGCTCCTTGATTTTTCAGCGTCAGACGGACCTTAGCCAGCCCTGCCCCTGCCCACTTTGACGCGGATCAAACCGGCAGCTTCGTCCGACCAAAAAACGCCCGCGCAACGGGGTGCAGCGGGCGTTTCAGGGCTATCCCCCGGCTGTTCAGCGCTGGGAGGTTTGCCAATTCGGGTTGAACCAGGCCTGCGCGTTTGACGACGGCAGGCGGCGGCCGAGGATGTGGTCGGAGGCTTTCTCGCCGGTCATGATCGAGGGGCCGTTGAGATTGCCATTGGTGATGCGCGGGAAAATCGAACTGTCGGCGACGCGCAGCCCCTCGACGCCGATGACGCGGCATTCGGGATCAACCACCGCCATCGGATCCTCCACCGCGCCCATCTTGCAGGTGCCGCAGGGGTGATAGGCGCTTTCGACATGTTCGCGGATAAAGCCGTTCAGCTCGTCATCCGATTGCAGCCCATCGCCGGGCTGGATTTCATATTTCACGAACGGCTTCATCGCATCCTGTGCAAATACCTCGCGGGTCAGGCGGATACATTTGCGGAAATCCTCCCAGTCCTTCTCGGTCGACATGTAGTTGAACAGGATTTTTGGCGCATCCTTGGGATTGCTGGAAGCCAGCGTGACCTCACCGCGCGAGTCCGAGCGCATCGGGCCGACATGGGCCTGAAAACCGTGGCCCTCGGCTGCGGCCTGACCATCATAGCGCACCGCGATGGGCAGGAAGTGGTACTGGATATCCGGATAATCGACGCCCTTGTCGGAGCGGATGAAGGCGGCGCTTTCGAACTGGTTGGAAGCGCCCAGACCGGTTTTGGTGAACAGCCACTGCGCCCCCACCATCGCCTTGCCAAGCAGGTTCCAGTATTTGAACAGGGTAATCGGCTGTTTGGAGGCGAACTGGAAATAGAATTCCAGATGGTCCTGCAGGTTCTGGCCCACGCCGGGACGGTCGACGACAACGTCGATGCCATGCTCGGCCAGATGTTTGGCCGGACCGATGCCCGAGAGCATCAGCAGTTTGGGCGAGTTCAGCGATGAAGCCGCAAGAATGACCTCGGCGTTGGCGCGGATCACCTCGATCTTGCCGCCCCGCTCGACCTCGACGCCGACGGCGCGCCCTTCTTCAATGACCACCTTGCGCGCAAAGGCGCGGATCAGATCGCAATTGTCACGCTTCAGCGCGGGCTTCAGATAGGCATTGGCGGCGGACCAGCGCTGACCCTTGTAGACGGTCATTTCCATCGGGCCGAAGCCTTCCTGCTGCTCGCCGTTGTAATCCTCGGTCACCGGATAGCCGGCCTGTTCGCCCGCCTTTACAAAAGCCGCGTGCAGCGGGTTGTCGCGGGGGCCGCGGGTCACATGCAGCGGGCCGTCGGTGCCGCGCCAGTCCGCATCGCCGCCATGGCCGCGATCGTCCCAGGTTTCCATACGTTTGAAATAGGGCAGCACGTCGGCATAGGACCAGCCTGTCGCCCCGGTCTCGGCCCAGTGGTTGTAATCGCCTGCGTGGCCGCGCACATAGACCATGCCGTTGATCGAGGAGGAACCGCCGATCACCTTGCCGCGCGGGCAGACCAGTTCGCGACCGCCCAGATGCGGTTCCGGCTGCGATTTGTAGCCCCAGTCGTACATCGACATATTCATCGGGTAGCTCAGCGCCCCCGGCATCTGGATGAACGGTCCGGCATCACTGCCGCCATGTTCGATCACCAGAACCGATTTTCCTGCCTCGGACAGGCGGTAAGCCATGGCACAGCCGGCAGAGCCGGCACCGACAATCACATAATCCGCGTTCATTGCGTCTCTCCATTGCGGATCCGGGTTGGGTCAAGGATGCCTGTGGCACCGCGCCATGGCGCGGCCTGTCCTTGAGGCACCCCGAATCTGCCTCATCATTGTTGTGGTCCGCCGAGGACGCGAAGCGCCCTCAGCATCCCCTTCCCTCTTGCCCTTTTGGGCAACGGGGCGGGTGGGTGGGCGTTGCCCAAAAGGGCAATCAGAACGCCGCTTCGACGTCGCCCATGCGGACGTAGACCGATTTCACCTGGCTGAAGTGCTTGATCGCCTCTTTCGAGTTCTCTCGCCCCACGCCGGAGGCTTTCACCCCGCCAAACGGCGCCTCGACCGGCGCGTCGTTGTAGGAGTTGATGAAGCAGCTGCCCGCCTCCAGCTGGCCGATCACCCGGTGGGCGCGGCTGAAGTCATTGGTGAAGACGCCAGCCGACAGGCCGAATTCGGTGTCATTGGCGCGCGCGATCACCTCTTCCTCGGTGTCGAAGTCGAGGACCGACATCACCGGGCCAAAGATCTCCTCGCGGGCGATGGTCATATCGTCGGTTACATCGGCAAAGACGGTCGGTTCGACAAAGAAACCATCCATGTCTGCGCGCTTGCCGCCGCAGATCAGGCGGGCGCCCTCTTCTTTGCCCTTCTCGATGTAGCCAAGCACGATGTTCATCTGGTTTTCGGTGACCATCGGGCCAAAGCTGGTGGCCTCATCCATCGGGTCGCCGAGGATTGCATTGCCGGTGCGTTCAGCGAGACGGGCCAGGAATTTTTCCTTGATGCCCTTCTGCACAAACACGCGGGTGCCGTTGGAGCAGACCTGACCGGAGGAATAGAAGTTGCCATTGATGGCGCCGCCGACGGCGTTTTCCACATCGGCGTCGTCAAAGATGATCAGCGGCGACTTGCCGCCCAACTCCATTGTGACATGCTTCATGCCCTCAGCCGCCGCCGCATAGACTTTCTTGCCGGTCGGCACCGAGCCGGTCAGCGAGACCTTGTCGACGCGCGGGTCGGTGACCAGCGCAGCCCCGACCTCGCCCATGCCCTGAATGACATTGTAGATACCGGCCGGAGCGCCCGCCTCATGCAGGATCTCAGCCACCTTGAGGGCGCAGAGCGGCGTGGTCTCGGAGGGTTTGAATACCATCGAGTTGCCGCAGGCCAGCGCAGGCGCGCCTTTCCAGCAGGCGATCTGGGTCGGGTAGTTCCACGCGCCGATGCCCACACACAGGCCCAGTGCCTCGCGGATGGTATAGACCCAGTCTTCGCCCATCGGGATGTGCTCGCCGGTGAGGGAGCCTGCAAGGCCGCCGAAATACTCCAGCGCATCGGCGCCGGAGGTGGCGTCGGCCACCAGCGTCTCCTGTAGCGGCTTGCCGGTGTCGTAGGTTTCCAGCACACTGAGTTCATGGTTGCGCTCGCGCATGATGTCGGCGGCCCGGCGCAGGATGCGGCCGCGCTCGGTGCCGGTCATCTTGGCCCATGCCTTTTGCGCGGCTTTGGCGGTGGAGAGCGCCTGTTCGACGATTGCGGGCGTGGCCGCGTAGACCGTGGCGATCTGCTCGCCGGTGGCGGCATAGATCACCGGGATCGGGGTGCCGCTGGTGTCTTCGACATATGCGCCATTGATGAAATGGCTGGCTTTGGGCTGTGCGGGGTGTGTCATGATTTTATGCCTCCGGCGGGGATATTTAGGGCCAGAAGAACTGGCGTACGAGTATGTGTGAGTGGTCTATTCGCCGCGAGGAAAGCGGTTGCCGTCCTCAACGTCGTTCAGATCCATATGGTTGCGCATGTAGCGTTCGGATGCTTTTTGCAGCGGCTGGTAGTCCCAGGGGAAATAGCCGCCCTGGCGCAGGGCTTCGTAGACGACCCAGCGGCGGGCCTGACTGGCGCGCACCTCTGCGTCGAAAGTCTCAAGGTTCCAGCGGGCCTCGGATTTGGCGCGCAGGGAGTTCAGCGTGCCGGCATGGGCCGGGTCCGCTGCCAGATTGGTCAGCTCGTGCGGGTCGGCCTCCAGATCAAACAGCTGGTCGGGATCGAGCGCGCAGCGGGTGTATTTCCATTTGCCATAGCGCAGGCAGACCAGCGGCGCATAAGAGGCCTCGGCTGCGTATTCCAGGGCGACGGGTGCGCTGCGCTCCTCCCCAAGGGCCAAAGGCAGCAGGTTCTGCCCATCCGTCCAGGGTTCGATCTCTGCCATATCCACACCGGCCAGCGCGCCCAGCGTTGGCGTCACATCGAGGGTGGAGACCGGGGTGTCGATCCGGCCCGCGGGCAGGTCCGGCGCGGAGATCATCAGCGGCACCCGCGCGGAGCCTTCGTAGAAGGTCATCTTGAACCACAATCCACGCTCGCCCAGCATGTCGCCGTGATCAGAGACAAAGAGGATGATCGCCTCTTGCCGTGTGGTTTCCAGCACCTCAAGGATCTCGCCGATCTTGTCATCAAGATAGGAGATATTGGCGAAATAAGCACGGCGGGAACGTTTGATGTCCTCTTGCGAGATATCAAAGCTGCGCCAGTCGTTGGCGTCGAAAATCCGTTTGGCGTGGTTGTCGTGGTCGGCGTAGGCCATTGCCGGGATTTCGGGCAGCAGGTGCTCGCAGTCCTCGTAAAGGTCCCAGTACTTGCGGCGCGCCACATAGGGGTCATGAGGATGGGTAAAGCTGACGGTCAGCGCCCAGGGGCGATCGTCCTTGCCACGGGCCAGATCGTAGAGCTTGGCCTTGGCGTGATGGGCGACCTCATCGTCATATTCCATCTGGTTGGAAATCTCGGCGATGCCTGCGCCGGTGACCGATCCCATATTGTGATACCACCAGTCGATCCGCTCTCCCGGTTTGCGGTAATCCGGCGTCCAGCCGAAATCGGCCGGATAGATGTCGGTGGTCAGCCGGTCCTCAAACCCGTGCAGCTGGTCGGGGCCGACAAAGTGCATCTTGCCGGAAAGGCAGGTGTAATAGCCCGCACGGCGCAGATGATGGGCGTAGGTGGGGATGTCGCTGCGAAATTCGGCGGCGTTGTCATAGACGCCGGTGCGCGAGGGCAGCTGGCCGGACATGAAAGACGCCCGCCCCGGCGCGCAGAGGGGCGAGGCGGTATAGGCATTGGCAAAACGGGTGGAGCGGGCGGCCAGTTTTTTCAGGTTCGGCGCATGCAGGAACTCGGCGGGACCATCGGGGAACAGCGTGCCGTTCAACTGGTCAACCATCACGATCAGGATGTTCGGGGCAGTCATATGTCGAAGCGCTCCTTATGGTCTGCGATGCGGCCTGTGGCCGGGTGATCTGGGGCGACAGATTGGAGAGAGCCAAGGCGCGAGGCCCATGGCGCAAAAGACCAAACCTGTCGGATATCTCGGTGCGGCGATGCCGCGAAAGGCCCCGGCCCTGCCATCTGGCGGGCCGGGGCGCCCGGTCTTTAGTGGGCTGTCTTGATACGATCGAAATCGAGGGTGTTTTCCTCAGGCGAGGCAGTGATGGCCGCAACTTCGCTGCGCTTCTTCATGAAGATGTAGATCAGGCAGGCGATGTAGATGCCGATCACCACGGTGCCGACCCACTGGATCTGCAGCCACTGGCTCTGGAAGGCCAGGGTCAGGGCAAAGAGCGCCACGGCGTTGCCAAGCACGTAAGGCAGCTTGCCCAGACGTTCGGCGCTGAGGTTCATGTTGTCGGTGTAAAGGCGGATCAGCGAGTCAAACGAGTTGATCACGAAGAGGATGCCAACAACCGTCATGGACCAGTTGATCAGACCAGCGGTGGGAATGGTGTTGAGGTGGTAGAAATACAGCACCGAGAACCAGACCGCGAGCGGGATCGACGGGAACACCAGCAGTGAGGCCAGCAGCTGCCATGTGGTCAGGCCACCGACAAAGCGCGAGGTGAACTGGCCGATCATGATCGACCATGCAAACCACCAGAACAGGTAGAATTCATGGTATTCGGTCAGCGGCAGGATGAATTTGTGGATATTGCCGAAGTAGCCGCCGATATTGCCGGCCGTGGTGACAAACTCACCCAGCCCCATACCTGCATAGGCCCACATGCCGAGGATCAGCGCGAAGAACAGGAAGGTGGAGGCCACCGACAGGATACGGACGTATTTGATATCGGTCGAGGAATAGGCCGCCGCCAGGATCACCAGGAAGCAGATCACATAGAAGGCCGGGATGACCGTCTCGCCGTCGCCGACTTCGGCGATGTAATATGGCATGTAGATCAGGAACAGCGCGCCGGTGAAGGCGCAGGTGGTGATGATCACCAGATTGTTCAGCAGCTTCACGATGCCGATTTCAAAGAACTTCACCCGCGGCTCGATGGCGCAGAAATAGAAGGCGGTCAGGAAGTAGAACGCCCAGATCAGGAAGCCCCAGAAGCCAAATTCGAGCGCCAGCGGATTGGTGAAGGCATAGGCGGGCTCTGTCGCCGTATCCGCGTAAAGCGGGAAGTCGAAGGCGAGTGGGAACATGATCAGCCCCACATCCAGACCCGAGGTGAAAAGAATAGCGATGAAGGTGAACAGCGGCACCGGGGTGACCCCGACGATGCGCATGTTCCACCATTTGATCACGCAGAAAATCACCAGCGCAAAGGCCAGCAAGATCCCGGCTGAGATGATTGTTGTCATACGTCCCTCCCTTGGATGGGCGTTGGTCGCCCTTTTGACGTGTGCGACAGACATAGCAGAAAACGGGAGGTCCCCAAATAGTTTTTAAATGACCATTCAAGATCCGGAATAGTCATAACAGGAGTTGAAACGCAGACCGAGCTGGCGCAAGACTTCTATATGGCTAGAAAAAGAATTCGCGACATCCGGAACGAAGAGCTGATCGAAGCAACCATCGTTGCGGTCCACCGCCGCGGCTATGGTGTTGTTACCATGGCGGAAATCGCGAAGGAAGCGGGGGCCTCGGCAGCCTCGATCAACTATTATTTCGGCTCCAAGGAAGGGCTGATGGAGGCCACGATGCGCCATCTGCTGAACAAGCTGCGCCTGGCGATGATTCGTGGATATGCCACGGCGCAGACGCCAAAAGAGCGGCTTTATGCGGTGATGGACGCCAATTTTGACGATGATTTGTTTCGTGTCGCGCCCTGTAGCCTGTGGATGCAGTTCTGGGCCAGCGCGCCTTATTCGAGTCGTCTGTCGCGGCTGCACAGAATCAACCGCAGCCGCGTGCGCAGCCATTTCCGGGCCGAGCTGAAATGCCTGTTGCCGCAGGACCGGGTCGAAACCGCCCGTCAGGCGCTGCAATGTTATATGGATGGTGTCTGGCTTCAGGCGGCCCAGTCCGAAACGCCGCTGGATCCCGAACAGGCGCGCCGGGCGGCACATCGGGTTGTGGATCTGGCGATCGGCTGACAGCCACTGAGCCGGGCCGTTGCCCGACGATCTGGCCCGTCGACCGGATGGCAGTTCAGTTCAGCGGCAGGTCCTGACGGCGATAGTGCAATCGGCTGTCACGCGGCATGTAGCCCAGCACCAGATCGGTCTCCGTGAGGGAGAGGATGCGGTAACAATGGGTCGGCCCGCCGTCCTCGGCCTGGGCGACGAGGAACGGGCCCGCACCCGCAGCATCTGCGCAGGCGGTCTGCACCGAAAGCAGTTCGGTCATGGTTTCGACCGAGCCGTAGAAATTGCGCCGCGCCGCCCCTTCGACCACAAAAAGATCGTAGGCATCCGACTGTGAGACCCACCTGCCCGCCAGCTGAGTAAGCAGGGTGTCATATCGGGTCTCGTCCCGCTCTGTCAGCGCGCTGATGCTGGCCTGGATGACGCGATCCCCGATCGCCAGACGATTGCCGGCCACCCGCACCGGAGCGCCTGCATCCAGCGTCAGCAGACGCTCGATGATGGCAGGCTCTGTCGCGCCGTCATTGATGACGCAGATCTGCCCCTCCTCCATCACCAGCTTGCAGATCACCCGCCCGTCGCTCTGCCGGACTTCGCAGCCCTGAAAGGTGACATCCCGATCAAACCCGCTGCCCGGCGGCGCGGTGGCACCTGACGCCGCGCTTTCAGGCGGGGCGTGACGCGGGCGGGAATGTTCGCTGAGCTGCGCCACATAGGCGATTTTGGCGCCGGGGGCATCGGTGGTGGTGGCGGGCGCCTGGGTGTCGATCTTGGCAAAAAATGCGCTGTCATAGCCACGTATGGCGCAATCATGGTCGCCATAGATGGTGAACTCATCCGGCGCGGTGCAGAAGGAAATCCGCTCATCCTGAAACTGCCAGTCCTGTGCCTCGCTTCGGAAGTAGTAGAAGCGGTTGCGCAGCGGGGCGTCGATCACCCGCTCGCAGGTGGCGGGTGGCAACTGCCACCAGCCACGGGAGATCCAGCGCCCGTCATCGCGGAACGCCAGGCTGAGCGACTGCGGCACTGCGGTGTCATTGCAGATCTCCAGCCCGACATGACCGGTGTCGGCCCAAGCCGATTGCACCAGCGCCGCCGGTGCAATCAGAAGAGCCAAGATCCATCGGACGCGCATGTCGTTCACCTCTATTCTCGAATTATTCCGGTGTCCCTATCAGTGCTCTGTGACGGTTTTGCGAAATCAGACCTTTGTGGCGAGGCTGGCAGGTGTCAGCGCCCGGCGTTTCAGCACCGCCTCCCGCCAGGTGATGAAGCTGACAGCCGCCAGGATCAGGCAGCCACCGGCGACAACCCAGATATCCACCGCCTCTTCGAAGACGAGGGCGCCGAGAAGTGTCGCCCAAAGCAATTGTAGAAAGGTTACCGGCTGGGTCACCGTCACCGGCGCTGACGCAAAGGCAAGCGTCATGGTGAAATGCCCCGCTGTCGCAAAACAGGCGACCGCAAAGAGGACAGCCAGCTCCCAGATGTTCGGGGTCACCCAGACCGCGGCGGCAAAGGGAGCCAGAAACACCGTGACCCAGATCGACAGCATCGCCACGACAACCACCGGGTTGGTGCCATCAACCGTTGTTTTGGCCAGAAGGTAGGACGCGCCAAAGGCCAGCGCGGTAAAGAGCATGGCAAGATGGCCTGCCTCTACCTCGCGAAATCCGGGGCGCAGGATGATCAGCGCGCCCAGCAGCGCCACAAGAATGGCGCCCACACGCCGCAGGGCCATCCGTTCGCCCAGAAAGAGGGCGGCACCGATGGAGACATACATCGGCGACAGGTAGTTCATCGCCGTGACCTCGGCCAATGGGATCTGCGTCATGGCAAAGAACCACAGGATCACCCCCAGCGTATGCACAAAGCCGCGCATGGCAAACAGCCCCCAGAGCCGGGCGGTGAGCCGCGACCGGCGCAGCGTCGCGACCATCGGCACCAGAAACACCAGCCCCATCAGGTAGCGCAGAAAGGCCGATTCCGCAGGCGGGATGCGATTGCCGAGGTATTTGACAAGGGCGGTCACCGCGACAAAACACAGCCCCGTCACCAGCATCCAGAACACCCCTTTTACCGGGTTGCCGACGGCGGGCGCCGGCGGCCTTACGGCGGCGGCGGCGGCGGCGCGGTCGGATGTGGGGTGGTCGTCGGATGGAGTGGTCATGGCGCGCATGAGAGCACCGGGGCGGTCGCAGAACAACCCTTCACATATGAAATATGTTCTTGTCCCAGGCGGCAAGACCGGGTTTGTGCGTGACGCGCACAGAGGCGCATCAGAACCTGTATGACACCCCGCACTGTCACATCATTAGCAGCTTGATGGCGATGGCCCACATGGTCAGCCCCACCAGCACGTCCAGCAGCTGCCAGGCTCGGGGTCGGGCAAAGACCGGTGCCAGCAGGCTGGCCCCGTAGCCAAGCGTAAAGAAGAAGGCAAAGCTCGACAGCGCCGCACCAAGGCCAAAGACCAGCGGCTGCGGATATTGCGCCGAGATCGAGCCAAGCAGCACCACGGTATCGAGATACACATGCGGGTTGAGCCAGGTCAGCGCCAGCACCGTGGCCAGCATCGGCCAGAGTGTCACCGGCGCGCCCTGCCCGTCTGCGCTGTCCAGATGCGCGCCGCCGCGCCATGCCGACCTGAGGCTGCGCGCGCCATACCACAGCAGGAAGGCCGCGCCGCCAAGCCGCATCGCCAGCTCGAACCACGGCAGTGCCAGCGCCAGCGAGCCGAAGCCCAGCACACCTGCGGTAATCAGCAGCGCATCGGAGCTGGCGCAGGTGAGGCAGATCCAGAACACATGCTGGCGTCTGAGCCCCTGCCGCAGCACAAAGGCATTCTGCGCGCCAATGGCCATGATCAGGCTCAGGCCGAGAAAGAAACCGGCAATCAGGCTGGAAGGCATGGGATCTGTCCTTTGTTATCTTGGTGCAGGCGGCCTGGTCCAACAGGTGACCTGGTGGTGGTCGTGGCCTGTGCTTTGACTAAGGCGCTGAGCGGGTGTAAGCAAATTAATCTGACTTACCCAAATTAAGATCTGCTAATGCAATTCGATCCCAATCAGCTCGCCGCGCTATCGGCTGTCTTGCGGCTCGGCTCGTTTGAGGCGGCCGCGCAGGCCTTGCGGGTGACGCCGTCGGCGATCTCGCAGCGGATCCGGGCGCTGGAGGATCGCATTGGCAGCAGCCTGGTGCAACGCGGCAGCCCCTGTCTGGGCACCGAGGCCGGTCTGCGGATCGCCAAACATGCCGAGGATGTCGCCCTGCTGGAGGCGGCAGTGTCCGACGATCTGCGGCTGGAGCGCGCGCCCGGTGCCTCGCGGCTGCGGGTGGCGATCAATGCCGACAGTCTGGCGACCTGGTTCGTTCCGGTGATGGCGGCCTGCGAGGGGCTGCTGTTTGATCTGGTGATCGACGATCAGGACCACAGCGCCGACTGGCTGCGCCGGGGCGAGGTTTCGGCAGCGGTGACGGCCCGCGCCAAGCCGGTGACCGGCTGCGATGCCCACCCGCTGGGGGCGCTGCGCTATATCGCGACCACCTCGCCTGCGTTCCGCGACCGCTGGTTTGCCAGCGGCGTGACCCCGGAGACGGCGCGTCGTGCGCCCTGTCTGATCTTCAACGCCAAGGATCAGCTTCAGGCGCGCTGGCTTGGCGCGCATGTGGGACCGGGGATTGCGCCGCCTGCGCATTTCCTGCCGTCGAGCCAGGGATTCGTCGATGCGGCGCTGGCGGGCGTCGGCTGGGGGATGAACCCCGAGCAGCTGGCTGCGCCCTATCTGACGGCCGAGCAGCTGTGCCCGCTGATCCCAGACACCCCGCTGGATGTACCGCTGACCTGGCAGGTGAGCCGGGTTCTGGCCCCGGCCCTTGCCGATGTGACCCGTGCCGTGCTCAAATCAGCCCGTCGGCATCTGACGCCGATCTAACCACCGGGGGCACGAATACAGTGCCAGAGGACCACAAAGGCAACAGAACGGACGGCAGGTTATCCAGCCTGAAGACAGATCCCGCCCGCAGCTCGCCGGAGCGGCTGCATATGCTGACGCTGGGCCGCAGTTTCCTGTGGCAGCTGGTGTTGCCACGGCTGCTGGTGCTGCTGACATGGGCGCTGCTGAACACGGTTGTCGTGCTGCCGCTTCGGCTGCTTTATGCGCTGGTGCTGATTGATGGGCTGTTGCTGCTGTGGCAGGCGCGCAGTTTCCTGCGCAGCGCCGATGCCCATATTCGCGACACCGGTCATCTGGCGCCGGTCTGGGGCGGCTATCTGGCCATTCTCTTCGCCGGTTTTGCCACGGTGACCCTGTGGTGGGACGCAGTGCTGATCGCAACCACCCCGGAGGAGCCGGATTATGCCGAAACCGAACGGCTGGCGCGCGAGGCGCTATATGATCTGTCGATCACCCCGGATGGGCGTCGGCTGGTCTTTGCCGGGGAAATCCCGCATGGGCTGACGCGCCGGGTGGCGGCGATGATGGCCGAGGCCCCGGCCCTGCGCGAGGTGGCGCTGAGCGGTCCGGGCGGGCTGATCTATGAGGCGCGAGGTGTGGCCCGGCTGATCCGGGAGCGCGCATTGGACACGGTGGCCGAGGGTGCCTGCGCCTCGGCCTGCACCTTGGTCTTTGCCGCCGGAGAGCAGCGCAGGCTCGCCAAGGGAGGCAGCCTTGGGTTCCATTCTTATGCGCTGGCCTTTCCCGGCGGGTTGCCGCAGGTCGATCTGAACCGCGAACAGGCCCGCGACCGCGATTTTCTGATTGCACAGGGGGTCAGCGCCGATTTTGCCGAGCGGCTGTTTGCCACCGACCATCGCCAGCTCTGGACACCGGATGCGGACGAGCTGCGGCGCGCAGGTGTGCTGACCCGGCCCTAAGGCGCGGGTTTATTGCAGCGATTTGGTCATTCGGTAGTTGTGCAGCATCACGCCGCGCCGTTCGAAATCGCGCCGCCCCTCATCGCTGAAGCCCTGCCGGGTGAAGAAGCGCTTTGCGGCCTCGCTGGCCTCGACATAGAGGATCTTCAGCCCCAGATCGCGCGCCCGGATCTCCAGCTGACGATAGAGCGCCACGCCGACGCCTGTGCCCGCCACATCCGGGTGGCAGTAGAAACAATCAATATGGCCGTCCTGCTCCAGCTCGATAAAGCCCTGCGGCTGATCGCGGCCGTCAACCGCAACGAAGATGACCCGCCCGTCCAGAGCGCGGCTTTGCCAGACCGTGGCGGGGGCGGCTTCCGGGCTCCATGCGGCGCATTGAGCGGCGGTGTAGTCCTGCCGCGCAACACCATGCACGGCGGCATGAAAGATCTGCGCCACTGCGGCGGCATCTTCGGCGCGGAACTCTCTGATCTGCATCGGGCGGCCTTTCTACAGCATTCCCAAGGGGTTCAAAGAAAAAGGCCCGCCGGGCTGGCGGGCCTTGAAAATCGCATCGGACGCTGGCTCAGAGCTGCGCCATCACCTCGTCGGAGGCTTCAAAATTGGTGGTGACCCGCTGCACGTCGTCGTCATCTTCCAGCGCATCCACCAGCTTCATCAGCTTCTGCATGCCTTCGAGATCCAGCTCGGTTGTGGTGGTGGGTTTCCAGACCAGCTTGGTCGATTCAGATTCGCCCAGTTCAGCCTCAAGCGCGGTGGAGACCTCGTTGAGGTCGGTGTCGGCGCAGTAGATCAGATGCCCGTCCTCGGCGCTTTCGACATCCTCGGCACCGGCTTCGATGGCGGCCATCATGACGGTATCGGCATCGCCGACAGCGGCGGGATATGTCACCTCGCCCTTGCGTTCGAACATGAACCCCACGGAACCGGTTTCGCCGAGGTTGCCACCGTTCTTGGAGAAGGTGGAGCGCACGTTGGAAGCGGTGCGGTTCTTGTTGTCGGTCATGGTTTCGACGATCACGGCGACACCGTTGGGGCCATAGCCCTCATAGCGGATTTCGTCGTAGTTCTCGGCGTCGCCGCCGGTGGCTTTCTTGATCGCGCGGTCAATCACATCCTTGGGGACGGACTGGCTCTTGGCTTCTTTGACGGCCAGACGCAGACGCGGGTTCTTGTCCGGGTCGGGGTCGCCCATCTTTGCGGCGACGGTGATTTCCTTGGAGAGTTTCGAGAACAGTTTCGACCGCGCGGCGTCCTGACGGCCCTTGCGGTGCTGGATGTTCGCCCATTTGGAATGGCCTGCCATGGTGCATCCTTGCTAATTCAATTTCGGATCTGGCGCCCATATAGCCCCGACACCGGGGGGCTTTCAAGCGCCCCATATCCGGCCCGGCGCACCATGCGGGCGGTGACAGCCGTGAGCCGCACTGCATCCGGCGTGCAGGGAGGCGCTTGTCCCGCAGCGCGCAACCGCTAGAGTGGCGCCATGACATTTGACCAGATTGTGTTGTTCGCCCTCTTCGCTGCTGTCTTTGGCCTGCTGCTGTGGGGCAAGTATCGCTATGATATCGTGGCTTTTTCCGCATTGATGGTGGCGGTCCTGCTGGGGGTGGTGCCTGCCAATGACGCCTTTGCTGGATTTGGCCATCCGGCAACATTGGTGGTGGCACTGGTGCTGGTGGTTTCGGCCGGGCTGGTGCGCTCGGGTGCGGTGTTTCTGATCACCCGCACGCTGGTCGACAGCAGCCGCAATCTGGGCGCACATATCGCGCTGATGGGCGGTATTGGCGCGGTGCTGTCGGCCTTTATGAACAATGTGGCGGCGCTGGCGCTGCTGATGCCGGTGGACATCCAGACCGCGCGCAAGGCCGGGCGGGCGCCGGGGCTGAGCCTGATGCCGCTGTCCTTTGCCACCATTCTGGGCGGTATGGTGACGCTCATCGGGACGCCCCCCAATATCATTATCGCGTCGATCCGGGCCGAAACTCTGGGCGAACCCTTCGGAATGTTCGACTTTGCCCCGGTGGGCGGCATCGCGGCGCTGGCGGGGCTGCTGTTTGTGGCGCTGATCGGCTGGCGGCTGATCCCGCTGCGCCAGAATGCGGCCGGCGACTCGGAGGCACAGCTGTCGCAGTATATCGCCGAGCTGACGGTGCCCGAAGGATCGGGCCTGATCGGTCAGCGTCTGGGCGAGCTGGACGCGGAAGCCGACAAGGCCGATGTGGCGATCCTCGGGTTGATCCGCGACGGCAAGCGGCTCTATGGGCGCGCGGCGGGTCAGCTGCTGCGGGCCGGTGATGCGCTGGTGCTGGAGGCCACGCCCGAGGCGCTGGATGAATTCCGCACCGCCGCCTCGCTCGATTTTGCCGATGCCGCCCGGCAGGAGAAGCTGGGCGCCGCGGGTGATGGGCTGGAGCTGGTCGAGGTGGTGGTGCCGGAAACCGCCCGTATCAAGGGGCGCAGCGCGCAGGCGTTGGGTCTGGCCTGGCGGCAGAACACCGTGCTGATGGGGCTGGCGCGGCAGGGCCGCCGCCTGACCCGGCATATCCGGCAGGAACAGATCGAGGCGGGGGATATCCTGCTGCTGCTCTGCCCGCGCGATCGCGGCGCCGATGTCACCGAATGGCTGGGCTGCCTGCCGCTGGCGGAACGCGGCCTGTCGGTCACGGCCAATGACAAGACCTGGCTTGCCATCGCGCTGTTTGCAGGCGCGGTGCTGGCGGCCTCGCTGGGTATCATCTACCTGCCGATTGCGCTGGGGCTGGTGGTGGTGGCCTATGTGCTGACCAAGATCCTGCCGCTGGCGGAATTATACGACCATATCGAATGGCCGGTGGTGGTTCTGCTCGGCTCGATGATCCCCTTGGGGGCGGCGCTGGACAGTGCCGGCGGCACTGCGCTGATCGCCGAGAGCCTGCTGACGCTGACCGCAGGCATGCCCGCCTGGGCCATTCTGACCGTGCTGATGGTGGTCACCATGACGCTGTCGGATGTGTTGAACAACACCGCTACGGCCATTGTCGCGGCCCCGGTCGGGATCCAGATGGCCAATGGTCTGGGCGTGTCGCCGGATCCGTTCCTGATGGCGGTGGCGGTGGCGGCCTCGGCGGCGTTCCTGACCCCCATCGGGCATAAGAACAACACGCTGGTGCTGGGTCCGGGCGGCTATCACTTTGGCGATTACTGGCGCATTGGCCTGCCGCTGGAGGTGCTGATCATCGCGGTCTCCATCCCCGCAATCCTGCTGTTCTGGCCCCTGTGATCGGCGCTGTGATCGGCGCTGTGGCGCTGCTGTGACCCAACGGCAGGGACCGCAGGGTTTGCGCCGCGCCCCTCTGCACGCTTAGGCTGATCCCACAACCGGGACCAACAGCAGAGGCACGCCATGGGACAGCCGACGGACAACAGCGCAGATGTGATCATCGTCGGGGCCGGGCTGGCCGGACTGGTGGCGGCAGCCGAACTGGGCGACCGGGGCAAGCGGGTGATCCTGCTGGATCAGGAGCCTGCACATTTCCTGGGCGGTCAGGCGCATTGGAGCCTGGGCGGGCTGTTCATGATCGACACGCCCGAGCAGCGCCGCATGGGCATTCGCGACTGTCCCGATCTGGCGCGGCGCGACTGGTTCGGCAGCGCCCAGTTTGACCGCCCCGAAGACCATTGGCCGCAACGCTGGGCGCGCGCTTATCTGGACTTTGCCAGCGGCGAGATGCGGGCCTGGCTGCATGGTCTGGGAATGCGCTGGTTTCCGGTGGTCGGCTGGGCCGAACGGGGCGGTGGCGACGCCGAGGGGCATGGCAATTCGGTGCCGCGCTTTCACCTGACCTGGGGCACCGGACCGGGGGTGGTCGCCCCCTTTGCCGCGCGGGTCGAAGCCCATATCGAGGCTGGTCTGATCCAGCCGCGCTTTCGCCATCAGGTGAGCCATATCATCACTCAGGGCGGCACTGTCAAAGGTGTCTCCGGCGAGGTCTTGGCGGCAGATGACGCGCCGCAGGGGGCCCGCACCAACCGTCAGGAAATCGGCGAATTCGAGGTCTATGCTCCCTCGATGCTGGTCGCCTCGGGCGGGATTGGCGGCAATCTGGATGCGGTGCGCCAGAACTGGCCGGTGGAGCGGCTGGGACCTGCACCGCGCCGCATGGTGGCAGGCGTGCCCTTTCACGTCGATGGGCGGATGATCCCGATTGCGCAGGCGGCGGGCGGCCATGTCATCAATGCCGACCGGATGTGGCATTACACCGAAGGGCTGCGCAACTGGGATCCGATCTGGCCCAACCACGGCATCCGCATTCTGCCCGGGCCATCGTCGATGTGGTTTGACGCCAGAGGCGACCGGCTGCCTGCGCCTTATCTGCCGGGGTTCGACACGCTGGGGACGCTGCGCGAGATCCTGAAGACGGGCCATGATTACAGCTGGTTCATCCTGAGCCAGAAGATCATCCAGAAGGAATTCGCCCTGTCGGGGTCCGAACAGAACCCCGATCTCACCTCCGGCAAATGGGGCGAGGTGCTGCGCGCCCGGCTGTTGTCGCGGGGCATGGCCCCTGCCCCGGTTGAGGCCTTCAAGAAACATGGTGCGGATTTTGTGGTGGCCGACACGCTGAGCGAGCTGGTGGCGGGCATGAACGAGATCGGCGATGTCGCACTGGAGGAAACCCACCTGCGGCGTCAGATCGAAGCGCGCGATGCCCAGGCCGACAATCCCTTTGCCAAGGATGCGCAGATCATCGCCATCAATGCCGCGCGCAACTACCGGGGCGACCGGCTGATCCGCACCGTCAAGCCGCATCGGATTTTGGACCGCGCCAATGGGCCGCTGATCGCGGTGCGGCTGAATATCCTGACCCGCAAGTCACTGGGCGGTTTGCAGACCGATCTTGACGGGCAGCTGATTGGCGCCGATGGCACGCCGGTGCAGGGACTGTTTGCCGCCGGAGAGGTCGCAGGCTTTGGCGGTGGCGGCTATCACGGCTACAACGCGCTGGAGGGCAGCTTTCTGGGCGGCTGCCTGTTTACCGGTCGTCAGGCAGGCCGGTCCCGCGCCATCGCATGAGCGGCCAAAACCTGCGGTAACTCATGGTTAACAAACCCTTACCGGCCGTTGTTAAAGCGGCCAGAAGAAGGGGATGAGGATGGAGGCCAGAAGGCCGACGCTGAAGTTCAGCGGAATGCCAACGCGCAGGAAGTCGGTGAATTTGTAACCGCCCGGACCGTAGACCAGCATATTGGTCTGATAGCCGATTGGCGTCGCAAAAGAGGCCGAGGCCGCAACCATGACCGCAACCACCAGCGGGCGCGGATCAATGCCCATGGCCTGTGCCAGCCCGACCGCAATCGGCGTGACCACCACCGCCACGGCATTGTTGGAGACCAGCTCGGTCAGGATCGAGGTCAACAGATAGACCGCCCAGACCAGCAGGAACGGCGGCAGCAGCGACAGCGAGGGGGCCACGGCATCCACGATCAGACGCACCGCACCCGAGCTTTCCAGGGCGGCCCCGATCGCGAGCATGGCAAAGATCAGCGTCAGCAGGCGCCCATCGACAAATGAGAAAGCCTCATCCGCGTCGATGCAGCGGGTGATCAGCACGGTGGAGACGGCCAGCACCGACAGCAGCAGGATTGGCGCCACATTGAGCGCGGCGAGCAGCACGATCCCGATCAGCGCGGCAATGGCAATGGGGGCGTGGCGCCGGCGATAGGCGCGCACCGAGGGTTGCGAGACGGCCGCCATATCCATATCGGCGGCCAGTCGCTGGATATCCTCGACATTGCCTTCCAGCAGCAGGGTATCGCCTACGCGCACCACCAGATCCTCAAGCTGCACACCGATATTCTGATTGCGCCGATGCACCGCCAGCACATAAACGCCATAGCGCCGCCGCAGGCGCATCGCGCCGAGCGACCGTCCCACCATGCGGCATCCGGGGGTGATCAGCACCTCCACGGTTGTGGTTTCCACGGTGGAGACCTGATCGACGCGCTTCAGTTCCTTGTTGCGTTGCAGGCTGAGGAGTTCGGTCATCTGGGTGCGCAGCACCACGCGGTCGCCGACCTGAAGCTCAACCCCTTTCAGCGCGTTGCGCAGCGAGATATCGCCGCGAATGACATCGACCAGACGGACGCCGGGCCGTTTGAACAGCTGCACGCCGGTGACTTCGCGGCCGATCAGGTTGCTGTCCGGGGGGATCACCGCCTCGGTGAAGAACTTCATGCGGGACCGGTCGCTGAGCAGGCTGGCCATGCTGCTGCGATCCGGCAGCAGGCGCGGCGCGATGAAGCGCAGGTAGATCATGCCCCAGATCACCAGAATGATGCCAAGCGGTGTCACTTCGAAGATGGTGAAAGGCGTCAGCCCCTGCGCCCGCGCAACACCGTCAACCAGCAGGTTGGTAGAGGTGCCGATCAGCGTCAGCGTGCCGCCCAGGATGGCCGCATAGCTGAGCGGGATCAGCATCTTGGAGGCGGAAACGTTCATTGTGCGGGCGATCTGGATGAACACCGGGATCATCACCACCACTACCGGCGTATTCGACACCACCGCCGAGGCGGCAACGACAAAGACCATCAAGAGCGCAATGGCCAGTTTC
This sequence comes from Phaeobacter sp. JH20_26, assembly GCF_048056275.1. Taxonomy (NCBI): domain Bacteria; kingdom Pseudomonadati; phylum Pseudomonadota; class Alphaproteobacteria; order Rhodobacterales; family Roseobacteraceae; genus Phaeobacter; species Phaeobacter sp. JH20_26. The sequence continues at coordinate 58,158 of NZ_JAYMWL010000025.1, read as the reverse complement.
GGATTGACCTCGGCCTGTTTGCGGGCCTGCGCGGTAAAGGCATCAAGCGCGCCGGTGCGCACCAGCGCGCCCATGATGATGAACATGGCCGCAATGGTCCAGGGCGCCGGGTTCGACAGCACGGGCAATGCCGCCTGATAGGGCAGAACGCCGGTTGCCAGCATCGCCGAGACACCGGCCAGCGCCACCACCTCGGTCGGGAAGGTTTCCCGCAGGAAAGCGGCAAACATGGCCACCACGATCAGCAACGTCAGAACCGCGCCACCGGTTTCGCCAAGGGGAATGAACTGCATCAGGGGTAAAGACATCCAAGAGGTTGAGAGATCAATCATCGGCGACCTGAAAGAACTGCGCGAACCGCCTCGCATATCGCGCGGCCCAAGGGAGTGAACCTGATCCGGTCACCGGAGGCAAGTGTTTCGCAACACGATGGGAGCATCTGGTCCCTATTTAGCGGTCCTTTGCGAATAAGCTTCGGAATTTGAGGGGTTTGGCGGGCGAATATCCCGCCCCGCCTGCCCAGATTTCGCGCATGGAACGGGCGGGGTTGCCGTGGCCTGCACTAGGGGGCCTGGATCGGGTGGCCAGCGTCAGGGAGTTGCCTGCTCGAGAAGGCCGCCGACCCGGATCATGCGGATCGATTTGGCCGCCCCGGTGCGATCATCGGTTTCGACAAAAACACCCGACAGGGTTGCCGGGCCTTCGGCCGGGGTAAAGCGGTTCTTGGGCATGCCGGTGAGAAAACGGCGCATCGGTTCGGCTTTCTCCATGCCGATCACCGAGTTGTAATCGCCGCACATGCCAGCATCGGTCAGATAGCCGGTGCCCTCCGACAGGATCTGCGCATCGCCCGTCGGCACATGGGTATGGGTGCCCACCACCAGCGACGCGCGGCCATTGCAGAAATGGCCCATCGCCATCTTCTCGGAGGTGGCCTCGCAGTGCATATCCACGATCACCGCCTGCGCCAGCCCACCGCGTGGGTGCGATTTCAGCACCGCCTCAACGGCGCCGAAGGGATCGTCATAGGCCCGTTTCATGAACACCTGCCCCAGCGCCTGCACCACCAGCACCTTGCGCCCGCCCGGAGCATTGAACAGCCGGTAGCCGCGCCCCGGCGCGTTTTTGGCAAAATTCAGCGGCCGGATGATGCGCGGCTCTTTCTCAATGGCCTGCAACATGTCCTTCTGGTCAAAGGCATGATCGCCAAGCGTCAGGCAATCGGCCCCGGCATCCAGCAGCAGCTTGGCGTGTTCGCCATTGAGCCCCATACCGTTTGAGGCATTCTCGCCATTGACCACGACAAAATCGAGCCGCCAGTCCTTGCGCATCTGCGGGAGGTGTTCGGAAATGGCCTTGCGTCCCGCACGGCCCATGACATCGCCAAGAAATAATAGTCGCATTGCCGCGTGGTACGCCGTTGCAAGGCTCAGGACAAGAGCCGCGTTGCGGGTGCAAAACTTTTTGAAAAGTTTTGCCAAGGTTTTTTGACAAACCCTTGGCCCGTCGCAGCGGGTGTCAGCTGAACTGCAACACCCGGCTTTCGGTGATCAGCATGTCCAGCGGCTGGTCGGTGGGCTCCAGCGGCAGGCTTTCGGCCTCCTGCGCGTCAAAGGCAAAACCGATGGCGAGGCTTGGACGTTTGGCCCGCAGCAGCTCAAGAGTGCGGTCATAAAAGCCGCCGCCATAGCCCAGCCGCCCGCCGCGCGCATCAAAGGCGACCAGCGGCACGATCAGGATTTCCGGTTCGAAATAGTCATCGACCTCCGGCACCTTTGCCCCAAAGGGACCGTCACGTAGCGCGCCATCAGGCTGCCAGCGGCTGAAGTTCAGCGGTGTATCCTTGGCCTGGATCACCGGCACACCAACAGGGCCATGAGCGGCGGCTTCCGCCATCGCAGGAAGCGGGTCGATCTCGGTGCGGATCGGCATATAGCCCGACAGCGGCACGCCGCGATAGCCTGCCAGCACCTCCGAGAGATGCCCCGCGACACCGGGTTTATTCATGTCAAAGGCGGCCTTGCGGCGCTGAAAGGCCGCCTTGCGGGCGTCGGCCTTGATCCGGGTGAGGTCATCCATGATGCGGCTCCTGTCAAAGCAAGTGAACACCACCCGGACGGGCGGCAACAGCGGGCAGGATCAGAGCAGCAACACCCCGGCCAGCCCGAGAAAGGCAAAGAAACCAACGATATCCGTGACCGTCGTCACAAAGGCGCCGGAGGCCAGCGCCGGGTCGACGCCGATTTTCTCCAGAATAATCGGCACCGCTGTCCCCGCCAGCCCTGCGACGACCAGATTGATCACCATAGCGACGGCGATCACGACGCCGAGCATGGGTGAGCCAAACCACAGGATGCCGACAACGGCCATGATCAGCGCAAAGGCGAGGCCGTTCACCAGCCCCACCAGGACCTCCCGCCGGATCACCCGCCAGACGTTGGAGCCGGTGAGGTCGCGGGTGGCCAGTGCGCGCACCGCCACGGTCAGCGACTGGGTGCCGGCATTGCCACCCATCGAGGCCACAATGGGCATCAGCACCGCCAGCGCCACAAATTCCGCAATCGTCGCCTCGAACTGGGCAATCACCAGCGAGGCCAGAATCGCCGTTGCCAGATTCACCGCCAGCCAGGGAAAGCGTTGCTTCGTTGTGGCCATGACCCGGTCGGCCAGGCTGCCCTCACCGACACCGGCCAGACGCAGGATGTCTTCTTCATGTTCCTCATCCAGCACGATCATGGCGTCATCCATGGTGATGACACCGACCAGCCGCCCCTCGTCATCGACAACCGGCGCCGAAATCAGGTGATACTGGTTGAAGGCATAGGCGACGTCTTCTTCGTCCTGATCGGCGGGAATGATCTGAAAGGTGTCTTCGACGATCTCGCTCAGCCGCACCTCCCGTTTCGAGGACATGATACGGCCAAGCGTGACATTGCCCACCGGGTGCAGCCGCGGGTCGACCAGAACCACATGGTAGAACTGATCCGGCAGGTGTTCGGATTCACGCATGAAATCAATCGCCTGCCCCACCGTCCAGTGGTCGGGGGCCATCACCACCTCGCGCTGCATCAGACGGCCGGCGGAATTCTCCGGGTAGCTCAGCGATTGCTCCACCGCGACCCGGTCGGCATCTTCGAGCGTATTGAGGATGGCCGCCTGCTGAGGCTCTTCCAGATCCTCCAGAAGGTCGACCACATCATCGCTTTCGAGGTCGCGCACCGCCTCAGCCAGAACCTGCGGCGCCAGCAGCGAAATCACCTCTTCGCGGATCGATTCATCCAGTTCCGACAGGATCTCGCCGTCGAATTCGCGGTCATAAAGGCGGATCAGGCGGCCACGTTCGTAGGCGCTGATCTGTTCCAGAAGGTCGGCGATGTCAGCGGCGTGCAGCGGCTCCATCAGCTCGGTCAGCTGAGGCTGGTCATCGGCCTCCACCGCCTCCAGAATCTGGGCAACCCGTTTGCGGTCCAGCTCGTAGGCATCCTCGAATGTGGCATCGACTGGCTCTTTTTGGTCATCTGCGATCATTCCGAGGCCCCTTTTGGTGATTGCTTCTGGAATAAAAGAAGCTGTTACCGAAAAACAATGACAATGACGTAATTTACCGTCGATGTCGCTGCGCGTATCCTGCGCATCGCAGTTTGGCAAGAAAGGACCGCGTTGGATGCAGGCAGAATTTATCTTACGGGGGCAGGTCCTGTCATTTGCGGGAGACCCGTTTGAGGGCGACCACCCCGAGGCTGCGGCGACGCTGCATGAAGCGGTGGCGATTGGTGGTGGCAAGGTGTTGGAACTGGGCGCGGCTGATGCGCTGCGCAAGGCCCACCCCTCCGCCAGCCTGGTGGATCATGGCGACCACCTGATCCTCGCCGGCTTTGTCGATGCCCATGTGCATTTCCCGCAGACCGCGATCATTGCCAGCTGGGGCAAGCGGCTGATCGACTGGCTGAACAGCTATACTTTCCCCGAGGAGATGCGTTTTGGCGACCGTGGCTATGCCGATGAAATCGCAGGCCGCTATCTGGATCTGACACGGGCCAATGGCACCACCACGATGTGCAGCTACTGCACGATCCACCCCGAAAGCGTGGAGGCGTTTTTCAGCGCTGCGCAGGCGCGCGGGCAGCGCGTGGTTGCGGGCAAGACCTGCATGGACCGCAACGCCCCGGAAGGCCTGCGCGACACCGCGCAATCGGCCTATGACGACAGCGCTGCATTGATTGGCCGCTGGCATGGGGTGGACCGGCTGTCCTATGCGATCACGCCACGGTTCTCGCCCACCTCGACCCCCGAACAGCTGGAGGCGATGGGTGCGCTTTGGGCCGAGCACCCAGACTGCCTGATGCAGACCCATCTGAGCGAGCAGACCGACGAGATTGCCTGGGTGAAATCGCTGTTTCCCGAGGCCCGGGACTATCTGGACACCTATGAGCAATTTGGCCTGCTGGGCGAACGTGGCCTCTACGGTCATGCGATCCATCTAGAAGACCGCGAGCGCGCCCGCCTGCGCGAGGTTGGCGCCGCGCTGGTGCATTGTCCAACCTCCAATACCTTCATCGGGTCTGGGCTGTTCGACATGGCCGGGCTGATGGCTGAGGGGCAACGCATTGGTCTGGCGACGGATACCGGTGGTGGCTCAAGTTTCTCGATGCTGCGCACCATGGCGGCCGCCTATGAAATCGGCCAGCTGCGCGGCACGCCGCTGCATGCTGCACAATTGCTGTGGCTGGCCACCCAAGGCTCGGCCCGCGCGCTGCGCATGGAGGCCCAGATCGGCAATCTCGCCCCCGGCATGGAGGCCGATCTGGTGGTCCTGGATCTGGCCTCGACCCCGGCGATTGCGCAGCGCTGCGCGGGGGCGCGCGATCTCTGGGAGGCGGTCTTTGCCACCATCATGATGGGCGATGACCGCGCGGTGACCGAGGTCTGGATCAACGGCGCGCGCAGCTGAGCCGGGCACCGAGGGGGAAAGAGGCGCTGATGCGCCTCTGCCTCCGGCGGGGATATTTCGGGCCAGAAGATGAGCGCCGCGCGCTGTCGCCGATCTGGTCAGCTGCGTCAGGCCAGCTGTCGTCAGGCCAGCTGCATCAGCCGTGTGGTGGCTTTTTGGTGCCGTTCAAGAAGGTCTGGCAGATCCACGGTCGCCAGCATGGCATCGCGGATGATCTGGCGCCCTTCGACAAAGAGATGTTTCACCTGCGCCGGCCCCGCCAGCAGCAGCGCCGCCGGATCCCAGCTGCCGCTGGAGGCGATGCCGGTCACGTCCCAGATCGCGATATCGGCACGTTTGCCCACCGCCAGCTGGCCGACATCGCGCCGCCCCAGCACCTCCGCGCCGCCACGGGTGGCAATCTCCAGCGCCTCATAGGCGCTCATGGCATCAGCCCCCTGTGCGACCCGCTGCAAGAGCATCGCCTGACGGGCTTCGCTGATCAGGCTGGCCATATCATTGCTGGCCGATCCATCCACGCCGAGACCAACCGGCACCTGCGCATCGCGCATGGCGCGCAGCGGCGCGATGCCGCTGCCAAGGCGGCAGTTGGAACAGGGGCAATGGGCAACGCCGGTTCCGGTCCGGGCAAAGAGGTCGATTTCCCCGGCATCCAGTTTCACGCAATGGGCATGCCAGACGTCAGGGCCGGTCCAGCCCAGATCTTCGGCATATTGGCCGGGGCGGCAGCCGAACTGCGCCATGGAATAGGCGATATCCTCGTCGTTTTCGGCCAGATGGGTGTGCAGCATCACCCCCTTGTCGCGGGCCAGAAGCGCAGTGTCGCGCATCAGTTCGCGGCTGACGGAAAACGGTGAACAGGGCGCCAGCGCCACCCGGCACATGGAGCCTTCGGCGGGGTCATGGAACCGGTCCACGACGCGGATCATATCGTCGAGAATGGCGCGTTCCTCCTCGACCAGACTGTCCGGCGGCAGGCCGCCCGCGCTTTCGCCGATGCTCATGGCGCCGCGCGTCGGCTGGAAGCGCAGACCGATATCACCCGCCGCCTCGATGCTGTCCTCCAGCCGGGTGCCATTGGGATAGAGGTAGAGGTGATCGGAGGTGAGCGTGCAGCCCGAGAAGGCCAGTTCGGCCAGCCCCAGCTGGGCGGAGACATGGATGTCATCCGGGGTGAAGGCCGACCAGATCGGATAGAGCCGTTTGAGCCAGCCAAACAGCAGCGCGTCCTGCGCGCCGGGCACCGCGCGGGTGAGATTCTGATAGAGATGATGATGGGTGTTCACAAGGCCCGGGGTCACCACGCAGCCCCGGCCGCTGATCCGCTCGCCCTCTGTGGTGAGATCGCTGCCGATCTCGGCGATCACGCCGTCGCGGATCCGCAGATCGGCATGGGTCAGCTGGCGGCGCTGATCATCCATTGTCAGCGCGATATCAACATCTTCGATCAGAATTTCAGGCACAGGTCACACTCCGTCAGGCCGCCCATTTCGGTTCAGAAGTGTGATGGCGCGCCGACAGAATATGGGCAAAGGACTCGGCGCGTGGCCGAACCCTAATGGATTGCCCGAGGTCGTTTCAAGTGGTTTTGCGGATCAGGGCAAGCGCCGCGGCATGAAGCTCGGCGGTGGCTGCGGCCAGGACCTGACCGCCCTCATGCGCAGGCTCCCCCTGCCAGTTGGTCACCACGCCACCGGCGGCCTCGATGACCGCGATCGGCGCCTGGATGTCGTAGGCGTTGAGCCCGGCCTCGATCACCAGGTCACATTGCCCGGCGGCCAGCAGCGCATAGGCGTAGCAATCCATCCCGTAGCGGGTCAGCTGCACTTCGCTGGCGACCCGCTGGAAGGCGGCGCGTTCCGCTGCGCTGCCGACTTCGGGAAAGGTGGTGAACAGCGTGGCCGCCGACAGATCCGATGTCTTGCGGGTGCTGAGTGCGACCTCCCCCAGCGGGCCGGTCAGACTGGCCCCCTCGGGCGTGCCGATGAACCGCTCACCGATATAGGGTTGATCAATGATGCCGAGGAAAGGGCCATCCGCATCGCCAAGGGCAATCAGCACCCCCCAGGTCGGGGTGCCGCTGATAAAGCCACGGGTGCCGTCGATCGGGTCCAGCACCCATATGCGCCCGGACTGGCCACGGGTCTCGCCGTATTCCTCGCCGAGGATGCCGTCGTCGGGCCTGAGTTGCGAAAGCACCGCGCGCATCGCCTGTTCGGCGGCCCGGTCGGCGATGGTGACGGGATCGAAACCTTCGTCCAGCTTGTTGTCGGATTGCAGCCCGGCTGAGCGGAAATAGGGCAGGATCGCCTGACGTGCGGCATCGGCCATCCGATGGGCAACGTCCAGATCTGAAAACGCGGCTGAAGTCATACCCGAAGGGGTGACATTCAACCGCGCATATTTCAAGCCCCAAGCCCCCACTTGAGGCGGGAAAATCAGGCTGCGTCGCTGAGCACGCGCGCCAGTTCGAACAGACGACGGCGCTGGTTTTCAGGAATCGCATAGTAGGAGCGCACCAAATCCAATGCCTCCTTGTCGCCCATCAGATCGTCAGGCACGCGTGCCTTGTCCGATGCCGGGGCATCATCATCTTGCAGACCTTCAAAAAAGAAGCTGACCGGCACGCTGAGCGCGTCGGAAATATCCCAGAGCCGGGAGGCGCTGACCCGGTTTGCACCGGTTTCATATTTCTGGATCTGTTGAAATTTAATACCAACCAGCTCTGCGAGCTGCTGTTGCGTCATGCCGATGAGCCACCGGCGATGCCGGATACGTTTCCCCACGTGCACGTCCACTGGATGAGCCATGCGTTTCTCCTAAGATTTACAAAACTGGGTGCCACCCTAACCGCCTTTTTAAACCCCCGCCCACCCGGCAAATACCGCGTGGTGCCAATGTTGCCAAAAAACCCGACGGGTTTCTGGACAAACGACAAGGCGCTCCCATTGGAGTTGAGTGTACGACCTTAACGGTTGAATTCAAGCGTTCACTCTCGCCGGGGTCAGCACCTGTGCGGCAAACGCATGATTTCATGTACCAATTTTATTTCACTTTTTTGCATGTTTTACACATGTTCTCCACCTCCCCATAAATAGTGAGGTGATCTGAAGGCGAATCTGGCATGGTTTGGCCATTCAGAATCACCTTACCCCATGCCAGATATGGAAAAATGATATGCGCGCCTACAGTGTCAGCAGTTTTGACATTTCCCCGACTATCGCAGAAGTTGACGTGGGATCACCGAGAAGCGGAGAAGTTGCAGTTGCAATACACGCCTGTGGGTTGAACTTTGCCGATCTTCTTCTGCTCCGTGGCAAATATCAGGATACGCCGGACCTGCCATTTATTCCCGGTTTGGAACTGGCGGGCGTCATTCAGGCGCTTGGCCCTGATGTGGAGGGGCTGGCGGTTGGCGATCGGGTGGCGGTGTTTTCCGGTCAGGGCGGGCTGGCGGAGGCCGGGGTGTTTGCGGCCGATCGCGTCACGCGGATCCCCGACGAGATGTCCTTTGCCGATGCGGCTGCGTTTCAGATCACCTATGGCACCGGACTGGTCGCGCTGGATCACTGTGCGCGGTTGCAGCCGGGGGAAACCCTGCTGGTCACCGGCGCTGCCGGTGGTGTCGGGCTGACGGCTGTGGAAATCGGCAAACGTCTGGGCGCGCGGGTGATCGCCCATGCGCGGGGAGCCGAGAAGCTGGCCGTGGCCAAGGCGGCGGGCGCGGATCATCTGATCGACGCCGACGAGGATCTGCGGCAGGCGGTCAAGGATCTGGGCGGGGCCGATGTGGTCTATGAGGCGATTGGCGGCGATGTCTGGCAAGCGGCCTTTCGGTCTACCAACCCGGGCGGGCGGCTGCTGCCCATCGGCTTTGCCGGCGGCGAGGTGCCGCAGATCCCGGCGAACCACCTGCTGGTGAAGAACCTCAGCGTTATCGGGTTTTACTTTGGCGGCTACCTGAAGAGCCACCCGGCGGTGGTCAGGGGCGCCATCGCGCGGCTGATCGACTGGTATCGTGACGGCTCGCTGCGCCCACACATCAGCCACCGCCTGCCGCTGGAGGAGACTGACGCAGGGCTGGAGCTGCTGCGCAACCGCAAAGCCACCGGCAAGGTGGTGATCATGATCCGGCCAGAGGCCTAGGCGACGGCAGCCGCCGCCGTGCAGGGCAACCGCAGGGCGCGATCGTTAGGGCGCAGGTGTCAGGCTGCGGTCCAATGGGACTGCGCCGCCGCCAGCGGGGTACTGATGTTGCGAAAGGCCTTCCGCACCAGAAAGGCCAGTTCAGTCACCATCGGCGAGCCAGAGGTCTCTGCCCCATAGAGGTTGATCAGCTGGATCGGCAGATCCGGCAGGCTGCCACCGTGGTCGATCTGTAGCAGATGCGGCGGCTCGGTGCCCTCGATCATGGTGTGGATCGCCAGATCGGCGCTGACCGTCGCCTCGATGGTGCGGTCGCTATCGGTCTCCACCACCATTTCCCAGGCGATCCCGGCGGCGTCCAGCGCGCTCACCACCTTGGGCCGGAAGGTGCAATAGCGGCCAAAGGCCAGTTTCAGCGGGCGCTGCCGCCAGGCTGATCCATTGGGCGCACCAATCCAGCACAGCGGCCGTTTGGCCAGCGTTTCGCCGTTTTCCGAGGTGGCGGTTTCGGTGGTCAGGATCAGATCGCATTCACCGCGCGAAAACTGCTCTTTCAAAGAGCGGGTATAGCTGGAGATCAGCTGCACCTTCACCCGTGGGAACGACGCATTGAAACGCTGTAGCACCTGCGGGATCGCCGGGTAGACAATGTCATGCGGCACCCCAAGAACGATTTCACCTTCATAGGCCTGATCGGTCAGTCGCCCGATCACCTCGTCATTCAGCGCCACCATCCGCCGCGCATAGGCCAGCAGCTGCTCGCCCGATGCGGTCAGCGCAATGGTGCGGCCAGAACGGTCCAGCAGTTGCAGGCCCAACAGCTCCTCCAGCCGCTTCAGCTGCATGGAGACCGCCGATTGGGTCAGATGCAGAAAACCGGCCGCGCGGGTCACCCCGCCATTGTCCGCAACCGCCACAAACGAGCGCAGCGTGGTGATATCGAGGTTTCGCATCATCACAATCCTTGATGGTTCAAATCATAAACATTCGTTTTCCATATCAATCACACTCCGCCATATACATCAATAGAATTGATCAGACACCGTAACCCCATCAGAGTTCCAGAAAAGGACAAAAATCATGACCTATATGGACAACAGCCTGCGCAACTGCGCCTGCGCGCCCCGCCGCTCGTTCCTCGCAACCGTTGCCCAACGCCTCGCCATCTGGCGCGAACGCCGGATGCTGGCCACGCTTGATCAAAGCGCGTTGGACGACATGGGCATCAGCAAGACCGAAGCCCAGGCAGAGGCCCGCCGCCCGATCTGGGACGCGCCGAGCAGCTGGACCCGCTAAAGGCGACGCGCCGACAAGGCTCACACCAAGCCTAATACGAAAAGAGGTCCGCGCTGCGGGCCTTTTGCACCCCCAACAGTCTGCCCCAGGATCAAGGTTGGGAGTCAAGGAACTATCTGGGACCGTCACCGGAGGTGTCGCCGACGCACGACCGGCGGCCACCTGTGGCGATGCCGTGAAGATGGAATCTTTGTGCGTCTTTTGTGGGTTCATGATGTTAGCCTGCAACAGGGTCGCCAGACAGCACCTACAGAACCGCACGCCCAAGTTGTGAAAACTGCCTCAGGGTGATCTCAGAGGGGGCGCGGACCCGTTTCCGGAACACTTTGGTCTGGCTCTGTGCAAGCCCTCGCCAAACATCCCAGGTTTTTTGTCGATAATTCCACCGAAACTTCGGTCTACGGCCTTGAACCGCGCCTCGCTTCACCCGATATTTGCGAGGAACGCCAGCTCTCTGCACGCAGCAGGGAAACTGCGCGAGGGAGTTTAGAGACGGAGACCATGATACATGGCACAGTTTGACACCATCCGGTCCACAGCGGGCGCACGCTCTGCGGAGATCGATGCGGGCCTGCGCGCCCATATGAACAAGGTCTACGGCACCATGGCCGTGGGCACATTCATTACATTTCTGGCTGCCTGGGCCATCTCCGGCCTGGCGGTGACCTCCGATCCGGCCAATGCCGCAGCCCAGCTGAGCGCCGATAAATACCTGACCAGCATCGGCTATGCGCTTTACGCCTCGCCGCTGAAGTGGGTGATCATGTTTGCCCCGCTGGCCTTTGTGTTTGGCATCGGCGCCGCCGCGAACCGCATGTCGGCCGCGGGCGTCCAGCTGCTGTTCTACGTCTTCGCCACCGTGATGGGCCTGTCGATCAGCTCGATCTTCCTGGTGTTCACCGGCGAAAGCATCGTGCAGGTGTTCCTGATCACCTCCATCGCCTTTGCGGGCCTGTCGCTGGTGGGTTACACCACCAAGAAGGACCTCAGCGGCATGGGCGCCTTCCTGATTATGGGCCTGATCGGCCTGATCGTGGCGTCTATCGTCAACATTTTCCTGGCGTCGTCGGCAATGGCCTTTGCGATCTCGGTGATCGGCGTGCTGATCTTTGCGGGCCTCACCGCCTATGACACCCAGCGGATCAAGAACGACTATCTCCAGCACGCCCATATGGGCGACCAGGAATGGCTGGCAAAATCCGCGATCATGGGCGCGCTGAGCCTCTATCTGGACTTCATCAATATGTTCATGATGCTGCTCCAGCTGCTTGGAAACCGCGAATAACGCGACACCTTCCAGAGCCAACCAAGACCGGGGCGGATCATCACGATCCGCCCTTTTTCTTTGCCCGCGCTGCCGTTGCGGCCGGGACATGTCACGCAACGAATTTGAGACCCCGATGAGATTGATTGATATCGCCCCAAAAGAGGCGCACCGCATTGTCCCGCTGCTGCAAGAGCTGCACGCGCTGCATGTCACCCACCAGCCTGACCGCTACCCGGCCGATCCTGATGGTGCAGCGCTGGCCCGCTGGCTTGAGACATGGCTGAGCGAGCCAAGCCTGACCGCCCGCGCCGCCGTCAGCCCGCAGGGGCGGATCATGGGCTATGTCATCTATGGCATCGAGGAGCGCCCTGCCCTCCCCGTCCGCAGGGCCGAGACCCGCGCCATGCTGCACCATGTCGCCGTCGCCAAGAGCTGGCAGCGCATGGGTGTCGCAACCGCGCTGATCACCGATATGAAGCGTTCTGTGGCGGCCAAGGGCGTTCCGGTGATCGCCACCACTTACGCCTCCTTCAACATCGCCTCTGCGGCGCTGATGCAGCGTATGGGCCTGCTGCCTGTGATGGTCATGGCCGAGTGGCGCGGCTAATCTGCGACCACAACGAAAAACAGGAGGCGACCCCACCGTCGCCTCCTGTCATGGTCGCTCCCCCGAGCCGACCTGTGGTGCTGTGAACTTCCGAAACCGCGCGCTTCTGGCGCTGCATCCCGGACCCACTCTCTCACCCACATCCCAAGACATATGTGACGGCCAAATGTGGCATTTTCGGGCCGATCCGGCGCACCGTCGGTGTTTTCATTTACCGAATTTTCATAAAATGCGCGCGACCGGCAGCCCGGCCAGCGGCGCCCGGTCAGTGGCGCCAGGTCAGTCAGGCAACAGCGCGGCCACACGAAAAAGGGCCGCACCCTGGTGCGACCCTTCTGATCTACTGTCCCGAATATCGGGGGCGGTGTCGCGGCCGGAGGCAGCGCAACACCAAGAGGCTTATTTGATTTTGCCTTCTTTGTATTCAACGTGCTTGCGCACGACCGGGTCGTACTTACGCACAACCATTTTCTCGGTCATGGTGCGTGCGTTTTTCTTGGTCACGTAGAAGTGGCCCGTGCCCGCGGTCGAGTTCAGGCGGATCTTGATTGTGGTCGGCTTCGCCATGGTATTCTCCTGCGTCCGAAAAGGCAGGGGCCTCTCGGTAAATTCCTATATGAGCGTGCGCTTTTACCTGCACCACCCCGCGAGTCAATAGGATTCGAGGGGATATTTTGCGCAGAGGGCCTGTAAGCCGGATTTTGTTCCAGGGCCAGGGCCCCTTCGACGACCATTCATCTAGGATGCACATTGCTGCGCACCTCCAGCTGCCAACCCGACCCCTCTTGGCCAAAACATGCCTAGCGGCGGTATCGGCTGACGCCGACCGGCCCGCGCGGGGGTCCTATTTGGCATTGCTCCCGGTGGGGCTTGCCGTGCCACCCCTGTTGCCAGCGGCGCGGTGGGCTCTTACCCCACCGTTTCACCCTTACCCACATGGGATCACCTGACAGGCAGGCGCACATGGGCGGTCTGTTTTCTGTGGCGCTCTCCGTCAGATCGCTCTGCCCGGGCATTACCCGGCACCGTTGTTTTGTAGAGTCCGGACTTTCCTCGCGACGCCTTGCGGCCCCCCGCGGCCGTCCGGCCCTCTGCGCAGGGGTTGGGGTAGAAACTACTGCGCCCAAGGTCAAGCGGATAGTGCACCGGGGGCGTTGCCCCCTCGCGCCTGCGGCGCTCACCCCCAGGATATTTGCGGCCAGAAGATGCCGGGACGCTCTCTATCTTCTGGCGTCAAATATCCCGGAGCGCGAGGCAGAGCCTCGCTCAGGCCTCTGTCCGGGACGCATCGGTCAGCAGCGGCAGGACGTCCCTGTCGGTCAAGGGACCGGTCTGCCATGGCCGGAATCTAAGGCGCACCGCCTGCAGCAGGGTGGCGTCATCCACATCCGCCGTAAAGCCACGCCGCCGCGCCAGAGCGCGAAAGCGGTCCATCCCGACGTCGGTCTCTGGCCGCGCCGCAGCACCCGGCACGGCGCTGGTGAGCCCCTGTCTGGCCAGCCGCGCCCAGTCAAAGCGGGCGCCCGGGTCACATTTGCGCCCCGGCGCCATGCAGGAATGCCCGATCACACCGGAGGCCGGGATCCGCCAGCGCAACAGCACAGCCCGCAGCAGCTCCTCCAGCCGGTTCATCTGGGCTGCGGAAAACGGATGATCGCCCCGGTTGTCCAATTCGATCCCGATCGAGCGGGAGTTGATATCCTCCTGCCCGCACCACTCCCCGGCGCCGGCATGCCAGGCGCGGTCGGCCTCCCTGACCATCTGCCACAGCCGTCCGTCAGCGGCGATCAGGTAATGGGCTGACACCTCGTACCGCGGGTCGCAGAGCCGCTCCAATGCGGCCTCGGCACTGTCCATCGCGGTGTAATGCAGCACAACCAGATGCGGCGTCAGATCATGGCGGCGCGCATTGAAATTGGGACTGGGGTGCCAGATGGCATCCGTCCCGGTGTCAGCAGAGGTCGGCGGAGGTGTCATGAGGCGCCAGCCGCCTCAGTTCTGCACCGCAAGTCGATAGGGCGCTGGATCCCAGCCGCAGGCGTAGCCGTCCCCATCGGGATCAAGCGCCTGGCGGTCACGTTTCGGGCCGCCCGCTTCGAGAAAGGCAATCTGGGCCAGTTCCGGCGAGGCAAATCCGGCGCAGTTGCGCGAGGAGCGGGCCGCCAGGTTGAAGCCGGAGCGTGAATAGATCCGCTGCCCACGCGGGTTGGAGGTGCTGAGCGCATAGCGTACGATATTGGGATCGCGGTCGCCGCTGCGTTCGGGCACTGCGGTGGGGCTGACCACCTGATACTGGGCGCGCTGACGGGCCAGACGCTCGGCATCGCTTTCGATGCTTTGGCGCGAGGCGACCGCATCGAAATCATTCTCGTCGGAGATCCGCGGATTGCCTGCAAGGGCCGGTGCCGGGTTTGACGGGCTGGCCTCGATCGGTGCGGTGCCCGAGTTGCCGCGTGCAGCCGCGAGGGCCGCGGCGGTTTCGCGGGCAATATCGTCGCTGCTGCCTGCGGCTGCGACGCGGACCGGCGGCACCAGCGGATCGCCATTAATCGTGGTGCCTGTCGCCGGTGCCCGGTCAAAGGGGCTGGAGCCAAATCCGGCCTCGGGGCCACTTTCAGGCACCGGAGGCTGGCACGCAGCCAGCAGCACAAGACTGCTGGTCGCCAAGATGGACCGGAATAGACGCATGATCACCACCTGTTGGTTCTGCTCAGATCAGGACAGGGTTTACCACCATTGGGCCGGCTTGGCCACAAAACCGGCGGCCCCTTCCAGCGCATAGGCCGTATTCAGCAGATCGCCCTCTTCCCAGGGGCGGCCAATCAGCTGAAGCCCCAGCGGCAGGCCCTGCGCATCAACACCGGCCGGAACCGAAATGCCGGGGAGGCCGGCGAGGTTCACGGTGACGGTAAAGACGTCATTGAGATACATCTGCACCGGATCCGCGTCGATCATTTCGCCGAGGCCAAAGGCGGCCGAAGGTGTCGCCGGGGTCAGGATCGCGTCAATGCCCTGGGCAAAGACGTCTTCGAAGTCTTTCTTGATCAGGGTGCGGACCTTGCGGGCGCGGTTGTAATAGGCGTCGTAGAAACCGGCCGAGAGAACATAGGTCCCCACCATAACGCGGCGCTGTACCTCATGGCCGAAGCCTGCGGCGCGGGTTTTTTCGTACATTTCGGTAATGCCATCGCCCGCCTCCAGCGCCGCGCGCTGGCCATAGCGCACACCGTCATAGCGCGCGAGGTTGGAGGAGGCCTCGGCCGGGGCGATCACGTAATAGGCAGGCAGGGCGTATTTGGTGTGCGGCAGGGAGATATCGACGATCTCGGCCCCGGCGGCACGCAGCATCTCGGCGCCTTCGGACCAGAGTTTCTCGATTTCACCGGGCATTCCATCCATGCGGTATTCACGCGGGATACCGATTTTCTTGCCCTTGATATCGCCGGTCAGCATCGCCTCGAAGTTCGGCACCGCCAGATCGGCGCTGGTGCTGTCCTTGGGGTCGTGGCCGCACATCGCCTCAAGCATCATTGCTGCATCGCGCACCGATTTGGTCATCGGGCCCGCCTGATCCAGGGAGGAGGCGAAGGCCACCACCCCCCAGCGCGAGCAGCGCCCATAGGTGGGCTTGATGCCAGTGATCCCGGTAAAGGCGGCCGGCTGGCGAATCGAGCCGCCAGTGTCGGTGCCGGTGGCCGCAAGGCACAGATCCGCAGCCACGGCCGCTGCGGAGCCGCCGGAGGAGCCGCCCGGTGTCAGCTCGGCAGTATCATTGCCGCGCCGCCAGGGGCTGACCGCGTTACCATAGACGGAGGTTTCATTGGACGAGCCCATGGCGAATTCGTCCATGTTCAGCTTGCCCAGCATGACAGCGCCTGCATCCTGCAGCTGCTGCGATACGGTGGATTCATATTCGGGTTTGAAACCTTCCAGAATGCCGGAGGCGGCCTGGCTGGCGACACCTTTGGTGCAGAACAGGTCCTTGATGCCGATCGGCAGGCCGCACATGGCGGGCGCATCGCCCGCCTTGATCCGTGCATCTGCTGCCTTGGCGCGCTCCAGCGCGATTTCGGGTGTCTTGTGCACAAACGCGTTCAGGGCATCTGCGGCCTCGATGGCCTTGAGGCAGGCCTCGGTCAGCTCGACAGAGGTGGTCTCGCCCTTGCGCAATGCGTCACGGGCTTCGGACAGGGTGAGTTTGTTGAGTTCGGTCATGTCTTATTCAACCACCTTGGGCACTGCAAAAAACCCTTCGCGGGCATCGGGGGCATTGGCCAGGATCTTGTCCTGCTGATTGCCATCGGTCACCTCGTCGACGCGGCGTTTCAGGCGCTGCGGCGTCACCGACGTCATCGGTTCGACGCCCTCAACATCCACCTCGTTCAGCTGCTCGATAAAGCCGAGGATGGTGTTGAACTCATCCGCCAGTGCTGGCAGCGCGTCCTCTTCGACCTTGATACGGGCCAGTTTGGCCACTTTTGCGGCGGTGCTTTGGTCAATCGACATGGAAACCCTCATCTCGTGTTAGGACGCATTTACCGCCGCACCGCCGCCGCCGCAAGCCTGTGGCGGCGCGAAACCCCGGTGAAATCGGCGTGACGGAGCGCGGGCGAGTGGATTTTTGCACCAAGCGCGATAGGCTTAGGCCAAGACGATGCGCCAGCGGGGCCGATCGTAACAGTATTGAGGGAGACAGAACATGAAGATCATCTGGTTGGGCCATGGCAGTTTTCGCATCGAGACCGCAGGGCAGGTTCTGCTGGTCGATCCCTGGCTCACCGGCAATCCCATGCTCGCCGAGGACCAGCATGACGCCGCGATCACCGGCGCCACCCATATCATTCTGACCCATGCGCATTTCGACCATGCGATCGACGTGCTGGCGCTGGCGCGACGCCTGGACGTGCCGATTGTGGGGCAATATGACCTGATGGGCATCTGGGGCGAGACCGAGGAGGTCACCACCATCGGCTTCAACAAAGGCGGAACTGTCAATCTGGACGGGCCGCAACTGGCGATGGTGCCTGCCTCGCACAGCTCGACCTTTGCCACCCAGGACGGGCTGCGCACCGGGGGCAGCGAAGTCGGCTACATGCTGATGAGTGAAAACAAGACGCTCTATATCTCGGGCGATACCGGGTTGATGGCCGATATGGACTGGATGGGGGATTACTACAAACCCGACATCGGCATCCTGAGCGCGGGCGGGCATTTCACCATGGATATGGCGCAGGCGGCCTATGCGGCGACACGGTATTTCAACTTCAAGACCGTGATCCCCTGCCACTACCGCACGTTCCCGATCCTTGAGCAGAGCGCCGAGAAACTGGCCGCGGCGCTGCCGGATGTGACGGTGATCGAGCCGCAGGTTCTGGACGTAATCGACGTCTAGCCGACAGGCTCCCGCCCGGACCCCGGCCTGCGGTGCAGATCCGGTCCCGTTGGGCGTGGCGCCGCCCCGGCCGGGGCGGCGCGGGCACGCGCGAAAGCCTGGTAGCGCGCTGACCTCAAAAGCGCGAAGATCACGCGTGCGGCCTTATCACTCGCCGCCGGATAAGGCCGGGGATTGAAAGCTGGCGCGCGCCCTGGCCGCCTGCGCGCGGCAGATGCAATGCTCCGCGTGGTCATTGACCAGCCCCATCGCCTGCATGAAGGCAAAACAGGTGGTGGGGCCGACAAATTTCCAGCCCCGTTTCTTCAGCTCTTTTGACAGCGCGATGGACTGCGGCGTGATAGAGGCCGTCTGCGGCGGCACCTGCGCATCGGGACCGGGTTCAAACCGCCAGAAAAACGCCGCCAGCGAGCCCTCCTGCCTGACCAGCTCCTGCGCGCGCCGGGCATTGTTGATCACCGCCTCGACCTTGCCGCGATGGCGGACAATGCCTGCATCCTGCAACAGGCGCTCCACATCTGCCGGGCCAAATTCCGCCACGCGGTCCCAGTCAAAACCATGGAAGGCGGCGCGGAAGTTCTCCCGCTTGGCCAGAATGGTCCGCCAGCTCAGGCCGGATTGAAAGCTCTCCAGACAGATCTTTTCAAACAGGCGGCGATCATCTGCCACCGGATAGCCCCATTCCTGATCGTGATAGGCCAGAAACTCGGGCGCGGATCCAGCCCAGCCACAGCGCAGCTGCCCGTCATCTGCCAGATATTCCTTGCTCATCACTCGCCCCCCCCATTTCGGCAGTGCAGGCCGCTCATCTGCTGGCCCGCCGCGCCGCCACGCTACGGGCAGGAAATCAGCGCGGTCAACCGTCCCCGGCGCGACGCGCCGCAAAGAACTCCTTCAGCAGGGTTTCGGCCGGCTCTGCGCTAATGCCATCGTAAACCTCGGGCGCGTGATGAGCCTGCGGGTGCGAGAACACGCAGGCACCATGGGCGACGCCACCGGATTTCGGATCGGACGCCCCGTAGTAAACACGCCCGATGCGGGCGGCAGCAATCGCCGCCGCGCACATCGCGCAGGGTTCCAGCGTCACGTAAAGGTCGTGACCGGTCAGCCGCTCGGACCCGGCGGCGGCGCAGGCCGCACGGATCACCAGCACCTCGGCATGGGCGGTGGGGTCGTTCAGTTCACGGGTGCGATTGCCCGCCTGTGCCACGACACGGCCATCCGGCGCGATCAGCACGGCGCCCACCGGCACCTCGCCGCGCGCGGCGGCTGCGCGCGCCTCGGCAAGCGCAATATCCATATGAGAACGAAACGGCATAGCTCTCCCTGCCCCAGAATGGGAGCTTTCGCAACCGCGCGGAATGATCTATGGCCTCAGGTATGAGCAAAACACCATCCTCCCCCAAGGGCCAGCGCCCCGCAGCGGCGAAACCAGCCCGCGCCAGCAAGAAACCGACCGCCCCCTCCGCAACCGGCGAGAGCCCGGACGGCGACCGCATCGCAAAGGTGCTGTCGCGCGCCGGTGTTGCATCGCGGCGCGAGGCCGAAAAGATGATCGCCGAAGGGCGTATCGCCGTGAACGGCAAGGTCATCGACAGCCCGGCGCTGAATGTGGTGTTGGGCAAGGACCGGATCGTGGTGGATGGCATGCCGATGCAGGATCCGGAGCCGCCGCGCCTGTGGATGTATCACAAACCAGCGGGGCTGGTGACCACCACCAGCGACGAGCTGGACCGCCGGACCATCTTTGATGAGCTGCCCGAGGACATGCCCCGTGTGATGACGGTCGGCAGGCTTGACCTCAACTCCGAGGGGCTGCTGCTGCTAACCAATGACGGCGGCATCAAGCGGCAGCTGGAGCTGCCGTCGACCGGCTGGCTGCGCCGCTACCGGGTGCGGATCAACGGCCGACCGAAGGACAGCGATTTTGAACCGCTGCGTCAGGGGCTCGTGATCGAGGGAGAGAGATTTCAGCCGATGACCGTCGCGCTGGATCGTCAGCAGGGCGCAAACGCCTGGCTGACCATTGGCCTGCGCGAAGGCAAGAACCGGGAGATCCGCCGCGCCATTGAGGATATCGGGTTCACCGTGAACCGCCTGCTGCGCCTGTCGTATGGGCCGTTCCAGCTGGGCAATCTGAAGCCAGGCGAAGTCGAGGAGCTGCGTCCGCGTGTGGTGCGCGATCAGCTGGGTCTGACCGGTCCCGAGACCGAGGAAGACGACAAGCCCAAGCGCCCAGGCCGCCCGGTACGACAGCGCCCCGGTGCCGCGAAACCGGCGGGCAAGCCAGCGACGAAAGCCGGCGCAAGACCAGCGACAAAACCAGGCGGCAAGCCCGTCGGAAAACCTGCCGGAAAACCTGCCGGAAAACCGGCGGGCCGTTCATTTGCAGGCTCGGACCGCTCTGGCGACAAATCCGCAGAGCGTTCAGGCGCCCGGCCCGCCGGCCGGTCCGGTCCTGGCGGCGCGTCCGGCGGCAAATTTTCAGGCAAGGGCAAACCCGCTGACCGGTTCGCCGGAAAGCCCGGCGGAAAACCGGCGGGTCGCAGCACGGAGACGCCGGGCGGCAGACCGACCGGAAAGCCGACTGGCAAGCCGACAGGCAAACCGACCGGAAAATTCGGCGGCAAACCCGCAGGCGGCGGAGCTGGCCGTGATGCGGGTCGCAGTTCAGCCCCACGCGGTGGCGGCAAACCG
This sequence comes from Phaeobacter sp. JH20_26, assembly GCF_048056275.1. Lineage (NCBI taxonomy): Bacteria > Pseudomonadati > Pseudomonadota > Alphaproteobacteria > Rhodobacterales > Roseobacteraceae > Phaeobacter > Phaeobacter sp. JH20_26. Next base: position 37,802 of record NZ_JAYMWL010000025.1, on the reverse strand, counting down.
CCCCGGCGCTGAGCCACCGCCAAAGACGGTCCTGCGGCGAAGGCCTGAGACTTCCCCCTAGCAAGATGGCGCTGCATATCCTAAGTTTCCAATTGCTTGGAGCGCTCATCTCGGGGGAATAAACGTGCAGAAACTCGCCTTTGTGGCCTTGCTGATCCTGATGATCGGTCTGGCAACCGGCTGGCTGGTCGGAGGCTGATCGCATGGCGCGGCGTTTTGGCGGCAAATACAGTCCCGACGAACAAGAGCGGAAAGCCGCCGATGAACCGGCGTCGGGCGGCGCGGGCTCCAGTTCTGGCAGCTATCGCAATGCCCGCGTCGATCCGGTCGGAGCACGCGCCAATCTGATGGCGCTGCCTGCCGGTCTGGTCGCGCTGATGTCCGTTTTTTCGGGGGCTGCGGGTCTCGCCTTTGGGCTGCTTGCGGCCGCGACATGGGCCGGATCGGCCTATCTGCTGCGCGACGGGCTGAGGGCCGAGGCCGCTTATGACGATCGCAAGGTCGCCCGTCGCCCTGCCCTCCCCCGCAAGATCCTCGCCGCGCTGCTCTGCGGTGTCGGCGCGCTGTTTGCCGCCTGGCGGCAGGACCCCGGCGCGCTGACGGCGCTGATCTATGCCGCAGCGGCGAGCGGCCTGCATCTGGCGGCCTTTGGGCTTGATCCCCTGCGCGACAAGGGCGCCGAGGGCATCGACGATTTCCAGCGCGACCGGGTCGCCCGTGTCGTCGAAGAGGCGGAAACCTATCTCTCGGCCATGAAGGATGCTGCTCTGCGCGCCCGTGACCGCGAGGTCGAACAGCGGGTTGAGGCCTTTCAGGAGGTGGCGCGCGATCTCTTCCGCACGGTTGAGGAAGACCCCCGCGACCTGACCGGCGCGCGGCGCTATCTGACCGTCTATCTGATGGGCGCGCGCGACGCCACGATCAAGTTTGCCGATATCTATACGCGCAGTGGCGACCCCCGGTCGCGCGAGGATTATCTGGCGCTGCTGCGCGACCTTGAGGAAAACTTTGCCGCCCGCACCCGCAAGATGCTGCTGGAGGACCGCACCGATCTGACCGTTGAAATCGACGTGCTGCGGGACCGTTTGCAGCGCGAGGGCGTTCACCTGGACCCCCGCTGACACAGCCATAAGGAACTTCGACATGTCCAAGACGACCCAGACGAAAGCCGCCCAGGAGGCTCAGCTGATCTCCGAAATCACCGCGATCACACTGCCGGAACCGACGGCCGAAATCCAGTCGCTGGATCAGGCCGACGCCGCCACCAGTGCAGACATCCAGTCGCGCATGGCGCAGATCGACATGTCCGACAGCAACTCGATCATCAACTTCGGCTCCGGTGCGCAGGCTGAATTGCAACAGATCAGCCAGGCCATGCTAACCGATGTGCGCAACAAGGATGTCGGTCCTGCCGGCGATTCGCTGCGCAATATCGTCACCACGATCCGGGGCTTTTCGGTGTCCGAACTGGATGTGCGCCGCAAGCGCAGTTTCTGGGAGCGGCTGCTGGGTCGCGCTGCGCCCTTTGCGAAGTTCACCGCGCGGTTTGAGGATGTGCAGGGCCAGATCGACCGCATCACCGACAATCTGCTTGGCCATGAGCATCAGCTGCTGAAAGACATCAAGTCTCTGGATCTGCTTTATGCCAAGACGCTGAGCTTCTATGACGAACTGGCGCTTTATATTGCAGCAGGTGAGGCCAAGCTGGCCGAACTGGACAGCAAGGAAATCCCGGCGCTGGAGGCGGCAGTGGCCGCCGCACCGGAGGCCGATCAGGTGATGCGCGCGCAGGAGCTGCGTGACATGCGCGCGGCCCGCGACGATCTGGAACGTCGGGTGCATGATCTGAAGCTCACGCGCCAGGTGACGATGCAGTCGCTGCCGTCGATCCGGCTGGTGCAGGAGAATGACAAATCGCTGGTGACCAAGATCAATTCGACGCTGGTCAATACCGTGCCGCTCTGGGAGACCCAGCTGGCACAGGCTGTTACCATCCAGCGCTCTGCCGAGGCGGCGGCGGCGGTGCGCGATGCCAATGACCTCACCAATGAGCTGCTGACCTCCAACGCGGCCAATCTGCGCGAAAGCAACAAGATGATCCGACAGGAGATGGAGCGCGGTGTCTTTGATATCGAAGCGGTGAAACAGGCAAATGCGGATCTGATCGGCACCATTCAGGAAAGCCTTCAGATCGCCGATGAGGGCAAGGCCAAGCGCGCCGCCGCCGAGGCGGAGCTGAAGAAGATGGAAGCGGAGCTGCGCGACACGCTGGCCTCGGCAAAGGCGCGGCGCGACGGGGTCGGCGATACCGCCGCCACGGCGGTTCCCGGCACCGCATGACCGCAGCCGCGCCGATATCGCAGCGCGCCCGAAGGCGACGGCTGGTGCCGGTGCTTGTCGGCGCGCTGGCCGGGACTGCGTTCCTGATGGGATGCGATCCCCTCGCTCAGCGCACCTCGCTGGTGCCGCCGACACGCCCGGCCAATCTCGCCCCGCAGCCCAAGCCGCCCTCCGCCGAGAGCCAGCGGCTGGCCCGCTACTATAGCGCCCTCCAGCAGGACCTGCTGACACGCGGGCTGCTGCGGACCGATGGGGGCGGGCCGGAGACGCCCTATGACGCCGATGATCTGCGCCGGAATTTTGAGCAGATCGCCTTTTACGACGAATATGGCAGCAGCAATCTGCGCACCTCCGGCGCGCTTGGGCGCTGGGACGGGCCGGTGCGTCTGCGGGCCGATTTTGGCCCCTCGGTCAGCGCTGAACAGCAGCAGACGGATCGCGCCACCCTTGATGCCTATGCCGCCCGTCTGGCCCGGATCACCGGCCATCCGATCAGCACCACCACCAGCCGTGCGCGCGCCAATTTCAACGTGATTTTTGCAGGCGCCGACGACAGCGCCTATGTCGCCGGCCGCGTGCGGGAGATCCTGCCGTCGATCAGCGACGCCGACCTAGAGGTTTTTGCCAACCCGCCGCAGAGCTACTATTGTCTGGTGCGCGCCGGGGGGCTGCAGGCGGATCCATCGTCCTATATGCGCGGGGTCGCGCTTATCCGCGCCGAGCACCCGGATCTGGCGCGGCGCAGCTGTATCCACGAGGAAGTTGCCCAGGGCCTTGGCCTGCGCAACGACAGCCCGCAGGCGCGCCCCTCGATCTTCAACGATGACGACGAATTTGCGCTGCTGACCAGCCAGGATGAGAAACTCCTGAAAATCCTGTACGATCCACGCCTGCGCACCGGCATGTCCGCCGATGAGGCGCGGCCCATCGTGCAAGCCATCGCATATGATATCATGGGAGAGCCGCAGTAGCGGCTCCGCATTTGCCGACCCCGATGCCCCGGCATCGCCGAAAGAGGATGAAGACAATGGGTATTTTCGACTTTCTCAAGGGAGAGTTCATCGACGTCATCCACTGGACCGACGACACCAATGACACGCTGGTCTGGCGGTTCGAGCGCGAAGGCCACGCGATCAAATACGGCGCCAAGCTGACGGTGCGCGAAGGTCAGGCGGCGGTTTTTGTGCATGAAGGTCAGCTGGCCGATGTCTTCACCCCCGGTCTCTACATGCTGGAGACCAACAACATGCCGATCATGACCACCCTGCAACATTGGGATCACGGCTTTCAGTCGCCGTTCAAATCCGAGATCTACTTTGTCGACACCACCCGGTTCAATGATCTGAAGTGGGGCACCAAGAACCCGATCATGGCGCGCGACCCGGAGTTCGGGCCGGTCCGTCTGCGCGCCTTTGGCACCTATAGCATCCGGGTGGTGGACCCGGCCCGGTTCCTGAGTGAGATCGTCGGCACCGATGGTGAGTTCACCATGGATGAAATCTCCTTCCAGATCCGCAATATCATCGTCCAGCAGGTGAGCCGGGTGCTGGCAGGCTCCGGCATTCCGGTTCTGGATATGGCTGCAAATACCGCCGATCTGGGCAAGCTGGTGGCGGCTGAGATTTCCGCCACGGTGGCCGAATACGGCATCGCGATCCCCGAGCTCTATATCGAGAATATCTCGCTGCCCGCCGCGGTCGAACAGGCGCTGGACAAGCGCACACAGATGGGAATCGTCGGTGATCTTGGCCGCTATACGCAGTTCTCCGCCGCCGAGGCGATGACCGCCGCCGCCCAGGCGCCCAATAGCGGCATGGGGGCCGGAATGGGCATGGGGATGGGCATGGCAATGGCCCAGCAGATGGCGCAGATGGCGCAGCCGGGTGCCGCCGCTCATGCAGCGGGTCAGACCAGCGGTCCCTGGGGCGCGCGGCCCGCACCCGCTGCACCGCAGGCCGCCGCGCCGGTGGCGCCGCCGCCTCCACCGGTGGAACATGTCTGGCACATTGCCGAGAACGGTCAGACCACCGGCCCCTATTCCAAGGCCCGACTGGGGCGAATGGCACAGGAGGGCGGATTGCGCCGGGACAGCCTGGTCTGGACACCCGGTCAGGACGGCTGGAAGGCGGCAGGCGATGTCATCGAACTGGCGCAGCTGTTCACCATCATGCCACCGCCGCCTCCGCCACCGCCGCCCGCACCGCCGGCTGGCTGACATCACACAATCCCGAGGGCGCTGCGATCATCGGCGCCCTTTCTCAGGACCGACCGCAGCCCTTGTGCCACGAAGGACCTTCTGCATATGACCCGACGCAGCGCGCTCAAATGGCTCCACTGGCTGAGCCTTGGATTGATCCTCTATTTCTTTCTCGTGGAACCGGAGGAGAACCGCGCCGATCCGGGGCTGGCGCTGGCCACCCACGCGGGCGTTGGCCTGCTCCTTGCCGTGGTCGTGCTGATCTGGACGCTTGTCTATCTGCGCAAAGGGCTGGTCGGGCGCGCCGGTCCCAAGCTGCCGGGCTGGGCCAGACGGTTCCACGGGTTGAACCACCGTGTCTTGCAGATCGGCCTGCCGGTCATGGTCGCAACCGGAGCGCTGGCCGGGGTGTTGGCTCCCTTTGCGATCCGCGCTTTTGGGGTGTTGCCGATCAATCCGGCCGCAGGCAGCCGCACCCTGCATGAGCTGGCTGAAGAGCTGCATGAACTTGCCTTTGATGCGCTGCTCATTGTCATCGTCCTGCATGGGCTGTTCCATCTGTGGCGCCATTTCCTGTTGAAAGACAACGCCCTGCGCATCATGGTGCCGAAACTGCTGCATAGATATCTTTGAGGCTTCCCCACGTGACCCAGCCCCCACCGCCGCCGCCCTCCGGCCTGTCGCCTGCCGAGAGCTCCGCCAGCGCCGAGACGCAGGCACCGCTTGAGGAACATCGGTTCCCCTGCGAGCAATGCGGCGCGGATTATCGCTATGATCCTGAAAACGGCACGCTGACCTGCGATCATTGCGGCCACCGGGAAGCGATCCGATCCGGCCCGTGGCGGGGTGGCAGCCTGCGGGAGCTGGATTTCGAGACGGCGCTCTCCTCGGGTCTGGCCGAGGCCGACATGGAAGAAACCCGCGTGTTGCGCTGTCCGAACTGCGCCGCGCAGGTGGAATTTGACCCAAAGGACCATGCGGGGGAATGTCCGTTTTGCGCCACGCCGATGGTCACAGACACCGGGATCCACCGTCATATCAAGCCCAAGGGCGTGCTGCCCTTCGCCTTTGATGAGCGCAGCGCCCATAAGGCGATGTCGGACTGGCTGGGCCAGCTGTGGTTTGCGCCGAGCGGCCTGCAACAATATGCCCGCAAAGGCCGACGCATGGACGGCATCTATGTCCCCTACTGGACCTTCGACGCCGACACCCGCTCACAGTATCGCGGCCAGCGCGGCACCGTCTATTATGTCACCGAAACCGTGATGGTCGACGGCAAGCGCCAGTCGCGGCAGGTGCCGAAGATACGCTGGCGGCCGGTCTCGGGGCGGGTGCAGCGGTTCTTTGACGATGTGCTGGTGCTCGCCTCCAAGAGCCTGCCGAAAAAGAACACCGATGCGCTGGAGCCCTGGGACCTGTCGGCGCTGGAGCCTTACCAGCCGCAGTATCTGGCCGGGTTCCGGGCCGAGGCCTATGCGGTGGAACTGGCCGATGGCTACGGCGAGGCGACTGCGCGGATGCGCCGGGTCATCGAACGCGACGTGCGTTTTGACATTGGCGGGGATCGGCAACGGATCGAACATATCGACAGCGATTTTTCCGATATCACCTTCAAACATGTGCTGCTGCCGGTCTGGCTGGCCGCTTACAAATATCGGGGCAAGACTTATCGTTTTGTGGTCAACGGGCAATCCGGTCGGGTACAGGGAGAACGCCCCTATTCGGTGTGGAAAATTGCCGCCGCCGTTGCTCTGGCACTGCTGATCGGCGCTGCCGTGGCCTATTTCGGATCACGCTGACATTCCGCGCCGAGACCACGAGCCCCCCGAAGCCGACATAAGGATCCGCCATGACCACCCTTCCTGCGCTTGATGCGCTGTTCAGCCGCCGTCACAGCTGTCGCGGCTTTCGCCCCGATCCGGTACCCCGTGCGATTATCGAGGATATCCTGCGGTGCGCCCAGAAAGTGCCCTCCTGGTGCAATGCCCAGCCCTGGCAGGTGACGCTGTTCAGCGGCGCGGCGACGGATGCGCTGCGGGTGGCCCTGGCGGAGGCGGTCGCAAAGGATCCTGTTGCCCCCGACCTCCCCTTTCCCGAGCGTTACAGTGGCGACTACAAGGCGCGGCGACAGGCCTGCGGCTGGGCGCTTTATGAGGCGGTTGGTGTTGAACGCGGCGATCGCGCCGCCTCTCACCGGCAGATGATGCGCAACTTTACGCTTTTTGACGCCCCCCATTGCGCGATCCTGACCAGCCCCAAGGAGCTTGGCCCCTATGGTGCGCTGGATTGCGGTGGCTTTGTCACCGGGTTCACGCTGGCCGCAACCGCAGCGGGCGTTGCCAGCATCGCGCAGGCCGCTGTTGCCACCTATGCGCCGATGCTGCATCAGCTCTGCGACATACCGGAGGATCGAAATATCCTTTGTGCGCTGTCTTTCGGCTATGCCGATCCCGACCATCCGGCCAACCAGTTCCGCACTGAACGTGCTGAACTGCACGACTTCACCACCTGGCGCGACTGACGCCGCATATCACTGAGTAGGATAATCCATGCGTGCCCTGATCCAGCGAGTGTCCGAGGCGTCTGTCACCGTCGACGGCGATATCATCGGTGAAATCGGTGAAGGCCTGCTGATCCTGATCTGCGCGATGGCGGGGGACAGCGCGGCCGAAGCGGATCAGATGGCGGCCAAGATCAGCAAGCTGCGGATTTTCCGCGATGAGGCGGGCAAGATGAACCGCTCGGTAAAGGACATCGGCGGCGGCGCGCTGGTTGTCAGCCAGTTTACGCTGGCCGCCGATACCCGCCGTGGCAACCGGCCCGGCTTCTCCAATGCCGCCGCGCCGGATCTGGGCCGCGCGCTTTACACCCGGTTTGCCGATCAGCTGGCGGCGCTTGAGGTGCCTGTGGCGCGCGGGTCCTTTGGGGCCGATATGCAGGTTGCGCTGATCAACTCCGGTCCGGTGACCATCTGGATGGACAGCGCGGACTGGTGAACTGCGCTTTTCTGCGGGCGATTGCGGATAGGTTGCGGATGTCGTTTTCCGTCATGTCCTGACGCGCCCATTGGTGCCAAAGCAAGCATCCGAAATCGCGAAAATGCGCCAGATCGGCCATCGCGCCCGCAGCTGCGGCCTGTCGCAAAACCGGCACGGATCACCCGTTTTGGCCGAAAATCAGGCGGGGTCCACCATCCATTGGCGAAATAGGGGGTGCGGCGGCGATAATAATTGGCATCGCGAGTGCATTGGTTTTTTCCACATATTGTCCCACCAGCCATTCACTTCTTACCAAATACGACATACCAGTTCCAAAAGACGACGGGATCACCGTCTCTTTATGCCTTCGCCATCCCCGCCTGCGCCAGAAAGCACGCTAATAAGGGTTGCGAGGTCGCAGCAAATGCGCAAACCTTGAATGACAATTCAAGAAATGACGTGTTCAGCGTCTAGATACGACAGGGAGTCCGCAATGAAAGACCAGATTGATTTCATGACGCAAAGCGTCACCTCCGGGAAAATGACCCGGCGTGAATTCATGGGCAAAACCGCCGCACTCGGCATCAGCGCCGCAGTAGCAGGCAGCCTGTTTGCCCGCGCCGTCGAGGCCGCAGGCCCGGTCAAAGGGGGCACGCTGAAGCTCGGCTCCATCGGCGGCGGCAGCACCGACTCGCTCGATCCCGCCGTGGCCGCAAGCCAGGTGCCCTACCACAATCTTTATCAGTTCGGTGAAACGCTGGTGAACGTGACGCCCGAAGGCGGCATCGAAAACCGTCTCGCCGAAAGCGTCGAAGCCAGTGCAGACGCCAAGACCTGGACATTCAAGATCCGCAAGGGCGTTGAATTCCACAACGGCAAGGCGGTGACGGCCGAGGACGTGATGCGCACCATGGAGCGCCACTCCAACGAGGACAGTAAATCGGGTGCGCTCGGCATTATGCGCGGCATCGAAAGCATGAAGGCCGATGGCGACAACTTCGTCGTCTCGCTGACCACGCCGAACGCCGACCTGCCCTATCTGATGGCCGATTATCACCTGATGATCCAGCCTGATGGCGGCTTTGACAACCCGGCAGCGGGCATCGGTTCCGGTGCCTATATGCTGGTCGCCGATGAGCCGGGCGTGCGCCATATGTGGAAGAAAAACCCCAACTACTGGGATGACACCCGCGGCCATGTCGATGAAGTCGAAATCGTGGTAATCAACGACGCCACCGCCCGTATGGCGGCGCTGCAATCGGGTCAGGTGCATATCGCCAACCGTGTTGAGCCCAAGGTTGCAGGTCTCCTCGACCGTGCACCGAACCTGACCGTGCGCAACGCAGCCGGTCCGGGCCACTATGTGTTCATCATGCATTGCGACACCGCGCCGTTTGACAACAACGAGCTGCGCCTGGCGCTTAAATATGCCATCAACCGTGAGGAAATGGTCGATAAGGTTCTGCGCGGCTATGGCTCCGTCGGTAACGACATGCCGATCAACTCCGCCTATCCGCTGTTTGATGACAGCATCCCGCAGCGCCCGTTTGATCCGGCCAAAGCGGCAGAGCACTACAAGAAATCCGGCCATGATGGCAGCCCGATCACCCTGCGGGTGTCGGATGTTGCCTTCCCGGGTGCATTGGATGCAGCCCAGCTGTTCCAGCAGTCGGCCAATGCCGCCGGTATCCCGCTGGAACTGAAGCGCGAGCCCGGTGATGGTTACTGGTCCGAAGTCTGGAACGCCCAGCCGTTCTGTGCCTCCTACTGGGGTGGCCGTCCGGTGCAGGATCAGATGTATTCGACCGCTTATCTGTCGACCGCAGACTGGAACGACACCCGCTTCAAGCGCGAAGACTTTGACCAGCTGTTGTTTGCCGCCCGCGGCGAGCTGGACGAAGCAAAGCGCAAGGCGCTCTACAGCCAGATGGGCATGATGGTGCGGGACGAAGGCGGTCTGATCTGCCCGATGTTCAACGACTTCATCGAAGCGACCAGCAGCAAGGTTCAGGGTTGGGTGGTGGATTCCACCGGCGACACCATGGCCGGCAAATGGTCGCATAAGTGCTGGTTGGCCTGATAGAGGTCCATGCCATGCACCCCGTCGTGAAACTTGTGTCCCAGCGCCTCGCGCTGGGACTAATTCTCTTGATCGCCGCATCCGTGCTCATCTTCATGGGCACCTTGATCCTGCCCGGCGATGTGGCGCAGTCCATTCTGGGTCAGTCGGCCACGCCCGAGGCACTTGCCAACCTGCGCGAGGAACTGGGGCTGAATGAACCGGCTGTTCTGCGCTATTTCGACTGGCTGTTCGGCGCCCTGCAAGGTGATCTGGGCACCGCCCTGACCAATGGTCAGGACATTGCAACCAGCATTGGCCGCCGTCTTGGCAACACGCTGTTCCTGGCGTTCTGGGCTGCCGTGATCTCGGTTCCCTTGGCGATCTTCCTGGGCCTTCTGGCGGTACGTTACCGCGATCGCTGGCCTGACAAACTGATCTCGGCCGTGACATTGGCCTCGATCTCGATCCCGGAATTTCTGATTGGCTATCTGCTGATCTATTTCGTTGCGGTGCAGATGGGCTGGTTCAGCTCGGTCGCAATGATCAATGAATCCATGAGCCTGCTGGAAAAACTGAACGCCATTGCCCTGCCCGTCGCGGTGCTGACACTGGTGGTTCTGGCGCATATGATGCGCATGACGCGGGCGGCGATCCTCAATGTGATGCAATCGGCCTATATCGAGACGGCGGAGCTGAAGGGGCTGAGCACCTTCAACGTGATTGCCCGTCACGCCTTTCCCAATGCCATCGCACCGATCGTGAATGTGGTGATGCTGAACCTCGCCTATCTGGTGGTCGGCGTCGTGGTGATCGAGGTGGTGTTTGTCTACCCCGGCATGGGCCAGTATCTGGTCGACCACGTGTCCAAGCGTGACGTCCCGGTGGTGCAGGCCTGCGGTCTGATCTTTGCCGCCGTCTACATCGTGCTGAACATGATTGCCGACATCGTGGCGATCCTGTCGAACCCGCGTCTGAGGCATCCGAAATGAAGAATATCCCTATCTCTGCAATGATTGGGCTGTTCTTCACGGCCCTCTACTTCCTGATGGCGATCTTTGCACCGCTGCTGGCCCCCTATGGGATGGCTGAAATCGTCGGTGACGTCTGGGAGCCGCGCTCGGCTGAGCATCTCCTTGGCACCGACAATATCGGCCGTGATCTTCTCAGCCGGATGATCTATGGCGGACGCACCACCATCTTCATCGCCACTGCGGCCACCATCCTGTCCTTTGTCACCGGATCGGTGCTGGGCTTCTTTGCCGCCGTTGCCGGTGGCTGGGTGGATCAGGTGATGTCGCGGCTGGTCGATCTGGTGATGTCGATCCCGACGCTGATCTTTGCCCTTGTGGTGCTGTCGGTGATGCCGGTGACCGTGCCGGTTCTGATCGTGGTCATGGGTCTGCTGGACTCCACCCGCGTCTATCGTCTTGCCCGTGCGGTTGCGGTGGATATCGAGGTGATGGACTACGTCGAAGCCGCGCGTCTGCGAGGGGAGAAAACCGCCTGGATCATCTTCCGCGAAATCCTGCCCAACGCGCTGTCACCGCTGGTGGCCGAAATGGGCCTGCGGTTCATCTTCATGGTGCTGTTTGTCTCGACGCTCTCTTTCCTCGGCCTTGGCGTGCAACCGCCAGAAGCCGACTGGGGCGGGATCGTGAAAGAAAACAAGGAAGGCATCGTCTATGGCATTCCGGCGGCACTGCTGCCTGCCATCGCCATCGCCACCCTTGCGATCTCGGTCAACCTTGTCGCGGACTGGGTCCTGAACCGCACAACCTCGCTGAAAGGAGGCCGCGGATGAGCGAACCTCTTATGAAAGTGCGCAATCTCAAGATCGGCGCAACTGTCTACCCGCCGGGGGAAAAGCCCCATGACATCGAAATCGTGCATGGTGTCAGCTTTGATCTGCAACCGGGCAAGGTGCTGGGGCTGATCGGCGAATCCGGCGCCGGAAAATCCACCATCGGGCTGGCCTCCATGGCCTATGGCCGGGGCGGTGTGAAGATCACCGGCGGCGAGGTCTGGGTGAATGGCCGCGATATCCTGCAATCCAAACTGCGCGATATCCGTCGCCTGCGCGGCGGCGAGGTCACCTATGTCTCGCAATCGGCGGCGGCCTCGTTCAACCCGGCCAAGAAGATCATGGAACAGGTGATCGAAGCGGCGGTTGAACAGGGCAAGTTCTCCAAGAAAGAGGCCGAAGCCCGCGCCCGCGCGCTTTTTGCCAAGCTGGGTCTGCCCGATCCCGACAATATCGGCGAGCGCTATCCGCATCAGGTCTCCGGCGGTCAGCTGCAACGCTGCATGACGGCGCTGGCGCTCTGCCCGGAGCCGGATCTGGTGGTCTTTGACGAGCCGACAACGGCGCTGGATGTGACGACCCAGATCGAGGTGCTGATGGCGATCAAGGAAGCCATCCGCGACACGGGTGTGGCTGCACTCTATATCACCCATGACCTTGCGGTGGTGGCACAGGTGAGCGACGACATCATGGTGCTGCGCCACGGCAATATGGTGGAATACGGCCCCGTCGATCAGATCATCAACGCCCCGCAGGAGGAGTACACACAGGCGCTGGTCTCGGTGCGCTCCATCACCCATGAGGAAAAGGCCCCGACCTCGGAGCCGGTGCTGAGCGTGCGCAATATCACCGCGCGCTACCAGGGCACCAAATTCGATGTGCTGCATAATGTGAACGTCGACCTGCACCCCGGTCAGACGCTGGCCGTGGTCGGAGAATCCGGCTCTGGTAAATCGACACTGGCACGGGTGATCACCGGGCTATTGCCACCGCGCGAGGGTGATATCGAGTTTGCCGGGCGTCGGCTGTCCTCCGATCTGGCGGGACGCACCCGCGAGGATCTGCGCGAATTGCAGATGATCTATCAGATGGCGGATGTGGCGATGAATCCGCGCCAGACCGTCGGTACGATCATCGGCCGTCCGCTGGAGTTCTACTTTGGCATGAAGGGCGCCGAAAAGCGCAAGCGCATCATCGAACTGCTGGATGAGATCGAGCTGGGCGAAAGCTTCATCGACCGTTACCCGGCGGAGCTGTCGGGCGGACAGAAACAGCGGGTGTGTATTGCACGAGCGCTGGCGGCGAAGCCCAAGATGATCATCTGCGACGAGGTCACCTCGGCGCTGGATCCACTGGTGGCCGACGGCATTCTGAAGCTGTTGCTGGAACTGCAAAAGATCGAGAATGTCGCCTATCTGTTCATCACCCACGATCTCGCCACGGTGCGGGCGATTTCGGATAATATCGCGGTGATGTATCAGGGCCGCGTCCAGCGCTATGGCGGCAAGACCGAAGTGCTGTCGCCCCCCTTTGACGATTACACCGATCTGCTGCTCAGCTCGGTGCCGGAAATGCGGCTCGGGTGGCTGGAAGAGGTCATCGCCAACCGCAAGATGGAAAGTGCGGGCAACTAGCAGCCCAGCACCTGATATCCCCCCGTCGCAGGCAACTGCGGCGGGACGCACTCAAAGGCGGCCGCAGGAACACTCCTCACGGCCGCCTTTTTAACTCACCTTTACAAGACCTTGGGTTCTGCGATGGACAACAAACTTCTCCTTATCATCTTGGACGGGGTGCCGTGGCGCAACTTCCGTCGGCTGTTTGGCAATCTGGAAGGCTGGGTCTACAGCGGCGAAGCGCGGGTCTGGAAACACCGTTCGGTGCTGCCCTCGATCTCCGCCAGCTGCTATGCCTCGATCCACACAGGTGTTGCCCCCGCCGAACATGGCTGCACCGGCAATGGCAATGTCTTCCGCTTGGGCCACAAGGATGTGTTCAGCCAGGTTCGCGAGGGCGGCGGCGTAACCGGTGCGGTGGCGCATAGTTTCTGGTCCTCCTTCTTCAACCGCCACCCCTATGACCCCGTGCGCGACGTTGAATATGACGAACCGGACAGCGCCACGATCAATCACGGGCGGTTCCATTCGATGACCGGCTACGGGCTGGACAACCAGATGACCCCGTCGGACGTCGATCTGTTTGGCACGCTGACAAACCTCTGCCTGCGGTTCGGGCTGAACTACGGAATGCTGCACACCTGCACGCTGGACAGCATGGGGCACCGGTTTTTCCACGATTGCCAGCAAATGGACCACGCCTGTTTCGTCATGGATGAGATGCTGGCGCCGTTTATCTTCAAATGGCGCGAAATGGGCTATGAGATCATCGTCACCGCCGATCACGGGCAGGATGATCGCGGCCACCATGGCGGGCGCAGCGCCCTGCAACAGGAAACCGCGCTGTATTATTTCGGCCCGGCCGAAGGCCCGGCGGAAGATGTGGTGATCGACCAGCGCCAGCTGGCGCCTACCATCCTCAGCCGCCTTGGTGCGCCCATCGCCGACACGATGAAGGCAAAATCTTTCCTCAGCTGAGGATCCATGGCAGGCTTATCGGACCGTCGCCGCGATCAACAGGAGCCTGCCATGCCCATCCGCTATCTCACACTACTGTTAACGCTGCTGCCCTTGCCCGCGTTTGCACAGGACGGCTGCGATGATCTGTGGTTCACGCGAAATCTGATCATGGACCGTGCCGGCTATTGTTTTGGAACGGTGCTGGGCCAAAGCGTTTTCGACAATAGCGATTGCTTCGGAAAATCCGTCGCGCTTGACCCGCAGAGCAACCGGCAGGTGCAGGACATCCGCGCGCTGGAGAAGTATCACGGCTGCAAGGTCAACACCGGGCGCAGGCAGTTGACGCTGAACGATACGCATCTGCGGCGGTTGCTGGTGGATCTGCCGATCCGCGATGAATTTGAAGGCGCCTGTCTGGGTTGGCTTGGCGCTCCGGTCCCGCTCCATTCCGGCCATAGTGCGGGCACCGCCCGTATCGGGACGATCCAACCCGGCGACACCATCGGCTATGCGCATCTTCCAGTGGGCAACTGGTCCTATGTCACCACCCACAGCAGCGACTGGCGGGTCAAGAGCGGCGGCTGGTACAACCGCGCAGCCGCCCCTGAAAACTGCCGCGATTTCGCAGGCTGATCATGTGCCAGGGGCCGGGCCGACGACAGCGCTCACTCATAGGGCCAGAGCCCCTGCCCCAGCGCCTCCACGGCGACGGAGATCCGTTCGAAACTGTCACGGGCGCGGCCGACGCTGTGGCGGGCGCGCAGATAGCCATGGACCAGCCCCTGTTCGTTGATCCAATGCGCTTTGCCACCGGCGGCCATGATCTTGTCTCGGTAATGGCGGGAATCATCGCGCACCGGATCACAGTCGGCAGTGATCAGCACCGTTGCGGGCAGGTTGGAAAAATCGGTATCGGCCAGCGGTTCGAGGGTCGGATCGCCCGTCGCCTGCGTGCCTTCCGGGCGGCGAATTGACCCGTAGTAGAGGATATCATCCCGTGTCAGCATCGGCGCCTGCGCGTGTTCCAGATAAGAGCCCTGATTGATATCGCCACCAAAGGCGCCGTAGATCAGCACCTGCCCCACCAGCCCGTCAATACGTCCGCGCGCATGATGCGCCACGGCTGCACAGAGATTGGCACCGGCGCTGTCACCAGCCAGAACCAGATCCCCCTCAAAACTGTCGCGGATCCACTGCAAGACCGCCCAGGCGTCCTCAAAGGCCGCAGGGTGGCGATGTTCTGGGGCCAGACGGTAATCAACCGCCACAACGCGATAACCGCTCTGGGCGCAAAGCTCGGCGCAGACGTCATCGTGGCTGTCCAACCCACCAACGACAAAGCCGCCGCCATGGCAGTACATCACCGTGCAGCCCGGCTCTCCGGCGGTGTAGATCCGCACCGGGACCGCCCCCACCAGCCGATCCTCGCAGCGGACCACATCCGGGCGCGCGACACGGAATTCAGCGGCCATGTCATCATAGACCTTGCGCTGTTCCGTGATCGACAGATCCACCGCATCATCCGGGTAACATTCGCCGGTTTTGCGGATAAAGGCCCAGGTTTCTTCGTCGATCAGCCGCTCGTAGTTCATCTCACCCGTTCCCTATCTTCATAGTCCGTCGAATGAGATTAGCAGCGCCGAAATCAAAAACCATGCTTTACAAATGAAAAAAGCGCCCGCGTGGGGCGCTTTCTGATGCTGGGGTGGCGCAGTGCCATCCGCCGCTCTGGGATCAGCCCTTTGGCATCGGCTCCCAGGGGCGGGTAAAGACACCAAGCACATCCGAAATATCGGAGGCTGAGGCGCCATTGGCCTCAACCTGGGCGACCAGACCGCGGCTTTTGTCGTCGACCACATGTTCGACGCGCGCAGGCAGGCCGGCCTTCAGCAGGGCCTCATTGTAGATCCGGGTGATGGCATTCTTGCGCAGATCAGGTTTGAACACCTTGCCCACGGCCGTCTTCGGCAGCTCATCCATCACCGTGACATGTTTCGGGATTGCCGCGCGTTCATGCACGTGGATCTTGCAATAGGCCAAAAGATCCTCCGGCGTCACGCTTGCGCCATCCACCAGCTCGACAAAGGCACATGGCACCTCGCCGGCATGGGCATCCGGCTGGCCGATTGCACCCGCAAAGGCGACGGCCTCATGCCCCAGCAGCGCCTCTTCGATTTCGGCCGGATCAATATTGTGGCCGCCGCGGATGATCAGATCCTTCGCCCGGCCCGTGATCCAGAGATAGCCATCCGCATCCAGACGGCCCAGATCGCCGGTGCGCAGATAGGTGTCCTTGTAGAACAGACCTTCGTTCTTCTCGACCTCGGTATAGGTATGACCGGCATAGACGCCGGGGCTCGAGATACAGATCTCACCGATCTCATCCACACCCAGCTCGACCATATCGCCATTGGTTGCCTTCACGATCTTGACGTCAGTGTAGGGCAGCGGAATGCCGATCGAGCCGATCTTCTTTTCGCCCTGAACCGGGTTGCAGGAGACCAGGCAGGTCGCCTCGGTCAGGCCGTAACCTTCGACAATGCTGACGCCCGTTGCGCTTTCGAACCGTTTGAACAGTTCGACCGGCAGTGGCGCCGAGCCGGAGAAGGCCGTCTTTACGGTCGAGACATCGGCATCGACGGGCCGCTGCATCTTGGCCGAAATTGCAGTGGGCACGGTGATGATAAAGGAAATCTTCCAGCGTTCGATCAGCTTCCAGAAATTGTCAAAGACACCCTCGCCGCGATAGCCCTGCGGTGTCGGGAACACCACATGCGCCCCCGAGGCCACCGCCGCCATCAGGATCACATGGCAGGCAAAGACATGGAACAGCGGCAGCGGGCACATGATATTGTCATCTGCGGTAAACAGCAGCTTACTGCCCAGCCAGCCGTTGTAGTTCATGCCGGAATAGGTGTGCTGCGCCACTTTGGGCATCCCGGTGGTGCCGCCGGTGTGGAAATAGCAGGCCACCCGGTCGCTGTCGGAATCCGCGAACGTCAGCTCGGTCGGATGCTTGCGCAGCTCTTTGTTGAAATTCTTGTAATCCGCATGGGCCAGCTTGTCCTTGCCCTCAAGCTTGGGGCGGATCATCGGTACAATCCAGGATTTTGGCGGCGTCAGATAGCGGTTGAGGTCAATTTCCAGAACCGTGTTCACCTTGGGCGCATGGCGCACCGCCTCCGCCACCTTCTGGGCGACGTCGGTCTTGGGGAAAGGCTTCAGCGTCACCACCACCTTTGCCCCGGTTTCGCGCAGGATCGAGGCGATCTGCTCCGGCTCAAGCAGAGGGTTGATCGGATTGGCGATGCCTGCCACAGCGCCGCCGAGCAGGGTCACGACGGTTTCATTGCAGTTCGGCAGGATATAGGCGACCACATCCTTTTCACCGATCCCCATGGACCGGAACATATTCGCCGCCTGGGTCACCTTGTCCTTCAGCTGGCGCCAGGTCAGGGTCTCGGCCTTATCCTTGGGACCAGAGAAAATCTGGTAGCTCACCGCGTTGTTGTCGGGAAATTTCCCGGCCGTACGGGACAGCAACCCATAAAGCGTCGTCGGCATATTCCGCTGCCCAAAAGGCATCTCGTTCGTTAGTGCCAAGCAGTCCGCAGCCGTGGCAAATCCCATTGGTTTCCTCCCCTAGTCCCCTTGTGCCGGGGAATTTCAGTTAACACAAAATGATTTGAAACGACCCGCCGCGCAAGCGCGCCGACAGGGTCACGTCAAGGAAGCCTGCGCTTTGACGCAGCGACATTTGAAGTTTTTCGACCTTGAAGCCGAAATTCGGCTCATTTGAGACCGGGTCTGCCTATTCCGCAGCCAGCCCATCGGTGAACTGAAGCCGTGCAAGACGCGCGTAAAGCCCGCCTTCGGCAACCAGCTGATCGTGGCTGCCGGTGGCCACGATACGGCCCTCTTCCATCACCACGATGCGATCTGCCTTTTTCACGGTTGCCAGTCGATGCGCCACGATCAAGGTGGTGCGGCCCTGGCTCAGCTCATCGACAGCGGCTTGCACCAGTCGTTCGCTTTCGGCATCCAGTGCGGATGTGGCCTCATCCAGCAACAGCACCGGCGCGTCGCGCAGAATCGCGCGGGCGATGGCGATCCGTTGTTTCTGACCGCCCGACAGCATCACGCCACGTTCCCCGACCTGGCTGTCATAGCCCTCTGGCAGCCGAGTGATAAAGTCATGGGCGGCGGCCGCACGGGCGGCGGCCTCGACCTCGGCGTCGCTGGCCTCGGGACGACCAAAGCGGATATTGTCCCGCGCCGAGGCGGCAAAGATCACCGGGTCCTGAGGCACCAGCGCGATATGTCGGCGGAAAGCATCCCGTTGCAGGTCCCGCAACGAGACACCATCCAGACAGACCGCGCCATCAGTGGGATCGTAGAACCGCTGGATCATCTGGATGATGGTTGTCTTGCCCGCACCGGAGGGGCCGACAAAGGCAACCGTCTCGCCCGGCTTCACCGTCAGGGAGACGTCGCTCAGGGCCGGAATCAGCGGACGGGCGGGATAGCGGAAGGACACATTGTCAAATCGGATTTCGCCCCGCACCGGTTCGGCCAGCGCCTGCGGACGCGACGGATCCTGCACCTCATCCACCGCTGTCAGCAGCTCCACCAGACGTTCGGTTGCGCCAGCGGCCCGTTGCAATTCGCTCCAGATCTCTGACAGCGCCGCCACCGAGCCTGCAACCAGCACCGCATAGATCACGAACTGGACCAGGGTGCCTTCGGACATGACCCCGGCGCGCACATCGTTTGCGCCCATCCACAGGACGCCAACCACGCCGGAGAATACCAGAAAGATCACGATCACGGTCAGGAAAGCACGGGTCTGGATCCGCCGCATTGAAACGTCAAATGCGGTTTCTGTCATCCGGCTGAATTCGCCCCGGCTGGCGCTCTCATGCGTATAGGCCTGAACCGTCTGTACCGCGCCCAGCGCCTCACCCGCGTTGCCGGAAGAGGCCGCGATCCAATCCTGATTCTCGCGGCTGATCTTGCGCAGCCGCCGCCCCAACACCAGAATCGGCACGATCACCGCAGGCACGATCAGCAGAACAAGGCTGGTCAGCTTGGCCGAGGTCAGCAGCATCAGCACCAGACCGCCGCCAAAGATCAGCATATTGCGCAGGGCAATCGACACCGACGAGCCCAGCACCGACTGGATTAGCGTTGTATCCGTGGTGATCCGGCTCAGCACCTCTCCGGTCATGATCTGCTCGAAAAACGCCGGGCTCATGCCGATGACGCGGTCAAACACCGCCTTGCGGATATCTGCAACCACCCGCTCTCCCAGCCGCGTGACCAGCGCATAGCGCAGGCCCGTGCCCACGGCCAGCAGCGCCGCAATCACCAGAGCAGCGGCGAAATACTGGTTCAGCAGCTCAGCATCGGAAACCCGGAAGTTATCGACCACCCGGCGAACCGCCAGCGGCAGCGTCAGCGACAGGCCCGCGGTGAGCACGAGTGCTAGCGTCGCGGTGGCCATCAACAGGCGGTAGGGGCGCATAAACGGCCAGAGGGCAGACAGGACACCAATCTTGCGCGATTTCTCGCGCTCTACATCCGCAGTCGGGACCGCTTGATTGCCCGCCATGTCAGCTCCTTCGACGTTCCGTGTGGCAGGCTCTGTCGCCTGCGCATCGCCAAGGTTCATGACCCCGCAAACCCCTGAGGTCAAGCGCACAGAGGCCGTCAAAGCCTGTCATACCGCCGCATGAATGGTTCGGCACCGCCCTGAACACCCCGGAGAGATCTTCTGCGCAGCTACCGGTCTGATCTATGTCGGAAATCCTGGAGCGGGTAGCGGGAATCGAACCCGCACCTTAAGCTTGGAAGGCTCTTATGATACCATTTCACCATACCCGCTCAGGGAATTTGGTCTATAAATCGGTGCTTTCGGAGCGTCAAGCGGCTGTGGCGTGAAATCGTGAAATTTCATCTGGAAGAGCCGGATTAACCGGCATCTCTCCCCTGACCACCTGTCCGCTCAATTGCCGAGCACCCGGCCAATCCAACCTTTGCGCGGCGCCTCGTCCTGGCTGGCGTCGGGTGTCCCGGCCTCCTCCGCTGAGGCATCTGTTTCGACCGAACTATCCCCTTCGACGGCGGTCTGGAACCGCTCGAAGAACTGGTCGGCCATCTTTTTGGCAAACCCGTCGATGATCCGGCTTCCAAGCTGGGCGAGTTTGCCGCCGACCTTGGCCTCGACCTCATAAGTCAGCAGGGTATGCCCGTCCTCACCATCGCTCAGCGTCACATGGGCGTCGCCCTTGGCGAACCCAGCCGCGCCGCCCTTGCCCTCCCCCCGCAGGGTCAGACTATTGGGCGCATCTAGATCGGACAGGGTCACAGTGCCGCGGAATGTCGCCTTAACCGGGCCGACCTTTTGTACCACAACCGCCGTGAAACCCTCCTCGGCCGATCCCTCCATTTCCTGGCAGCCGGGCACCGCATCCTTCAGCGTTTCGGCATCCAGAAGCCCCTGCCAGACCTCGGCGCGCGGGGCAGCGATGCTGCGGGTATCGGCAAGTTTCATAAGCCTATTCCTTTTGCTGGCGATACATCGTGTTGCGGGCACTGGGACGCCCCTGCTGGCGCCTGCATAACGCAATCCGGCTGCGCGCCGATATGCGACATTGGTTGCAGATCAGACGGCGACGGTGCGCGCAACAAGGATAGCACAGGCCTACGCTCCCGCCAGACGCGAAATCACGGCCGTTGCATCTTCGCGAGCCGTCTTAGACTTTTCGCCTATTGGTCGCGGCTTGCAGGTGCTGCTAGCATGAGCGGCATGACGGGCGCGTGGCTTTGGCGCGCAATGTGACCCGCGATTGCCCGGCGCAGACCATGGACCATTGGCATAGGCTTGAGGAGTGTGATGACCCATTCGCCCGCCCCAGATCATCCCCAGCGACCTCGCACCCCGGATGCGCAGGACCCGGCAGGCTTTGTGACCGCGCTGATCGTCGAGGATCACCCGCTGTTCTGCGACGCCCTGGCGATGACGCTGCGCGCCACGGTTGGGATCACCAGCATCGCAACCGCCGCGACAGTGGAACAGGCCATTTCCGAGGTTTCGGACACTCCTGCTCCCGATGCGGTGGTGCTGGATCTCAACCTGCCCGATGCTCAGGGCCTCGACGGGCTGATACGGCTGCACAATGCGACGACCGCGCCGATCCTTGTCGTATCGTCGATGGCGGACAACCGGGTCATCAGCGCAGCCATCCACGCCGGTGCCGCCGGCTTTGTGCCCAAGCACAGCCAGCGCGAGATCTATATCGACGCCTTTGACGCCATCGGCAGGGGCACGCCTTTCGTCCCGCCCGGCTATGTGCTGCTGCCGCGGGACAGTGAAACGCAGGATGCGACCGGGCGTCTGGCGACGCTGACCAATCAGCAGGCGCGGATCCTGCAACTGATCTGCGCGGGCAAACTGAACAAGCAGATCGCCTATGACCTGTCGATCGCCGAAACCACGGTAAAGGCGCATGTCACCGCGATCATGCGCAAACTCGGGGTCCAAAGCCGGACCCAAGCGGTTCTGATTGCAAAGGAAACAAGCTTTGCAAACGTCTTGCAAGATCTGGGCTGAGCTGCCTACCATCCGACATGACGCGCCCCGCCCCCTTCCCTGACACGGCTGATCCCCGCGCAACGGCGCAGGCTTCAGACCGGGTCTCTCTGCCCGCCATGGCGGGGGCGCTGCACAATGCGGATCGCATCACCCGCACGGGACGGGCAGCGGCAGACTCCCCTGATGCGCTGGCGACATTGGCCGGAACGCTGGCGCCGCTGGACGAGCTGGAGCTGGTCATCCTCTTTGTCTCGCCGCAGGCCGATATCCATGCGCTCAGCGCGGCTGCGGCGCAGCAGCTCGCACCGGCCACTGTTATTGGATGCACCACCGCAGGCGAGATCGGCGAAGCTGGCTATACCGACGGGGAGATCATCGCAATCGGCCTGCCGCGCAGCCATTTCTGCGCACGTGTGCTGAGCATCGAAGATCTGAACACATATGATGCCCAGTGCCAGATCGACCAGATCATCCGCAACCGCAACGACATGGCGCGAGAGACGCCGCAATGGACCTCCGAATTCGCCTTTCTGCTGATCGACGGGCTGTCGATCAAGGAGGACGCGCTGACCGCCGATCTCGCACCCGGTCTGGGCCCCGTGCCACTGTTTGGCGGCTCCGCAGGCGATGGTACCGATTTTGGCGCGACCTATGTGCTCTGTGACGGCATGGCGCGCCAGAATGCGGCGGTGTTGCTACAGATCCGCAGCAATTGCCCGGTCAAGGTCTTCAACACCGACCATCTGGTGCCCACGGCCCAGCGCATGGTGGTCACCGGTGCCGATCCCGCCCGTCGGCTGGTCTATGAAATCAACGCCGAGCCGGCTGCGCGCGAATATGCACGGCTCCTGGGCAAGGATCCTGAACAGCTGACCACTTTCACCTTTGCGGCCCATCCCGTCGTCGTGCGCCTGGGTGGCCAGCACCATGTGCGCGCCATTCAGCAGGTCGCTGAGACGGGCGATCTGGTGTTCTTTTCCGCCATCGACGAAGGCGTCGTGCTGACACTGGCCGAACCCCTGGACATGGTCGATCACCTCGACCGTGCCCTGACCGCTCTTGGCGAGACACAGACCCCGGATGTGATCCTTGCCTGCGATTGCCTCCTGCGACGGATGGAAGCCCAGCAAAAACAGCTCACGCCGCAGATCTCATCGCTTCTTGCCAAACATCGTGCTGTCGGATTCTGCACCTATGGTGAACAGGTGAATTCCATCCATGTGAACCAGACGCTGACAGGGGTTGCCATCTATCCGCCCCTGGCCTGCGACCCACCGGCACGATCATGACGCAAGGCCTGATTGATCCCCGCGACTCGCTGGAGCGGCAGAACGAAAAACTGCTGAAAATCACCGCAACGCTGATGCGCCGGGTGGAACAGAACACCGATGCCTCCGGTCTCGCCTATGCGCAGTTCGAACGCGCCGTTTTGCTGGAAGAGGAAATCCGCAGCCGCACCCGCGATCTGGAGCGCACGCTGGACCTTCTGAACCTGTCCAATGCCAAACTTGCCGAGGCCAACCGCGAGACCGAGGCGGCGCGCGCCAATCTCGCCGATGCCATCGAAACCGTGCAGGAGGGGTTTGCCCTCTTTAATCCGCAGGATGTACTGGTGATGTGCAACAGCCGATTTGGGATGCACATGCCCGACATCCACGCGCGGCTGCGGCCGGGGCTGGCATTTGAGGCCTATGTCAATCTGGTCAGCGGCAGCTCGGCCCTGTCGCTGCCCGCCGGGACCACAGCCGCCGAATGGGCCGCGCGCAGGCTGGCCCGGCATCAGGACCGCAGCGTCATGTTCAACGTTCGCATGACCGGGAACCGCTGGCTTCAGGTCAGCGAACACCGCACCTCCGACAGTGGCACCGTCATCCTGCAAACCGATGTCACCGACATCATGCGTCTTCAGCACCAGGAACGTGAACGCATCCTCGACGATCAGGCCCGGCTCATCCGCGCCACATTGGAACACCTGAACCAGGGGGTCTGCATCTTCGATCAGCAGGCGCGTCTGGTTGGCTGGAACCGGCTCATGGGAGAGCTGCTGTCCATTCCGATCAGCCGGTTTCGCATCGGCAGCCGCTTCGAGCGGATCTTCGAACATCTGCGGGCGGAGTTCACATTTGAACAGGCCGATATGGCCGATCAGGTCACCCTCTGGACCCGGCCAAAAGCAGATCCTGCACCGGATATCCCTTCTGAACGGATACGATCCGGCCCAGCGATACGGGCGCCGCTTTCCTTCGACGTGCAGCAGGGCATGACGCGGGTCCTGACGGTTTTTATGCAGGAAATGCCCGACGGCGGTTTCGTGATCAGCTTCACCGATGTCACCGCCGAACGGACCGCCGCGCGCGCGATGAGCGAGGCCCGTGACACGCTTGAACAGCGTGTGCTTGACCGAACTCTGGAGTTGGAAGACGCGCTTCAGGCCGCCGAACGCGCCAATGCCTCAAAGTCGCGCTTTGTGGCCGCCGCCTCCCATGACCTGCTGCAACCGCTCTCGGCGGCAAAGCTCTTTGTCGCAGCGCTGCAGAGCGAATTGCCGACAGGCGGTCCCCGCGAAACCCTGAACAAGGCGGCAAATGCGCTGGACAGTGTAGAGACACTGGTCTCAGCGCTCCTTGATATTTCGCGACTGGATTCCGGCCGCGCCACACGGCATGTGACGTCCGTCGATCTCGACGACCTGCTGCTGCAACTGCATGACGAATTGCGCCCGATGGCAGATGCCAAGGGCCTCTCGTTCCGCCTCAGGCTCAGCCAGACGCGGGTGCTGAGCGATGTGACCTACCTGCGGCGCATCCTGCAGAACCTGATATCAAATGCGCTGCGCTATACCAGCCGGGGGGGTGTGCTTGTCGGCATCCGCCCCCGCCGGGACTCGGTCCGGGTTGAGATCTGGGACACCGGGACCGGCATTCCCGACGAGGATCGCACGCTGATCTTTGCAGAATTCCAGCGGCTGAACGCCACGGTGAGCGCCGCTGACGGCATGGGCCTTGGCCTTGCGATTGTGGAACGCGCCTGCGGGTTGCTGGGCCATCCCCTGACGCTCAGATCCCGTGTGGGGCGCGGAACGGTCTTTGCCGTTGATCTGCCCCGTGACACCGCACGGCTGCACCAGTCACATCAGTCGGAGCTGTCCGGCGCTCGCATGGCCGAGGTCGCCCCTTCCGGGACAGCCTCCCCGGATCCGGCAGCTGTGCCCTTGGGGCAGCTGATCGCGCTGCTGATCGTCACCGATCCCGATCTGCGCCACGCATTGACCCTGACGATGGAGCAATGGGGGATCGATGTCTTGCCCTGTGCCAGTGAAGAGGATGCCCGCGCCTTGCTGACGGAAATCGACGTCACACCGGATGTTCTGGTGATTGACCTGCAACTGGGGGCGGACCAGAACGGCGCCGAGGTGATCGCCCGCCTCAACCGCGACCTTGGCGCGCTGCCCGCATGCCTGATCTCCGCCGACCGCCGCCCGCAGGTCGCCCGGCTTGCCCAAAACACAGGTGCCAGACTGTTCACAAAACCCATTCAGCCGGAGCAGCTGCGCAGTTTCCTCGACGATCTGCGACAGCCGCCTCAATGACGCCCATGGCTTGCCCCCAGCCCCAGCGGTGGCGAGGCCATGGCGGCCCGCAGAAGATTGATCCAGCGCCCCCGCCCTGCCGTAATGCCATCGAAACACCCGCAGGCGACCCGCAAGGTCGATGCCCTGCCAGCCCCCTCCTACAGCCGAAAGGCTCCTCCAGATGACCGATCCCGCCCCCCTGCCCCCACATCGCCCGACCGCCGTGATTACCGCGCATGGCCAGCCTTCCGATCCGGCGCCCCAGGAACGCGCGCTGGCCGATCTGGCCGATGCCGTCGCTGCGATGTTGCCCGACTGGGATATCCGCTCGGCCACGTTGTCCACAGCTGATCGACTGGAACAGGTGACACCAAAGGGCGCGCTGATCTATCCGTTCTTCATGGCCAACGGCTGGTTCACCGGCTCGGTGCTGCCCAAGCGGCTCCAAGGGCATGATGTTCACCTGTTACCCCCCTTCGGTCTGGACCCGGCCCTGCCGGAACTGGCCTGCAAGGCGCTGGCCACGGCCTGCGAGGCACGCGGATGGTCGCTGCCCCGGACCCGCATCCTTCTGGCCGCTCATGGGTCGGCCCGGGGGCCCAAGGCCGCCGAAGCCGCCGAGGCCTTTGCAGCCGCCATGCGCCACCACCTGCCGGGCACGGATCTGATCACAGGCTATGTCGAGGAAGATCCGCGTATCGCGGACGCCGCCCGCGATCTTGCAGCGGCCAAACCGGAACACCCGACCCTCTGCCTGCCGTTCTTTGCACAATCCGGCGAACACGTCCGCGACGACATCCCCGAGGCGCTGGCCGATGCCAGTTATCCCGGCGACATATTGCCCGTGCTCGGGGCGCTGCCCGGCGTCCCCCAGCTGATCGCCGACGCCCTAAGGCAGGCTCTCCTCGGGCCAAACCCGGCAGCAGACAAAGCCGGTCGGATCTGACCAAACCCGCCCGCAGCCCGGCGTAACCGTCCCCCCGTTGCGACACCCGGCAGGACTACGGACAGCCACCAAGGCAGCCTGCCCCGCTGGCGCCCCCGGCAGATCGACACTCAAAGCGGCACTCCAGCCCATTGCGGCCGCAGAATTTTTCAAAATTTCCCGCCGGTTCTGCGCACGCCCCCTTGCACCGCCCCCCGGCATGTGATTAATCACGCCTCACACCACCGGTAAGGCGAGTTGGCGGAGTGGTGACGCAGCGGATTGCAAATCCGTGTACACCGGTTCGATTCCGGTACTCGCCTCCAATAAAATCAATGACTTGCGTCATCCTTGCTCTCCTTCACTGCCATTTTTGAAACAACCGTTGAAACTTTCACGTTTCGGTCTTGCTTCGTTCCATTTGATTTCTTGCCTCTTGAGCGCGCTTCGCGAGCTCTCTTTGCCGGATCGGCCCACCATACTTTTTCAGCATCTCAACGCCTGAATGGCCGGTGACGGCTTTGACCATTTCGTCATCACATCCCGCCAGATACAGCTCGATCGTCGCATTTTTCCTTAGCCCGTGCGTTTTGTAGTAGCTCGCCTTCTCGTGCTTCATCTTCTTTTTGATGGCACGCATTTCCTCGGCAACGATATCATCACGATCGAAGAGGCTGCTGAACTGCGTCCCACGCAGCCCAATGTCGTCACGCTGATGTCTGACCGAGACGAAGCCACGCGCAGCGCGGATGTCCTCCTTACTTCGACCTTGCGCATGCGGCCGGACCGGATTGTCCTTGGCGAAGTGCGCGGCGACCGGCGTACCTTGCTCGCCCTGCTTCAAAATGAAGGCCTTCTGCGCTTCCGTGAACTTCGATGCTTTCATGCGATTCCGCTCCTCTCCCAGCCAGGGATTAATAGCGGAAAACTCCACCTTCAAACGATCCAGTTTCAGGAGGCAGAGCAGTTCCAGAATGAACTTACAGTTCCGACAGCTCTGGCAGTGCGGGCACGGCGCCAGCAAGCGTTCCGCTGGCAACGCATTTGCGCAGCTGGCTGCGGGTCAACGTCGGCGCAGCGCGCGCGCCATAGGCCGTGGCAACCGGTTGCGAGGCCAAATCAGGGATCAGTGCAAACAATCTCATACGGTTTAACGCTGACAGGTTTTCCACCGCATAGGGGCCGGGATAAAAGCTCTCGCTGGGGATATTGTTCGAGATCAATGTGGCATGTTGATCCAGCAGAATATGCACATAGCTCACGGTGTTGCGCCTGCGCGCAAATGAGGCCAGCGACGTTTCTTCGGCAAGATGCTTGGCGCGCACATAAAATGTCCTTGAAGCGTCGTGATTTGCCATGAGGATAC
This sequence comes from Phaeobacter sp. JH20_26, assembly GCF_048056275.1. Taxonomy (NCBI): domain Bacteria; kingdom Pseudomonadati; phylum Pseudomonadota; class Alphaproteobacteria; order Rhodobacterales; family Roseobacteraceae; genus Phaeobacter; species Phaeobacter sp. JH20_26. The sequence continues at coordinate 10,392 of NZ_JAYMWL010000025.1, read as the reverse complement.
AATGTTGCGGTGAGACAACAAGTGCGCGCTGATTGCCCAGAATACCAGGCTTGATGCGCACCGGTACATATTGCTCCGGAAGCGGTGCGTTTTGATAGCTGATGTCAGAACGGGCCGCCCAGCGTATGGGCATGTGCCCATGCTCAAGCGTTGTGACCATATCACCAAGAGCCAGTTCTTCCACGGGCGTTTCCCCATTCGGGGTTTTGATCATGGTTCCTGGGGTGAAACAGGGAATGCCAATGGAATTGAGTTTCGAGGCATTGTCGACCTGCGCTGGCGTGACACCAAACAGCGTGACGCTTTCGCCATTGGGGAATGTCAGGATGGCGTGACCGGTGCCGTTGCCATTTGTGTCACTGACAACGACATCCCAGGTGTTGACGGCATTGCCGTTTGCGTCGTGCAGGTCGCTGACATCCAACTGGTCGACGGTCGTGCCGTCGCCGCTGTCGGTCAGGTCGAAATCCCAGACATAGTCCGTTCCGCCGATGGTGCTGAAAGCGTCTTCCAGAATCAGAATGTCGCGATCCGAGTCGGAGCCCAGTTCGATGTTGTCATCGCCCGTTCCGGCGATGATCGTATCCGCCCCTGTCCCGGCATAGATCACGTCGTCGCCGGCTTCGGCGTAAATCAGGTCATCGCCGATGCCGCCATAGATGTCTTCATTGCCAGAACCGCCGATGACCGTGTCGTTGCCGCTGCCACCTTCGAGGTTACCCCCGCCATCGCCCCCGTCGATGTAATCATTGCCATCCCCGGCGCGCAGATCGTCCTGGCCCGAGCCACCGATGAGTGTATCATCACCGCCAAGCGAGAAAATGTAGGAATTGTCATCGGTGCGCGCCGACAGGTCAAAATAATCGCCCTGGTTCGTCCCCGACAGGTTTTCGATTTCACTGAAGGAGATCGTATCGGCGCCATCGGTGATAGTACCCGTTTCAGCATCTGTAAAGGTAACCGTCACGCCACCGGTGGTCACATTGTTAAGTAATATAGTGTCTGAATCGGTTCCGGTTTCACCACCCACAATGGTGTCATTGCCAAATCCGTCTTCGACTACGAATTGATCGCGATCCGCGCCGCCGTCCAGATAGTCGTCACCGGTGCCGCCATAAAGCGTGTCCTGGCCGGTGCCGCCGTAGATTGAATCGTCACCCGCGCCACCATCAATGCTGTCTGCGTAGGTTGTCGCGCGCGCACCATATAGTGACGCGTAGGGGATCGAGGTGAAGGGTGTCGTTGTTCCGGTCGCGGTCAGATCGACTCCTGGTGCGGGGGGCGTCCCGACCGGGATCAGTAGGTAGCCGTCTTCATAGGCTAGATCGCCATCCGGATCAGTGGCGTGATCGCCAAATACCGTATAGTTGTCAAACGTACCATCCTGATTTAAGTCAACGTCGACGATCAAGAATTCATAGGTGTTGCCGTCCGATCCGGTGAACGTCTCCTGAAAATCAGCGCTAAAATTGTAAAGGACGCCATTGATTTCGATCATCTGATCGGCGTCGTCTGCGATCTCTTGGGTCGCGGCGTCTCCGTCACTAATAGCATCATTGTCAACGAAGCGGATCTCAACCGGTGCGCCGTCGATGGTAAACTCTGTTGCGCCGGCCGAATTAAAATGGTCATTGGTGAGGGTGAAGTTCTCGCCCTTCAGGAAACCTTGCGCGATGTATTCCGTCTGACCCGCACCCAGATTACTATCGCCAATAATTGTATCAGCGCCATCCCCACCGAAAATTGTGTCGTTGCCTTCGCCGCCCTCAACGACGTCGTTATTTGCGCCACCATCAATGCTGTCGGCACCTATGCCGCCAAAGATCAGGTCGTCGCCGGAACCACCTTCGATTGTGTCGTTGCCGCTACCGCCGTCGACGGTGTCGTGGGAACCGGCACCACCAACATTGTCAGTGATGAGATCGTCGCCCGCGCCGCCATAAACAACGTCGGCCCCTGTGCCGCTGTCGATGGTGTCATTGCCCTCTCCGCCATAAACGGTGTCGGTCCCGCTGCCAGAGTCGATGCTGTCGTTGCCTTCTCCGCCATAAACGACGTCATTGTTGTTGCCCGAATTGACGGTGTCATTGCCCGCACCCGCATCAACGGTGTCATTTCCGCCATAGGCGTTCATCTGGGTGCCATCCGCGTCGGTATAGGTGGTCCCCATGTTGTCATCGCCGGCGGTGCCATCAACCGCACCGTCGATGAAGGCGTCTTGTTCAGTGTTGGCAAGTAGGCCGCTGTAGTTGTCAGCAGAGACTGAGTCGAGCGATATCGATTCAATCGGCTTTGCACTCAGCGCTGTATTGTTGCCACTGCCTGTAGAAAACGGCGCCAAGAACACGCGGCCGGATTCGTCCTGAAGCAACATGATTTGTGTGGTTGCCGTGGTGCCGTCGATATAGGTGAGTGTAACGTTATATTCGATGACGCTGTCCAGCGTGGAGGCGACGCCGCCAAAAACCAGATCCTCGCCAACCTGCCCGGTGTCGTTTTCCAGAATGCCGCCATCATTGTTGGCGTCATCCGTCGTCAGACTGTCGATGCTGTCATAGAGGGGCGCAGCCGATCCGCCGAAGGTCTGCCCGACTAACGAGCCTGAGTTTTCCGCCTGAAAATTCCCTTCGTTCGGGTCGAGGTCAGAAAAAACGCCGAGATAGAAGGCTTCGAATGTATTGGTTGCCATTTGACTATAGTCTCACTACCGGAAGCTTCGCCAATTCATGGACCGAGAAACCCCGTCATAAAGATGAAAGGTACCCAAAGTCTGGCCTCAGCATATTCAAGACAAGAAATTAAAATGACCGCGGTGAAGGAGGCGTTAAAGATAGAATTGTCTTTATCCTTAACTGTTAAGTAATCTTCGCGTTGATCGTCTGAACCAGGTCTGGTGCTCGGACATCACCTACGCCGCAAGCTGCCAATGATTGGGGGCTAAACACCTGGAATGAATGAACTGTTGGGGCCATAGAGCGTAAAACTGAAGCCAAGCGTCACCAAAGCAACCAGATCAAGCCAACCGACCTCCGCCAGAAAACTGTTCATTGCACTAAGCTTCCGCAGATACGGTGTCTGCCCAGTGGGCCATTATCTCGGTAGTTCCAAAGTTTGTTGACTCGTTTCGCTCAACAACCGATGGACAGGCAAAGTTATAAGGATACGTGGTACGCGGTGCAGCGGTTACACTCGGAAGCTTCAGTTCCAGAGCATCTAGGATTGAGTCTGGGAGTGTGTTGTCCGCAATTGTCGTTTCGGCAAGGCTGACGTCAATTCTTGGTTCATGCATTGCTGTGTCGGCGTCCATTCCATAGTCCAACAAGTAGGACGTTAGCTGGGCAACAGCTGGCATGATCTTGCGTCCGCCAGCAGCACCCAAACCAAACCGGGCTCCGTCCGAACGCTCAAGCAGTGTCGGACACATATTTGCGAGGCAGCGTTTGTTTGCGCCTATTGAGTTTGGCTTTCCGGGTTCTGGATCGAACCACATAATTCCGTTGTTCATAAGTATGCCGCTTCCCGGCAACGTCATGCGCGAACCAAAGATCGAAAGAAGAGTCTGGGTGACAGCCACCATTGTTCCTTCTTCGTCCACCACATTGAAATGGGTCGTGCAGCTTGGGACAAGTTCGTTCGCAACGTCACCCATTGTCGCGAAGCGCTCTTGGTTGGCTTGTCGGATGGCTCGATCAAAGGTGACAAGGTCTTCCGCTGTTGGCTTCGAACCTTCTGGTGTCCAGCCTTCGAGCAATTGGAGCACCCGCACCAAGGTTGGGCCCGCAGTCATCTCAGGTGTTCCGAATACGCGATGGCCCTTATAGGCGAATTCTGAAGCTGGAACGATCGTTGCCTGATAGTTTTCGAAATCCTCCAGCAGGTGACGCCCGCCTGCAGATTGCAGATCTTTTACGATGTTCCGCGCAATGTCTCCCCGATAAAAGGCTGCTGCTCCTTGCGAAGCGATGGAGGCCAGAGTTGTTGCGAGTGCACTTTGATCGCACCGCGTCTGTCCAAGCGCCGTCCATGCAGAAGCTTTCGGAAAGCCATCGTCATCCAAATAGGTTTTGCGAGATGCAGGGAACTTGGCCAACCCCTTGGCCGCACCCGCTAGGATCAGCTGAGCATACCAATCGACCAACAGCCCTTCTTCCGCTTCGATAACCGCAGGCGCAACAAGGTCGGCCCAAGGCATTGATCCAAAAGCCTCATGGGCTTTGGCCATACCAGCCACTTGTCCGGGGATAGCGACTGATCTGGCACCAAAGACGTTGGCGTCGTCCTTGACGACTGGCCACGGAAAGAGATCGCTCGCCGTGCCGTCCATAACCGGATAGTCCTCGACCATTAGACCTGACGGTGCCCGCATACCGAAGTCGACCACCTGCGCGCCTTTGTCATCAGCGCGGCGGATGATCATATAGCCCCCGCCGCCAATTCCGCTCATCCATGGCTCGACCACGCCGAGCGCAAAAGACGTGGCGATCGCGGCGTCGATAGCATTTCCTCCTTTTCGCAGAACGTCCGCGCCGATCTCCGATGCGATACGGTTTTGCGATGCGACAAGACCCTTCTCAGTTTTGATTGCAGGTTTACGTACTTGAAAAGACTGGCTTGCTGCGCGGCTCATGCTTTCGCCTCCTTACGATCCTTCAAAGTTCTGCGTGCAATGAACGCGATCGACAGGACCGTCAGAACGAGAAACAGAATAGAGATTGGGGTTGATATAAAAACAGACCAATCACCCGATGAAATTGTTAGTGCCTGCCTGACAGATTGCTCACCTATAGGTTCCAGCACAAAGCCAATCATCATAGGGGCGAGTGGGAAGGCGAGCTTTCTCATGCCGTATCCGAGAAAGCCGAACCCCAACATGATCCAGAGGTCCGTCGGACTGGAATTGAAGCCAAAAACACCTAGCAAACAGAGTATCGCAATGATCGGGTACAACACGTATCGCGGTATCATAACAATGCGCGAGAAGAGCCTGATCGCAGCCAAACCGATCACAGGAAGCATTAGTGCAGCAAGTAAAAGCGCAATGAAGATCGCATAAACGAGGTCGAGGTTTTCGGCAAAGAGCTGTGGCCCAGGAGCTAACCCGTGGATCAGGAAGGCACCAAGCAGAACGGCAGTTACAACATCGCCAGGAACACCCAAGGCCATAAGAGGGATCAAAGCGCCGCCAGCTGTAGCGTTGTTTGCTGATTCAGCGGCTGCGACGCCGTCGAGCGATCCCTTTCCAAATTTTTCAGGAGTTTTCGAGGCACGCTTTGCTTCCGAATAGGACAGAAATGCTGAGGGCGTTGCTCCAAGACCTGGAATCGAGCCCAGCACGATGCCGATAGCCGAACCACGCAGGATCGTAGGGAGTTTTTCGCGTATCTTTGCCCAACTCACTTTGGCTTTGGGCACGAGGACCTTTGAGATCGAAGAGGCTGACGCTTCGGCTTGAATGAACAACTCTGAAACTGCGAAGAGGCCAATCAACATCGCCATGAGCGATATGCCGTTCAACATAGTGAGCTCGCCAAAGGTAAAGCGCGGTGTCGCCATCATCGGATCAAGACCAACTGTTCCAAAGATGAAGCCGACAGCAGCTGCGATCAGCCCTTTGATCATGGAATCGCCAGAGACACCGGCAACAATCGTCAACGAAAACAAGACCAGCATGGCGAATTCCGGTGGGCCAAACTTGGTGGCAAGCTGAGCAAGCAGAATAGCGCCGAAGATGAGAGCCACGGTCGAAATGACATCGCCGATAACTGACGACCATAAGGCCATCCCCATGGCTTCGCCGCCACGGCCCTGTTTGGTTAAGGGATAACCGTCAAGAACCGTGGCGGCAGCCGCGGGAGTACCTGGTGTATTGATGAGAATTGCAGGAATACACCCGCTGAAAAGTGCGCCCTTATAGGTTCCGAGGAGAAGCGCAAACGCGGTGATAGGCTCAAATGCGTAGGTAAGCGGGATGACCAATGCGATGCCCATTGTCCCAGTCAGACCGGGAACTGCACCCATGAAGACGCCAAAGGCTACACCTGCAAAGATTGCCACGAGGTTTTGGACCGAGAGCAGCATGTCCAGGGCGGAGAAAAGTTCTGTTAGCATCGATGCACCTCAGAAAAGCGGAAGCTTCAAACCGAGGCTGAACACGGCGTACAATGCGCCGGTAGCAACAGCTGCGGTAAGGATAATGATGAGCGGGTTCCGCGCGCCGAACAGGAACATCAGAATGGCGATGAGAGGTGGTGCAGCGTAGAAGTATCCGACCCACTGAAAGAGTAGAATAAACCCAGCCATTGCGGCAGCGATCAGCAGCGCGACGAATGTTTTTCCCGATGGGTCGGTTTGATCTTCCGCGTCACTAGCGGTTTCTTCCGAGGCGCGTGTCACTACTGTGATTAAAATCAATGCCGCCCCGCCAATCCCTATGAGAATTGTGCCAAGTCTCGGAAAGAACTGGGGCGACATAGCGCCGCTTTCGTTTCCTTCTACGAAATTCGGTATCAGGTAAAAATAGAGCACTGCTGATGCACCAACCAGCACTAGTCCTGAGATTATGTCTGAAGTTGTTCGAGCCATGTCCCACCTCCCATGGAAAAAGAAGACCCGCCGCCAAATGCGGCGGGTCCTCAGAATGTCGCGTTGCTATTTGCCAAGTCCGGCGGCGCGAATGATCTCGCCCTGGATCTCGTAGTTTTCGCGGACATTCTGCTCGAAATCGGCGCTGTTCCGATAGGTCATCTTCATCGCCAGTTTGTCGATGATGGCTTGCAGTTCCTCGCTCTCAGTTGCTTTTTGGATTGCCGCATCGAGTTTGGCGACCACATCATCCGGCACGCCATCTGCAGCCGCGATGCCCAGGATTGATGGTGCTGCGATATCATAACCAAGGTCTTTCAAAGTCGGCACGTCCGGAAACTGGTCCATGCGCGCATCTGTGATGATGGCTAGCAATTTGAAATCGCCAGATTGTACTTGGGGGAGCCATTCGGTTGCCCCGGCCATCACGTCGACGTGATTTCCAAGCAACGCTGTCACTGACGCCGCTCCGCCTTTGAAAGGAACTGCCTTCCAGTCCAGCCCTTCTTCCGAAGCGAGGCGCTCCATTGTCAGGTGCTGAGGAGTGCCGGTGCCCGCGATCGCATAGCTGATTTCGCCAGGATTTTCCTTCGCGAAGGCAACCAATTCTTCAAAGGTCTGATACGGCGCATCGGCAGGCACCACGATACCGAGGTTCCAAGCACCATACTGTGCGATGAAAGTGAAGTCCGAAAGAGTATCGTAGGGCAGATCCTGACGGTGAGGGGAAAGAACAGCCGCCCCTGTCGTGAAGGTAAACACGTTGTAGCCGTCCGGCCGCTGCGCGGCTGCAAGGCCTGCTGCAACTGAACCGCCACCACCGGGCTTGTTGATCACTGTCACCGAAGTGCCGAGTTCTTCTTCGAGCAAGGTTGCCAGAACGCGCGCTGTAGAGTCGGTCGTCCCCCCTGCACCATAGCCAACTGTTAGATTGATATTCTTCGATGGCCAATCATCTGCAAACGCTGGCGCAGACAGCGCAAGCAAGCCTAGGGCCGCGGATTTCAACAAGTTCTTCATAGGGTCCTCCCACTTTATCGTATATCGATTTTTTTACTCAATATGCAATTTAAGAATCATTTTTACCTTCAGTCAACCGAATTTTCCGAATGCATGATTGCGAAAACTGACTGTTCCATGATCTACTCAAGCGTAAGTTAGGAGATCATACCCAATGAGTTCGAACGCGCTGCAGAAAGCCCTCGAAGTTCTTGAAGCATTCCAGAAATCCCCGGATTCTCTGTCAGTTAAGGACGTCGCGGCGCTCAATCACGAAACGCAGAGTTCGGTGCAGAGAAGTATCTACACCCTTGAAACATTAGGGTATCTTGAACGAGAAGAAGCCGGAAAGAGGTACGTTCCGGGGCGCGCCTGTCTGCGACCAGTTTATGGATACCTACGCAACAACCGATTTCTTGAGACAGCCACGCCATATCTGATTGATCTGTCCGAACGGTTCGCCACGAGAGCGGATTTGACCGTTCTGGATGGCACAGAAATCGTCTACCTTTCGCGCATTCCAAGCCGAGACGAATTGCTGAACCTCTCTCCCCTCGGCCGACGATGGCCCGCAATTCAAACAGCGTCGGGGAGAGCGATTCTTGCCGCCATGGACGACGAAGAGCGGGAGAAGGTGATCGCTGGCTCCACGATCCGCCAGATCACCCCACGCTCGTTGTCCACCAAGGAACATATTTACGCAGCCATCAATAAAACCCGTGAAGTCGGATACGCTTATCAGAGCGAAGAAGTCCTAATGGGGGCTGCATCCGTAGGTGCCGCCGTTGTTGGGTCAAATGGCAAAGTGCAGGGTGCAATCATTGTTGGGGGACCAACAGAAACCTTCAACGACCCAGACAAAAGGCACGCCCTCGGAAACGCGGTCAAACAAGCAGCGCAAGCTATTGGAGCCTATGTTTGATGCAAATGCAGCAGCAGATGAAACCAAACCCAAAGGAAGATCCTAGGTTCCTTACTTCGGTCGAACGCGGATTTCTGGTATTGGACACCTTGTCAGAGAGCACGGGACCAATGTCTCTTACCGAAATCGCCAAGAATACTGGCCTAACAGTTCCTACTCTGCAGCGGTTGACTGCTACACTTGTCAAAGCAGGATACCTTGAGAAAGAAGCGAACTCCAAACGGTACGGAGCGACAGTCAAGACAGTGGATCTGCTCTTCAGCTACCTTTCTCGAAACCAATTCGCCAAACGGGCATGGCCACATTTGGTGAAGCTGCGGGAAGACCTTGGACTGGACGTTTCGCTTTCCGTTCCAGCCGGTGACACAATGATTTATGTTCATCGCCTTCCTGGATACTCGGGGAATTTTGAAAACACCCTTCCTGGACGGAAAGTCCCCATTCATCTGTCGGCTAGCGGCCGTTGCATAATGTCTTTGCAAGATGATGAGCAAGTACGCCAGCTCTTGAACGTGACGAACCTGACTGCTGTTACTCCCTGGTCAAAGACCAACCCCGAAGAAATCTTGGTAGAGATTTCCAAGTGCCGGGAATTGGGTTTTGCGGTTGTGAAACAAGAAACGTCAGCGGGAACAATAACGTTGGCAAGTCCGGTAACTAAAGGGTCGGATGCAATTGCTGGTGTTTCCGTGCATTCACCTATCGCTGGCCAGGATGAGAGTGAATTCATCGCCAAAACGCTGCAGTCAGTCGTGGCAGTGTCTAGAGCGCTGAGTATGTAGCGACCAGAGCCGTCCACGCCTTTTTTTTGCGAGCGCAGGCAGTTGCGCTTCACCGCCCTGACACGACCATCAAATTGGTCACTCGACCGGCATCTATATCGTTTGTCGATGCCTCGCCGCTAACGGACATCTGTAACACCAAGCCGTCTTACTGATCGGCTTCCACGAAAGCGTGGATCGAAACCCAATGTCATCAATTCTGGTAGCTCCAAATCCAAAATGGCCGAAGCTCCCATGTTTGTTTCAAAAGCGCCATATTATCTTGGCTCAGCCACTATGTGAGCTACTCCCCAATCGTTGGACATCTTTCGGCGTAACTTAAGCTACTCTCTGCTCCTGCTGATCGGGTTGGGTTTCTTCTTTTCTCAGCCAATAAACCACGGCCGGAGGCTTGCCGCCAAGGGCGGAATGGGGGCGTTTGCGGTTGTAGAAGTCGATCCATTTTCCAACGCCCGCCTTCGCCTCTGATCCAGTCTCCCAGGCGTGCAGGTAGACGCACTCGTATTTCAGGCTCCGCCAGAGCCGCTCGACGAAGATGTTATCGAGGAACCGACCCTTGCCATCCATCGATATCCGCACGCCGGAGCGGCGCAGACGATCTGTCCAGGCAAAGGACGTGAATTGGCTCCCCTGGTCGGTGTTCATGATCTCTGGCGGGCCGAAGCGGTGGATCGCCTCATTCAGAGCCTCGACACAGAAGTCGGCTTCCAGCGTGTTCGAGATGCGCCAGGCCAGAACCTTGCGGGTATGCCAGTCCATGATCGCCACCAGATACAAGAAGCCCCGTCGCATTGGCAGGTAGGTGATGTCTGCGGCCCAGACCTGGTTGGGCCGGTCGACGCGCAACCCTCGCAACAAGTAGGGATACGTCTTGTGGCCCTTCGCCGCCTTGCCCCCTCTCGCACATGCTGCGCATGTGCTGCCGGGCAGCGGGTGTTGGGCTTCTGGTAGATCGGCATCAAGCCCATGAGCCGCATCAACCGTCTGATCCGTTTCTCGTTCACCAGATGGCCTTCGTTGCGAAGATGCCAGGTCATCCACTGCCCGGCAGTGCATTGCGAAGCAATGCCACGAGAGGGAGCCGAACACCGAAGAACGGCGTTTCCA
>NZ_JAYMWL010000024.1:0-24183 GCF_048056275.1 Phaeobacter sp. JH20_26 | reverse complement strand
TGACAACGAACGCCCCGCAGTTTCACCTGCGGGGCGTCGTTCGTTTTGATCAACCATCTCCATGATCGCACCAAGCTCACCATGTAGTTCCACGTCAAAGCCCGTGTTTGTTGGTGTCACCTTGATGTGATCGATCAAACCTTGGATCGTTTTGATGGCCTGAAGACGTATCACAGGATCACTCAACCCATTGGTCAACTGGCTGATCTTGGTCCGATAAACTTGGCCGATGTTGTGTATCGGGATAATGCTGGTCTGTTCTTCTTGATGAGTGATCTCATTTTCCAATAAATCCTTCTCAGATTCGAGGTCGTCCAGCTTGTCGGTGACACTCTTATTACCGGTACCGTTAACGATGTGATCCACGATGCGTTCAATTTGACGAGTGACTTCAATGAGGCGCTTTTTCTTACTTGCCAGATTGGACGTGGATGCCTTGCGAAGCCGCTCCACTTCCTTCTGGAACTCGTCGGTGAACCCATCCAGGTATTCAGAGTTCAGCAGACCTTCACGTAGACCGGCGAGAACGCGATCTTCAACTTCCTTCCGGGGAATGGTGCGTTGGTTCCCACAGCTTCGGGATGCGCGATATGCTGAGCATCCATAGCGATCCTTCGCAGCGATCACCATTGGACCACCACAGCATCCACAGACCAGCACACCGGACAGTGGGTGAACTTTCCTATGCTTCCGATTTAATGCGCGGTTATCGCCATCCCTGGGCATAACGATGGTGTTGGCCTCTTGGCGGTCCTTAACTCGTTGCCACAAATCATCAGGAATGATCCTGAGTTCAGGGACCTCCGTCACAGTCCAGTTTTCGTCAGGTTTTGGTCTGTAGACTTTCTTGCCGGTTTTAGGGTTTTTGGGATATTGGGTTCTGCCATATACCAGTCGTCCAATATACGCTTCGTTGTTGAGAATTCCTGTTCCACGATCCCGTTGCCCACGGATGGTGGTATCTTTCCATAGACCTCCCTTTGGCCCCGGCACTTGTTCTTCATTGAGCAGCTTTGCTATGCCCCGTGGGCTCACGCCTTCAGCATACAGGCCAAAAATGCGCTCAACGACAGCAGCCTGTTCAGGAATGATCGTTCGTTCACCCGGCTTTCCCACGAGATAGCCATATGCCACTCCGCCAGCCGTTTTTCCGGAAAGAACACGGCCCCTCTGTCCTCGCCTCACCTTTTCACGCAGATCACTGACAAACTGTTCAGCGATCATTCCCATCATGGCGACATGCAACTGATTGATTTCACCGTGATGGATTGTGAACAGCCGCACATTGGCAAAGCTAAGCTCTTCGTACAGTTGTGCCGCAATAGCAAGATTCCGTGAAAGGCGGTCAATCGATTCCGCTAAAACAACATCAAACTGGTGTGCTTCGGCATCTTTCCTAAGCTGTTCAAACTGAGGGCGGTTTGACGAGCCGCCGCTCATGGCTGCATCCTGATATACTTTGACGACTGACCAGCCCTTCCGTTCAGCATATTCACGGGCTTCACGGGTTTGGTCTGCAAGTGATGCGTCACTTTGCATATCAGTTGAGTATCGGCAGTAGATTGCGCACCGGGTCATTCTGCATCCTCCGCCAACAGCATGTCAGCATCTTGAACGAAGTCCAACGCTGATTGCTGTGCAAGAAGTAGGCAGATTTCCAGAAGTGCTCCATCAATCTGATTGTTGTTGAGCGTTTCAGTAGTACTTGTCGGTTTGAGACCCGACTGTGAAAAAGGGGTTTCCATATACAGACCCATCATTGGGGTCTGAGTTTTCCACCCTCACGACCAGTTACCAACGCGCACAAATAGGCTCAGTGAATGACACCGAATACATGGCTGTTTTACCTATCTGTGGTTCGGCTCTGACCATTGATCTAAGCAAGGGAACGTCACAGTGTGAGTAACATGTGGACGGGGAAAAGAAACTTCAAGCCCGCACACAAAAATTGGTTCAATTGGCTAAGAACACTTCGGCCATAATATCCAAGTTGCGTTTGGTATCGTTCCACTCTGGTACATGATGATCAATTAACTTCCAGAATTCTGGCCCGTGGTCATGATGTTTAAGGTGAGCAAGCTCATGCATGAGGACGTATTCAACGCATTCTCTAGGTGCTTTGATCAGGTTTGGATTGAGATTGATCTGGCCGTTTGGTGAGCAGCTTCCCCATTGGCGTGTCATGTTCAACAGCCGAAATGATGGCTCAGCATCGATCCACGGTAGCCTTGAAGCCAACTCAGTTAACCGCCTTGCAAAGTAATCCCTTGCTTTGACACGATACCATCCCCTCATCCGTCCCCGGACATCTTCAGGATCACCTGAACGGGTCGTTACCACCAACCGGTTTCCCTTGAGCCGTACCGATGGTTTATCAACGGTTTCCTGAATGACTTTCAGAACATATCGTCGGCCAAGGTAAAGCACTTGCTCACCGGATACGTACTCCTTCGGTCTGACGTGATCAAAACGATGTCTGGCCTCCACAACATTGTCGATGACCCAACGGGCTCTTTTCTGCACAGCACTTTGAACACGACTGTCTTCAAATTCCGGTGGGGCATCGACCACGACCGATCCATCAGGGTCAACATGTATAGCTATTCTAGTGGTGCGTTTGGGATCGGGATTCACCGCATAGGGTATGCGCTCTTCGCCGTACACCAGGGTGAAATTCTTACTCATCGACGCGCCTTCACCGTTCCAGCCCGTACAACACTGATCACCTGGTCAATCAGCATATTGGCCGCATCCAATCCGCCAAGGAACTTGAAGTAACGTGGTAGCAGTGCTTTGCGGATATCTGCTTCAATGCTGCCAGGGTTGATGGAATGCGTCTGGATGGAATTCTGCACGATCTCATCGATGTGGAATGCTTCGTTCACAAGATCGTCAGAGACAAAATCCGATGCGCGATCAGTGCCCAGTGTTTCCAGAAAGACGCCGTAATAGGACTGGGCCATGGGGTTGTCCGCAAATCGATCTGGTACGCCCGGGGTATCCTTGTCCTTCACCTGGGCTTCCAGATCGGCGAACATGGTGTACTGTTTGTTGGGGTGATCAAACAGGGCTTCAGCCTCACGGATCGCTTCTTTCAACAATTCCGAAAAAACACGCTGTGCATAAGGGTCATCGATCAGGTCCTGCTCAATGGTTTTCCTGATACGGGTCTTGATGACATCGGCCTCGGTTCGGGTTTTCTCATCTGACCAGTCTTCAGGATCATCCACGTCACCAAGACCATCAACCAAGATCACGCCCTCTGGGTCTACGATTTCCTGGCCCACAACCTGTTTATCCACCAGACGCCTGATCTGGTCCTCATATTCTGAGAAATCGACGACTTCCTGAGCATCCCGCTTTGCTTGTATGCGTACCTCGGTGAAGAATTTCAGATCGCGTTTGTAGGTCTGGATCGTTCGTTCTGAAAATGCCCCATCTTCAAAGAATGCACGTGAGGATAGCGCCAGTTTCAGGCACATTCCGAAGTTGGTCAGAGCGTCATAGAAGTCTTCCCTGACCTTCTGGTTGGTATCGATACTATTGCCGGTTCCATCATCACCAAACTGTGGTACCAGCACACGGCGGAATTGCTCACGGTCCGCCTTGTTCTCCACATCAACGAAGATGGCCCACAGTGCGTCATGCAATGCTGGCAGGCGTTTGTACTCGGTGGAAACGTTGGAAATGGTACCAGCCAGATCATCAATTTCGTATCCGCTCTGGGTTTGGTCAGCCAGGTCCTGATACTCCCGGATGGAAGTGTCCAGTTCGGCCAGGATACCCCGGTAATCGATCAGGAACCCGTGTTTCTTGGCCTCGTGCAGCCGGTTCACCCGGGCAATGGCCTGGAGCAGATTATGGCCCTTCAGTTGCTTGTCGATGTAGAGCACAGCATTACGGGGCTCATCGAAACCCGTCAGCAGCTTATCCACGACAATCAGGATGTCCGGGGCACCATCTGTGGCGAAGTCTTCGATGATCTGAGCTTCATACGCTTGTTGATCATTCCCAACATTTGCTTTCCACCACGCCTGCACCTCAGGCACTTTGGTCTCATCGGTATCCTCATGGCCCTCCCTGGTATCCGGAGCCGATATCACCACGGCACTGGTGACAATACCGGTTGCATCCAAAGCCTGTTTATACCGGATCGCCGACAATTTGCTGTCCGTGGCCAGTTGAGCTTTCAGGCCCAGATCGAGCTTGGCGAAGTTTTCTGTGAAATGTGTGGCAATGTCCCACGCAATGAGATCAATCCGGTTTGTTGCCCCATATAGCTGACCCCGGGTGGAATACTTCTGTTTCAAATCCGATTTCTGTTGATCCGACAATCCGGTGGTAATCTTGTCAAACCAAGCGTCAATTGCGGCCTCGTTGATATCAACGACCGGTCTTCGTTCTTCATAAACCAAAGGCGTCACGGCCCCGTCTTCCACCGCCCTTTGCATCGTGTAGGCATGCAGGATGGGACCAAACTTGTTCCGGGTTTTGTCTTCCTTCAACAGTGGTGTGCCTGTGAAGGCTATGAATGCAGCGTTGGGCAATGCCTTGCGCATCCGTTCATGGTTCTCACCACCCTGGCTGCGGTGCCCCTCATCCACCAGCACGATCAGCTTATCGGATGGGTTATAACACTCCGGCAGTTTGGTGGCCGAGTTAAACTTCTGAAGAAGGGTGAAAATGATCCGTTCGGTACCCGTACCAATGCGAATAGCCAGATCACGACCAGATTGCACTTTTGCTTTCTCTCCATCCTTCTTGGTGGCGACATCGGACCCGAAGGCACCACCGGTCAGGAAGGTTGCAGCCAGTTGCTTTTCCAAATCCACCCGATCAGTGACAATGATAATACGACACCCAGCCAGTTCCGGTTCCAGCAGCAGTGCTTTGGTCAGGAACACCATCAGGTTTGATTTGCCGGACCCGGTGGTGTGCCAAATGACGCCGCCTTCACGGCTTCCATCGGGCTTCTGGTGACTGATCTGATCGATTATGGCCCTGGTACCACGCACCTGCTGATAACGTGCTGCAATCTTGCCCAGCTTCCGATCAAAGAAAATGAACCGGCGGGTGAAATCGATCAACCGATCAGGTCGCAGCAGGCTGATCACCAACCGGTCTTGCTCCGTCAGCAGCACAGAGCCGCTGTGAAGGCTATCATAGTCCCGCAGCGCCCACTGTGGCCGATCAGCGAACAACGCCGCTCTCTGAGCCTCTGTGAGGGCCTGTGAGCGTATCAACTGCATCTCGGCCTCGGTCAGGTCTTCCTCCCGCCACATGGACCAGAATTTCTTGGCCGTGCCGGTGGTGCCATAGCGCCCTTCCACGCCCGAAATCGACAACAGAAGTTGGGAATAGACATAGAGGTCCTGTATGCCATCGCCCTGCTGGTTTCGCAGATGCTGGCTGATACCCTCATCGACCATCGCGGTCAGCTTGGTTGAGGAGACAGGCCGTTTCGCCTCGATCACAGCGAGGGGAATACCATTCACATAGCATACGATATCAGGACGATACCGGCCCATCCCGGCGGGGCGTTCCACGCTCAACTCTTCGGTCACCTGGAACCGGTTGGCTGATGCGTCCGCCCAGTCGATCAGAGGCACGGTCACAGAAGTCTTCTGCCCATCCACGAACTCGGTAACAGTTATACCCAGCGTCAGGTGCTGATAGATCGCCTTGTTCGCCGGGATCAGACCTTCACTGAGTCCGGTGGCCGAGATGGTACGTACCACCTGATCGATACCGGCGGGTGAAAGAGGGTAGGTCTGACCTTTGTATTCAAACCGATGGGTGCCCAACCGATCCCGCAGCACATCCTCCAATAGGACCGACCGTTCAGACCCACGATATGCAAGAGCATTCACCGGTGACAGATACTCCCATCCCATGACGATCAGCACATGCAATGCTGGCAACTTGGCGGCAGCTTCTTCACGGGTGTCAGGGGCGCGTTGGTTCATGCTTAAAGCCGGTCGAACACAGAACCAAACCGTGGCTCAAATAGCTGTTGATAACGGGTAGTAGCAAACTCGTCAGTCATTCCCGCAATGTAATCACAGATCACACGAGCCGTAGGAACATCACCACCGCCTTGAATGGTACGTTTGTAATCCCTGTTGTCCAAAAGTCGTTTTGGGTCTGTTGCAAACGCCTCAAACAACTCAGTCACCATCTTTTGACCTTTGAACTCAAGCTGCTGTACTGGGGTCGCTTTGATAACCAAATCCACAACGATGGCTTTCAACTGGTCCAATGCTTTATCAACCCCGCTGCCGGTTTGGAAATTGGCCTGATAACGGAAGATAGGCTCTTTGAAGTCTGAGTACTGATCCCTGAATTCTGTGCCCTCAACACAAAACCCCACAATTTGCCCAATCACTTGTTTTCGTTTTGACGTTCCCTGTTCAAACAGTGCGTTGACCAAATCATCGAATTTCCCGTTGAAATGAAGGTCAAGCAGTGCCTGGAGCTTCTCCCATCTGGGCTCGCCATCCTTTTTGAAGTTGAACCAATCCACGAAGCTGCGTTTGGTTATCAACCGCAGCCCGATTGCGTCTTCCAAGTCATGGACGCCGTACGCAATGTCATCGGCAAGCTCCATGATCGAAGTGTCCAGGCACTTGTATTTTGTCTTGGGATGCTTCCCTTTATCCTGTGGTTTCCTGGCCGTGCTGATCTCTTTCCAGTCATCCAGTTCTTGGGCCACCCAGCCCAGTACGATGTCGTCACGTTCTTCGTTGAGATAACATTTAGGGGGTTTGAAGTCAGAGGCGATGAATACAGAACCATCCGTCGGTGGCAGTTCGTACCTCTCTTTTGGTTCTTCCATTGTCACAGGGCTCGGTTGTCCACCCGGAACAATTTTCCAATCAACCACTTCACCGTAGGGAGCCGGATACTTGATCACACCGAGCACTGCCCGGCGGGTCAGGTTCATCCCCTTCCTCTCAGGGTACTTTTCCAGCTTGGTCATGATGCGTAGGGTCTGACCGTTACCTTCAAAACCTCCGTAGGGCAGCATACAGCGGTTAAGAGCAACTTCCCCACCATGGCCGAACGGCGGATGACCAAGGTCGTGAGCCATGCAGATGGTGCGTACCAGCATGGGGTGCGGCAAGTTTTCGATGGCGGCTTGATCCAAGTCGGCTTTGGGTGAGTTGGCCTGAGCCAACCGGTAAAGGCGCTTTGTGATTGACACCCCGATCTGGCTGACTTCCAGAGAATGGGTCAACCGAGTGCGATAGAAGTCCCCGTCACCGACGCCTAGAACCTGGGTTTTAGCCTGAAGCCTCCGGCAAGCTGCCGAGTGGACTACACGAGCGTAATCCCGCTCCCAAGGAGTTCTGTGATCCTCCCGAGGCGATGGATCACGTCGATCCGTCCAATACGTTTCATCCATCATCAAATACTTTCAAATAGTCACACCACCACCCGCCGTTTGCCGGTCAGGAGTTGCTGCATCAGGGCTTTTTTTTCAGCGCGAAGTTTGGCGACTTGAGCCTCGCACCCAACGACTTCCTCTTCTGCATTCTGCAAAGCTTGGTTGATACGTATTTGCTCAGCCATAGATGGCAGCAAGAGTTTTAGTGTTGAGAATGCTTTCCACCTTAAACTGCCACGACGATCCACTGAAGCATTGGTGGCAGCCGCGAACATCTGCCGGTATCGGTCGGTTTTTAGCACCCGAAACAAGAAGTGCGGATCAACTTCCGGCCCTGTTTCAAAGATCGTATAAATTGGGCTCACCAGTGCAGCATCATGTAGGTTCTGGATTCCGATTGAACCCTCCTCCACATGGTTTGATGGATAACCAATTTGGTTGCGTCGAATGATTTTATATCCCGTGAGGTCTTCACTGAATACCTGCTTCTTGAAGTAGTCGAGCGAATTTACGAACCCTATGGTTTTAGTACAGGAGATGACGGTGTAATCAGCATCATCTTTGTTCCGTTCGGAAACTTCATAGGCCACGTCGCCCATCCGCACCTCTATCCACTCCTTCCCTTCGAACTCAGGGAAGCGGCGTTTGCCGGTGAGGAGGGATTGCATCAGGGCGCGTTTCTGGGTGCGGGCGGTTGCCAGCAGCGCCTCGGTCACCTCGATGGCCCGGTCCCAGGTCGATAGGATATCCGCGATCTTCCGTTGTTCAGGGAGTGGGGGTATATGGATCGGCTGACGCTCAATGTCAGACTTCTTTACGTGAACCAAAGTCGCTTTGAATCCGTGAGCTTTGGTCTCAATGCGGTCGGTGACATGCCGTAGAACGAGATGCAGCCAGTCATGACTTACTCCATCAGATTCAAAAACCTTAAATATATGCTGGTTCAAAACGCCGGTTTCACCCTGCCATACTGTCGGACCGAAAGAAGCGCCCTTTGTACCCGCCCAAGCGAACAGCATTTGCCCAGGCTCTACGATCCACTTTGGGTCCGGGTCTCCGGAAAAATAATTGAAATTCTTGCTACCATTCAGGTTTTGAATCCGAATTATCGGAAGTCCCTGCGTATCCCAAACAGGAGGAGTAAAACCGTAACCGTTCTGGAAACGACAGACATCTGATACCTGTCCGAGCACCCACCCCTCAGGCACCATAGCCAAGCTCCTGAAGATACCCTTCCATGCGGGTTTCCAACTCAGCCAGTTCCGCCTTCAACCGGATGCGTTCTTGCCGAACACTCATCAGGTCGATTTCTTCCTCTTCCTCAAAGGTATCCACATATCGCGGAATGTTCAGGTTGAAATCGTTCTCGACCACTTCCTCCACCGTGGCACGGTAGGCGTATTTGTCCACGGTCTCCCGGTCCACGTAGGTGTCCACGATCTTGGTCAGATGGTTGCCGTTCAATGCGTTCTGGTTGGTCCCGGGCTCAAATTCCCGACTGGCATCAATGAACATCACCGATGTGTCCGGTTTGGATTTTCGGAACACCATGATAGCCGCCGGGATGCCGGTGCCAAAGAACAATTTTTCCGGCAGGCCGATGACAGCATCGAGCAGATTTTCCTCAATCAGCTTTTGCCTGATCTTGCCCTCAGACGATCCCCGGAACAGCACCCCATGCGGCACCACCACCGCCATACGCCCGGTGCGGGGTTTCATGGTTTCGATCATGTGCAGGATGAATGCATAATCGCCCTTGGTCTTGGGCGGCATGCCCCGGCGAAAGCGTCCGAACTTGTCAGTCTCGGCGGCTTCGGTCCCCCACTTTTCCAGACTGAAGGGCGGATTGGCCACCACCACGTCATAGTGACGCAGGGTGTCATCGGTGGTCCGCAGTTTGGGGTTCCGGATGGTATCCCCCCATTCGACCTGGTGGTTATCCTCACCGTGCAGAAACAGGTTCATCTTGGCCAGGGCCCAGGTGGAGCCAATCGCCTCCTGCCCGAACAGTGCGTATCGTTTGGTGCCTGTCCGGTTCCGGATTAGCCGCCCACATTTCATTAGCAGCGATGCAGAACCACAGGTGGGATCGCAGATATCATCGCCTTCCTGTGGATCGACCAGCCGGGCCATGAGGTCAGATACCTCTGCGGGGGTATAGAATTCCCCGGCCTTCTTACCCGCCGTGGCTGCAAACCGACTGATCAGATATTCGTAAGCACCACCTATGATGTCGAGTTGACCCACCCGGGATGGCCGCAGATCAAGGGCGGGTTTGGCGAAGTCTTCCAACAAGTGACGCAGGATGTCGTTCTTCTGTTCCTCATCCCCCAGCTTGTTGGAGTTGAAGCTGATGTCCTGGAACACATCCCGCAGCTTGGTCCCGTTGGCCTCTTCAATGGCGTGCAGGGCCTTGTCGATCCGTTCGCCATTCCCGGCCTCGTGGCGGCGTTTGTGAAGCGCGTTGAACCCGGCCCCGTCTGGCAGCACGAACGCCTCTTGCTGCATCATCGCAGCCACCAGGTCCGGTGCGTCGGGGTGCTCGGCCTCGTATCTGGTCTTGTGGTCCTGCCATACGTCACTGACATATTTCAGGAACAGCATGGTCAGCACGTAGTCCTTGTAAATCGATGGATCGACGACGCCCCGGAAGGTATCACATGCTCCCCAGGCGGCTTTGTTGATTTCAGTTTGGGTTATGGGGTTCATGCTTGTTTTGCCTGTTTGAATATGAGTGTGACCAGGCCCTGGTATCGGCTGGCGTCAAAACCCTTGGCTCTGATATCTGGCGGTTGGTTGCCCTCCTGCCGGAGCACTTCGACCACGGCATCACGTATGAGGTCTGGCGATGGCCGTGCATCCAAAGTCTGAACGCATTCCTCAACCATGATCACCACCGCGCCGATCAAGTCATAGAGCTTGTCTGGTGATCCGGATGCAGCATCGCCTTCAAACAACTTCCTGGGGTCGACACTGTAGAGGTCGGCCAGTTCAAACAGTCGTTCAGCCGTGAGGGTTTCGGACCGGTTTTCCATGCGCCAGATTTGTGTACGCTTCACACCAAGTGCATCCGCTGCTGCATTGACAGTAAGGCCAGCCTTCTCCCGGGCCTCCTTGATGCGTTCGAAAAGGGTTTCCACGACTGTGCCTGTTCTTGGTGACGTTTCATTTTATGCAACGCACCCCAGTCATTTGCAACAATCATGTAAGTTTCTATTGTAGAATCACTATGTTTCTTAATATGCAACATTGCATGACACTGAAAGAATATCTCGATCTGAACAACATCAGCCTGAAGGCATTTGGAGACCGCTGCGGTGTGAGTGCTGCAACCGTTCTTCGCGCCCGGGATGGTGTTGGGTTGTCCAGCCGGAAGACCATGCAAGCCATCGTCAATGCCACCGGTGGACAAGTCACACCTGCTGACGTTTGGCGGGTCGATGATGCTTCTGAAACTAAAAAGGAGACCTAATGACCGCTGAAACCCTCGCCCTCATTGCCGCATATTTTCTCTGTTCTGAAGCCGCCGAATTACAGGTGCTGCCCCAAGCCGAAGCAGCAGCCTGTGTGGATACCTATACGGATGTGAAGCTGTCCTTTGTGGATGGTCTGGACCGTGACGATTATGACGCCCTGAGCGCCGCAGAGCGGGCCGTGGTGAACCAGGAGGGCTATGCGGCATACCTTGCCTGGAGGGATGACAATCCTGCCCTGGTGGACCGACTGGAGCATGAGGCACAGGATCAGATCGCCTCGTCTGGCAGCTAGTGTGGGATTACCACAACTTGGACGCTGGTTGCTGGGTCACATGGGTCGGTGGCTTGAACCATCGATGGCAATGATTGAGCAATCAGTCCCCGATTTGACCGCACAGCAGATTGTAGATGTGATTGATATTATCGCCCAGAGCCACAGAGCCGCCCCTACAGACTGGTTAAACGCACGCTGGGTAAGGATGTCACCAACACAGCGGTTGGCCTGGGCAGAGCGCCGTAGAGGGCCCTTGATGATCATATGGATGCGTGGTGGGCGGGATGGGTTCCACGGACTGGGAAACCGGCTCCAGGAGGCCCTGGAGCAGGTCGACAGGTAGGCATCGATTTTACCGCTCTTAGTAGAAGGCATTCCAATATGAAGAAAAAACCGACAGGGCCAACATCAGCGATCATAGTAACGTCTGAGGAGAAGCAGGCGATCTTCCTACGTTTGCTCCATAGATGCCATATCCGCGCCGAGGTGAAGTTGCCCGCCTTGGATATCCCGACGCTGTATCACCAACAGGTTGAAAGATTGCTGGACCAGAAGTACCAGGAACGCCTGACCCCATATCTGAAAGCGGCGTATAAGCAGTTTCCCGGAAATCCTGGACTCCTTGGGCGGATGCAGCAGCATCAAGATGCGGTGGCCCACGCAAGGCAGGCCCTGTATCAGGCCGAGGGTATCAGCGATCCGAACCCAAAGCCGGTCTCTTTCCAGACGTTTCTGAGGCTGTACACCACCGGCAAGCTGCCACTGGCGTAGCAATTTGTGAACCTGACCCATGAAAAGCGGTCTGTCCCCAAATACCCAGACACACAGTTTGAGGACAAAAACGATGATGCTTTCATTTCACAAGACAGACTTTGCACCAGGGGCACCCCGGTTCCTTCCATACCCCTTGGTTGTTGCAACCCTTTCGCTGGGAGCGGGTATACCACTAGATGGTTCAATTACCGATTTTCTGTGTGAGCATGGTATCGATGTTAATGCAGACCGACATCGTTGGTACCTTGAAGTCTGGCATCGTGGAGATACGGATGAGATCGCAGCCAGAGCTTCGTTCGCCTGGCACGATGGCAGTGTTATCACTGAAGCAGTTCATATCGAGCAGGGTTATCAGGGCCTGAACCTGGAGCCGTATTTGTATTCGCTGGGGCACGGTTTGTGGGGTGCAGGTACGGTTGGCAATCAGTCCACCGATGTTAGCACCTCATCCCCCTCATCCTCACAGTCTCCACAAACATAAGCATTAACGCAGTCCTCAAGGATGGCTGCTAGCTGCCTGCGTTCCGTCAGCCTCAAGTCAGCCAACATCTCAATGACATCCTGATCGACGTTTTTAATCGTAATTGTTTTGCGTTCCATGTCGTGAACCTCCTCAGTCTATTTATGTCCGAGGAAACATCCGTCGTACCCTGAGGAGCCAAAACAACATTGATGGTAAACCTGCTGGACTCCCGTGGGATGCCCACTTTTGGAAATCTGAGCCTAAGTATGAAGAAGAGGTCGATGAACGGCCCTGCATACGAGGCAAAACAATGGCACAAAATACAAAACGGAAACGACTTACAATTGATAACATCAGAGCCGTGCACAAGTGCACAGAACTCACCAATCGTGGATTATCTAAACAGAAGGTGGCAGCAATCTCAGTATTGGCACAACACCGTGAATTCGATGATATCATCGACCAGGTGTACTCGTGCACCAAAAAACGACCCTGCAACAATAAGTGGTGCCCCACCTGTTCAGACCCACGCAACCGGCGAAGTAGACGCCACCTGAAATCAGACAGGCGTCTGACCCAGAATGCATGTAACGGTACTTCAACAGCCCTGGGTGCCCTATCTTCTAACTACCAGGTCCGTGGTGGTCAGAGAATGGTCGAACCCTTTGTGGGTTTGCCACTGATCCTGCTGCACTGTGTGACCATAAATCTGTTGCTGGTGGCACTCGACGGGAGCTTGAACGGTGAGCTTGAAAAACTAAGAGCCCGTCTGCGGCGAGCCCTGAACAGGCTATCCCCTGGAAACATCGCCCGGGGTAAGTTTGATATGGTGTTGAAGACCATTGATGGGCTTACATTCGATATCCCAGAAGAAGAACTGGATCGCTCTGCGCTCAAAGCTCATATTGCAGAGCAGCGGTGTGGGATGCTGCACATTCACTTTGTTCTCTTCGATCCATGGATGTCATCCGAAGACATCAGGAAAGTCCTTATCGCTGAGTTTCCTGGCAAAAAGAGGGTATGTGTCCGTGCCCCCTATGAAGACATCAAGCATGACGATGGGACCGTCACACATGGGGTGCAAGGGTTTCTTGAGTACGCCAGCCTGGAGAAGGTTGAGATCGACTTTGGCATGGACTCAGCCCAGGCCGTTGTTGAGTTTGCTCGTCTTGATCAAACCTGGTCACGTCGTAACACGAGCTTCAGCAGTGGAAAGCGTCCTGACGATATCAACACCATTGTTGATGCCGACCGGGTGAAAGAACTGGAAGCACAACGGTTCAGGAAGAGGATCAGAAAGAACTGGAAGACCATGACTTATGCGGAGCAGTTCATTCACATCTGGTTGACCGATGCAAAGGGATGTCTGGAAACGGTAAGGGCTAGGAACTTTGCCAGGATCATGGATACTTTCCCGGATGTATTAATCTCATATATGAGTAACTCGTCCCCACCCCCGGGTGTTGTAACCCCAATGAATAAAGGCGCAAACTGGATCGTTACTTCAGGATTGTACGGCAGACTGGTTTCGCAGCCATCTGACTAGGTACCTGGGCAATCCGGGTCCGATAGGCCGCTAAATGGTCTTCACGGGACCGTCGTTCCCAACGTAATCGCCCCAAAATGCTTCTGACGCCGACATGATTAGTGATCATGTTGATGACTCACGTTCTGTGGAGACTAAGCTTCTGATTTGATCTGATAGCCGTAATAGCGGTGCGGCGATCCAACACGTGTGTCGGACCAGTGTTCATAAAGCCCATCAAAAATTGGACATCATCCAGGATTGATTTCTTTGGATTTTCTGTCGTCAAGAAACGCGTTCACAAAACAGATGGTTCTTGAACAACCGCAATGGATTTGGGGATGCCTCACTTTCGATAGTATAAATTAGTGCTATTGACAGAATCGAGTGTTAGTGACTATTTGTAGTACATTATAGTGCTGAAAATAGGAGTCGCCCATGAGCATCTCAACCAACCCAACCGATTACGTGTACGTGCCCCTTCGTGCCGACCTTTATGCTGAGTTGATCCGCCGTTCGGGTCGATCAGATGTGTCAGTGTACGTGGAAAACCAAGTGCAGGATTTCCTGGAGGCTACCAAGAGTGACCCCTCGATCTGGTCGGCGGAATACATTGAGCGCCAGGCCCAGGACACGGATCAGGAGTTTATAACGAAGTACGGCAATCCTAGCCGGGGTTATCAGTGGCAGAGTCTTTTCCTGCCCAATGGCAGTCAAGTTCGAATGACCTATCGGGGCGAAGCTCACTATGCATTCATCCAGCACGAAAGACTTCGGTTCGGTTCACATGATATGTCACCATCTGAGTTTGCTAGGTCGGTAGCCAACAACACCAACCGCAACGCTTGGCGTGACATCTATGTTCAGTTCCCCGGAGAGGCTGATTGGAAATTTGCTGATGATCTGAGGCGTCAAGGAAAGTGATAACGATTCCATCATCCATCGCCCCAACTGGACCATGACGAGGAGAGTATCTGATGAAAACTGCTATCTATGCCCGTGTGTCAACCGACCATCAGACTACCGAAAACCAGTTGCGTGACTTGGCTGATACGGGACAGCGCCTAGGGTGGGACATCACCCAAACTTTTGTAGATGATGGTATCAGCGGATCAAAGGGCAGGGATCAACGTCCAGCGTTCAAACAGATGTTGGAGGCCGTAAATCGCAAGGACATTGATTTGGTGGCGGCGTGGTCCGTAGATCGGCTGTCACGATCCCTTAGCGACCTTGTCGGGTTCATGGATGATCTGCGATCTCGGGACATCGGGTTATACCTTCACCAGCAAAATTTGGACACCACCACACCTTCAGGCCGGGCCATGTTGGGGCTTCTTGGAGTCTTTGCTGAATTCGAAATCGCAACAACACGTTCCAGAATTATAGCCGGTCAACAGCGGGCACGGGCCCAGGGAAAGCGAATTGGGCGTCCACCGATCCAGGGCTGCAAGATAACGGAGGTTCGTCGGCACTTGATCTCAGGTAAGAGCATCCGGCAGACCGCCAAGCTTGTTGGGTGCAGCGTCGGCATGGTGCACCGGATCAAGCATGATCAAGATCAGGGCCCATCTTCTATCCAAAACTGACCGCGACAAAAACCGAAGCGTTAAACCTGACTAGCGTCAGGATATATCAGAGTCCTGACTTCAACGGCTGCGATCAAGCAACGAGGAACTGGTTGGTGCAGTGTTTAGATCAAATAAACCGGAAGGTGGAAAAAATTAACCAACATGGTTGAATTTCTGAACCATGCTGGGTATTGTGCTTCTTGAAACACCGGGAGACCAACCATGACCACTGAAATTGGAAAGGCACTGCGGAAGCTGAGAATAGATGAAGATGAACGTTTGCTGGATATGGCAGCAAGGCTTGAAAAGTCGTCGGCTTTCATTTCGGCAGTCGAGAGAGGGACCAAAGCTGCACCTCAGGGCTTCGTCGAACATGTAGTTCAAGCATACAAATTGGCAGGTGATGCCGCAGCATCACTCCACCGCGCAGCAGACAGATCACGAAACAACTTCAATTTGGAAGCTGATAGCCTCCTTGCAAGAGATACTGCCGGGTTAATGGCCCGGAGAATGAATTCACTATCCGAAGACGAACTAAAGAACATCTTTCAAATTTTAAGTAAGAAGGGCGGGAAATGACGGACTCTAATGACTTCATTGTGCCTCCCCGAAGATGGGCGGAAATCGGGGGCATAGCTGATAATTTGCGGCATAGCCTGGGATTGCTGGAGGAACCAAGTGTTCCGGTAATTGAGATCATTGAGCAAGTTCTTGACCAGCGTCTGGACCTTGTTCGGTTTGAAGTGGGTAGCCGTGAAGAGATGGGTAGCGCCGAAGGGTATACATGCCCAAATGGTGATTTCATCATGTTGCGGGAAGATGTTTATCACGGTGCCTGTGCCGGAGAAGGACGTGCCAGGTTCACCTGTGCTCACGAACTCGGCCATTGGGCAATGCATACGAATATTCCTCTTGCCCGAGCTAAGAGTGGTGATGGTACCCCATCCTTCCGTTTGGCGGAGCCACAAGCAAACCAGTTTGCTGCTGAATTCCTGATGCCTGCTTGTTTCGTCAGTCATATTGACGACGAGGATGATATCATGTTGCGGTTTGGTGTTTCATGGGAGGCTGCGCGTAATCGACTTCGCTACCTCAGTAAGAATGGAAGGTTATAACGACAGAAGGCTCAGGTTGGTGCCCGAGCCTCCTAACGAATTTCTTCATCGTGCATCAGGGGCTTGACGATGCAGAGCCTCCCAAAGCGCAAATCAGTCTCCGTAGCAAGGACTGCATGTAGCGCATTTTGGGTGAAATGGCAAGATACGCCCCGAAGTGGAGAGTGTAATGACCAAGCGTCACACACCCCCTCCGTCCGGATACCGGTACGTCTTCCGTCCTTGGCGGACGTGCCCAACAACCGGCACCAGGCTGTACGCAAAAGCGTTCGGGCTTAGGGCGTGGCCTATTCTGGTTCCAGAATAGCCACCCCGCGATAACCATCGGGAGGTGCGATTGAACGCACCTCCCAACCCCAATGTACTAAATGAAAGCAAACACAATGAAATCGAAAACATTCAAAATTGGCCGGAGTGCAAAAACCGGTCGTTTCACTACGGTCAAAAAAGCAACCCACCGGAAGTCTACCCACGTGGTTGAAACTATCAAAAAGCCCAAATAACTGACCGGGTTTTCAAAGTTGTCCCGCAGTGTTGATTGCGGGACAACGACCCTTCCTAAAGATAGCCATTACGTTGGCGCGGCTATCATAGGTCCAGAACTACAATTGTTCGCTGTCGGTAGTGACGAACTCCCGCAACCAACGCCTCGATGAAATATCACAACCTTAAACCTCGCTCCGGCGGGGATCTTCGCGTTCAGGCACAGGCACTGGATGCAATGATGATGGTCGGCCTGGCTGCCGAGCACGGCGAGGAAAAGACCGTGATGATCCCCTCTCATTGATTGCTGCGTAATCAACTGCCGGGCAGTGGACGCGACCTATTTGAAGGTGCATCGCACTGCGACCAGCATGGCCGCGAAAAAGGGAGGCGCGGTAGTCTGATCGGTCGCACCAAGGGCGGCATGAATACCAAACTGCATGCCATTTGCGACAGCTAGGGGCGCCCGCTCAGCCTGTTCGTCACCGCTGGGCAGGTCAGCGACTACATCGGTGCGCGGGCGTTACTGAGTAGCCTGCCCAAGGTCGACTGGCTGCTCGGGGACCGCGGCTATGACGCCGACTGGTTCCGAGAAGCGTTGCAAGACAAAGGGATACGCGCGTGCATCCCTGGCCGAAAGCAACGAAAGACACCGGTTCGATACAACAAGCGCCGATACAAACGACGCAACCGCATCGAGATCATGTTCGGCAGGCTCTAGCACTGGAGGCGCGTCGCAAAACGCTATGACCGCTGTCCCAAGGTATTCCGCTCGGCCATCGCTCTGGCTGCGACCGTCATCTATCGGTTATGAATCCTGACCCTAAACTACGCCAGATCCTGTCCAAACATTGGGGAGTAGCTCAATGTGTCCTGAGCCTAGACGATTTTTTTACGATTTCCTCCTAAGAAGAAGACCTAGATGTAGCCACACGATTTACCCTCAGATCCGCAAGGCCCAGCAGCGCCTTTCAGGCTTGCCGAGCTACCTATACTAAAAATCTATCAAGTTTCAAAATGAGTGGAGGAGACTCCTGTGAAGATCTGTATCGTTATCCCGACATATAGGCGCAATGTTCAACTCGTGCGTTTATTGTCTCAGCTTGCGGAATTGCGCGAGACATACATGGGACAAGCAGAGTACAGCGTTATCGTTACGGACTCCGACCCGAATAACCCTGCTAGTGACATCATCCAACAGCTTTGCGACCGTTACATCCTGAACAAGGGAACAGGGTTCGACGACAACCTGTTCTACTTCTACAAGGATTATGCGGGGGCTTTTGATTTTGTGTTTAGCTGCAGCGACGACGACTTATTTAACTGCGGGCCGGTCAATGCGCTGGATCTTCTCGAAATCGCGGCGCGGCAAGACAAGGCAGCTGTCCATTTTAATCACTTCGAATATAGTACCGACTGCCCAGATAGTATGGATATGTCATACACGCTTAGCCCGGCGGCCTATCACCTACCCGCCTTAAGCAATGACCCGGAAAAACTTCGGGCAAGGTTCCTGTGGGGGCCGCCCAGACATGTCGGACTCCTCTACAAATCCAGCCACATCGCTGGTCTGCTGAACACAATGACTGCGTTCAGGGGAACATTGCACCTTTATGCTGTGCCCTTCATGTGCGCTCTGGAAAGCGAGGATGCCTCCTTTTTTGACTACCCTCTCAACTATTTTTCGGCTGCAGTAGAAAAAGACGGTGCATGGGAGAACACAGCAAACGTCTTTCACGGCTTATTGCAGTACCTTATCGCATCCAAACAGCTTTTAAATCCGGAGAGCTTCGAGATAGCGCAAAGAGGCTTTATGAGAGCCTACCTCGGAAAATCTGCCTGGTTGAGGAAAATGATTTCTGCCCCCTTGCCGACCGAGGCAGAGGTGCTGGCCAGCATTGAGCAAGCTTAGGGTCAGGCCCCATTGATTTCCGCTTGGCTGGATGGTTCACGGTTCGAAAACGAGCGGTGAACATGTCTGATCTTTTCTGGCTGAGGGACGCGCAGGTGGCGCGCCGTGAGCCTTATTTTCCGAAGTCCCACGGCGAACCACGCGTTGATGACGGGCGGGTGCTGAGTGGGATTATCTTCATTAATATCAGTGGCGTACGATGGCGCGATGCGCCTATAGCATATGGCCTGCTGAAGACCCTCTACAACCGTTGGAAGCGGTGGAGCGACAAGGGCATTTTCGCTCGGATGATGGTCGGCCTGGCCGCCGAGGATGGCGAACAGAAGACCGTGATGATCCCCTCTCATTGATTGCTGCGTAATCAACTGCCGGGCAGTGGACGCGACGTATCTGAAGGCCCACCGGACAGCGACCAGCATCGGCGTCAAAAAGGGGGGCGTCGACGTCTGATTCGTCGGCCCTGTTCGTCACGGCCGGTCAGGTCAGAGACTACATTGGCGCACGGGCATCGCTGAGCAGCCTTCCTGATGCCGACCGACTGCTTGGGGACCGCGGATATGACGCTGATTGATTCAGAGATGTGTTGAAAGACTAAGGGATACGCGCATGTATCCCAGGCCGAAAACAGCGCAAAAAGCCCGTCAAGTACGACAAGCGGCGCTACAAACGCCGCAACCGGATCGAGATCATGTTCGGCAGGCTCAAGGGCTGGCGACGTATCGCAACCCGCTATCACCGTTGCCCCAAGGTCTTCCTCTCAGCAATCGCTTTGGCTGCAACTGTCACTTACTGGCTATGAGTCCTGACCCTAGTTAAAATTCACGAATATAGTGTACAATCAGCCTACATTTGGCCTTTCGCGAAAGGGTGTATTAACCAAATTTGGATTACGAATGTTTGAACATAAATGTAGCGGGCTGAAGCCCGTATATTGCAACTAAAACGGCAAGTCTCTCAACCGTTGCAGCTTCAACCAGAAGGTCAGTGAGTGTGAACGTTAGATCCCGCGAACAAATCGTCGCAGATGCCAAGGCCTATTTTGAGGCCCAGCCGCTGCCTGAATTCCAGCCCGGTGAGACTTACATTCCACCGTCAGGGAAAGTACTGGACGGAGAAGATTGTGCCAGCCTGATAGACGCCGGCTTGGACATGTGGCTGACAGCGGGACGTTACGCTGACAGTTTCGAAGATCGTCTGGCAGCCAAATTTGGTACGAAGCTTTCTAAACTCACGGTGTCCGGCTCGGCAGCGAACCTGCTGGCATTCTCGACGCTGACATCCTGGAAGCTTGGATCAAAGCGGATCGAGCCAGGATCGGAAGTTATCACTGTTGCAGCCGGCTTTCCGACAACTGTGACTCCGATCATCCAGAACGGCTGCATTCCCGTTTTCGTGGATGTCGATCTTGAGACGCACAATGTGAATGTCGATCTAGTGGAAGCGGCAATTACCTCTAATACACGCGCAATCATGATCGCGCACAGCCTTGGCAACCCATTCGATGTGATCCGGATCTCAGAGCTTTGCAAAGCGCATGACCTGTACCTGATCGAAGATTGCTGCGACGCCTTTGGCGCCAGCATTCTGATGCCCGACGGCTCCGAAAAGGGGGTCGGCACCTTTGGGGACCTAGCGACACTCAGCTTTTATCCCGCACATCACATCACTATGGGTGAAGGCGGAGCCATATTGATGAACAGCATCCGCCTGGCCCGCATTTGCGAAAGCTTCCGCGACTGGGGGCGGGACTGCTATTGTGCGCCCGGGAAGGATAACACCTGTGGCAAACGGTTCGATTGGCAACTCGGAGACCTGCCGGACGGTTACGACCACAAGTATATTTACAGTCACATTGGATACAATTTGAAGGTTTCCGACATGCAGGCGGCAGTCGGGCTAAGCCAGCTTGGGAAATTGGACGATTTCGTTGAAATAAGGCGAAAGAACTTTATTGGTCTAACCGAGCGGATGAAAAGAGCTGGCCTGGATGAATATTACCACCTGCCTCAGTCGACCCCTGGCACAAATCCATCGTGGTTCGGATTCCTGCTGACGATAAGGGATGGGGTGCCGCTGCTACGGCGCGATGTAACCGCCGCACTAGAGGACCAGAAGGTCGGGACACGGATGCTTTTTGCCGGCAATCTGATCCGCCAGCCTGCTTTCGCACGGGCCAACTACCGCGTGAGCGGGCCGTTGGACGTGACGGATAAGGTCATGGCAGACGCGTTCTGGATCGGTGTCTGGCCGGGCCTGTCCGGTGACCATTTAGACTACATGGTGGATACACTCGCAAAGGTCACACAAAACCAACTTCATGCTGCAAAGGTTGCCGTAGAATGAAAGCCGTCATCCTCGCCGGCGGGTTGGGCACCCGTCTCTCAGAAGAAACCAGCCTGAAACCAAAGCCTATGGTCGAAATCGGCGGCCGTCCGATCCTGTGGCAT
Source organism: Phaeobacter sp. JH20_26 (assembly GCF_048056275.1). NCBI lineage: Bacteria > Pseudomonadati > Pseudomonadota > Alphaproteobacteria > Rhodobacterales > Roseobacteraceae > Phaeobacter > Phaeobacter sp. JH20_26. The sequence continues at coordinate 2,759 of NZ_JAYMWL010000024.1, read as the reverse complement.
ATCATGAAAATTTACACATCCTTTGGTATCACGGATTTTGTGATCTGCCTCGGCTACAAAGGATACGTCATCAAGGAGTTTTTTGCCAATTACGCTCTACAGACCTCCGATGTTACTATTGATATGTCATCCGGCTCTGTCGAAGTACACCGCACAGCGGTAGAGCCTTGGCGCATCAGCCTGATTGACACCGGCGAGCACACAATGACCGGCGGCCGCCTGAAGAGAATTTCCCATTTGATCGATGGCACATTTTGTATGACCTATGGCGACGGGGTCGGGGATATCAACATCAAGGAATTGATTTCCTTCCATCGCTCTCACGGCCTGAAGTCGACAGTTACAGCGGTTGCTCCTCCGGGCAGGTTCGGGCTGCTTGACTTGGACGACATTCGGGTCGCCGGTTTTGTCGAGAAACCGAAAGGGGAAGGCGGACGGATCAATGGTGGATTTTTCGTGCTCGAACCGGAAGCTTTGGATGTGATCGATGGAGACGCTGACATGTGGGAGGATAATCCTATGCGGCGGCTTGTTTCGCAGGGGCAGATGGCGGCATTTCATCATGACGGATTCTGGCAACCCATGGACACCCTAAGAGATAAGAATAACCTAGAACAACTTTGGAACGAAGGCCGGGCCACCTGGAAGACTTGGGATCCGCACCCTGTGAAGCCGGCGACCAATAGTACGTTGATCCGCCCATCGCTCAGCTTGCATTGAAGGAACCTGCTGTTATGAGCTGGGAGACACAAAGTGCGTTCTGGAAAGGGCGTAGAGTTTTTCTGACCGGGCACACAGGGTTTAAGGGAAGTTGGCTTGCCCATTGGCTTCTTATGCTCGGTGCGGAAGTCCGAGGGTTTTCTTTAGCGCCCGAGATTGGCCAGATCCCCGACGGGTTTAAGCCATTGTTTGAAGAGCTGGACCTAGGCGCCAGGCTTGATCATCTCATCGGAGATGTTCGGGACGAAGAAACCCTCAAGAGATTCCTGCGGGCCTTCAATCCTGAGGTTGTTTTTCACCTTGCTGCGCAACCCCTGGTTCGCGCTTCCTACCAAAACCCGGTTGAAACCTACGCCACGAATGTCATGGGAACGGCGCATCTATTGAATGCTTGCCGTTCTGTAGATGATCTGCGGAGCATTGTGGTTGTTAGCAGCGACAAATGTTATGAAAACCGCGAACAGCTTTGGGCCTACCGCGAAATTGATCCGATGGGTGGACATGATCCATATTCGAGCAGCAAAGGCTGCGCGGAGCTGGTTACTAGCGCGTTTCGAGCTTCCTATTTTCCTACCGAGCGCGCGGACGAGCATGGCGTGTCCATCAGCAGCGCCCGGGCGGGGAATGTGATCGGCGGCGGCGATTGGAGTGAAGACCGGTTGATCCCGGACGCCATGCGGTCAATGCTGGCTGCATCCCCTCTGGAGATCAGGAATCCACGGGCTGTACGCCCTTGGCAGCATGTCCTCGAGCCCCTTCAAGGGTACTTGAAACTGGCGTGCAAAGGCGCAGAGGATCCCGCTCTCTTTTCAAAGGGGTGGAATTTCGGTCCCGTGGATGGGGAGGCCATTCCCGTCGGCGACTTGGCAGACCAACTTGCAGCCAAAATGCATGGGAAGTTTTCCTGGAAAGCAGTTGCAGAGAACGGGCCGCATGAAGCCCAGCTCCTAGCACTGGATAGCACTGCCGCCCGTGTGCTGCTGGGTTGGAAACCGGCACTGTCCTTGCAAGGTATGATGGACTTCACAGCAAGCTGGTACAGTTGCCGCAGCCCGGAACAGCGGGCAGAAATGGTATCTGGGCAGATAACCGAGTATATCAGAAAACTGAAGCTATGAATGCGCTTGAAGGAAAGAGGGTTTTGCTGACAGGGGCAACAGGTTTCCTGGGCGGAAAACTTCTTGAGCGTTTGTGCCGAATAAATGCCGTAACTGGCTGTTTGATGCGAAATAACCGGAACATAGCGCTTTGCGTAGGAGCCGAGCGACTGGAAACAACTGGCTGTGCGGCTGACATTATTGAAACAATCTGTCAATTCCGCCCGGACGTAATGATCCATTGCGCTGGCTTGGTTCAAACAACACACGGTCCGAACGACATAGATACGATGCTGCAAAGCAATGTTCAACTGGCTGCAGCATTGTTTGAGGCTGGAAGGCAGCTTGGAGAGCTTCGCATCGTTAACCTTGGAACTTACTTAGAGCACAGCAGCGACGGAAAGATCGCACCAACCAGTCTTTATGCCGCGAGCAAGCGTGCTGTGACTGAACTGCTGAATTATTACACTCATGCGGTGCCTACCCGTGCAATCTCAATCAAACCGTCCGTAATTTACGGAGCCGGAGATCCGCGTCCCAGATTGCTGCCATCGTTGGCTAAGGCTATTGCCAATGGACAGACGCTTTGCCTTTCAGAAGGGCTGCAGAAACTGGACCTGATTCACATTGATGATGTTGTGGAGGCCTTGATTCAGGCATCGGTTCACCTACTATCGTCTAAATCAAAAACCGGGCATCAAGAGTACTTTGCTGTCTCCGGCAACAGATTGAGTATTCGTGAGCTTGCCCAGAAGCTTGAGCAGATTGCCGGACGGGAAGCCGATTTGCGCTGGGGCGCGCATTCTTACAGACCTGAAGAGGTAATGGAGCCATTTTCTGGCGGTCCCCCTTTACCGGGATGGTCTCCGGTAGTCCCCTTGGAGCTAGGATTAGCTGACCTAGTTTTTCAGCAAGGCAATTAAGATGAGTTGCTTAGGGGCA
>NZ_JAYMWL010000023.1:0-5425 GCF_048056275.1 Phaeobacter sp. JH20_26 | reverse complement strand
GTTATCGTTTAGAGTTTATGGATTTTACTAGGTTTGGCGGTGACCTACTCTCCCACGCCTTAAGACGCAGTACCATCGGCGCAACAGTGCTTAACTTCCGGGTTCGGGATGGGACCGGGTGTTTCACTTGCGCTATGACCACCAAACCGAGGAAAATCCATATTGACGATCTTTGTGAGAGATCGTCGAGATACAATCGCGATGAAGTCCAAGTTTGTTTTGCTTTTGGTTCATTGTGTCACTGCCTGTTACTGGAACAGATCAAGCCTATCGGGCGATTAGTACCGGTCAACTGAATGCATTGCTGCACTTACATCTCCGGCCTATTGACGAGGTGGTCTACCTCGGCCCTCAGGGATACCTTGTTTTGAGGGGGGCTTCCCGCTTAGATGCCTTCAGCGGTTATCCTGTCCGATCATAGCTACCCTGCACTGCTGCTGGCGCAACAACAGGTCCACCAGTGGATCGTTCACCCCGGTCCTCTCGTACTAGGGGCAACTCCTCTCAAGTATCCTACACCCACGGCAGATAGGGACCGAACTGTCTCACGACGTTCTAAACCCAGCTCACGTACCTCTTTAAACGGCGAACAGCCGTACCCTTGGGACCTGCTCCAGCCCCAGGATGAGATGAGCCGACATCGAGGTGCCAAACACTGCCGTCGATATGGACTCTTGGGCAGTATCAGCCTGTTATCCCCGGCGTACCTTTTATCCGTTGAGCGATGGCCCTCCCACTTGGGACCACCGGATCACTATGGCCGACTTTCGTCTCTGCTCGACTTGTCAGTCTCGCAGTCAGGCTGGCTTCTGCCATTGCACTCAACGAGCGATTTCCGACCGCTCTGAGCCAACCTTCGCGCGCCTCCGTTACGCTTTAGGAGGCGACCGCCCCAGTCAAACTACCCGCCACGCAGGGTCCCGGATCCGGATAACGGACCGCGGTTAGATATCAAGAGTGCGAAGGGTGGTATCTCAAGGGAGGCTCCACCGGAACTAGCGTTCCGGTTTCGATGCCTACCACCTATCCTGCACATCACAATCCTGATACCAGTGCGAAGCTGTAGTAAAGGTGCACGGGGTCTTTCCGTCTAACCGCGGGAAGCCTGCATCTTGACAGGCAATTCAATTTCGCTGAGTCGATGTTGGAGACAGCGGGGAAGTCGTTACGCCATTCGTGCAGGTCGGAACTTACCCGACAAGGAATTTCGCTACCTTAGGACCGTTATAGTTACGGCCGCCGTTTACCTGGGCTTCAATTCGGAGCTCTCACCCCTCCTTTTAACCTTCAGGCACCGGGCAGGCGTCAGACCCTATACGTCGTCTTGCGACTTCGCAGAGCCCTGTGTTTTTAATAAACAGTCGCCACCCCCTGGTTTGTGCCCCCAGCTCCAAGTTGCCTTGGAACCGGGCCTCCTTCTCGCGAACTTACGGAGGTATTTTGCCGAGTTCCTTCAACATCGTTCTCTCAAGCGCCTTGGTATTCTCTACCAGTCCACCTGTGTCGGTTTAGGGTACGGTCTCATGGAGGGCTATTTCCAGGGACTGATCAGCAGCCCATTCAATCCGATAAGGATGAACTACCTTCACAATCCGTCACATCCTCCTGGCCTAGGAATATTAACCTAGTTCCCATCGGCTACGCCTTTCGGCCTCGCCTTAGGGGCCGGCTTACCCTGCTCAGATTAGCTTTAAGCAGGAACCCTTGGACTTTCGGCGAGAGTGTCTCTCACACTCTTTGTCGCTACTCATGTCATCATTCTCGCTAGTGATCTCTCCACGGGATCGCTCACGCGCCCGCTTCATCGAAAGCTCCGTGCGTCCAAGACCTTCCAGAGGAAGGTTAAAGACGCATGGAACTATGTCACACTACGCTCTGCTACCATGCACTATGTGCATCCTAAGCTTCGGCTCATGGCTTGAGCCCCGTTACATCTTCGCCGCAGGACGTCTTAATTAGACCAGTGAGCTGTTACGCTATCTTTAAAGGATGGCTGCTTCTAAGCCAACCTCCTGGTTGTTTTGGACATCCCACCTGCTTTCCCACTTAGCCATGAATTAGGGGCCTTAGCTGTAGGTCAGGGTTGTTTCCCTCTCCACTACGGACGTTAGCATCCGCAGTGTGTCTGCCATCTAGTACTCCCGGGTATTCGGAGTTTGGTTAGGATCAGTAAGCCTGTGGGGCCCCATTACCCATCCAGTGCTCTACCCCCCGGGGTATTCGGATGACGCTCTACCTAAATAGATTTCGCAGAGAACCAGCTATCTCCGAGTTTGATTGGCCTTTCACCCCTAGGCACAGCTCATCCCGATCCTTTTCAACGGATGTGGGTTCGGTCCTCCAGTGCATGTTACTGCACCTTCAACCTGGCCATGCCTAGATCACTCGGTTTCGGGTCTGATCCCACGAACTCATGCGCCCTATTAAGACTCGCTTTCGCTGCGCCTACACCTAACGGCTTAAGCTTGCTCGTGAGACCAAGTCGATGACCCATTATACAAAAGGTACGCTGTCAGCCCTCAAGGGGCCTCCAACTGATTGTAGGCGTTCGGTTTCAGGTACTGTTTCACTCCCCTCGTCGGGGTGCTTTTCACCTTTCCCTCACGGTACTGGTTCGCTATCGGTCAGTAAGGAGTACTTAGCCTTCGAAGGTGGTCCTCCGATCTTCAGACAGGATTTCACGTGTCCCGCCCTACTTAATACGTCCTATCATGCTTCATATACGGGGCTATCACCCACTATGGCTGTGCTTCCCAACACATTCTATTCACACTCAAGGCTCGGCTGGTCCCCGTTCGCTCGCCGCTACTAGGGGAGTATCATATTGATGTCCTTTCCTCCGGGTACTTAGATGTTTCAGTTCCCCGGGTTTGCTCTTAAAACCCTATGTATTCAGGTCTTAAGTACCTGATTAAGCTCATTATTGATGTCCTACCGCTTTGCTACTTGAGGACAGGCCTCTCATAGCAGACTGCAGGGTCACAATAACAAACTGTCAGGTGGGTTCCCCCATTCGGAAATTCATGGATCAAAGCCTATTCTCAGCTCCCCATGACTTATCGCAGAGTATCACGTCCTTCATCGCCTCTTACTGCCAAGGCATCCACCAAACGCCCTTCTCGCGCTTGATCTGGTCCAGAAAAAGACAGTGAACTGTCACGCCACAGAAGCTGGTAAGAAACTGTGGCCTTATTCTGAACCAAAAGCATACTTTCCCGCTCACTTCATAGAAGTGAACATTGGTTCATAAACCTCGCGGAATATGAACCGGGTTAGTGTACTTGACTTGGACAACACTGTGGTTTCAATCCGGCAGACCCTCGCGCGCCCGAGGAAAAGGGCGGATGCAAAGGCTCGCATCAGACCACATAAGTGGCCGTCAGCACCAAACTGAGGTCGATCCCTCACGCGGGTGACCAACAGTGTTGTTGATTGTATCTCTCTAAACGATGTCAATGTGATCAACCTTCCCGAAGGAACATCGATCCGGTCCGATTGGACGGTTAAACATCTCAGGATGCTTAACGATCAAATCGTCTCTTGCAGAATGGTGGGTCGAGGAGGACTTGAACCTCCGACCTCACGCTTATCAGGCGTGCGCTCTAACCACCTGAGCTACCGACCCATTCTATGTGGGCCGTTCGCATGAGTGGTGGAGCCTAGGAGGATCGAACTCCTGACCTCCTGAATGCAAATCAGGCGCTCTCCCAGCTGAGCTAAGGCCCCTTGCTAGATCTCGCCCCAAGGCAAGATCATGACAGTTCTGAAGAGATATGAGGACGGCCTGGTCCTGTTTAGTGTCCTACCGCGCGGAGCGCTACTTGAGGACCTAAACGATGTGATCAGTTTTGATTACTGATCTTATGCTAAGTGTATCACGAGACAGAGCAAGCTCTGATCTAGCTAGATACATCCTTAGAAAGGAGGTGATCCAGCCGCAGGTTCCCCTACGGCTACCTTGTTACGACTTCACCCCAGTCGCTGAGCTCACCGTGGTCCGCTGCCCCCATTGCTGGTTGGCGCACGGCCTTCGGGTAAACCCAACTCCCATGGTGTGACGGGCGGTGTGTACAAGGCCCGGGAACGTATTCACCGCGTCATGCTGTTACGCGATTACTAGCGATTCCGACTTCATGGGGTCGAGTTGCAGACCCCAATCCGAACTGAGACAGTTTTTTGGGATTAACCCATTGTCACTGCCATTGTAGCACGTGTGTAGCCCAACCCGTAAGGGCCATGAGGACTTGACGTCATCCACACCTTCCTCCCGCTTATCACGGGCAGTTTCCCTAGAGTGCCCAGCCGAACTGCTGGCAACTAAGGATGTGGGTTGCGCTCGTTGCCGGACTTAACCGAACATCTCACGACACGAGCTGACGACAGCCATGCAGCACCTGTCACTCGGCCACCGAAGTGGAAACCAGATCTCTCTGGCGGTCCGAGGATGTCAAGGGTTGGTAAGGTTCTGCGCGTTGCTTCGAATTAAACCACATGCTCCACCGCTTGTGCGGGCCCCCGTCAATTCCTTTGAGTTTTAATCTTGCGACCGTACTCCCCAGGCGGAATGCTTAATCCGTTAGGTGTGTCACCAACAAGCATGCTTGCTGACGACTGGCATTCATCGTTTACGGTGTGGACTACCAGGGTATCTAATCCTGTTTGCTCCCCACACTTTCGCACCTCAGCGTCAGTATCGAGCCAGTGAGCCGCCTTCGCCACTGGTGTTCCTCCGAATATCTACGAATTTCACCTCTACACTCGGAATTCCACTCACCTCTCTCGAACTCAAGACCAGGAGTTTTGGAGGCAGTTCCAGGGTTGAGCCCTGGGATTTCACCCCCAACTTTCTGATCCGCCTACGTGCGCTTTACGCCCAGTAATTCCGAACAACGCTAACCCCCTCCGTATTACCGCGGCTGCTGGCACGGAGTTAGCCGGGGTTTCTTTACCAGATACTGTCATTATCATCTCTGGCGAAAGAGCTTTACGACCCTAAGGCCTTCATCACTCACGCGGCATGGCTGGATCAGGCTTGCGCCCATTGTCCAAGATTCCCCACTGCTGCCTCCCGTAGGAGTCTGGGCCGTGTCTCAGTCCCAGTGTTGCTGATCATCCTCTAAAACCAGCTATAGATCGTAGACTTGGTAGGCCGTTACCCCACCAACTATCTAATCTAACGCGGGCCGATCCTTCTCCGATAAATCTTTCCCCCGAAGGGCGTATAAGGTATTACTCACCGTTTCCAGTGGCTATTCCTTAGAGAAGGGCACGTTCCCACGCGTTACTAACCCGTCCGCCGCTCACCCCGAAGGGCGCGCTCGACTTGCATGTGTTAGGCCTGCCGCCAGCGTTCGTTCTGAGCCAGGATCAAACTCTCAAGTTGAAAAGCACTTACATGCTTATCCTTGACGTTCGAACCTCTGCA
>NZ_JAYMWL010000022.1:0-196737 GCF_048056275.1 Phaeobacter sp. JH20_26 | reverse complement strand
TATACCAGATAAAATAAACAACATGGCGCCCCAAGGGGCGCTTCTGGCGTTCGTAGCACTGGATGTGTGGAAACACAGATTTGGCCCGAGAAATATGGACAGTTGAGTTAGGTGGATTTCCCGCTCCTGATCCGGCAGCGTGCCGGGACGAAGGAGTAACGATGGCAAGACGACCCAGACGGAACCACAGCCCTGCATTCAAGGCGAAAGTCGCATTGGCAGCTTTGAAGGGCGACAAAACGATGAGCGAATTGGCGACGCAGTTTGACGTTCATCCAAACTAGATCAAGCAATGGAAAGACCAGCTCCTAGGCCGCGTGACAGATGTTTTTGACGACAAGCCGAAGGCGTCGAAGGAGCTCGAGATCGATGTCAAATCGTTGCACGCGAAGATTGGCCAGTTGACGCGGAAAACGATTTTTTGGGCGAAGTGCTCGCCAAGGCCAGTCTGTTGAGAACGCTTGCGGGGTCTCACGGCAGACGCAATGCTCCAGCCCTTGTCGCTCCCAGTCCTGCCAGCCGACAACCACCATCCCTTTCGTCCTTCCTCATGTGAGCTGTCTTGAAATCGTAGGCTGCATCTCTTTGACCATAAAGGACGAGGGACTGTGAACCGTTCTGGTGATGTGGCTTTTGTGGGCGGGCGGTTTCTGTTAACGTTGGTTTAACAACAATACCGCCAGAGACAGGCAGTCGAGCATATGCAAACAGGCTTTCGAGGCACCTACGTCATTTCGTGGGGGCAGACCGAAGTGGATGGTCTGCCGGGGGCGCCGGTGTCGGCATTGGCCGCCGGGGCCAGCTGGCGCTGGCGCGGGGCGCCGCTGCGGGTCGACGGGCCTGGCAATCTCCTGGAACTGGAACCTGGCGATGCGGAGCGGGATCTGCGGCGCAACGCGGCGCGGTCCGTGCGCCGGTTGGTCGGGCTGGCGATCGAACCCGGACCGCAGGGGCGGGACCGCCCGGCTGCCCGGCCGGAGGAGGACCGCCCGGAGACGGTGCTGCGGGATCGTTATTTCGTGGTGACCGACGGGCGGCGCAATTACACGGTGACGCTGATCGATGTTGGGCCCGTGCAGCGGCCGCTGTTGATGTTTGTCGATTCTCAACCTCCGAACGACAGGGATCTGTGGGTCGTCGATGTGCGGCTGGACACAGGCGACCGACGCGATGTGCGGTCGCATACCGGCGTGATCTGTTTTACCCCCGGAACCATGCTGCGCACCCCTGCGGGGGCGGTACCGGTTGAACGGCTGCAGGAAGGCGACTGGATCCAGACCCGCGACAGCGGCGCCCAGCAGATCCAGTGGATTGGCGCGCGGCGGATGACCGGCGCACGGCTGTTCGTCGCGCCCGAGCTGCGCCCGGTGCGGATCAGGGGAGGGGCGCTTGGCATCGAGCGGCCCGATGCGGATCTGCTGGTCTCGCCGAGCCATCGCATGCTGCTGCGGGGGCCGCATGTGCAAAGCCTGTTCAACACGCCCGAGGTGCTGGTTGCGGCGCGCGATCTGATCAATGGTCGCGAGATTACGGTCGATACGCAGCTGCGCGAGGTCACCTATATTCATGTCTTGTTGGCGGAGCATCAGGTGCTGTGGGCCAATGGGGTCGAGACGGAGAGCTTTCACCCCGCCCAGGCGGCGCTGAGCGCGCTGCGCGATGAGGATCGCGCCCGGCTGTTGCAGCAGCTGCCGGATCTGGAAGTCGATGCGATGCGCTATGGCGAATTCGCGCGCCGCAATCTCAGCCAGCCGGAGGCGGCAATCCTGCGACATGCAGCAGCCTGACCGCCTGTCGGCCGCGCGCTGAGACCGTGCGACTGCGCGGCTGGCGGAGCCGTTTTTCCCTCTGCCTTTGGCAAGGCGTGATAGGGGCGGAAAAGCTGGTTGACTCTCTCTCGCCCTCGTCTATACACGCGGCTTCATTGGTGTTGGCGGCTCCCGCAAGGGAATGCCTGTCATGCCCGAAGAGCGCAAGGATCACCCGGTCCTTCGCGACACGGAGCAAGAGGACAACGCCCTTCGATGCAGCCCTTTGGGGTGCGACCAAAACTGAAGGAGATCAGCCGTGACCAAACGCACGTCTGCCAAGTACAAAATTGACCGCCGTATGGGCGAAAACATCTGGGGCCGTCCGAAGTCCCCGGTGAACCGTCGTGAATACGGCCCCGGCCAGCACGGCCAGCGCCGCAAGGGCAAACTGTCCGATTTCGGTATCCAGCTGCGCGCCAAGCAGAAGCTCAAGGGCTACTACGGCGACCTGACCGAGAAGCAGTTCCGTCGCATCTACGCCGAAGCTGAGCGTGTTAAAGGCGACACCGGTGAAAACCTCATTGGTCTGCTGGAGCGCCGCCTGGACGCGGTTGTGTACCGTGCCAAATTCGTTGCAACCGTTTTTGCGGCCCGTCAGTTCGTGAACCACGGTCACGTTCTGGTCAACGGCAAGCGCGTGAACATCCCCTCCTACCGCGTGAAGGAAGGCGATGTGATCGAGGTTCGCGAGAAGTCCAAGCAAATGACCGCACTGCTGGAAGCTGTTCAGCTGGCAGAGCGTGACGTTCCCGACTACGTCGAAGCCGACCACTCCAAGATGACCGCCACTTTCGTGCGCGCACCGGGCCTGTCCGACGTGCCGTACCCGGTTGTGATGGAACCGAACCTGGTCGTCGAATTCTACGCCAAGAACTAAGTCCTGTCCGAACCGGAAACGACAGAAAGGGGCTGCCATCTGGCGGCCCCTTTTTCATTTGCCACCGCAGCGGAGGGTCACTGGTGATCGCCTGGGGTGACAGGCGCTACCCGCCGCTGCAGCCATTTGCGATTGCCAGCTGCCCCTTTGCGGACCTATCCTTTTTGCAGACGCCCGCTCAGAGGCGATGAACAGGAAGGTAGACGATGAAAATGACCCGTATTCTGGGGATGGCTGCGATGGCAGCTGTCACCGCAACACTCACAGCAACACTCTCATGGGCGGCGCCCCTGCGCCTGACCCCGGCCAACCCGCAACCGACGGGGCTGAAGCCGGGTCTGTCGGTGCGCTATGCCTATCCTGACGACGTCAAGACGCTGCGCGCCGCTGCCAAGGCGCTGGAGGCCGGAGCCGAGGTCGGACCGCCGCTCAAGGGGCTTGATTATCGCGACACCAGCATCGGGCAGAATGCCCTCACCTCCAAACGCTCGGAGCATGTCGCGGCTGACATCCGTGGCTATGTGCGTTTTGATGCGCCGGGCATCTATACGATTGATTTCCTCACCAATGATGGCATCCGGGCGACGATCGGCGGCAAGGTGGTCGGCAAATTTGATGGTCGGCAGACCTGTCAGGAGACCTTTGCCCAGCAGGTGGAGGTGCCGCAGGCCGGCTGGTATCCGATCCATGTGCTGTATTTTCAGCGGCTGAATACCTCCTGCCTGCATATGCGCATGGGGCCGCAGGGCAGCCGTGTCACCTGGATGCCGAACAAGGCTTTTGGCCGCTGACAGGACTGCGGATTAGCGGTGACCGGTTGCGGGCGCCTGCGGCTATAGCGGCAGCGGGCGTCCTTCGGCGATGGCTTCCATGGCGAAATACGACGTGACGCTGTCCAGCTCAACACCTTCGATCAGGCGCTGGTAGACCTTGTCGTAACTGGCCATATCCTCGGTCACGACCTTCAGCTGGTAATCGTAATCGCCGCCGATGCGGTGGAAATCGACCACCTCGGGGATGGTCAGCACATGGCGGCGAAAGGTCTGCAACCATTCCGCCGAATGGTGACGTGTGCGCAGCATCACAAAGACCACCAGATCCAGCCCCAGCTGCTTGCGGTCCAGACGGGCGGTGGTGCCCTGCATCAGGCCGCTTTCGCTCAGGGTTTTCAGGCGTCTCCAGCAGGCGTTCTGCGACAGGCCGACCTGCTCTGCCAGATCGCGCTGCGAGAGGCTGGCGTCACGCTGCAGGGCGCGCAGCAGGGCCAGGTCGATGTTATCCAGCTTATGGGTCATAGCCCCATCATGGCGGCGGGCATGGCGGAGTTCAATCACTCAGTGCAGCCAACGGACGGGACCGGGACATTGCAATCCGGCAAGAGGCGTCTTGCCGCTTTCCCATTGCTGCCAAGGCGGTTATTACGAGGCGGCATCAAGGAGCATCTACCATGACCCACATCGCGCCGCAGCCTGGCATATTGGACATCGCCCTTTATGAGGGCGGGGCTGCCCATGTGAAAGGGGTGAGCAATGTGACCAAGCTCTCCTCCAATGAAAACCCATTGGGGCCAAGCCCGAAAGCCATTGAGGAAATGCAGGCGGCGGTCTCTCAGATGCACCGGTATCCGAGTTCCGATCACAGCGCCCTGCGTCAGGCGATTGGCGAGGTCTACGGCCTGCCGGCGGAGCAGATCATCTGCGGGGCGGGCAGTGACGAGATTATCACCTTTCTCTGTCAGGCCTATGCGGGGCCGGGGGATGAGGTTCTGTTCACCGAGCATGGCTTTGCCATGTATCGCATCAGCGCCCTGGCGGCCGGGGCGACCCCGGTCGAGGTGGCGGAACGCGAACGCGTCACCGATGTCGATGCGCTGCTGGCCGGATGCAGCGAGCGCACGCGGCTGGTCTTCATCGCCAATCCCAACAATCCCACCGGCACGATGATCGGCACCGCTGATCTGGCCCGGCTCGCCGATGGTCTGCCTCGGGGAGCACTGCTGGTGCTGGATGGCGCCTATGCGGAATATGTCGAAGATTATGACGCCGGGGCTGAGCTGGTGGCCAGCCGCGACAATGTGGTGATGACGCGCACCTTCTCCAAGATCTACGGGCTGGGTGGCGCTCGGGTCGGCTGGGGCTATGCGCCGAAAGTCATCATTGACGTGCTGAACCGGGTGCGCGGTCCGTTCAACCTGTCGTCCACCGCGCTTGCCGGGGCGGAGGCAGCGGTGCGGGATACGGAGTATACCGAACATTGCCGTCAGGAAAACGCCAAGTGGCGCGGCTGGCTGGCCGAGGCGCTGGCAGAGTTGGGTGTGCCCTCAGACACCTCCTGTGCGAATTTCATTCTGGCGCGCTTTGCCAGCCCGGAAGAAGCGGGCGCCTGCGATGCCTTCCTTCAGTCGCGCGGGCTGATCGTGCGCCGGGTGAGCGGATACAAGCTGCCCGCAGCGCTGCGGATCACCGTGGGCGATGAGACCGCATGCAAGCAACTGGTTGCGGCTGTGAAGGCGTTCAAGGATGGCGCGGCATGAGCGCGCCGATCTACAACCGCATCGCGCTGATTGGTCTTGGCCTGATCGCCTCCTCCATGGCACATGCCATTCGCCGTGGCGGGCTGGCAGGCGAGATCACCGGCTATGCCCGCAGCGCACAGACCCGCGACACCGCGCGCCGTATCAACCTGTGTGATCGTGTCTGCGAGACGGCTGCGGAGGCGGCGCAGGACGCTGATCTGGTCGTGCTCTGTGTGCCTGTGGGGGCGATGGATGCTGTGATGGCGGACATTGCGCCGGTGCTGAAACCCGGTGCCACGGTTTCCGACGTGGGGTCGGTCAAACGCCATGTGATCGACGCGGTGTTGCCGCATATCCCCGACGGGGTGCATTTCGTGCCGGCCCACCCATTGGCGGGCACCGAACATTCCGGGCCCGAGGCCGGGTTTGCCGAGCTTTATGACAACCGCTGGTGCCTGCTGGTGCCGGTAGAGGGCTGCGAGCGCGCCCCGGTGGACCGGTTGCGCCGGCTCTGGGAGGGGATGGGCTCCAACGTCGATGAGATGGACGCGGATCACCATGATCTGGTTCTGGCGGTGACCTCGCATGCGCCGCATCTGATTGCCTATACGATGGTCGGCGTGGCTGATGACCTGCGCCGGGTGACCGACAGCGAGGTGATCAAATACTCGGCTGCGGGATTTCGTGACTTCACCCGGATTGCCGCCTCCGATCCGACCATGTGGCGGGATGTATTCCTGACCAACAAGGATGCGACGCTGGAGATTCTGGGACGTTTCACCGAGGAGCTGTTTGCCCTACAACGGGCCATCCGCACCGGGGATGGGGAGCATCTGCACCAGTATTTCACCCGCACCCGGGCCATCCGCCGGGGCATTATCGAGGCCGGGCAGGACACGGCGGCGCCGAACTTCGGCCGCGAGACCAAGTCATGAGGCGCGGCTGGCGGTCGGGGGCGCAGGCGGTTGCGACGGCAGCCGGGCTGATCGTCATGATCGCCGTCAGCGCCGGGGCCACTGCGGCCAATGCGCCTGACCGCTCGCTGCGGCCCAATGCGCGCCCGGATCCGGCGGCTGTCGCCGCTTTGACGCCGACGCCCGCCGCTGCTGCGGTCACCGTTTCATCGGATCTGCGCCCGCAAGGGCGACCGCCGTCTGAACAGGCCGTCGCCATGGCTTCGCTGCGCCTGCCGATGATGCCGACCGGTCCAGAGGCCTCTCTGCGTCCGCATCTGCGGCCCGGCGATCTGGCGGAGAAAATCCTGTTCGGCAAACGCAAACGCCGCAAGACCTCGGTCTGCGGTGATATCGACATTCAGGGAGCAGAGGTGGGTGCCGTACCGGGGCGTCTGAACGGCTGCGGCGCAAAGAACGCGGTGCGGGTGCGCTCGGTTGCCGGGGTGACGCTCAGCCAGCAGTCGGTGATGACCTGCGACACCGCCCGCGCGCTCAAGAAATGGGTGGAGCGGGATGTGGTCAAGGCCTTTGGCCGGCGTGACAAGGTGGTGGCCCTGAGGGTGGCGGCGCATTATTCCTGCCGCACCCGGAACAACCGGCCGGGCGCAAAGATCTCAGAACATGGTCGGGCCAAGGCGATTGATATCTCGGGCTTCGTTCTGGAGAGCGGCAAGGTGATCACGGTGCTGAAGGGCTGGACCGCGCGCGCCACGCGCAAGGGGCTTCGGAAGATGTGGAAAGGTGCCTGTGGCCCGTTTGGCACCGTGCTGGGGCCGCTTTCGGACCGGTACCATCTGGATCATTTCCATCTGGACGTCGCCCGCCATCGCGGCGGTCCTTATTGCCGCTAGCGCAAGATCAGACGGGGCGCTGGACCGATCGGCAGCGGACCGAGCGTGACATAGCCGGAGCGCAAAGTCAGCGGCAGATCAAGGTCGCGATGGTTGCCGCCAAGCCCGGCAAAGACCCGCAAAACCTGCTCAATCCCGGAGCGCGCAGTCGGGTGCAGGCTGCCTGAGGCTTCGGCCATTTGCAGGATGTCCTGCCAGTTTTCAACCTGAAGCGCGAGATCGCCCTCTGGCAGGCCGGTCTCATCCAGACGCAGCTCGCCTGTCGCCTTGATGCGCATCGGGCCCCAGCGGGCCTCGGCCAGATGCAGCGAAATCTGGCGCGGCTGCGGGCGGCGCAGCTCAATCGCGCTGCGGTTCCAGCTGGTGTCGAACCCCACATTCATGTCGAGCGTGACCGTCTCCAGCCGCTCCGGAAGCCCCTCGGTCGCCGCTAACCGCTGGCGCAACAGCGGGTGAGGGGACACACCCTGCGCATCGGCGTGGATCTGGTAGTGGTTCTGCGCATCGGTCCGCGTCATCTCCAGCAGGACCGCCTGACCGCTCAGCTCGGGTTTGCCATTGCTCTGTACCGTCCAGTTTCTGGCCATCATGTGCAGCTGTTCCAGGTCCAGCGCGGATCCCGGTGCCAGTTGCAGCTCGGCCCGCAGCCCCTCGGCGTGCAGGATCGCGGTGCTGTCGAAATAGGAGAACCGTTGTGGTGTCGGCGGCAGCAGAAGCGTCACGGTGCCGGGCCAGAGTGCAAGGCTGCGGATGTCGAGCCAGTCGGCACGCCATGCGGTGCCGGTGCCCGGATCGGCGAGGGCCGGGGTGGTGATCCGGTGATGGTGATAGAGTGGATAGCCCGAGGTGCGCAGCGTGGCATAATCGGCCTGCCAACCCTGCCGCTGCTGCTCGGCAAACCAGCCATCCAGCCCCTGACGCAGGCCCCAGGCGGCAACCGCCCAGTAGAGGCTCCAGACGGAGATCGAAATGAGCAGCATTTTTGTCCAACGGATCATCATTCGGCCTCTTTTCTGGACGTGGGATTTGATGTTTATAGACCGCGATCAAAAAAGGGCCAGCGTCATGACCATGTGGGTATTTGGATACGGATCTTTGTTGTGGAATCCGGGTTTTCCGGTGGCCCGCCGCGAAGTTGCGACCCTGCCGGGCTATGCGCGGTCCTTCTGCATGAAGTCGATCCATCATCGCGGCAGCGAGGAGAAACCCGGTCTTGTGCTGGCGCTGGATGCCATCGAAGGGGCGGCCTGTACCGGAATCGCGCTGGCGGTCGAGGCTGGCCACGAAGAGCAGACCTTGCTGGAACTGCGGGCGCGGGAGCTGATTTCCTCGGCCTATGTGGAGAAGGATCTGACGGTGCAGCTGGCCAGCGGCGGGGAAGTTACCGCCGTGACCTATGTGATTGATCCCGATCATATCCAATATTGCGGCGGCATTAGCCTCGAAACTCAGGCGCAGATCATTGCCGAAGCGGTTGGGGGACGTGGCCCCAATACCGAATATCTGTTCAATACGGCCGAGCATCTGGCGGAGATCGGGCTTCGCGACGCTGATTTGGATTGGCTCGCGGCGCGTGTGCGGGATCTTGCGTCATAAAGCCTTGGCTCTTTTGAGGATTTGCCTATAGGCTCCGGTTCTGCAAGAGCACCAAAAAAAGTGTCAGGAGCCACAGCTATGGCGCAGCCAGACCGCGAAAGCAGACCGCAGTTTTCCCAACCGGTACGCCAGATTATCATGATGCTGATCGCTCTCGGGCTGTCAGGGTTCGGGGCCTTTGTGGCGCTGCCGCGCGTTTTGCCGGTGTTTGAAGCCAACCCCTGGCTCAACGGGTTTATCGGTCTGGTGTTTGTTTTCGGCGTGATGGCCTGTTTCTGGCAGGTGCTGCAACTGATCGGGTCGGTACGCTGGATCGAGGCTTTCGCTGCCGGGGTCGCCAGAGAGGATGTTCGCCCGCCGTCGATGCTGGCACCGCTGGCGTCGCTGTTGCGGTCGCGGGGCGCGCGGATGCAGCTTGGCTCATCATCGACCCGCTCGATCCTCGATTCCGTTGCGACCCGGATCGACGAAGAGCGTGAAATTACACGCTATATCGTTAACCTGCTGATTTTCCTTGGCCTTCTGGGGACGTTCTATGGTCTTGCGACCACGGTGCCAGCGGTGGTCGATACCATCCGCAGCCTCGCCCCGCAGGAAGGCGAGGAAGGGATCGCAGTGTTCAACCGGCTGATGACCGGGCTTGAGGCGCAGCTGGGCGGCATGGGCGTTGCCTTTGCCTCGTCTTTGCTGGGGTTGGCGGGATCGCTGATCGTCGGGCTGCTTGAGCTGTTCGCAGGCCATGGTCAGAACCGGTTCTACCGTGAGCTTGAAGAATGGCTGTCGTCTTTTACCCGCGTCAGCTTTTCCTCAGGCGAGGAGACAGGCGGCGGTGAAAACACGGCACTTGCAGGTGTGCTGGACAGCATGACCGAGCAGATGGACGCGTTGCAGTCGATGTTTGTGCAAACCTCCGAAGCCCGCGCCGGGGTGGATCAGAAACTGTCCGAGCTGGTGGATGCGATTACAGATATGAACCGGCGGCAGGACCAAACCGAAGGCACGGCCCGGGCGCTGGAGCGGGTCGCAGTGGGGCAGGAGGCCCTGACCGAACTGATGCGCGCCCATGGCGATGTCGGGCTGGATGCCGAAAGCCGGATGCGGCTGCGCTCTATCGACGTCCAGATGCTGCGCATCCTCGAAGAAATCTCCGCCGGCCGTCAGGAGAGCCTGGCGGAGCTGCGCAAGGATATCGACCTCCTGGTCAAGGCCTTTGCCCGACCGCGTGGATTGGGTCGCACCGCACGCGGCTCCGAGGACTAAGCGATGGCCCTGTCACGTCGCACCGGACAGCGTTTTCAGGCCTCGATCTGGCCCGGGTTCGTGGATGCGATGACGGGCCTGTTGCTGGTCCTGATGTTTCTTCTGACCATCTTCATGGTGGTCCAATTTGTGCTGCGCGAGACGATTTCGGGGCAGGAAAGTCAGCTGGATGAACTGGCCGCGGAAGTCGGGGCGCTGGCGGATGCGCTTGGGCTGGAGGAGCGGGCCAACAGCCAGTTGCAGGCCCGTCTTGGCGCCTTGTCGGCGACGCTCGGCACCACGCAGGGCGCGCTTGAGGCTGCCGAGGCGGAGCTGTCGGCGGCGCGCGGAGAGATCAGCGATTTTGAGGCGCAGGTTGCGCAGCTGTTGCTTCGCCAGGAGGAGGCCAATGCCACGATCAGTGATCTGACCGCACAGCGCGCGGCGTTGCAGGCCTCGCAGTCTGAACTGGAAGGCGAGCGTGACGCGCTCTCGCAGGCGCTGGCTGCCAGCCGCAGTGAAATCGACGCCCAGACGGAGGCGGCCCGGCTGGCTGCGGCCAAACGCGAGGCGCTGGAGGCACTGGTTGCCGATCTGGAGACTACGGCGGCGGATGCCACGGCAGCGGCGCAGCAGCTGGAAACGGAGCTCACCTCTGCCGAGGCAGCGCGCCTTGCGGAGGCGGCTGCCGCCGAGGCGCTGCGCAACCGGCTGCAAGATGCGGATGCCGAATTGACCGCCATGACCCTCGCGCTTGAGGCGCAGCGGCAGGCCGCCGAGGATACGCTGACATTGCTTGCCGCTGCTGAAACGGCCAAGGACCAGCTGGATGCGCGGCTGGCCGAGGTTCTGGACGCGCTCGACAGCGCACAGGCAGCGAGCGCGGACCGGGATGTTCTGGCCGAGCGGCTGACCCGTGTCTTGGCGCAGCTCGATGCCACACAGACACGCGCCGACAGCGAGGTCGCGGCATTGCAGGAAGAGCTGGACCGGCTGCGGCAGAGCCGTGACACCGCGCAATCGGATCTTGAAACCACCACGGCGGCGCAGGCCGAATTGGAACAGCGCCTGCTGGAGGCGCTGGGCAAATTGGAACAGGCCAATGCAGCTGCTGCGGACCGGGATCTGTTGCAGCAGCGATTGCTGGCGGCCCTGAGCGACGGCAAGGATCAGGCCGCCGAAAGCGCCGAGCTGGCGAGCCTTGCAGAGCAGCGTGCCGCCCTGCTGGCACAGGCCCGCGAGAGCCTGAACGCCGAGCAGGCCATATCCGAGGAGGCGCGGCGTCAGACCGCACTGCTGAACCAGCAGGTTGCCGCCCTGCGCGAACAGCTTGGCGGTTTGCAGGCTCTGCTGGACGATTACAAAGCCCGTGATGCAGCACAGTCGGTGCAGATGCAGAACCTTGGCCAGGATCTGAACGCTGCCCTGGCCCGGGCCGCCGCCGAGGAACGCCGACGTCGGCTGCTGGAAGAGAGTGAGCGCAAGCGACTGGAGGCTGAGGCAGAGCAGCTCAGCTCCAAGGCGCAGGATCTTGAGCAGTATCGTTCAGAGTTCTTTGGCAGGCTGCGCGATGTGCTGGGTAATCAGGAAGGGGTGCGGATCGAAGGCGACCGTTTTGTCTTTGCCTCGGAAGTGCTGTTTGCCCCCGGAAGCGCCGATCTGTCGCTGGAAGGGCGGGCTGAAATCGCCAAGGTCGCAGGGATCCTGCAGACCGTGGCAGCGGCCATTCCGCCGGAAATCAACTGGATCATCCGGGTTGACGGGCACACCGATGACACCCCGCTGGGGGTGCACCCGAAATTTGCCGATAACTGGGAGCTGAGCCAGGGCCGCGCGCTGTCGGTGGTGCGCTACATGGTGCAGGCGCTGGGCATCCCGCCCGAGCGCCTGTCTGCCAATGGATTTGGTGAATATCAGCCGGTGAATCCAGCCCCGACTGCGGCTGCAAGGGCGCAGAACCGCCGGATCGAGCTGAAATTCACCGAGCGCTGAGGTGCCATTGCCGGTGCTACCGGCGCGTGATCTGCGCTGCTGCCTGGGTGCGCTGTTTGCGGCGGGCTGCCAGTCGCGAAATCAGTGCTTTGGCTTCGGCGGTGGGCTCCTGTTCGATACGCCTGTAGTCGCTGCCATCGCGTTGCCGGGTCAGCAATCCACAGGAAATCATGGTGCGCCGCAGGGTTGCGGGATCGTGGAAGCGATGTTCGCCGATCAGCAGCGCATTCACCTGCGCCTCCTGCAACGCCCTGTCGGCCGGAAAGACCGACCAGAGCCCAAACAGCGCAAGCGTCTGCACGGCGCGTTTTGACGGCCAGCGCAGCAGCCGCCCGTGATCATCGAAATGGCCCAGCGTGCGTTCGATCAGCCGATGATCAGCCGCCGGCGCCATTGTGGTTTTCGTCAGCCGTCGGGCCGCTGCCTGTATGGCGCGCTGGTGTTGCAGGTTCTGAAAACCGGCGGCGCGGGCGAGCATGTTCATCAGTGTCAGATGCGAGGGGCTGGCCTCGCCCAGTTGCCGGGACAAGGCGCGGGAGAAATGGGACAGGTCATCCACCTGTAGGGGAAGCGGTTTTCGGGTCATATTGCATCCAATCGGCGCCTGTGCGGGTCGTTGGTCGCTGTCCTGACGACGCGGCGCCATCTGCAATGGAAACCGTTCGGTGATATGGCAGGTTTAGCTCTCCCATGCGGGAGCAGCGACGCCTCGGTGTCTGCCGACCGTGGCAGCAGATTAGCCGCTGAGAGCGGCAAGGCCAAGAGGGCTTGGCCCCGCCGTGTCGGTGAAGCCCTATTTCACCGTCATTTCCTGGCGCTGATCATCTACGACCTGGCCGTCGCGCAGCAGTGTCGCGGTTGCGATGTAGCGGCCGGGTTGCAGCCCCGATCCACGGATCCGTTTGCCCGCGGCGCGGTACAGCTGCGCTTGGGTTTTTTCCAGCGGTTCGGTCTGCTCCAGCAGGGTGCCCTGCGGCCCGTCGATACGCAGCACCAGATGGTCACCGCTGCGGGCGCCGAAGGCATAGGCCCAGAACACGATTGCGCCGCTGCCGGATGCCAGCGGCGACTGATTGGCGATCCCGGCCTTGATCGCGGCAAATTTCGGAACATGGTCGGCAAAGCCGCTGCCCAGAAAGCCGCCGGCCTGATAGGTGATCTCCTCGGCCCAGAGCGGCGCGCCGATGTCGGCACCGCAGCCCTGCTCCATCCGGGGGCCAAAGGGGTCTATGGTGACACCATCCTTGCGCACGGAAAGATGCAGATGGGGAAACTGGGTGTTGCCGGAGAGGCCGATTTCCCCAAGCGGTGTGCCGGCCGTGACCCTGTCGCCGGAGCTGACCTGGATGGACCCACGTTTCATGTGGCAATACTGAGTTTCCCAGCCGCCGCCGTGGCGCAGCAGAACCCCGTTTCCACATTCCCGCCCCTCGATCGCGGGGTCGCCCGGCCCGCTGGAATAGCGGTCCTCCATCCCGTCGCGGCTGCCGACCACGGTGCCATCCGCCGCGGCAAAGACAGTGACGCCGGCCTCCATGTCGCTGAGATAGGGCAGGGCGATATCCGTACCCTTGTGGCCGTCATAGGTGAGGGGATTGCAGGTGAAATCCTGTGTCGCCGGTCCGATGGCGCGATCGACATATTGCTGGATCTGGCAGCTGTCGCCTAGGGTGCAATCGACCGGCCAGTCCAGAACGAGATCGCTCGCCGCGACGGGCGCGGCGAGCGACGAGAGAAATGCCAGGGGCAAAAGACGCATTGGCTGTTACTCGGCCGTAAGCAGCGGCGGCCTGTCCCCCGAGATGCGAGGCTTGGCCGGGCCTTCGATCCTGAGATCCAGTTTGCCATCCTTGATGCCGACCTTGACCAGGCCCCCCTTGGAGAGTTTGCCAAACAGCAGCTCTTCCGCCAGCGGTTTCTTGATGTGCTCCTGAATGACACGGCCCAGAGGACGCGCGCCCATGCGGTCGTCGTAGCCTTTGTCAGCCAGCCATTCTGCCGCCTTGCGGGTGAGTTCGATCGAGACATTGCGGTCCATCAGCTGGGCTTCCAGTTGCAGGACAAATTTCTCGACCACCTGCAGGATGACGTCCTTGGGCAGCGGTGCAAAGGAGATCACCGCGTCCAGACGGTTGCGGAACTCCGGGGTGAACGTGCGTTCGATGGCGGCTGTATCCTCGCCTTCGCGGCGGTCACGACCAAAGCCGATGGCGGCCTTTGCCTGCTCGGATGCGCCGGCATTCGAGGTCATGATCAGCACGACATTGCGGAAGTTCACGGTGCGGCCGTTGTGATCGGTCAGCTGGCCATTATCCATGACCTGCAACAGGATGTTGAACACATCCGGGTGCGCCTTCTCGATTTCATCCAGCAGCAGCACGCAGTGGGGATGCTGGTCAACACCATCGGTCAACAGCCCGCCCTGATCAAAACCGACATAGCCCGGAGGCGCGCCGATCAGGCGGGAAACCGCGTGTTTCTCCATGTATTCGGACATGTCAAACCGCAGAAGCTCCACACCCAGCGTATCGGCGAGCTGTTTGGCGACCTCTGTCTTGCCGACGCCGGTGGGGCCTGCAAAGAGATAGTTGCCGATGGGTTTTTCCGGTTCGCGCAGACCGGCACGGGCCAGTTTGATGGCGCTGGACAGCGCCTCGATCGCGTTGTCCTGACCAAAGACCACCCGTTTCAGCGAGCGCTCCAGATCCTTCAGCACCTCGGCGTCGTCCTTGGAGACGTTTTTGGGCGGGATGCGGGCGATCTTGGCGACAACCGCTTCGATCTCCTTCACACCGATGGTCTTGCGGCGTTTGCTTTCGACCACCAGATGCTGTGCGGCACCGGCCTCGTCGATGACGTCAATCGCCTTGTCCGGCAGTTTGCGATCATTGATGTAGCGGGCGGAGAGCTCCACCGCAGATTTGATCGCATCGCTGGTAAAGCGGATGCCGTGATGGTCCTCGAAATAGGGTTTCAGCCCTTTCAGGATCTCGATGGAATCCTCGACCGACGGTTCATTCACATCAATTTTCTGGAACCGGCGGGACAGCGCGCGGTCCTTCTCGAAATGCTGTCGGAACTCCTTGTAGGTGGTGGAGCCCATGGTGCGCAGCTTGCCGCCCTGAAGCGCGGGCTTCAGCAGGTTGGACGCGTCCATAGCCCCGCCGGAGGTGGCGCCAGCGCCGATCACCGTGTGGATTTCGTCAATGAACAGAACTGCATCGGGGTGATCTTCCAGCTCGGTAACGACGGCTTTCAGACGTTCCTCGAAATCGCCGCGGTAGCGGGTGCCCGCCAGCAGCGCGCCCATATCCAGCGAGTAGATGGTGGTTTCCGACAGAACCTCGGGCGTTTCACCGGCGACAATTTTGCGCGCCAGGCCTTCGGCGATGGCGGTCTTGCCAACGCCGGGATCGCCAACCAGAAGCGGGTTGTTCTTGCGGCGGCGGCACAGAACCTGGATGCAGCGCTCAACCTCGTGGCTGCGCCCGATCAGCGGGTCAATGTCGCCCTCGCGCGATTTTTCATTGAGATCGACGCAGTATTTCGCCAGCGCGCTCTCTTTCTTGTCGCCCTCGGTGGTGGGCTGGGGCTCTTCCTCGACTTCGGGGGAGCCGGTGACGGGCCGGGACTCACCAAAGGCCGGATCCTTGGCCACGCCATGGGCGATGAAATTCACCGCGTCATAGCGGGTCATGTCCTGATCCTGCAGGAAGTAGGCCGCGTCGCTCTCGCGCTCGGCGAAGATGGCGACCAGCACATTGGCGCCCGTCACCTCGGTCCGGCCGGAGCTTTGAACATGGATGGCGGCGCGCTGGATCACGCGCTGGAAGGCCGCGGTCGGTACCGCTTCGGAGCCGTCGATGTCGGTGACCAGATTGGCGAGATCCTCATCGACAAATTCGACAAGGGTTGCACGCAATTCGGTGAGGTCGACACTGCAGGCGCGCATGACGCGGGCCGCGTCCGGCTCATCCAGCAGGGCCAGAAGCAGATGCTCCAGGGTTGCGAATTCGTGACGCCGTTCGTTTGCCAGCGCAAGCGCGGCGTGAATGGCCTGTTCCAAAGTGCTCGAGAATGAAGGCACGGGCGTGCTCCTCTTGGTCTTGGGTTGGCGTTGAGGCTGTGGGACGGATGCCTAGCCTTCCACAGTCCAACCATGTCCTGATAGTATTAGAGTTTGGTTGATACGTGCCCGGCTTCAAGTTCTTTCTTGCAATTTCTTGTCACATTTCTCGTGACTGTGCCGTGAAACGGCAGCCGGGGCGGTTAAAACTTGTCCTTTCGCGCCCGGATTTCAGCAAAGACCTTGGTCGCCGGCGCCCCGCCCATGCCAAGGGCATCCTTGACGCTGTCGAGATGGGCCCGCAGGAACGGGTTGGTGTCCAGCTCCTCCTGCAGGCGTGACGGGACTGTTGGTCGCCCTTCTGCACGGTCCGCATCAATCGCGGCACAGCGCTGTTGCAGCGCCGGGTTGTCCGGGTCGATGGTGAGCGCGAAGCGGGCATTGGACTGGGTGTATTCATGGCCGGAATAGACCGTGGTGTCGCGGGGCAGGGCGGCGAGTTTCTGCAGGCTCTGCCACATCTGGTCGGCAGTCCCTTCAAACAGGCGGCCACATCCCAGCGCCATCAGGCTGTCGGCTGTGAAAACCGCTGAGGACGCCGGGAGGTGAAAGGCAATATGGCCGAGGGTATGGCCGGAGACATCCAGCACATGGACCTCCTCGCCGAGGCAGCTGAAGGTCTCTCCCTCGGCCACCGCCAGATCTAGATCCGGCAGGCGATGGGCATCGGCGCGCGCGCCGACGATCTGGCAGTCATAGGATGCACGCAGGTCGGCGACCCCGTCGATATGATCCCAGTGGTGGTGAGTCAGCAGGATCTGATCCAGCCCCCAGCCGCGCCTGTCTAGCTCCGACTTGATGGCCTCCGCTTCCGGCGCATCAACCAGCGCGGTCTGACCGGTGGCCGCATTGTGCAGCAAAAAGGCATAGTTGTCGGACAGGCAGGGCAGGGTGACGATTTCAAGGGGCATGGTCATTCGCTTCTCGATGGGTAAACTGACGGCGACTGGCCTCAGATTGGCCCAAGCAACGGACGCCCGCAATGCATGTTGATGTTCAGGATCTGAGGAATTTCTACTATCGCAGCACCCTGGGGCGGGCGGCGCAGGCGTCGATCCGCGGTCGGCTGCTGGAATTATGGCCCGAGGCGGCCGGGCTGACGGTCGCGGGGTTTGGGTTTGCGGCACCGCTGCTGCGCCCCTATCTGGCGGAGGCGCGGCGGGTGATTGCGCTGATGCCCGGGCCGCAGGGGGTGATGCAATGGCCGGCCGGGCTGCCCAATGTTTCGGTGCTCTGCGAAGAGACCTCCTGGCCGATTGAAACCGGGCATGTGGATCGGCTGGTGCTGCTGCACGGGCTGGAGACCTCGGACCGGCCGTCGCATCTGCTGGAGGAATGCTGGCGGGTGCTGGGACCGGGGGGGCGCGCCGTCTTTGTGGTGCCCAACCGTGCCGGTCTCTGGGCGCGCTCGGATGTGACCCCGTTTGGCTTTGGCCGCCCCTATACGCTGAGCCAGGTGGAAAATCAGCTGCGCCTGCATCAGTTCACCGTCGAGCGGCACTCAGCCGCGCTTTATCTGCCGCCCAGTCAGCGCCGCTTCTGGCTGAAGTCCGGGCCTTTGTTTGAGCGGATGGGGGATCGTCTTCCGGCGATGCTGGGGGGCGGTGCGTTTCTGGTGGAGGTCAGCAAGCAGGTGCATGTCCAGCGCGGCGAGATGACCCGCCTGCGCCGTCCCAACCCGATCCGGGTGCTGGAAGGGTTGTCCAATCCGATGCCCGAACCGGCGTGACGGGGGCGATTTCAGGGGCGGGCGGATGCGTCCGGGCGGTCGTCGATGTCGTTTGCGGCGTATGCACAGGGTGACGGCAGGTCGCCTGCAAACGACGCCGCGTCGCGGCGTCTGCGGGCTGGACAGGTGGCGCAAAATGGGGCGCGATGAGAGGCTATGAAATAGGCGGTTCTTAATCTTTGGCAGGTGGCGCAGGGTGACCTTGCGGAAGGCGGCTTCGGGTGCTCTGGTGCTTGATTCCCCGCATATGGTTCAAAATCGCGCTTTCAGTGCTCGTTTTCGACGGTTTGGAGGTTTTTTTGTCCTCAGGGCGTGATTTTTGCTGATTTGGAATCGCAAAATTGACGCCTAAAGTCGGTTTTTTTGACGCATGTTCTGTCGTTTCATCGAGTGTTATTGCCTAATCACTTGAAAACGCTTGAAACTTCCTTTTTTACCTCGCTGTCCAAGGCAGTTGATAGGTTGCCAACGCTCTGCTACATCCACGCTGATTTTGACGCCCCACCAGATTGTGGGGAGACCTCACGCCCCCGGACGCCACCTGCAAGGGTTAGCCAACCGGGGCCAATATCGGAAGGGTGGACGTGTCCGAACCAGCTTCGATCTCCGCAGGCATTGCCGCGCGCTATGCCACCGCGATCTTTGAGATCGCCGAAGAGAGCAAGGCGCTTGATAGCCTTGAAACCAGCATCAATGACCTGTCTGCCGCTCTGGCGGATAGTGAAGATCTCCGCGACCTGATCACGTCACCCCTGGTGTCGCGTCAGGAGCAGGGGGCTGCGATCACCGCAATTGCCAAGAAAATGGGCCTGGCCCCGGTTCTGGCAAATGCGCTGTCGCTGATGGCCGAAAAGCGCCGCCTGTTTGTGGTGCCTGCGCTGCTTGAGGCTCTGCGCGCACGCCTGGCCGAAACCCGTGGTGAGATTACCGCCGATGTCACATCGGCAAAGGCGCTGACCAAGACCCAGAGCGAAAAGCTGGCCAAGACACTGGCCGAACGCACCGGGAAAAAGGTCGTGATCAATGCAACCGTCGATGAAAGCATCATTGGCGGTCTTGTCGTTAAAGTGGGCTCGAAGATGATCGACAGCTCGATCCGCTCCAAGCTCAACTCCCTACAGAACGCAATGAAAGAGGTCGGATAAATGGGTATCCAAGCAGCAGAAATTTCTGCGATCCTGAAAGACCAGATCAAGAATTTTGGTCAAGAAGCCGAGGTGGCAGAAATTGGCCGCGTGCTGTCCGTTGGTGACGGTATTGCCCGCGTCTACGGTCTCGACAATGTCCAGGCCGGCGAGATGGTCGAATTCCCCGGCGGCATCATGGGCATGGCGCTGAACCTCGAATCCGACAACGTCGGTATCGTTATCTTCGGCTCCGACCGTGACATCAAAGAAGGTGACACCGTCAAGCGCACCAACTCCATCGTGGACGTTCCCGCTGGCCCCGAGCTCCTCGGCCGCGTAGTCGACGGTCTGGGCAACCCGCTGGACGGCAAGGGTCCGATCAACGCATCCGAGCGCAAGGTTGCCGACGTGAAGGCACCGGGCATCATCCCGCGTAAATCGGTTCACGAGCCGATGGCAACCGGCCTGAAATCGGTTGACGCGATGATCCCGATTGGCCGTGGCCAGCGAGAGCTGATCATTGGTGACCGTCAGACCGGTAAAACCGCCGTTGCGCTGGACGCCATCCTGAACCAGAAAGTCTACAACGACGCCGCTGGTGATGATGAATCCAAGAAACTGTACTGTGTTTACGTCGCGATCGGCCAGAAGCGCTCGACCGTGGCCCAGCTGGTGAAGAAGCTGGAAGAAACCGGTGCGATGGAATACTCGATCGTGGTTGCCGCAACCGCGTCCGAACCGGCTCCGATGCAGTTCCTGGCGCCTTACGCCGCGACCGCGATGGCCGAATACTTCCGCGACAGCGGCAAGCACGCGCTGATCGTTTATGATGACCTCTCCAAGCAGGCCGTGGCCTATCGCCAGATGTCGCTGCTGCTGCGTCGTCCGCCGGGCCGTGAAGCCTATCCTGGTGACGTTTTCTACCTGCACTCCCGCCTGCTGGAGCGTTCCGCGAAGCTGAACGAAGAATTCGGTGCCGGCTCGCTGACCGCGCTGCCCGTGATCGAAACCCAGGGCGGCGACGTGTCCGCGTTTATTCCGACCAACGTGATCTCGATCACCGACGGTCAGATCTTCCTGGAAACCGAACTGTTCTACCAGGGCATCCGTCCTGCTGTGAACACCGGTCTGTCGGTATCGCGTGTGGGCTCCTCGGCTCAGACCAATGCAATGAAATCCGTTGCTGGTCCGGTTAAGCTGGAACTGGCTCAGTACCGCGAAATGGCAGCCTTTGCACA
This sequence comes from Phaeobacter sp. JH20_26, assembly GCF_048056275.1. Lineage (NCBI taxonomy): Bacteria > Pseudomonadati > Pseudomonadota > Alphaproteobacteria > Rhodobacterales > Roseobacteraceae > Phaeobacter > Phaeobacter sp. JH20_26. Next base: position 176,680 of record NZ_JAYMWL010000022.1, on the reverse strand, counting down.
GTTCGGCTCCGATCTGGACGCCGCGACCCAGCAGCTGCTGAATCGTGGTGCCCGCCTGACCGAGCTGATGAAACAGCCGCAGTACGCACCGCTGACCAACGCCGAGATCGTTTGTGTGATCTTTGCAGGTACCAACGGTTACCTCGACAAAGTCGACGTGAAAGCAGTCGGCCGTTACGAGGCTGGCCTGCTGGCGCATCTGCGCAGCAAGCACCAGGACCTGCTGGATTGGATCACCAACGAAGACCCGAAGATCAAGGGTGATGCAGCCGACAAGATCAAAGCAGCTCTGGACGCGTTCGCAGCTGACTTCGCTTAAGGGGGGATCAGGCGTTGCCTAACCTTAAAGACCTTAAAAACAGGATCGCGTCGGTCAAATCGACCCGCAAGATCACCAAGGCCATGCAGATGGTCGCGGCCGCAAAACTGCGCCGCGCCCAAGAGGCCGCCGAAGATGCACGTCCCTATGCCGAACGGTTCAATGCCGTTATGGCCGGGCTCGCCGCATCTGTCGGTGGCAGCGATTCTGCACCCAAACTGCTTGCCGGCACCGGTAGCGACCAGGTTCATCTCCTGGTCGTGCTGACCGCCGAACGCGGGCTGTGCGGGGGCTTCAATTCCAACATCGCCAAGCTGGCCCGGGTGGAAGCCCAGGCGCTGAAGGCGGCGGGTAAGACTGTCAAGATCCTGACAGTCGGCAAAAAAGGCCGGGACGCGATGAAGCGCGACCTTGGCGAATATTTTGTCGGCCACGTGGATCTGAGCGACGTCAAACGTGTTGGCTATGCCAATGCGCAGGACATCGCCAAGGACGTTCTGGCCCGCTTTGATGCCGGGGAATTCGACGTTGCGACGCTCTTTTATGCGCGGTTCGTGAACGTTGTGACCCAGGTGCCGACAGCCCAGCAGGTGATCCCGGCGTCGTTCGATGCCACGGAAGACGCGGCTGCGACCAGCTCTGCGGTTTATGACTACGAGCCCAGCGAAGAGGCCATTCTGGCCGACCTGCTGCCGCGCGGCGTCGCAACGCAGATCTTTGCAGCGCTGCTGGAAAACGGGGCCTCCGAACAGGGTGCCCGGATGAGCGCGATGGACAACGCGACCCGCAACGCGGGCGAGATGATCGACAAGCTGACCATCGAGTTCAACCGCTCGCGTCAGGCCGTGATCACCAACGAGCTGATTGAAATTATTTCGGGCGCCGAGGCGCTCTAAAAGAAAACCGGAGACGAAACATGGCAAATGCAAAAGGCAAGGTGACCCAGATCATCGGCGCCGTTGTGGACGTGCAATTCGACGGCCACCTGCCGGCGATCTTGAACGCGCTGACCACCGACAACAATGGTAAGACCCTGGTTCTGGAAGTTGCCCAGCACCTCGGTGAAAACACCGTCCGTACGATCGCGATGGACGCGACCGAAGGTCTGGTTCGCGGTCAGGCTGTTGCCGACACCGGCGCACCGATCTCGATCCCCGTCGGCAACGCGACCCTGGGCCGCATCCTGAACGTCGTGGGTGAGCCCGTGGACGAGCAGGGCCCGGTGAACGCAGCGGAGACCCGTTCGATCCACCAGCCCGCACCCGAGTTCAGCGACCAGTCCACCGAATCCGAAGTGCTGGTAACCGGCATCAAGGTGATCGACCTGCTGGCCCCCTACGCCAAGGGTGGTAAAATTGGTCTGTTCGGCGGCGCCGGCGTTGGCAAAACCGTTCTGATCATGGAACTGATCAACAACATCGCAAAAGTGCACTCGGGCTTCTCCGTGTTCGCCGGTGTTGGTGAGCGGACCCGTGAAGGCAACGACCTCTACCACGAGATGATCGAATCCAACGTTATCAAGCCCGATAACCTGGAAGAATCGCAGGTGGCCCTGGTTTACGGTCAGATGAACGAGCCTCCGGGTGCGCGTGCCCGTGTTGCTCTGACCGGTCTGACCTTGGCGGAACAGTTCCGTGACCAGTCGGGCACCGACGTTCTGTTCTTCGTGGACAACATCTTCCGCTTCACCCAGGCGGGTTCCGAGGTTTCGGCTCTGCTCGGCCGTATTCCTTCGGCTGTGGGCTACCAGCCGACGCTGGCCACCGACATGGGTGCGATGCAGGAACGCATTACCTCCACCAAGAACGGCTCGATCACCTCGATCCAGGCTGTGTATGTTCCCGCGGACGACCTTACCGACCCGGCACCGGCAACCACCTTTGCCCACCTGGACGCGACCACCGTTCTCAACCGTTCGATCTCGGAACTGGGTATCTACCCGGCTGTTGACCCGCTGGACTCCACATCGCGCCTGATGGACCCCTCCATCGTGGGCGAAGAGCATTATGCTGTGGCCTCCGACGTTCAGCAGATCCTTCAGCGCTACAAGTCGCTGCAGGACATCATCGCGATCCTCGGCATGGACGAACTGTCCGAAGAGGACAAGCTGACCGTGACCCGCGCGCGTAAGATCCAGCGCTTCCTGTCCCAGCCGTTCGACGTTGCAAAGGTCTTTACCGGCGCAGACGGCAAGCAGGTTCCGCTTGAGGACACGATCGCGTCGTTCAAAGCCGTTGTGGCTGGCGAATACGACCACCTGCCCGAAGGCGCCTTCTACATGGTTGGCGGCATCGACGAGGTGATCGCTAAAGCCGAGAAAATGGCTGCTGACGCGGCCTAAGGAGGGCCCTGATGGCTGATACGATGCAATTCGACCTCGTGAGCCCGGAGCGCCGCCTGGCGTCGCTCCCGGTGACCGCGGTAATGATCCCCGGCGCGGAAGGCGACATGACGGCTATGGCCAACCATGCGCCGACCATCACCACGCTGCGTCCGGGTGTCCTGCGGGTTGAAGGCCCGCAAGGCACATCGGAATATCTGGTCACCGGTGGCTTTGCTGAAATCGGCGCTGACGGTCTGTCTGTCCTTGCTGAAAAGGCAATCCCCATGGACCAGCTGACGCGCGCGCAATTGGACGAGCTGATTGAAGAGGCCCGCACGACCTACAAGACCGTGCAGGAAACCGATCAACCGCATGGTCTCGTTGAAGACGCGGCCAAGCTGCTCGCTGACATGGAAGCCCTGGGCACCCACATGAGCCTCTGATCCGTCAGAGCCATGGCAAAACACGGTAAACCGGCCCCTTGCGGGCCGGTTTTGTTTTTTGGCAGAGTTGCAGGACAGGCGGCGCACTCGCCCGCGCCCTGTGCACCAGGCTTTGCGCAGGTCGGGCGGTGCGCAGAGCGGGCAGGGAAGAGATCGGGCAGGGGTTCAGGGGGCGGAAACAGTATGAAACGTGTACAGAGCCCCCGCCTTGGGGTGGATCAGGGCGATATCGAGATCTTCTCGGAGTTCGAGAATGGCGGCAGCATGTGGACCGGAACCGGCCCGCGCGAACGCCGCCGTGAGGTGCGCTTTTCCGAGCCCTTTGCCGAGCTGCCTGCGGTGCATCTCTCCAGCTCGCTGGTGGACATCGATTCAGGGGCCGCCATCCGGGCGGAGCTGGTCGCCGAGAAGATCACCCACCAAGGATTTGACGTGGTGTTTCGCACCTGGAATGACAGCCGCGTCGCGCGGATCCGGGCCTCCTGGCTGGCGATCGGAACGCTGCCCTTTGCCGATGACTGGGACGTGCCCTAACTCAGGTCTCTGTCGCGGTCAAAACGGGTCAGACCCGGAAACGCGGGCAGCCAGCTCTCGCGGCGCAGGCACCAGCCTTCATAGCTTGGCAGCAGCCCGTCCGTGGTTTCGAGCGCACCCAGATGCAGCTCGATCTCATCGCCGCTTCGGGCAAAAACCGACGAGCCGCAGATACCACAGAAATGGCGGCCCCTGTAATGCTGCGGCCTGCCATCAACAGTGACAGCCGATGCCGGGAAAATCGCAGCCGCGTAGAACAACGCGCCATGGTGCTTGCGACAGTCGCTGCAATGGCAGATGCCAACCCGGAGCGGCGGACCGGAGGCGCTGATACGGATGGCGCCGCACAGGCAGCTGCCCCTGATGGTGCTGCATCCTCCTGCCTCCCCGCTTTAAGCCACGCGCCAAGCCTAGCGTGCTGGGCGGCGTGCCGTCGATACCGGCAAGACGAAAAACCCCACGCGCCGGGTTCCGGGCGTGGGGTCAAAGAGCTTGGCCGATTGGCGGCGCGGTTTAGCCGTTGCGCGACAGCGACTCGTAGATCGGAACCAGCGTCTTGTCCTCGAACAGAGAGGACACGGAGGTGCCGTGCCAGATATTGAGAATGGCCTGAGTGAACAAGGGCGCGGTCGGCAGGATGCGAATATTCGGCGCGCCAAGGACCGCTTCGGTCGGCTGAATGGTGTCGGTCAGCACCAGCGATTTCATCACCGAGTTTGTCACGCGCTCAACAGCCGGGCCGCTCATCACACCATGGGTGATATAGGCGTGGACCTCCTTGGCCCCATTGTCGAGCAGCACCTGCGCCGCCTTGCACAGGGTGCCGGCTGTGTCGCACATGTCGTCGATGATCAGGCAGATCTTGTCGGTGACATCGCCAATCACGGTCATTTCGGCGACCTCGCCGGCTTTCTCGCGGCGTTTGTCGACGATCGACAGAGGCGCGTTGATGCGCTTTGCCAGTTCACGGGCGCGGGCCACACCGCCGACGTCCGGTGACACGACCATGAGTTCGTCCATGCTGTCCTTGAACTGGTTTTTCACATCCAGAGCAAAAATCGGCGAAGCATAGAGGTTGTCGACGGGGATATCGAAGAAGCCCTGGATCTGGGCCGCGTGCAGGTCCATTGTCAGAACCCGTTCGATGCCCGCACCGGTCAGCATATTCGCCACCAGCTTGGCCGAGATCGGCGTGCGGGCCTTGGTGCGGCGGTCCTGGCGGGCATAGCCGAAATAGGGGATCACGGCGGTGATACGCTGGGCAGAGGAGCGGCGCAGGGCATCTGCGATGATCAAGAGCTCCATCAGGTTGTCATTGGCCGGGTTCGAGGTCGGCTGAATGATGAACATGTCCTCACCGCGGACGTTCTCATAAACCTCGACGAAGATTTCGCCGTCGTTGAACCGCTCGACTCGGGCATCTACGAGGCCCTGATCAACGCCGCGGTGCATCGACATGCGGCGGGTAATGGTTTCGGCAAGCGGAAGATTGGCGTTCCCAGCAATCAGCTTGGGTTCGTTCAAAGTCGGCATTGGCTGTTATCCCCAGGCAGCAATGGCAGTGTGACAGATTCGTGATGTTGAACCCCGCTTAGCATGGGCGTACCGTCGCGCCTAGATTTAATGCGGGAGAACAGGCCCATGGTGGCAAACGACAGGGCAGGGGAAACCTGCTGGAGTTGCGCAGAGGAGCAGCGAAGAAGGACCTTGGTTGACGGTGGCATCGCGACCGCAAAAGGGCAGTCATGATGGCGGAAATCTCGGCCGGGCTGGCGCAGCCCGTGGTCACCCATTCCTTTGGTCGCGGCAATCGGCAGGTTCTGGGGGTCCATTGCTCCCTTGCCCATTCTGGCGCCTGGCGTGGTCTGGCGACCATTCTGGAAGAACATGTGACGATCTCAAGTTTCGACATGCTGTCGCACGGGCGCAGTCCCGATTGGGACGGTGAGGGGCTTTTGCAACTGCGCAATGCCGAGGCCGGGCTGGCCCTGATCGAGTCGGAGAACCTTGCCAAGGACGGGCCGATTGACCTGCTGGGCCATTCCTTTGGTGCCACGGTGGCGCTGGCAATGGCGCAGATGCGGCCTGACCTGGTGCGCTCTCTGGTGATGATCGAACCTGTGTTTTTTTCGCTGGGGACAGCGACGACGACCGATCCCGAGGCGCTTGAGGCGCTGCGCCGGGACCACATGACCGTTCGCGAAACCTATCTCAACGGCGATGTGGAGCAGGCGACACGCCTGTTCAACCGGGCTTGGGGAGCAGGCCATCCGAAATGGCCAGATTTGCCCGAAAGCGCCCGCAGCGCCATGGTCCGCAGTTTTCCGGCGGTGATGGCCTGCGATACGCAGATCTACGACGATATGCTGGGCGTGCTGGAACCGGATAAGCTGGCGCTGCTGACGATGCCCTGTCTGCTGATTGATGGCGGCAAAAGCCAGCCCATCATGCATGAGGTCATTCGCGCTCTTGCCGCACGACTGCCGGAGGTGACCTGCCGAAGGGTCGAGGCGGCGGGACATATGCTGCCGATCACACATCCGGCCGAGACGGCGGCTCTGCTGCAAAGCTTCTGGCCCGACGTGGCGCTGGAGCAGGCCTAGGCCCTAGCCGATGCTGCACGGCCCCGAGGGGGCGTTCCCGTAGCAAGAACCCGAAGCGCGCCAGGAGGCGGCTTCGGGTTTTTCAGCTTGCGACGTCAGGGCGCGTGAGTTGGCCTCAGAGATCGGTCACCGTGGTGACGGTTTCGCGGAAATAGTCAATCTTGCCGTCCTTCTGGTGGGACAGGATGAAGGTCACGCTTTCCACCATACGATCCCGAACCGCGTAGTGATAGCGCTGCTGGAACCGGGTGTTATACCAGCCATCCCCCAGATCCTGTGATGTCAGATCCACGATTTTTGTTCCCTGAGGGAAAACTTCGGGGCCAAGCCGGGACAGGATCACGCCAAAGCCCTCGATATCGGTGGCCTGTTGCCAGCTGACGTCGACGCCATCGCTGTCGCGGTAATGGTCGATGCGAAAATCGATATCCGGCGCGATAAAGCCCATCAGGGCGGGGTCGCCTGCCTCGAACAGGCGCAGCAACTGCTCGATTTCGGGGGCGGTTGTGGCTTGGGGCGCGGGGGCGAGGGTGGTTGCGGACATGATGCTCTCCTGTTGAGTGGTGCCGACAGGATGGCAAAGATACCGACTATAGGGAATTGCTCTGGAGGCTATCCATGTTATAGTTTGAAGCTATGGATGATCTGACACCGCTACGATATTTTCGGGCTGCCTATGAAATGGGAACCTTCAGTGCTGCGGCACGGGCCTGCGAGGTGCGCCAGCCCTCGGTCTCGGCGGCAATTGCCCGACTTGAGCAACGGTATGGCGGCCCGGTGTTTCGGCGCGGCCGGGATGGTCTGACGCCAACCGCGCTCGGGCATGAACTCTATCAGCAGGCAGGTGGGGTGCTGGCGCAGATGAGCCAGCTTGAGGCGCGGCTAAAGGGGCATGTCGCGCAAACGGTAAGGGTGTTCTGCGCGCCCGACGTCTTGATGGCGGCATTTGAGGATGGGCTGGCCCGGATCCGGCGGGCGGAACCACAGGCGCAGTTTCAGTTTACCGAGGATCCCACGCAGGCGGATCTGCATTTTGCGGCTGAGAGCTGTCTGCCACGGGGCTGCGGTTTTCATCCGCTCTGGCAGGAGCGCTATGGTCTCGGTCTGCCCTCCGGGCATCCTCTGGTGGCAAAACCGCAGCTGACGCTGGCAGATCTTGCGGATGAGGCCCTGATTGCGCGCCCCTATTGCCCCAGCGCGGACCGGTATCTGGCTGAACTGGCGCGGGATGACGGCGGGACGGGGCTGCGGGTGGCGGCCAGCGCGATACATGATGCCCAGCTGATGGATCTGGTGGCTGCCGGTTTGGGAATGGCGCTGATGCCAATGTCCCATGGCGATGCTCACAGGGGCATTGTGCTGCGGGAGATTTCGGACGTCGACCCGGTAACGCGGGTGGTTGGTGTCGGCTATCGCAAAACAGGATTTGCCGACGCTATGGCGCGGCATTTCCTGAGCCGCCAGAGCTTCATGGGTGCTGGCGCCGGGGGTGGCAGCGCTCCGGGTGGCGGGCCCGCGATGACCGCCGAGCCGATGTGACCGGGAGCCGCCGGTGGGCGGCAAACCGGCGTCCCATTGGGAGGTGGCGGCCCAACCGCGATACGTGTCAGATAAGCGCGAGAAACGCGTCTATCTGGTCGTCTTCTATGGACCAGTCGCAGACGAACCGCGCGGTGACCTCTTCGTCCGCTGCGCCTTCCAGGCCGCCGTCCCAAAGGTGATAGACCGCGCCGGCGTCGAACAGCCGCTGGTGGGTGGCGCGTGGCAGGGCGGCAAAGATCATGTTGGCCTGCGGATCATGGCTGAACCGGGCGCCTTTGCTGCGCAACCCTGCCGCCAGACGCGCTGCCTTGGCATTTGCCGCGCGGGCGTTGTGTAGCCAGAGATCATCGGTCAGATAGGCCAGCATCTGCGCTGACAGATAGCGGTGCTTGGAGAACAGATGCGCCCCGCGTTTGCGGCGATATTCGAACTCCTGCGCTTTGGCAGGGTCAAAGAAGATCACCGCCTCAACCCCCATGCAGCCGTTTTTGGTGCCGCCAAAAGACACCGCATCCACGCCTGCCTTCCAGGTCATCTCGGCGGCGGTGCAGCCCAGCGTCACCAGCGCATTGGTGAAACGTGCACCATCCAGATGCACCGGCAGACCGTAGGATTTTGCAACCTCGCAGAGCGCGCGCAGCTCTTCGACCGAATAGACCGTGCCAAATTCCGTCACCTGCGTGATCGAGACGGGACCGCGCTGCGGCCCGTGGACGCCGCGATTTTCCTCGCCCTCAAGGGCTTGGCGCAGATCGGCGGGGGTCATCTTATCAGCATCGGTCACCAGCGTCAGCTTGGCGCCGCCGGTGTAGAACTCAGGCCCGTTGCATTCATCGACGTTGATATGGGCCTGTCGGGTGCAGAACAGCGTCTGCCAGGGCTGCGACAGGGTCGATAGGGCCAGTACATTGGCGGCCGTGCCGGTTGCGACGAGGTAGATCGCTGCGTCCGGGGCGTCAAAGATCTCGCGGATGCGGGTGGTGACCTGTGCCATCTCGTCATCTGCACCGTAGCCCATGGCATAGCCAGTGTTGGCCGTTGCAAGGGCTGCCAGAATTTCAGGATTGGCCGGACCGGAGTTGTCAGAGGCGAAATGCATTTAGAGCGGCTCCTCGATTATATGCTCTTCCCAGTCTTCTTCGGGAGTGTCGAATTCCGATACGGTCCAGCCCCGCACCGAGACACCGGCCTCATGCACGCTTGCGGGATCACCGGTGATCAGCGGGTGCCAGTCGGGCAGCGGCTTGCCTTCCCAGAGCAGGCGATAGGCGCAGGTCTGTGGCATCCAATAGGCGTGGGTGTCCAGATTGTCGGGCTTCAGCACGATACATTCGGGGACAAACTGATGGCGGTTCTCGTAGTGGGCGCAGCGGCAGGTGGCATCATCCAGCAGACGGCAGGCAACCCGGGTCAGCGCCACTTCGCCGCTATCTTCATCCTCCAGCTTGTTCAGGCAGCATTTGCCACAGCCATCGCAGAGCGCTTCCCACTCGCGATTGTTGAGCTTTGTCAGCGGCTTCTTTTCCCAGAAGCGCTTGCCCAGCCCGTTGCGGTCAATGCCCTGGCTCATAGCGCCGCCAACAGCTGGCGCGCCGTGATGCAATCAGCGTCCATCTGGGCCAGCAGCCCCTCCAGCCCGTCAAAGGTCATTTCCGGGCGCAGGTATTCGACCAGCCCCACAGACAGCGTCGCGCCATAGAGGTTGCCGGTGAAATCGAACAGGAAGGTTTCAATATTGGGATGGCTGCCATCGAACATCGGGCGCACTCCGACCGAGGCGGCGCCATGATAGCTGCCCCGATAAGGGCCATCCAGCACATCGACCAGCACGGCATAGACGCCAAAGGCGGGCTGATGCAGCCCGTCGATCGACATGTTCGCCGTGGGATAGCCCAATTCGCGGCCGCGTTGTTCGCCGCCAATGACCTCGCCTTCGATCCGGTGCCAATGGCCGAGCATATTGGCGGCATCGCGCGGCCGCCCGTCGCTGAGCGCGCGGCGGATGGCGGTGGAGGAGACCGTGTCCTCGGAATATTCCATCAGCGGCGCCACGGTGACGCCGAACCCCATCTGGTCGCCAAAACGCTGGAGATCGTCGGCAGAGCCGGCGCGACCCTTGCCGAAACAGAAATCCGAGCCGACGACGACATGGCGCAGGCCTAGACCGTCGGCAATCACCTTGCGGGCAAAGCCCTCGGGCGTGAGACCGGAGAGGGCGGCATTGAAATTCAACTGGTAGAGACGCTCCACCCCCAGTTTTTCCAGCCGCGATGCCCGGGCTTCGGCCGACATCAGGCGAAACGGCGGGGCATCGGGGGCGAAGAACTCCCGCGGGTGAGGTTCGAAGGTCAGGACCCCGAGCGGCGCCTCGGGCACAGCGTCGCGGGCCAGGTCGATGACCGATTGATGGCCGCGATGGACACCATCGAAATTGCCGATGGCGGCAGAGGCCCCACGATCCTTTGGATCTACGAATTGAAAGTCACGGATAATGCGCATGGCCACTGCCTAGCCGCGCCGGGGCGCGCTTGCAAGAGCCATGCCACGGGGCGCCACAGCTTGGCGGCCATCGCCTCAGTCGAACTTGCGTGACGGCGCCATCACCATGGCTTCGCCGACCAGCACCTTCTTGCCCTCCACCATGCAGCGGCAATCCAGCTTGACCCGGCGTTTGTCGATCTCGATGCCGGTCACCTCGACCTCCGCAAGCACGAGATCGCCGGGGCGGACGGGGGCAAGAAACTTCAGGGACTGGCTCATGTAGATGGTGCCATGGCCGGGCAGTTGCTCGCCAATTACGGCAGAGATCAACCCGGCAGTCAGCATCCCATGGGCGATGCGCCCCTGAAACATGGTGTCCTGCGCGTAATCTTCATCCAGATGCACCGGGTTATGGTCCGTTGAGACCTCGGCAAACATCTCGATATCCTTGTCCGTCACCTCTTTGCGCAGATAGCGGACCATCCCCATTTCGATATCTTCGATGCAGATCGTTCCGCGCGGAAAATTGTCCAACATATGCCTCTCCTGTTGCCGTTGCTCTGCGAAAAATTGCGCGGTGCTGTCTATGGGTTGCGGGTCGAACCTGAAACAATCGGGCAAATGCAGACTTGTTACGGCAACTTTATTACTTTGCAGTCGCAGAAAGGCAAGTGTTTTCTCCGTTAGCGCAATCTGCCGATAGAATAGGTCGGTGCAGATTTTTCCTTTTCCAAATAGGTGCTTAGAGCGGCTTCATCGGGCTGGTGGTCGGTTTTGGTCTCTTTTGCTGCAAGTCCACCTGTAATGAAGAGTGAGTCCAGACCTTCGCCCATTGCGCCCGAGATATCGGTGTGTGGGCCGTCACCGATCGCCAATATGTCACGGTCGGCGATATCCAGGCCCAGCTCCGCCAGACGCCGCCGCGCCAGATCGTAGATCGGCGGGTGGGGCTTGCCGAAGTACAGGCTCTCGCCGCCCATTTCCGTATAAAGCCGCGCCAGCGCCCCGGCGCACCATTCGCGCGTCTCGCCGCGATCAACCACGATATCGGGATTGGCGCAGAGTAGTTTCAGCCCCATCTGCTTGGCATAAAGGAAATCCGGGCGGTTCACATCCGGGTCGGCCTGAGTATCGAAGGGGCCGCAGCAGACAATACCCTCGGCCTCCTTCAACGGAACGCGGGTCACATCAATCGGATCGTCCAGCATCTTCAGCGGCTCAAAGAAGCCGGCATCGCGTTCCCATTCACCCATGAAATAGACCTTGCGGCCAACGGCACCGCTGAACATGGCGGCGCGTGCGGAATCGCCGGAGGTGGCAATGGTGTCATAGGCATCCTGAGGGACGCCGAAGTCGCCAAGCTGTGCCGCAACTCCCGCCCTTGGCTTTGGCGAGTTGGTCACCAGCACAACAACACCGCCTGCCGCGCGAAAGCCCTGCAAGGCAGCGACGGCCTCGGGGTAGGCGGTGATACCGTTGTGCACACAGCCCCAAAGATCGACAAACAGGGCTTTGTATTGGCTTGAGACCTCGGCGAGGGAGGCAATGAGTCGGGTCATGGGACAGGTCTTTCACATGGGATTTCGGCTGTTCAAGCTATGCCAGAGCCTGCGGAATTTGACCAGATCGGCGATGTTTCCGGTTTTTTAACAACAGAGGCGTAGAACAGGTCGAGGCTACAACCCAGAGGTGTGCGGTAATGTTTCGAACGATGTCAACAAAAACCCGATTTATTATTTCGGGTGCGGTATCCGTTTTTGCGATTGTTATATTGGCTCTGATATCTGTCTACAGCCTGTGGCAAAGCGAACTGGAGCTTGAGCGGCAGATTGATGTAACCAAAACGGTGCGCCACGAGCTGAAGGTCGACCTCCTGCATGAAGAGTTGCACGCGGAAGTGATCTATCTCGTGTTTGCCGGGGATCATGCGACCGCAGCCGAGAAAGAGGCGCTGCGCGCACGAGTGGTCCAGGCCAGCGAGGAGCTTCGCAAGAATCTGGAATTGCTGAAAAACGATTCCTTGCCACCAAAGGCGCTGGCGCAGGTCGAGGGGATGGTGGCGGAGGTTGATACCTTTGTCGGTCAGGGCGTCGCCCTGGCAGAGCTGGCCGTCACCGACCCGGTCGCCGCGGAGGCTGCTGTCGATGCCTTTCAGGACAGTTACGCGGCCCTCAATGAGAAATTGCACCCGTTGAGTGACTGGATTGAAACCTCGGCGGTCGAAACCGCAAAGGCGGCGCGGGCACATGACATGCTTCTGCTTTATGTCCTCCTGGGAACATCCGCCCTGTTGGTCTTGGTGACGCTCTATAACGCGCGCAAGATGACCATGAACATTGTGCGCCCGATTGATCGGCTGCGCGAAGCCCTGCGCGAAGTCGCAGAAGGGGATTTTGGCATCAAGGTCGCTGAGCGGATGCGCGGTGACGATTTTGGCGAGATTGCCCGCGATATCGACCGTGTGTCGGCCCGGGTCATCAGCGAGCTGGAGAAACAGAATACCCTGCGTGTGGAGGGTGAGCATGTCATCGACCGGCTGCGTCAGGGCCTGCAGGCGCTGGCGTCCGGGAACTTCAGCGTTCGCATCGCAGAGAGCTTTGGCGAGGCCTATGATCCGCTGCGGATGAATTATAACGAAACGGTCGATAAACTGAATGAGGTGATGGCCCAGGTGGTCAAGGCAAGCGCCGCGATCCAGGCGCAATCCGATGAAATCCGGTCCGGTGCTGAAGACATGTCTGCCCGCACCGAAAGCCAGGCGGCCACGCTGGAGCAAACGGCTGCCGCACTGGAAGAAATGACGGTCAGTGTCAACAACTCCGCCCAGAACGCCAAAGCCGTCGAAAGCGCTGTGGATTCCGCGCGCAAGGATGTTGAAAACAGCGGCCGGGTCGTGGAGGGCGCGATCGAGGCGATGAATGAGATCGAACGCTCGTCCGGGCAGATTTCGCAGATCATCGGCGTGATCGACGACATTGCCTTCCAGACCAACCTGCTGGCATTGAACGCTGGTGTCGAGGCGGCGCGGGCAGGTGAGGTCGGGCGCGGTTTTGCCGTCGTCGCCTCCGAGGTGCGCGCTTTGGCGCAACGGTCATCGGATGCCGCCAATGAGATCAAGTCGCTGATTTCGGCCAGCACCAGGACGGTGGAAGAGGGCGTGGAGAAGGTCGATAGCGCCGGCAAGGCCCTGTCGCAGGTTGTCGGCGAGGTGGTCAATATCGCCACGCTTGTCTCTGGTATCTCTTCGGAATCCGGTGAGCAGGCGCAGGGGCTGAACGAAATCAACATCGGTGTTGCCCAGCTGGACAATGTCACCCAGCAGAATGCCGCGATGGTTGAGGAATCCGGCGCTGCCATCCTGAAGATGAACAGCGAGACCTATGGTCTGAACCAGATCGTCAGCCAGTTTGTCCTGCTCTCAGCAGATGGTGCCGCAGGCCGCGCACCCTCAGCGGCGGAGCGCGCAGCGGCCGTTGTCGAAGCAGGTCACCCGGATGAGGAGCGTTGGGAAGACTATAACGAAGTCTCCGCCCATGGGCCTGTTTCCGGCGACGGTATCGATGATTGGGACACCGACCGCGCATCGCTGCACAAGTCCGTGGGGTCGAAAGCAGGGGGTGCCGGTGACGATTGGGCGGATCGGGATGCGGTTGCCAATTTCGCCTGATGGCCTGACGGCCTGAGCGCCTGATAGTCGTCTGTGGGGCACGGTAGGCAGCTGACCACGCGCCGGTTTCAGGCTTGCCGCCTGCCGCGCGTGGCGGCCTGTCACCTGGGATCGGGCGTCAGCTTCGCCTGGTGCAATCTGAACCGACCGGCCTCGGTCAGCCGATGCCTGTGAGCGAATCGGGCGCCCGCGACTTTATGGCAGGATTGCCTGCGCCAATGCCTTTGCATGACGGAAATGCCAATGCCGGTCGATAGATCCACGTCACCTCTGGCGGTGCTGTCTCCTTTGCCGAGGCGCTGACGCCGGTCGCGGCGCTTTGGCCCCTTTTGCACCGGGGCGGGCTGGGATGACTTAGGTATCCGTGGCTTACTTTCGCCCTGAGGCGTGATTTGCTGGAGTGTCATCCGGGGACCGCGACACGGGCAACCACAGCAATTGGTCAATGCGCACCGCAGATGCGGCAAACAGAGGTCCGCGGGGATCCGCAAGAGGGTGGCGATCGCTCTGCGCGTGCTACCAGCACCTGGTTGCCGGTCGATCGAAACGCGCGGTGGTATCACCCGGAGATCGGACTGCCGGATACTGCGGGTCCATCATAAAAGATGCGGGCCTCCTTAGAAGACCCGCATCTTTCGCATTTCATAGGCTCGAAGGCGCCGGGCCTTAGATTGTCAGATTGGGGATGATCTGTTTCTTGCGGCTCATGATCCCCGGCAGCACAACGCTATCGCCCTCCGCTGTGGCGCCAAAGCTCTTGGCCGCGAGGGTTTTCACCAGGTCGTTGGGCACCAGAAGGGTGGCTTCTTCCTTCAGGATATCCACCACAAAGAGCAGAACCTGATCAACGCCATCTTCGGCAGCGACAGTTGTCATGGTTTCCATCAGCGACGCCTTGCGATCCAGCACCACGGCGGGAGCGGTGGTTTCCAGAACCGAGACCCGGAATTTGGTGCCTTCGACCGCGTATTCCTTGGAATCCATCCGCAGCAGCTCTGCGTCGGAGAAGGCCGAAACATCGGATTTCGCGGCAAACATCTCGGCGGCATAGGTGGCGATATCGACGCCGAGATCTTCGGCCAGGCTATAGGCCACGGCTTTGTCTTCCTGGGTGGTGGTCGGCGAGCGGAATTCCAGCGTGTCGCTCAGAATGCAGGTCAGCATCGCGCCTTTGATCTCGCGTGGTGCCTGCGCCAGATCGCTGCCGATCATTTTCAACATGATGGTCGCGGTGCAGGCGACCGGCTCGATGCGGATGTCGATGGGGCCTTTGGTTTCCAGCCCGCCGACCAGTTTATGATGGTCGATGATCGCACGAACGTCAGCGCCATTGATATTGGCGGGCAGTTCAGCCGGGTTGTTGGTGTCGACGATGACGACAGGCTGATCATCGGCCACATCGCTGATGATCTCCGGCTTTTCCAGCCCCCAGTGTTGCAGCATGAAGGCCGCTTCGGTGTTGGGCTCGCCCAGCAATTTCGGAGCGGCTTCGACGCCTTTGATCTGGTTCAGATACCACGACCAGATGATGGCGGAGCCGGTGGAATCGGTATCGGGGGATTTATGGCCGAAGACGAAGGTAGTCATTGAAGTGTGTCCTATGCAGATGCCGGAATTTTGCGCGTCTTATAGGTGGGGGCGACGATCTTGTCACCCCGGCCCGTTGTCTCGTCAATGCAGCTATGCCGTCCGTGCAGATCAGGGCAGCGCAGGCGCGCCAAGAGCGCCAATGGCTGCGGATCATTGCCCTGATTTGGCGAATGGCTTTTCCTCGGCTGCGGCTGGGGGTAGCATTGCGCCATGACCCGCGAAGATCAGCTTTATCCGCCCGTGAAGGCCCTGTTGGAACAGCAGGGGTATACCGTGAAGGGGGAGGTGGGGGCCGCTGATGTGGTTGCCTGCCGGGGCGATGAACCACCGGTCATTGTCGAGCTGAAGTTGCGGTTTTCACTGTCGCTGTTCCATCAGGCGATCACGCGGCTTGCGCTGAGCGACCTCGTTTATATCGCTGTGCCGAAACCCGCTGGCCGCCAGGCGCGGCGGGTGCTGAAGGACAATCTGGCGATGTGTCGGCGTCTGGGGCTGGGGCTGATCACGGTTCTGCCGGATGGTCGGACGGAGGTCCAGTGTGATCCGGGGCCTTATGCGCCGCGAAAATCGGCCAAGAAACAGGCGCGGCTGCTGCGCGAATTCCAGCGCCTGCAGGGGGATCCGAATGCCGGTGGGGCCACTCGCCACGGGATCGTGACCGCCTATCGCCAGGACGCCCTGCGCTGTGCCGCCCATCTGGCAGACCACGGGCCGAGCAAGGGGGCCGCAGTGGCTAGGGCAGCGGGCGTCCCGCAGGCCACCCGGATCATGGCGAGCAATCACTATGGCTGGTTCATGCGGGTCGCCACCGGCATTTATCAACTGACCGAGGCCGGTCAGGCGGGGCTGGTTCATTGGGCGCATAGCTGGGAAGCGCTGGGGGCCGACGATGGGACAGCGGCCGAGGTGGGCCCTGCGTGATGGCCGCGGCAGAATATTGCCATAAAATTTCCCAACCAACCTGTTGACAGGACCGCACGCCCTGCCTAGCTATTCCTTCGTTAGCACTCGGCAGTATTGAGTGCTAACACCCTCTGCGGGGAGCAGGGGGGCGAGACAACAACCTTTGAGCCTTTAAGGAGCTACAAAGATGGCATTGAAACCGCTTCATGACCGCGTGCTGGTCCGTCGCACCGAAAGCGAAGAAAAAACCGCCGGTGGTCTGATCATCCCTGATTCCGCCAAGGAAAAGCCGAGCGAAGGCGTTGTCGTCGCAACCGGCGAAGGCGCACGCAAGGACAGCGGCGAGCTGATCGCAATGGCTGTTTCGGCTGGCGACAAGATCCTGTTCGGCAAATGGTCCGGCACCGAGGTCACCGTCGACGGCGAAGAGCTGCTGATGATGAAGGAAAGCGACATCATGGGCATCATCGAGTAAGACACCGGGTTTTTCCCAAGTCTGCTCTGATCTCTGATCGCCTAAACCCACAGAATTTCTCTAGGAGAGTAAAAAATGGCTGCTAAGGACGTCAAATTCGACACCGATGCCCGCAACCGTATGCTGCGTGGCGTCAACATTCTGGCCGACGCCGTGAAAGTGACCCTGGGCCCGAAAGGCCGCAATGTGGTTCTGGACAAATCCTTCGGCGCACCGCGCATCACCAAGGACGGCGTGTCCGTGGCGAAGGAAATCGAACTGGAAGACAAGTTCGAGAACATGGGCGCCCAGATGGTGAAGGAAGTTGCTTCCCGCACCAACGACGAAGCCGGTGACGGCACCACCACCGCAACCGTTCTGGCCCAGGCCATCGTCAAAGAAGGCCTGAAGCAGGTTGCAGCCGGTCTGAACCCGATGGACCTGAAGCGCGGCATCGACCTGGCAACCTCCAAGGTTGTTGAAGCGATCAAAGCCTCGGCCCGCGACGTGAAAGACAGCGACGAAGTTGCGCAGGTTGGCACCATCTCCGCCAACGGCGAAGCAGAAATCGGCCGTCAGATTGCTGACGCGATGCAGAAAGTCGGCAACGAAGGTGTTATCACCGTCGAAGAAAACAAGGGTCTGGAAACCGAGACCACTGTTGTCGAAGGTATGCAGTTCGACCGTGGCTACCTGTCGCCCTATTTCGTCACCAACCCCGACAAGATGGTTGCAGAACTCGACGACTGCATGATCCTGCTGCACGAGAAGAAACTGTCGTCGCTGCAGGCAATGGTTCCGCTGCTTGAGCAGGTGATCCAGTCGCAGAAACCGCTGCTGATCATCGCTGAGGACGTCGAAGGCGAAGCGCTGGCAACCCTGGTTGTCAACAAGCTGCGCGGCGGTCTGAAAATTGCTGCTGTCAAGGCACCGGGCTTCGGCGATCGCCGCAAGGCCATGCTGCAGGACATCGCAATCCTGACCGGCGGCCAGGTCATCTCCGAAGATCTGGGCATGAAGCTCGAGTCCGTCACCATGGACATGCTGGGCACCGCCAAGAAAATCGAAATCACCAAAGACGAAACCACCATCGTTGACGGCGCTGGCGAGAAGGCCGAGATCGAAGCACGCGTTGCCCAGATCCGCACCCAGATCGAAGAGACCACCTCTGACTACGACCGTGAGAAGCTGCAAGAGCGCGTTGCCAAACTGGCTGGCGGTGTTGCCGTGATCCGCGTCGGTGGCATGACCGAAGTGGAAGTGAAAGAGCGCAAAGACCGCGTCGACGATGCTCTGAACGCAACCCGCGCAGCCGTGCAGGAAGGCGTCATCGTTGGTGGTGGTGTTGCTCTGGTTCAGGCCGGCAAGGCACTGGACGGTCTGGAAGGTGCAAACTCCGACCAGAACGCCGGTATCATGATCGTTCGCAAGGCCATCGAAGCGCCGCTGCGCCAGATCGCCGAGAACGCCGGTGTTGACGGTGCCGTGGTTGCGGGCAAGATCCGTGAGTCCTCTGACAGCAGCTTTGGCTACAACGCCCAGACTGATGAATATGGTGACATGTTCTCCTTCGGCGTGATCGACCCCGCCAAAGTGACCCGCACCGCGCTGGAAGATGCAGCCTCGGTCGCAGGCCTGCTGATCACCACCGAAGCCATGGTTGCCGACAAGCCCGCCAAAGAAGGCGCGGCAGGTGGCGGCATGCCCGACATGGGCGGCATGGGCGGCATGGGCGGCATGATGTAATCACAAATCCCCTTGGGATTTGGGATGAGGCTAAAGGCGATTGGCTGCAGGTTTGTTATCTGGGCCAATTCGCCGGAAGCCCACCGCTGATGACTGGAAGAATTAGGGGCTGCCTTCGGGCGGCCCCTTTTCGTTTCGCGGGGAGAGAGAAGGCCCGCCTTGCGGGCCTGCCTCCGGCGGGAGTATTTTTGGAAAGGTGAATGAGGGGGGGGGCGTCGCAGCGTCGGCATGTTTGGCCAGAAAGAGGGGATGATGCCTCTTGTCTCTTCTCTTTTCGTTTTCGAAACAAAGGCCTAAAGTTGCCGCCATGGTCAAAGCAGTTTTTATTCAGTCCTCGCATTCGGGTTATGACGACCAGCCTGGAAAAGCGTATCATTTCCCGAAGAAGCTCTATTTGAGCCGGGTCGAGCAAACCGTGGGCGACTGGGTCATCTTCTACGAGGGGCGGCGCGGCGGCGGTAAAGGGTACCATGCTGTACAGCGTGTCCTGAAGGTGCAGGATGACCCTGAGGACCCAGCATTTGCCTATGCGCTGCTGGACACAGGCAGCGAGCTGTCCTTTGAGAATTTTGTTCCCCGATGGGTAGAGGGGCAGGGACCCTATGAAACCGGGCTGCCACGGTCGCGCGGCAGCAACACAAGCGCGGTGCGGCTGATCTCCGACGCGGATTTTGCGCGCATTATCAATGCCGGCCTGACTGCGCGCGAAGAGCCGAATGCCATTCCGCGAACCGGGGATTTCACCGCAGAGCCTGGTTTTGCCGAAGCACAGGTCGCTTTTGAATCCCCAAATGGACCTCGCGAAATGCTGCTGTCCCAGCGGGCCTTCCGGGATCGCAGTTTTGCAAGACAGGTCAAACATGCCTATGGCGGCCGCTGTTCGGTGTCGGGGCTGGAGTTGCGCAATGGCGGCGGGCGGCCGGAGGTCGAGGCCGCCCATATCGTGCCGGTTTCGGAATCTGGTCCGGACACGGTGCGCAATGGGCTGGCCCTGTCGGGAACGGTGCATTGGATGTTCGACCGAGGTCTTTTGTCGATCAGTGACGACAATGAGGTGCTTGTTGCGAAGAAGGCGGTGGATGACGCGACGCTGGATCGTTTGCTGCTGCCGGACCGGCGATTGATTGAGCCTGTGAACCCCGCATTCAAACCACACAGATCATATCTCCGCTGGCATCGGGAGAATGTCTTTAAGGGTTAGAGGCGCTTCGGGGGACATGTTCAGTCGAAGATAGATCTCTGACACGAAAATATCACTGGTCCGAAGTTGGTTTGCACGATAGCAGCCAGTTCATGCGCCTGTTTCTTCTTGTCTTCCTCACCATGGTGGCCTTTGCCGCCAATTCCATCCTCAGCCGACTGGCGATCGGAGGCGGGCATATGGAGGCTACAAGCTTTGGCCTTTTGCGCGTGCTGTCCGGGGCGGTCACGCTGGTTGGGCTCTGTGCCCTCAGCGGGCTGTCGCTGAGACGTGATCGACGCCAGACCTTCTGGGGGGCGGCGGCGCTTACGACCTATATCGTCGGGTTCTCCATCGCCTATGAGGACCTGGATGCAGGGCTTGGCGCGCTGATCCTGTTCGGCGTGGTGCAGGTGTCGATGTTCCTGTGGGGGGCGCTGCGGGGCAGTCCGGTCGCGCCGGGGCAGGTCGCTGGCGCGGCAATTGCTCTGGTCGGGCTTGCTGCGGTGGTCTGGCCGACCGACGGTGTGCCAGCGGCGCCGCTGGGGGCCTCATGCCTGATGGCGCTGGGCGGTCTTGGATGGGCGGGCTACAGTCTGCTCGGACGGGGCGCAAAGGCACCACTGGCGGCAACGGCTGTGAATTTCGCGGCGGCGAGCGTGATCATGGTGCCCGCGGTGCTGATCTTCGGCGCGGACATCGTCATCTCTCCATGGGGCGTGGTGCTGGCCATTGTGTCCGGCGCAGTAACCTCGGGCCTTGGCTATGCGCTCTGGTATCACGTCTTGCCACAGCTTGCGCCCGCCGTGGCTGCCACGGTTCAGCTGTCGGTGCCGGTGATCGCGATCCTCGCCGGTGCGGTTGTGCTGGGAGAGGTGATTGGCCTGCAGCTGACCAT
Source organism: Phaeobacter sp. JH20_26 (assembly GCF_048056275.1). Lineage (NCBI taxonomy): Bacteria > Pseudomonadati > Pseudomonadota > Alphaproteobacteria > Rhodobacterales > Roseobacteraceae > Phaeobacter > Phaeobacter sp. JH20_26. Next base: position 155,997 of record NZ_JAYMWL010000022.1, on the reverse strand, counting down.
TGGCGCGATCGCTGTTCTGGCCGGTATTGCAATCGTCGTCCTGTCTGGGCCGGGGCGCAGGCGGGCGGCGGACATCCCGGCGGGCAAAGAGGGCTAAGGCGCCGCGTCACGGCTCCGGGAATCGCGGTCTGCTCTTTCCGTTGAGGTGAAATGCCCCTATCTGCGGTGTCACGACCCCTTGAGACCGCGAGCACAATGACCCGACATTCCACCACCTTCTTAGCCAGTATTTCGGCATGTGTCGCCGCGATCCTGTGTCTTGCTCCGGGATTGGCCCGTGCAGATTGCGCGATCCTGCTGCACGGTCTGGCGCGCAGCGAAATCTCGCTGGCGGTTATGGGGCAGGTGCTGGAGGCGCGCGGCGTCAAGGTCGTGACACCCGGGTACCCGTCAACCGACAAACCGGTGGCGGTGCTTGCCGCGGAGACGCTGCCGGATGCGGTCGGGCAATGTGCGGAGCAGATATCGCAAGGCGAGCAGATCCACTTTATCACCCATTCGATGGGCGGCATCCTGCTGCGCCACTGGTTGCGGGAAAACCGGCCAGAGGCGCTGGGGCGGGTGGTTATGCTGGCTCCTCCCAACCACGGCAGCGAATTGGTGGACGAACTGGGCGACTGGGAGGTCTTTGGCCTGTTGAACGGGCCTGCGGGGCTGCAGCTGGGAACCGGCGAGGACAGCCTGCCCAACCAGCTGCCTGCTGCCAGTTTCCCGGTTGGGGTCATCGCCGGGCGCTTCTCGCTCAACCCGGTGTTTTCGGCCATCATTCCGGGGCCGGATGACGGCAAGGTGTCGGTGCAGAGCACATATCTGGAGGGCATGGCGGATCACATCGTGTTGCCCGTGACCCATACTTTCATGATGAATAATCCGCAGGTCATTGCGCAGGCGTTGCATTTCCTCGACAGGGGGCGCTTTGACCCCGATCTGACATGGTTTGAGTCCATCACGGGTGAAATAGAGGAGGCCTGTGCCGGTGGTCGGTGCAGCGCCGATGGGGATCAGCTGCAAGAGGAGGCCCGGCCATGAGCACGCTTGAACTGACATTGACCGGTGCAGATGTACTGCGCCCGGACGGGATGGAACGCGGTGGCGTGCTGGCGCTGGCAGCAGGTCGGATCCAGGCCGAGCGGGCGGGGCGGCAGATTGACCTGACCGGATATCGGATCCTTCCGGGGATCGTTGACTGTCACGGCGATGGGTTCGAACGTCACCTCGCGCCCCGGCGCGGTGCCATGAAACAGATGGTCGAAGGGGTGATCGCCACAGAGGCAGAACTGGCGGCAAACGGCATCACAACCGGTGTTCTTGCCCAGTTCTACTCCTGGGAGGGGGGGCTGCGCGGTCCCGACTTTGCAGATCAGGTCTTTGAAGGGATCAAATCCGCAAAACCCCGTGTCGTTACCGATCTGATTCCGCAGCTGCGGTTTGAAATCCACCTGCTGGAGGCCTACGATGATCTGCCGTCACAGATCGCGGGGTGGCAGGTCCCCTATGTCGTCTTCAACGATCACCTACCTCATGACCGGCTTGCGCAAGGAAAAAAGCCCCCCCGGTTGACCGGCCAGGCGCTCAAGGCAGGGCGTAATCCGGAGGTTCACTGGCAGATGTTGCAGCAGATGCATGCCCGCAGACCCGAAGTGCCCGCGGCGCTGGATCAGCTGGCCGCAAAGCTTCAGGCCGCAGGCGTCTGTTTGGGCAGCCATGATGACCATACAGCGGATGACCGCATCACCTGGCGCCACCGCGGCGCGCGGATCTCGGAGTTTCCTGAAACAATGGAGGCTGCAGAGGCCGCGACATCAGCGGGCGACCCTGTCATCCTCGGCTCACCCAATGTGGTGCGCGGAGGCTCACACAAGGGCAATGCCTCGGCGCTGGATCTGATCGCCATGGGGCTCTGTGATGCGCTCGCCTCCGACTATCACTACCCCAGTCCGCGCCGGGCGGCTCTGATGCTTGAGAAAACCGGTGTTCTGGATTTTGCCTCAGCCTGGAGGCTGGTTTCAGCAGGCCCGGCGCGTATCCTCGGGCTGGAGGATCGCGGAGAGCTAAGGCCCGGACAACGCGCCGATCTCGTGATCCTTGACGCCCAGGGTGGTGTTGCAGCCACGCTCTCGGGCGGCAGGGTCAGCTATATGAACGGCGATGTGGCAGGCCGCTTTCTGGTCTGACAGATCCGCCGCGTCGCCGGGAGGGGAGCGCCGCGCATCAGGCCGGATGGCCCTCTTTGCGGCGCGTAAAACCGGCGGGGCCGCTTTTACTGCCCTGCCGCCATCTTCTGGCTCAAAATATCCCGGGGTTTGGGGCAGAGCCCCAATTGGTCAGGTCTGTGGCAGCTGCACCCGGTTCACATGGCCCATCTTGCGGCCCGGCTTGGCTTCGGTCTTGCCGTAGAGATGGATGGCGCAGCGGGTTTCCTGAGCCAGCTCAGGGATCCGGTCCACATCGGCACCGATCAGGTTCTCCATCACCACATCGCTGTGCCGCTGCCCATCGCCAAGGCTCCAGCCAACAATTGCGCGGATGTGTTGTTCAAACTGATCCACGGCGCAGCCATTCTGCGTCCAATGGCCGGAATTATGCACCCGGGGAGCGATTTCATTCACGATCAACCCCTGTGGCGTGACAAAGAGTTCGACCCCGAGGACGCCCACATATTCCAGCGCGTTCAGGATCTTGCCTGCCATCAGGACCGCGTCCATACGCTGTCCGGCGCTGAGGCGCGCGGGCACTGTCGTTGTATGAAGAATGCCGTCGCGGTGAACGTTCTCACCGGGATCAAAACAGGCGATCTCGCCGCTGACGCCGCGCGCGGCGATCACTGAAATCTCATGGCTGAAGGTGACAAACCCTTCCAGGATCGAAGGGGCGCCTGCCATCTCGCTCAGCGCGGTGGCTGCGTCTTCAGGCGCCTTGATCCGGGCCTGCCCCTTGCCGTCATAACCGAAGCGGCGTGTTTTCAGGATCGAGGGGGTGCCGATTGTTGCCAGCGCCGCGTCGAGGCTGGCCTGATCGGCAATATCGGCAAAAGCTGCGGTGCTTAGGCCGAGATCTTGCAGAAAGGTCTTTTCGGTCAACCGGTCCTGGCTGATCCGCAGGGCCTCACGGCCGGGGCGGATGGGTTTGTGCTGTTCCAGCAGGTCCAGCGCCGACGTCGGGATGTTCTCGAACTCATAGGTGATCACATCAACAGAGGCGGCAAAGCCTGCCAGCGCGGCCGCGTCCTCATAGCTCGCGGTTGTCACCTTATGGGCGACATCTGCGGCCGGGGGATTTGCACTCGGCTCGAAGATATGGGTGCGAAAGCCGAGGCGGGAGGCGGCGACCGACAACATGCGGCCCAGCTGGCCACCACCGAGAATGCCGATGGTGGCGCCTGTGTTCAAACGATCAGTCATCAACCGGTTCCTCTGGGATCGAAGCGGAAAGAGCCGCGCGCCAGTCGTCGAGACGCCGGGCAAGTTCGGGATCCTGCAAGGCCAGAATTCCGGCAGCCATCAATCCGGCATTTGCTGCACCGGCGGCGCCGATGGCCATGGTCGCAACCGGGAAGCCCTTGGGCATCTGCACGATGGAATAAAGCGAATCAACACCGGAGAGGGCGCGGGTCTGAACCGGCACACCAACCACCGGAACGCGGGTTTTCGACGCGACCATGCCGGGGAGGTGGGCGGCCCCGCCGGCGCCAGCGATGATCACCTGCAGACCACGTTCGGCGGCAGATTTGCCGTAGCTCCACAGCCGGTCCGGGGTGCGATGGGCCGAGACGATCTTTGCCTCATAAGGCACGCCCAGTTCGTCGAGGAGGGTGGCGGCTTCTTTCATGGTTGGCCAGTCGGACTGACTGCCCATGATGATGCCCACTTTGATGTCGGCGGTATGCTCTGGCATAGGCTCGGATCCTGTCATGCCGCGGGCCTGCGAACCCGCTGGGTTGGAGGAAGCGCGCACTATAGAGAACCCTGTGCATCGCGCAATGCGGCATTGGAGCTGTCGGGCGCGTTGGCTGGATGGGGGATCAGGCGATGATATCCGGTGTCAGCCGGTCTTCGATCAAGGCTATCTTGTCTTTCAGGATCAGCTTCTGCTTCTTCAATCGCTGAATGGTCAGCTGATCGCTGGTCCCGCGCTCCTGCAGGGCCACGATTGCTTCGTCCAGATCGCGGTGTTGCCTGCGAAAGACCTCCAGCTCCACCTGTAAAACATCATCGGTTTTCATGGAGATATCGGTTGGTGCGTTCATTGGCGACTCGTCGGCTGGCGGGTTAATCTTTGGCGAATATTACGCTTTTAGAGGCTTTTGCGCCAGCGCCGCGGTGCCTTGGGCTTGTGAAAACAGATAAAACATCCATATTCTTAGGGAAGCGGTCGCCATAATGGGGCCGTCGCCATACGTCGCTTTAGAATCAAGGACGAAACCCGTGTCTAAACTCACACTTGGCTCGTATCCGCATATGTTGGGATTTGAGCAGCTGGAACGCCTCTTGGAACGCTCGGCCAAATCCGGGAACGAGGGCTATCCTCCCTATAATATCGAACAAACCTCAGATCATTCCTATCGCATCACGCTGGCGGTGGCCGGCTTCGGCGAGGCGGATCTGGCGATCACTGTCGAGGACCGTCAACTGGTCATCCGGGGACGCCAGAGCGATGACAGCGATGGCCGGGTGTTTTTGCACCGGGGCATTGCCGCGCGGCAGTTTCAGCGCATGTTTGTGCTGGCGGATGGGGTCGAGGTGGGGGAGGCCATTATGGAAAATGGCCTCTTGCATGTCGACCTGACCCGATCGCGGCCCGAAACCGTGGTTCAGACGATCAATATCAAAAAGGGGTAAGACAGATGCATACAGCCTATCAGTTCAACGATGCCGACAGCCGCATTGTCTATGTCAAGGCGGTTGATGTCGCGGATCTCCCTGCGGAGGTTCAGGCCGGTGCCGCCGGTCGCAGCCACCTCTATGCGGTGCATGATGCCGCTGGTGAACAGCTGGCCCTGGTCAGCGACCGGAAAATGGCCTTTGTTCTGGCGCGGCAGCATGATTATGCGCCGGTGCCGGTGCACTAATAGATATTGCCGCACGGCGTGAGCAACGCCAGCGCAGGTGATTGCAAGCGGATCGGGCGCCATACCCATGGCGCCCTTTTTGTTGGGCGGGTGACAGCTGCGGCGGGGCTCTCAGGCTGTCCGGCAGGCGCTGCGCGCAGGTGCAATCAAAGGGGCAGGCGGCAACTCCGGACCCAAATCCGCTTGCGATGCCGCGTGCGGCGTGATCTTGCTGACGCAGGACCGTGATCACGCCGGGGAGGGTACATTGCGATACGATTTTGACTGGGTAGATGCCTTTTCGGGCCGGGCCTTTGGTGGCAACGGCTGCGCGGTGGTCCATGGCGGCGCCGGGCTGAGCGATGAGATCTGCATGGCCTATGTGCGCGAGACCTCGCTGGTGGAATGCACCTTCACCGGCCCGTCACAGGTTGCCGATGTGCGGGTGCGCTATTTCCTCGCCAGCCGCGAGATCCCTTTTGCAGGCCATCCGACCATTGCCACCGTGGCAGCCTTGCGCGACCGTGGCCTGATGGAGGGCGATGCGATCACGCTGGAGACCGGAGCCGGTCTGGTGCGGGTGAGCATGGCGGATGATCTCATTGAAATGACCCAGATCGCGCCAGAATTCGGCGCCTTTGCCGATCCGCAGCTGGTCGCGGCGGCGGTTTCGCTGCCGGTGGAGGCGATTGTTGGCCGACCGCAGCGGGTGTCGACCGGATTGCCGTTCTGTATCACGGTGTTGCGGGACCGTGCCGCGCTTGAGGCCGCGACGCTGGATGTGCCGGCGCTGGCCCGGCTGGGGACGGCAATGGGTGCCGACGGTATCGACATGATGGAACCGTTTCTGGTGACCTTGAGCGGTGCCACCGCCGAGGGGGACACATTCTCGCGGCTGCTGATGGCCCCGCCGAGCCCGCCGGAGGATCCATTTACCGGCTCGGCGACCGGCGCCATGGCCGCCTATCTGTGGCACCACGGTCTGATGGAGCGCGACCGTTTCATTGCCGAGCAGGGACATGGCCTTGGCCGTCCCGGTCAGGCTGTGGTGACGCGGGTTGGCCCGGCGGATGCGATTGAGGGCGTGCGGGTGGCGGGCCGGGGCTATGTTCTGATGCGCGGCACCGTAGATCTGCCAGACCTCGGCTGACAGAGGGCGGACTGTGACGCGCGAGCCTGCCATTGCGGTGGTGCCCTATGGGGCAAAGCTGAACCGGGCCTTTGCCAATCGCGAGCTTGCAAGCCTGCACTGGCCGTTCGGTTGCCCCGGCGATCTGATCGGCGGGCGGGTCTCGGATCTTGCAGCGCAAGACCATCTGATTGTCTGGGCAAAAACCGGAATGCACCTGCCGGGGCGCTGGCCCTGTCGGGCGGGGATCTCCATGATGGTGATGGAGCCCAAAATCATGTCGTCGTTGCACCACCGGCTGCTGCCCTGGACCTGGCGGCGGTTCTTTCGGGTGTTCAGCTATAATGAGGACTTGCTGGCGGGCATTGGCAACGGGCTTTTCCTGCCCTTCGGCACCACATGGGTGCCTGAGTGGCAGGAGCTGGCGATAGAGAAACGTGCCGATCTTTCGATCATCGCCTCAGCCAAGCGGGACCATCCGGGCCACAAGCTGCGCCATGACGTGGTCGAACATCTGAGGTGCAGCACGCCCGAGGTGGCCATCCTCGGGCGGGGATACCAGCCGTTTGAGACAAAATCCGACGGGCTGGCGCCCTACCGCTATAGTGTGGTGATCGAGAATGTCCGCGAACGGAATTATTTCTCAGAGAAGCTCATCGACGCGATCCTCTGCGAAACGGTGCCGATCTATTGGGGCTGCCCGAATATCAGCGATTTCTTCGATCCTGCCGGAATGATGATCTGCTCTACCGGCGAAGAGATACGCGCGGCCATCGCGATGATATCGCAGGATGATTACACGGCGCGGCTGCCGACGCTCAGGGCGCTTAAGCCGGAGGCTGCGCGATATGGCAGTATCGAGCGTCGCGCGGCGGAGGCGCTTCGGGCCAGCCTTTAACCCCATGCGTGAGTCGAAAAAGGCCGCCCGATCGGGCGGCCTTCTGTGAGTCTTGCGGGTGGATCAGCCTGCGATCAGCCCCATGTTCTCCAGCTTCAGCAGAACCTGATGAGCGCAGTTGTCGACGTCGACATTCTCGGTCTCGACACGCAGCTCCGGATCAACGGGGACATCATAGGGATCGGAAATCCCTGTGAATTCCTTGATCTTTCCTTCGCGAGCCAACTTGTAGAGACCCTTGCGGTCGCGGCGCTCGCATTCCTCGATCGAGGTCGCGACATGCACCTCCAGGAAAGCACCGAACTGCTCCACATCCTCACGCACGGCGCGGCGGGTAGTGGCATAAGGCGCGATCGGCGCGCAGATGGCGATGCCGCCGTTCTTGGTGATCTCGGAGGCCACATAGCCGATGCGGCGGATGTTGAGGTCGCGGTGCTCTTTCGAGAAGCCCAGCTCGGAGCTGAGGTTTTTCCGCACGATGTCGCCATCGAGCAGCGTCACCGGACGGCCGCCCATTTCCATCAGCTTGACCATCAGAGCATTTGCAATGGTGGATTTGCCGGAGCCGGAGAACCCGGTGAAGAACACGGTGAAGCCCTGCTTGGAACGTGGCGGCTTGGTCTTGCGCAGCTCGTTCACAACCTCGGGGAAGGAGAACCACTCGGGGATCTCCAGGCCTTCCTGCAGGCGACGGCGCAGTTCGGTGCCGGAGATGTTCAGGATGGTGACATTGTCGCGATCTTCAATCTCGTCGTTGGGTTCGTATTGGGCGCGTTCCTGCACATAGACCATGTGTTTGAAGTCGACCATTTCGATGCCGATTTCTTCCTGATGCTCGCGGAACAGATCCTGCGCATCATAAGGGCCGTAGAAATCTTCACCGGCGGAGTTCTTGCCGGGGCCTGCGTGATCGCGACCAACGATGAAATGGGTGCAGCCGTGGTTTTTGCGGATCAGCCCGTGCCAGACCGCCTCGCGCGGGCCGGCCATACGCATTGCCAGGTTCAAGAGCGACATGGATGTGGTGGCCGCCGGATATTTGTCCAGCACCGCCTCATAGCAGCGTACGCGGGTGAAATGATCGACGTCGCCCGGTTTGGTCATGCCGACAACCGGGTGGATCAGCAGGTTGGCCTGTGCCTCGCGCGCAGCGCGGAAGGTCAGTTCCTGATGTGCCCGGTGCAGCGGGTTGCGAGTCTGGAAGGCCACGATGCGGCGCCAGCCCAGTTTGCGGAAATAGGCGCGCAGCTCGTTCGGAGTGTCGCGACGTCCGCGGAAATCATAGTGGACGGGCTGCTGGATGCCGGTCACCGGACCGCCCAGATAGATCTTGCCTGCGGTGTTATGCAGGTAGTTGACCGCCGGATGGGCGTCATCATCAGCGCCGAACACCTTTTCGGCTTCGCGCGATTTGTTCGGCTCCCAGCGATCGGTCACGGTCATGGTGCCAAGGATGACACCTTCCTGATCGCGCAGGGCGATGTCTTCGCCGATTTCCAGCGATGCGGCAAAATCCTCGGACACATCCAGCGTGATCGGCATCGGCCAGAGGGTGCCGTCCGCAAGGCGCATGTTTTCGACAACGCCGTTGTAGTCTGCTTCGCTCAGAAACCCTTTCAGCGGGTTGAAGCCGCCGTTCATCAGCAGCTCCAGATCGCAGATCTGGCGCGGGCTCAGGTCATGGCTCTTCAGCTCTGCGGCCTCGACCTTCAGCTTTTGGGCGGAGTCATAGGAGACATAAAGCTCCGGGATGGGGGCAAGATTATTCTGCATCAACTTGGTCCTGTACTTGAAGGGGACGAGGCCACTGGTGGTCCCAGTGAGTTCAGCGTGAAGCGCGTCGTATTCGGCGAACTTGCGGGCGAGAAACTGATCGGTGAGCCGGATTTTTTCGGCAGCACCTCGGGTGGTAAGCGCATAGGCGAAGCGTTGACGTTTGTCGGGACCTGCGCGATGGCTGACCTTGACAAGACCGGCTTCTGCGGCTGCGCGTAGATGTGCATTGAGCCGCCCAAGTGATATCCCGACAGCCGTCGCCGTCGCCCGCTGCGAGGCGTCTGGCGCCTTGTCGAGCTGGCTGAGGATACGAAAGAGCAGGTCTTCGTCCTCATGGCTGAGTGGTGTGGATCGGGATGGCATCGGGTCGACTCAAAGTGTGTTCACGGGTGAACGCATGTCATGCTTTGCAGTCGCAGCAAAGTCAAAACCCTTTTGAGTTTCGTGAAAAAGACCGCCGTTCCCCTATTGCAACGCAAGCGGAACGGGCGGTCTGTTGTCTCCGGCGGGCCGGGACAGGGGTCTGGCAGCCGGGGCTGCCTTGGGCTCAATCCTCGGCAAATCCCCAGCCGTCTGGCCGAAACCCATGGTCAAGTGCAGTCCGGGTTGCGACCTCTTCGACCATCCAGATCGCTGCTGCGGACAGGATCTGTTCGGGCATCGTCGCGATCAATGTGGCGGGATCATCGCCCTCGGCCTCTGCCCATTGGGTATAAAAGCCCAGATCGGCCAGTGCCTCGGCAAGGGGCATCCAGTCCTTGGCCTCTTCAGCGACAAAGAACAGATCAAGATCCGCCTCAAACGGCAGGTCACCCTCGGCCTGCAAATCGGAGAAGGCCGAGAATGTCTCGGCCTTCTGGGTGTCGAAATCATGCGCCACCGCGCTCACTCCTGCTCTGCGAGGAAGCGTTCGGCATCCAGCGCCGCCATGCAGCCCATGCCGGCGGAGGTCACCGCCTGACGATATTTGTGATCGGTCAGGTCACCAGCGGCAAAAATGCCGGGGATGGAGGTTTCGGTGGTGCCGGGCGTTACCTTCACATAGCCGCCATTGTGGGTTTCCAGCACGTCCTTGACCAATTCATTGGCAGGCGCATGGCCGATGGCGACAAAGACGCCCTTGCAGGGGATTTCGGTGATTTCGCCGGTCTTCACGTTCTTCACCCGCACGCCCTCGACGCCCAGCGGGTTCTCGGTGCCGATCACCTCTTCCAGCTGGTGGAACCACAGCGGCTCAATCTTCTCGTTCTTCATCAGGCGGTCTTGCAGAATTTTCTCTGCGCGCAGCTCGTCGCGGCGGTGGATCAGCGTCACCTTGGAGGCAAAATTGGTCAGGAACAGCGCCTCTTCCACAGCGGTATTGCCGCCGCCGATCACCACAATCTCCTGGCCGCGATAGAAGAAACCATCGCAGGTCGCGCAGGCGGAGACGCCAAAGCCCTTGAACTTCTCCTCGGACGGCAGGCCGAGCCATTTGGCGCGCGCGCCGGTTGCCAGAATGACCGCATCGGCGGTGTAGACGGTGCCGCTGTCACCCTTGGCCACGAATGGGCGCGAGGTGGTGTCGAGATCGGTGATGATGTCCCCGATGATCTCGCAGCCCATCGTCTTGGCGTGCTCCTGCATCCGCACCATCAGATCCGGGCCCTGAACCTCGGTGTCGCCAGGCCAGTTCTCTACCTCGGTAGTCGTGGTCAGCTGGCCGCCCGGCTCAATGCCCTGAACCAGAATCGGCTCCAGCATGGCGCGGCTGGCGTAGACGCCGGCGGTGTAGCCTGCCGGGCCGGACCCGATGATCAGAACCTTGGTGTGGCGCGTGTCGCTCATCTCATTTCCCCAGTCGATGAAAGGGCGGTCTTGCCGCCGTCAGGCAATGCATATAACTGCACCCGGCGATGTCTTAAAGCCCCGGCTTCAGCGATGTCGGATGCCCCCGGTTTTGATGCCTGGGCTAAGATGCTGAGGTCTCATCTTATCAACGGCAAATATTGTTGCGCGCGTCTGAAATAATATTGCGTGCGCTACGGATGCTGGTATAACAAACGGAAAATTCAACAGGAGCTTCCAGATGGTCACAACACGCCTTGATCCGATTGATCGCAAGATTTTGTCGGAGTTACAGGCCGACGGTCGTATGACCAATGTTGAACTGGCCAAGCGTGTGGGTATTTCCGCACCGCCGTGCCTGCGCCGGGTGCGCTCGCTTGAGGAGGCCGGGCTGATCCGCGGATACCATGCCGAGGTCAACGCACGCGAATTGGGGTTCGAAGTGCAGGTCTTTGCCATGGTGGGGCTGGAAAGCCAGGCCGAGGCCGAGCTGAGCGCCTTTGAAGCGAAATGTCGCGACTGGCCGCTGGTGCGCGAGTGCCACATGCTGAACGGCGAGGTGGATTTCATCCTGAAATGCGTCGCGCCCGATCTCAGCACCTTCCAGAGCTTTCTGACCGGCGATCTGCTGACGACGCCGAATGTGGCCAGCGTCAAGACCTCGCTGGTGATCCGAGGGGCCAAGGACGAACCCGGCGTTCCCTTTGATGTGCTGGAGCAACGGCTCGCGCGCGAAGCCTGAGGGGCAGAGCCTCGCAGAAATCGGTCAGGCCAGTCTGATCAGAAAAAGCGCCTCGCAATGCGGGCGCTTTTTTCGTTTGGGGCGACCGCCGCAGCGGTCGGCGGACCCGGCTTAATTCATATCGGGATCTTGCAGCAGGATCCGGGGATAGGCCAGCGGGCCGAAGCCTGCGATCGATTCGACATGCGAAAACAGGTTCAGATAGAGCGTGCGGATGGCATGGCTCACCAGTTTCAGGGCCTCCGGGCCGGGGTGATAGGTTTCGAACGGCAGACCGCCGACACTGATCGCCGCATGGCGCGGCAGGCACAGATGAAAGAGGTCCACGGCGGTCGGGGGCGCGGTTTCGAAAATACTCATCCCGTCATGATATTGCTGCACCGGAACCAGCGAGGCGGCATTGTCCAGCTTGATCCCCGGCAGAGGTGCTCGTTGCAACAGCCGCGCGGCGGGGCCTGCGACAACCGTCGACATCGGCTTTGCCTCGCCAAGGCTATCGGCGGTAAAGCTGGTCAGCCGGTGGCTGCGACCGTGCTGCCCGCTGCGCGATGGGACAAGGCTGGTGCTGCCTTTCCACAACAGGGGGAGGGGATCGCCATCAAAGGTGATCAGCTCATCGCCCGGCAGCAGATCCTCGATTGCAATGGGCCCCTGCGTGGTCTCGATCAGGGATCCGCGGCAAAAGGCGGTAAAGGCGTCTTCGAACAATGGCAGCGACGGTGCGACATGGCGTGTCTCGGCGATCTGGCCGTTTGGCAGCAGGCTACAGACATCGTAACGGCGCAGCTGTGGACGCGTCCCGCCGCGCTGGGCAGCAGGGTCCTGTAGTAGAGCATTGGCTTCGACCGCATTGGCAGCTGCGCGTCGCAGCGACTGGGGTATGGTCATGGCGAACGTGCCTCTCTCATGACTGTACTTGCATCAACCCCGGCAGCGCGATGAGCAGAAGGCGCGCCGGAATCGCTTGGTCCCTGTCGGGCGCCCCGGTCGCAATACGCGCGGTCCGGGGCAATGCGCCCAATCGGGCAGGTAAATGCGGCGGTCCTGTCTTGGGCAGAGGCCGCCGCCGGAGGTGATCACCGGTGGACGGTGTCAGGCGGGTATTCCGGGCCCCGTCGTGAGAGCGGGCCGTCGAGATTGCAGGGACGCCTCTTCAATGATCTCAGGCGCTCTTGGCCTGGGCCGGGCGCCGGAGAGTCTCGCGACGCCGCTCAATCGCGATCTGCCGGGTGGCGCCACGCGTCCAGGGTAGGCGCACCTCTTCGGTCTTGGCGGCAGCTACAATGGATTTGATGAAGCGCGATTTTGGTTTCATGAGGCGTCTCCTGTAGGAGCGGGGCAGCATTCTGCGGCCCGCGCTTTAGTCCCGTCTTTTGTCGCCTGCCAATGCGCCGGGAATGTGGCCGATCTGTGGAAATCACAGGAACGCCGCAGTGATCCGCGCGCACTCAGCCCCCGCGCGGGCGCGCTTCGGTGGTCACATTGGGCCGCGAATTGCAGGTCGCGGCGCCTACAGGCGAATGCAGGAGATCAGGCGCCCGTAGTCGACCTCTTTTTGATGGGTCGCGCGGCGGAAGGAATAGAACCGTTCCGGGTCGGAGTAAGTGCAATGCCCGGTCCATGCGGCCTCGGCCACGCCGGCGCTGCGCAGTTTGTGCAGACCCAGAGAGGGCAGATCAAAGAGGTAGCGATCGCCCTCGCCATTGGCAAAGAACCGTGCGTTTTCCGGATCCTGCATCATGAAGTCGTCAAAGAACTCAGGGCCGACCTCATAGGCGCGCTGCGAGATCGACGGGCCGATAACCGCGCGGGTGGCCTGCCGCCGCGCGCCCAGCTGTTCCATCGCGTCCAATGTGGCCTCCAGCACGCCATCAAGCGTGCCGCGCCACCCGGCATGAGCTGCGCCGACCACATTGGCCTCCGGGTCGTGAAACAGAACCGGCTGGCAGTCGGCGGTCAGGATCGACAGCACCACGCCGGGCACATTGGTGACCATGGCATCAGCCTGAATATCGCCCTGAATATTGTCCTGCCGGGGATCGGAGATGGTCAGGACATTGGCGGAATGCACCTGATTCACCCGGCCAAGCGCCTCGGGCGATGCTTCCATCGCTGCGGCGACGCGCATCCGGTTGATCTGCACCGCTTCGCGCTGATCCGACGAGCCAAGCCCGCAATTCAATCCGGCAAAAATACCCGAAGAGGCCCCGCCGCGACGGGTAAAGAAGCCGTGTTTGGTGCCATTGAGCAGCTCGGAGATGAGAATTTCCAGCGTCATGCGTTCAATCCCGGTGGGGGTGCGGTCTCTTCGGGGAAAATCCCCAGTATCTTGAACAGGTTTCCCATTTCCTCAGGATGCGTCAACCGTCGATGCGCCGCAATCAGAGATTGCAGCGCGTCGCCGTTTAGCCGCGCCGCCAGCGCCTGTGCCCGATCGGTGATGCCCAGACGCTCCAGAAACACGCCTTGCGGGGTCAGCCGACTATAGGCACAGCCCGCAGATTTCGCAGCCAGTGCAAGCGCTTCGAAATCGACATGGGTGGTCAGATCGGCGCTGCCCGGATCCTTCAGCGGATCGCTTGGCGCATGGGCGCGCAGGGCCTGCAACGTATCCCCCAGCGACCGCCAATCGCCGTAATCGACAATAAGCGCGGTTCCGCCGTAGCGGGCGATCCGGGTGGCGATGGTCTGAACCATCGGTTGCGCGGCTTCACACAGCTCGACCAGATCACCGTCGCGGGTGTCCTCAAGGCGATGCGCCAGTGCAGGCTGTGGCGCCACCGCGCCAAGGCCAAAGCTGAGCGTGCCATCCTGAAGACCCACTGATTTTTCGCGCCAGCCATCGCCATCGCGCAGAAATTGCCGCACCGGCAGCGCATCAAAGAACTCATTTGCGATTAGAAACAGCGGTTGCTCGGGCAGTTCGGCGATATTCGGGTACCAGACCGGGTCATGGCCTGCCAGTTGCCTCGCCTGACGGGCGCGCAGGGTGGGGGAGGCCTCCAGCAGGGCAATCTGCATGGCGGCGTGAAACCCGGGCACGCCTTTTGTGGCGCGCAGCAGATCAGCCATCAGCGTGCCGCGACCGGGACCCAGTTCGGCCAATGTGAACCGCTGAGGTTGGCCCTGATCCAGCCAGCATTGTGCCAGCGCCAGCCCGATCAGCTCTCCGAACATCTGGCTGATTTCCGGGGCTGTGGTGAAATCCCCCTTGGCCCCCAGCGGGTCGCGGGTGGTGTAATAGCCATAGCTTGGATGCAGCAGCGCCTCGGCCATGTAATCCGCGACCGAAATCGGACCCTCGGCACGGATGCGGGCAGTGATATGGTCGCTCAGGCTCATGCCGGAATCACCGCCATGCGTCGGCTGCGCAGCACCAGAATGAGGCCGATGGCGATCATCGGCAGCGACAGCAGCTGTCCCATGGTCAGACCGTAGCCGCCTATATGCCAGGCCAGCCCCAGGGGGTTCTCTGCGGTTACGAATTGGGCGTCGGGCTGGCGCATGAATTCAACCGCGAAGCGCGCCGCGCCATAGCCTGCCAGAAACACGCCGGTCATCCGGCCTGGGTGGGTCAACGCCGCGCGCCGGTAGACCAGCCACAAGAGCACCGCACCAAGGATCAGCCCTTCCAGCAGTGCCTCATAGAGCTGGGACGGGTGGCGCGCACAGATCTCCCCCAGCGCCTGCCCGCAGGACTGCGCCGCGCGCCCGGGAAAGGCGACCCCCCAGGGCAGATCGGTTGCCCGCCCCCAGAGCTCGGCGTTGTTGAAGTTGGCAAGTCGGCCCAACAAGAGGCCCGGCGGCACCGTATGTGCCACCAGATCAGCGATCTGAAGGCGCGGGATCCGGTGGCGCAGCGCATAGATCCAGGTGGCAATGATCACCCCCAGGAGACCGCCGTGAAAGGCCATGCCCCCCTGCCAGATGCGCAGGATCTCGGTCGGGTTCTGAAGGTAGTAGCCGGGCTGATAGAACAGCACATAGCCAAGCCGTCCGCCCAGAATGACGCCGAGGATGATCCAGGTGAGCAGGTCTTCGACCTGTTGCGGTTTCATCGGGGGCTGTGTGTGGGGCCAGAGCGCGGGGCGTTGCAGCGCCGCGACCGCCAGCCGCCAGGCGATGACAATCCCGACGATATAGGCCAGCGCGTACCAGCGCAGCGCGAATTGGCTGCCGAACAGCTCAATTGTGAAGATTTCCGGGGTCAGATCGGGGAATTGGAGGATGAATGCGTGCATGTGCCGTCAATGCCTTTGCGGGGGCTGCGGTGTCAACGGCTTGCCGCCGCCGGTGTTGATGACCATATAGGGGTCAAGGCAGACATGGAGAAGACAATGCAGACGCGCAACAAGATCATGGATGATATTTCCCAGCTGATGACCAACGCGATGGGTGTGGCCCATGGCGCGCGGGAAGAGGCAGAGACCGCCATGAAGGGGCTGATCGACCGTTGGCTGGCCGATCGCGATTTCGTGACCCGCGAGGAGTTCGACGCCGTGCGCGCCATGGCCCAGAAGGCGCGTGAAGAAAACGAAGCGCTGAAGGCCCGGCTCGACGCGCTGGAAGCGGATAAATCCGCGTGATCCGGTTCCAGGGCTGAGCGGCAGGCACAGCCCGCCGCCCGGCGCTGAAATATCCGATCTGCAACATTTGCTGGCGTGCGGCCCGGTCCGGGTGGCGCGCCATTTTTGCGACCAAGCCCGCGTCGCAGACTCCCACCCGGCGCAGCAGGATCCCGCCGCGGCCTCTCTTCACAGCACTGTCACGATATTTTGAGGGTCATCGCCTTTCGTCCACAACTTATTGCAGTTATCCCCAAATAAAGGGTTGCCAGACGGCCTTGGTGCCTCCACCATATCTGGTAGGAGGACGGGTAAATCCCTCTCCTTATTGAGCAGGCCGCTAGCAATTGGGGGTGCCCCGCATCTCTTTTGCTAGAGATCAGAGAGGTGGCAACATGGCTCTTTCCGAACATTTTCTGGAAGACGAAATTCACCCTATCGACATCGTCGAACACTTGGCCTCGGACCACGATTGGGACTTTGACCGCATAGGCGACGATCAGATCGCCATGGCGGTGGAAGGCCAGTGGCGCACCTATTCGCTGACATTGGCGTGGTCCGGCTATGAAGAAACCCTGCGGATGGTATGCAGCTTTGAGATGGAGCCGCCGAAGGAACAGCTGCCGCGGCTCTACGAGCTGATCAACGAGATGAATGATCAGTGCTGGGCCGGTGGCTTTACCTTCTGGCCCGATCACAAGCTGATGCTGTATCGCTATGGGCTGGTATTGACCGGCGGACAGGTGGCAAGCCCGGAGCAGATCGACACGCTGATCAACTCCGCTGTCGCCAATTGCGAGCGCTACTATCCGGCAATCCAGCTGATGGTCTGGGGCGGACAATCGCCGCGCGACGCGCTTCAGGTCGCCATTGCAGAGGCTTACGGGCGCGCGTAAACCTTTCCCCGAACCGGCGCTGCATGGTGCCGGAGATCCGATCAGGGGAGGGGAAAGATGCAGGTATCACAGATCGCAGCGCGGGGCATCGCGCTCTTGGGCTGCGGCAAGATGGGGTCGGCAATGCTGGCCGGATGGCTTGACCGGGGTGTTGACCCGGATACCGTCTGGGTGATTGATCCCAATCCTTCCGACTGGCTGCGCCAGACTGGTGTGCATCTCAATGCGCCCTTGCCAGAGGCCGGTGACCGGGCGCCGGGGATCGTGCTGATTGCTGTCAAACCCCAGATGATGGGAGAGGCGCTGCCGCAGCTGCAACAGCTGGGCAATGGCGAGACGCTGTTTATCTCGGTTGCTGCCGGAACCTCGATCGCTACCTATGAATCGCTTCTGGGGGCGCAGACGCCGATCGTGCGCGCCATGCCGAATACGCCTGCCGCCGTCGGGCGTGGCATTACCGCGCTCATCGGCAACATGCGCGCGACCGAGGCGGATATAAATCGCGCCGATGCGCTGTTGCAGGCCATCGGCCAGACCGTTCGATTGCAGAGCGAGGCGCAGATGGATGCGGTCACCGGCGTCAGCGGCTCCGGCCCGGCCTATGTTTTCCATCTGATCGAAACCCTCGCCGCCGCTGGCGAGGCTGAGGGGCTGCCTGCCGATCTGGCGATGCAGCTGGCCAAGGCCACCGTCGCAGGGGCCGGTGCCCTGGCAGAAGCCTCCGAGGAAACGCCAACGCAGCTGCGGGTCAATGTCACCAGCCCCAATGGCACGACCCAGGCCGCGCTGGAGGTGCTGATGGATGAGACCGACGGCTTTCCGCCGCTGCTGCGCCGCGCCGTGGCGGCAGCCACCAACCGGTCGAGGGAGCTGTCCCGTGGCTGACATCAGTTTTGACGAATTTCTCAAGGTCGATGTGCGCGTGGGCGAGGTGGTGCGCGCCGAGGACTACCCCGAGGCTCGCAAACCCGCGATCAAGATGTGGGTGGATTTCGGCGATGACATCGGCATCAAGAAAACCTCGGCGCAGGTGACGGCCCACTACACGGCGGAAACGCTGCTGGGCAAACAGGTGATGGCCGTGGTGAATTTCCCGCCCCGCCAGATTGGCAAGTTCATGTCCGAAGTGCTGGTGCTGGGGCTGCCGGATGCCACCGGAGAGATTGTTCTGATTGGTCCGGATGGACCGGTCCCATTGGGAGGGCGGATGCATTGAGCGGCAAACTCTGGATTACCCGGCCAATGACAGCCGCGGTTGAGGCGCGTGCGCGGGCGGAATTCGATGTCGAGATCCGCCAGCAGACCAGCCCTTTGAACGCCGATGAGCGCCAGCGTGCGCTGCGTGATTTCGACATCGTCCTGCCGACCCTGGGGGACCAGTTCGACGCAGGCAGTTTTGCCGCCGTGCCGCAGCCACGGTGCAGGTTGCTGGCCAATTTCGGCGTCGGCTTCAATCATATCGACGTGGCGGCCGCGCGCCGGGCCGGGATCGTGGTCAGCAACACCCCCGGCGCCGTTACCGATGCGACCGCTGATATTGCGCTGACGTTGATGCTGATGACCGCCCGCCGTGCCGGCGAGGGCGAGCGTCTGGTCCGCTCCGGCGATTGGCAGGGCTGGCATCCCACCCAGATGCTGGGGATGCATCTGACAGGCAAACATGTGGGCATCGTCGGCTTTGGCCGCATCGGTGAGGCCATCGCGCGGCGCTGTCACTTCGGCTTTGGTATGTCGGTCAGCTATCTGGCGCGCAGCGACAAATCACCCGGCTTCCCGGTGTCGCGCGCGGAAAGCCTGACCGCTCTGGCAGCTCAGGTGGATGTGCTGGTGCTTGCAGTGCCCGGCGGTGCGGAGACGCGGCATTTGATCAGCGCGGAGGTTCTGGCGGCGATGCGCCCTCATGCCCTGCTGATCAATATCTCGCGCGGTGAGGTGGTGGATGAGGCGGCGCTGATCGCCGCCCTTCAGGCGGGCGCGCTCGGCGGAGCAGGTCTGGATGTCTATGAATTCGAGCCGGAGGTGCCGGAGGCCCTGCGGCAGATGGAGCAGGTCACGCTGCTGCCGCATCTGGGCACCGCCACCGAGGAGGTGCGCAGCGCCATGGGACATCTGGCGCTGGACAATGTCGCCGCCTTCCTTGCTGGTCGGCCGTTGATTTCGCCCGTGTAACTGTCGGTGTAACCGCCAGCGTATCGCGTCGGGGCGTCTGACGCCCCGCGCGGCGTCAGACGCGCCCGGCCTCCGCTCGGTGCAGGCCGTTTCAGATCAGCCCGCAGCAGAGGTGGGCTGATCGCCGGTGGCCTCGCGCCAGTGGCGACGGCAGAGGGATACATAGGTTTCATTGCCGCCGATCTGCACCTGCGCGCCTTCGGTGATGGTCTGACCGTTCTCATCCTGCCGGATCACCATGGTTGCCTTTTTACCGCAGTGGCAGATGGTGCGGACTTCGCGCATTTCATCGGCCAGTGCCAGCAGGGTGGCGGAGCCGGGAAACAGCTTGCCCTGAAAATCGACCCGCAGCCCGTAGCACAAAACCGGCACCCGCAGATCGTCGACCACCCGCGCCAGATCCCAGACCTGATCCGGCGACAGAAACTGCGCCTCATCGACAAAGATGCTGGCAACACTGCCCCTTGCCAGTCGCTCTGTCACTTTGTCGAACAGGTTCTCACCGGGCCGGAAGATGTCAGCCTCGGCACCGATCCCGATGCGGGAGGCGATCCGCCCCTGACCGGCGCGGTTGTCCAGCGCTGCGGTCAGCAGATAGGTGTCCATATCGTTCTCGCGGTAGTTATGCGAGGCTTGCAAGAGCACCGTCGATTTGCCGGCATTCATGGTGGAGTAGTGGAAGTAAAGCTTGGCCATGGCGCTGATTTAGCCGCAGAGCCGGTCGGAGGAAACGGTTTTCTTCACCAATTCTTCACCGATTGCCCGATGAGCCGACGGCATTTTCGGTCTGAGGATAAAACGCCCTGCGCGCGGATGCCGGTTCGCGGCGAAACAACCCGAGAAACGAACCACATGACACCTGCGGCAGGGCGCCAACTGGACGGAAATTGCCCACCAGCGAAGGCCCACGAAACACGCCTCCGCCCCCAGCGCGTTTCCCTGTCTCGCGACCCGGAACAGCGCGGTAAGTCCCTTAAAAACCTTAGGGATAGAAATAGCTTTGCATTTCCTTTAAGTGTCGTGAATGGGAAATTAACGCGTTTCTTCCCCGATGGGGTCGCGGTCATATGCAGGTAGATTTTATATGGCAGACATAGGTACTTATCTAAAAAAGCACACCGAGGCTCTGGTCAAGGATGTGGGGATCGAGGCGGCCTGCCAGATCACAGGAAAATCCAAGGCGACGTTGGGGCGGTATTACTCGGATAATGCCGAACATGTCGATCGGTTCATGCCCGTCGACGCCGTTGCCAAACTGGAAGCTGCGGCCTCCTTCCCGCATGTGACTTCCGGTCTGGCGGATCTGAAGAACATCACCTTGTCCTACTGTCAGGCCAGCCCGGCCTCAGAGGCGCGCCGCGGTGGCGTCAATGCGGATGTGATTGCGCTCAGCCAGCGCTTTGCCACATTGATGAGCGAATATCAGGAGGCCATGGCCGATGGGATCATCACCATCAATGAGGCCAAGCGGTTGCTGCGCGAAACGGTGATGCTGCAGCAGGTGCTTCTCGATATGAAACTGCACCTGGAAGAAGAAAGTGGCTGAGACACCGACGACCGGGCCTGCTGTTTCGGCTGACGGGCGTGTGGCGGAGGATCTGCCGGCGCTCATCGCCGAGGCCTTGCCGCAGATTGATATCGCCCGCCTGGCAGCGACAGGTGACCCGCAGCATCCGCCCCGGATCCTGCTGCTCTATGGCTCCCTGCGGGCCGTCAGCTACTCACGCAAGGTTGCCGAGGAGGCAGCCCGGATCCTGCGCGCGCTGGGCTGCGAGGCGCGGATTTTCGATCCGAGCGGGCTGCCATTGCCCGATGACACCGGCAGCGAAGATCACCCCAAGGTGAGCGAACTGCGCGATCTTGCGGTCTGGTGCGATGGAATGGTCTGGTCCAGCCCGGAACGGCATGGCGCTATGACGGGCATCATGAAGACACAGATCGACTGGCTGCCGCTGTCGCTGAAAGGCGGTGTTCGCACCACGCAGGGCAAGACGCTGGCGGTGATGCAGGTCTCCGGCGGATCGCAATCTTTCAACGCTGTCAACCAGATGCGTATTCTGGGCCGCTGGATGCGGATGCTGACCATCCCCAACCAATCCTCGATTCCCAAGGCGTGGCTGGAATTTGCCGAGGGGGACCGGCTGCCCGAAGGCCCGTTCTATCGTCGCGTTGTCGATGTGATGGAAGAGCTGGTGAAATTCACCTGGCTGACTCGCGGTCGCAAGGACTACCTGGTCGACCGCTACTCAGAGCGGGTTGAGGACGCCGAGGCCGTGCACCAGCGGGTGTCGCAGAAATAGCGCCGGACCCGAGCTGAAGGCGAGACTGAAAAAGGGCCTGCCAGGATCGGCAGGCCCAAATTCGTTTGGCAACTGGTCCGGCAGGCTCAGGCCGCGCGGCGCAGGATCACCGATCCCACCGAATAACCGGCACCGAAAGAGCAGATCAGCCCCAGATCGCCCTCAGCCAGATCATCCGAATATTTGGAGAAGGCGATGATCGACCCTGCCGAGGATGTATTGGCGTAATCCTGCAGGATATTGGGCTGTTCACCGGCCTCTGGCGTGCGGCCGAGGACCTTTTTGCCAATGAAATCGTTCATCGTCTTATTGGCCTGATGCAGCCAGAGCCGTTTCAGCTCGGTGTTGCTGACGCCCTCGGCCTCCATGTGATCCGCAATATGCTGGCTGACCATCGGCAGCACTTCCTTGAAGACCTTGCGCCCGTTCTGCATGAACTGCATGTCCCGACGATCTGCGACCCCATCCGGGCGCGACCGGCGCAGATAGCCATTGTTGTTGCGGATATTGTTGGAAAAGCTGGTGGCGCAGCGGGTCGACAGGATTTCGAAATGCGGGCCGCTGGCGTCTTCGCTGCGCTCGATCAGGGTGGCCGTTGCCACATCGCCAAAGATGAAATGGCAATCGCGGTCGCGCCACTCAAGATGGCCGGAGCAGATCTCGGGATTGACCACCAGCGCCGACCGAATGGAGCCGGAGCGCACCATATCGGCAGCCGCCTGAATCCCAAAGGTGGCGGAGGAACAGGCGACATTCATGTCAAAGGCAAAGCCTTCGATGCCAAGAAGATCCTGAATTTCGATTGCCAGCGCCGGATAGGCGCGTTCCATATTGGAGGCCGCACAGATGACGGCGTCGACATCCGCCGCAGTCTTGCCGGCCTGTTTCAGTGCTTTCTTGGCGGCATCCAGTGCCATTTCGGCCATGATGGATGGCTCGTCATCGTTGCGCTGACGCAGCAGCGGGTGCATCACCTCAGGATCAAGAATACCGCTCTTGTCCATCACGTAGCGCTGTTCGATACCGGAGGCCTTCAGGATGAAGTCTTCGGAGGAATGCGCCAGAGGATCCATCTCACCCGCTGCAATCGCCTCTGCGTTCTCGGCATTGACCTTATCGGCATAGGCATTGAAGGCTGTGACCAGCTCGGCGTTTGTGATCGTCTGTGACGGCGTAAAGACGCCCGTGCCGGTGATGGCGGGTGTATACATGAGCTGGACCTTCGGGTGGTTTTCAAAAGTGCTGCATATCTGGGCATCTTCCCCCGGTGAGGTCAAGGGCAAGGCCCTTGGCGTTACGGGCGCAGCCCCTACGTCAACCTGATCAGGGCGTCCCGGAGCATTGTTGATATGAATAAAATGCTTCCCTCCTTGAATGGTTCGAAATTTGAAGTATATGCGCGATGAAGGCGATGGTGGTATGATTCGACAAACCGGCAACGACAGCGACACCCAAACTGACGGCGATACCGCGACGGACGGCAATCAGGCTGAGACCTGCCCGGAGGTCTGCGCCATGCTGGGTGTCTTTGCGCTCTATTGGCGCATCGACTCCTGCATCGAAGACACCGTTGACCTGCCAGACCTGAGCCGGATGGAATGCCATGTGCTGGTGCGTCTGGGCACGCCTTGCCGGATGGGAGAGCTGGCGCGGATGTTGCAGACGGTGCCTTCGTCGGTAACCACGGCCGCCGACCGGCTGGAACGGCAGGGTCTGATCCGCCGCAGCAGGGATCCGCAGGACAGGCGCGCCTGGTTGTTGTCGCTCACCCCCGACGGCGCCGCTAAACGCCAGTATCTGGTCGAGGCGATGACGGATCTGTTCCAACGTATTTCCGGTTTGGACCCGGAGGAAATCAAACAATTTGCGGCCTTGTCGGCCAAGATTCATGACACAGTCATTAAAGCGGACGCGAAGCCGCGTCGGAAGGAGTAACCCATGCAGCTGAGTTCGAGAGTCATCGCCGGGGTCGCCGCGTTGCTACTGGTGGCCACGCCAACACTGGCCCAGAACGTCCTGAAACCCGTGAAACTGATGGAAACACGCTCAGGCGCGGTGCCGATCCAGCGCGAGTTCTTCGGTCAGGTCGCGGCAAAAGAGACGGTGGATCTGGCGTTTCAGGTCGGCGGACAGGTTGTGAAATTCCCTGTCACTGAGGGGGCTTTCCTGCCAAAGGGGGCTCTGGTCGCGGAGTTGGATCTGGAGCCGTTCGAGCTGAAACTGGGACAGGCCCAGCTGCAAAAAGAGCAGGCGGACCGAACCGTCACGCGGCTGGAAAAGCTGACCGGCACGGTCAGCCAGGTCTCCATCGACGATGCCGAAACCCAGGCCGGACTGGCCCGCATTGCGCTCAGGGATGCCGATTATGCGCTGGAACATGCAACGCTGAACGCGCCATTTGATGCCCTGGTGTCCAGCCGTGAGGTCGCCCTGTTCAGCACCGTCAGCGCCGGCAGCCCGATTGTGCGCCTGCACGACATGTCGGAGCTGCATATCGAGGTCGATGTGCCCGAGGTTCTGTTTCAGCAAGGCGAGGACAATGACGCGCTGACCATCACGGCAAGCTTCCCCGGCAGCGACAAGACCTACCCGCTGGAAATCCTTGAGTTCGACGCCGAGGCCAGCAGCGTTGGCCAGACCTATCGCGTGACCTTCCGTCTTGACCCGCCCGAGGACCGCCAGATTTTCCCCGGGGCCTCGACCTCTGTGCGGGTGACGGTAGATACCGGCATGTCTGCGATTGTGGTCCCGCCAACCGCCATCGTGCCCGCCGCCAACGGCGACACCGGGGTGATGCTGTTTACACCCAAGGGCGCGGATGAGGGCACCGTCACCTGGACCAGGGTCGAAACCTCGGCCACCGACGGCGGCCAGATCGAGATCGTCTCGGGCCTGAACGGTGGCGAAGAAATCGTGCTGACCGGTGGCAGCGCGCTTGCTGACGGGGCGGCCGTGCGTCGCTTCACCGGCTTCACCAACTGAGGGCGGATCAGATGGACATTGCACGCGGGTCGATCAATCGGCCGCTTTATACGTGGATCATCATGCTGGCCGCCCTGTTTGGCGGTATCTGGGGGTTCCTGAACCTCGGGCGGCTCGAAGATCCGGCCTTCACCATCAAACAGGCTGTGGTCATTACCCAATATCCCGGCGCCAGCGCCGAGCAGGTGGCGCTGGAAGTGTCAGAGCCACTGGAATCAGCGATCCAGAAGATGGGGGAGGTGAAGCAGATCACCTCGATGAACCAGCCGGGCCTGTCGCGCATCGATGTCGAAATGCAGGACACCTTTGACGGCACCGAACTGCCGGGCCTCTGGACCAAGCTGCGCAAAGAGGTCGAAGACGCGGCGCGGAACCTGCCCGACGGCGTCAGCGACCCTTTTGTGAACGATGGTTTCGGTGATGTGTTCGGGGTCTTCTACGCCGTTACCGCCGAAGGCTTCACGGATGCCGAACGCCACCAGCTGGCGACATTCCTGCGCCGAGAGCTTCTTGCGGTTGATGGCGTCGCCGACGTCGAAATCGCGGGCCTGCCGGAAGAGGCGATCTTTGTCGAGCCGAAGATGGCGATCACCGTCAACCAGAATATCCCGATTGGCGCGGTTTCGAACGCATTGGCCACCGCCAATTCCGTCCGCCCTGCCGGTCAGGTCGACAACGGGCCTGCCCAGACACGCATCAGCGCGCCCGAAGGCTCGGACTCGGTGACGGAAATCGCCGGGCTGACGATTGGCTCTCAGGGGGAGGTCATCAATATCATTGATATGGCGGATGTGCATCGCGGCCGCCTCGATGATCCCTCGCAGATCATTCGTTTTGACGGCGTCGAGGCCTTTACCATGGGGGTTGCGGGCCTTGCGACTGAAAACATCGTTGAGGTCGGCCAGCGGGTTGATGCCCGGCTGGCGGAGCTGAGCACACAGATCCCCTATGGTGTGGAGCTGAAGCCAATCTATCAGCAGCATGTGGTCGTAGACGAGGCCTCCAATGCCTTTCTCGTGAACCTCGCGATGTCGGTCAGTATCGTTGTCATCGTGCTGGCGGTCTTCATGGGGTGGCGCGCGGCTGTTGTTGTCGGCGCCACCCTGCTGCTGACGGTTGTTGGCACATTGATGTTCATGAATATCTTCGCCATCGAAATGGAACGGATCTCGCTCGGGGCGCTGATCATTGCGATGGGGATGCTGGTGGACAATGCCATCGTCGTGGCCGAGGGGATGCAGATCTCCATGGCCCGGGGCCGGACCTCACGCGAGGCCGCGCATGAGGCTGCATCGAAAACCCAGATCCCGCTGCTGGGCGCGACGGTGATCGGGATCATGGCCTTTGCGGGGATTGGCCTCAGCCCGGATTCAACGGGTGAATTCATGTTCTCGCTCTTTGCGGTGATCGGGATTTCGCTGTTGCTCAGCTGGCTGCTGGCGCTGACCGCGACGCCGCTGCTGGGGCATTACTTTTTCAAACAGGGTACCGGCGACGATCAGGATGCCTATTCCGGCCTCTTGTTCCGCACCTATGGCAATATCCTGCGCCTGTCCCTGCGGCTGCGCTGGCTTGTGGTGCCGGGTCTGTTTGCGATCACGGTGCTGTGCTTCATCGGTTTTGGTCAGGTGAAACAGCAGTTCTTCCCCAACTCCAACACGCCGCTGTTCTTTGTGCATTACAAGCTGCCGCAGGGTACGTCGATTGCGACAACCTCCGAGCATATGCGTGTGTTTGAGGACTGGCTGGCCGAACGGGACGATGTAGAGACGGTCGCGACCTTTGTCGGGCAGGGGGCCACGCGCTTCATGCTGACCTATGATTCCGAAGACCCGAACCCCAGCTATGGCCATCTGATCATCCGCGCAACGAGCCTTGAGGGCATCCCGGCTCTGCAGGCGGATCTGGAGGACTTCGGCCAGGGACGCTTCCCCGAAGGCGAATTCCGCACCAAGCGGCTGGTCTTTGGCCCCGGTGGGGGGGCGCCTATCGAAGTCCGTTTCGCCGGCCCTGATCCGCGCGTCCTGCGCCAGCTGGGCGACGAGGCCATGCAACGGCTGCAGGAGGCGTCGCAGGACATCCTGAGTGTGCGTCAGGACTGGCGCGAGCAGGAGATCACACTGAAGCCGATCTATGCCACCGATCGGGCACAGACAGCCGGTGTGTCGCGCGATGCCATCGCTGATGCGCTGCAATTCTCGACCGACGGTCTGCGCACCGGCGTGTTCCGGGAGCGGGATCGCCTGATCCCCATCGTCCTGCGCCGACCTGCCGACAGCTCCTATAATCTGATGGACCAGCTGGTGTTCTCAGAGGCGGCGGGCAAATTCATCCCGCTCGAGCAGATGGTCGACGGGGTCGATGTGGTGGTGGAGAACACCCTCGTGCATCGTCGGGACCGGGTGCCGACCTTGACCGTTGGTGCCGATATCCGGGCGGATCTGACCGCAGCCACCGTCTTTGCCCAGGTGAAGGACAGCATCGAGGCGATGTCGCTGCCGACCGGCTACACCATGGAGTGGGGTGGCGAGCATGAGAACTCAGCCGATGCCAATGCCAGCCTCGGCAAGCAGCTCCCGGTGACGATCCTGATCATGGTTCTTATCTCGGTACTGCTGTTCAACGCGATCCGTCAGCCGATTATCATCTGGCTGCTCGTTCCGATGTCGGTCAACGGGGTGGTGATTGGTCTGCTTGGCACCGGTATGCCCTTTACCTTCACGGCGCTTCTCGGCCTGCTCAGCCTCTCTGGCATGCTGATCAAGAACGGCATCGTGCTGGTTGAGGAAATCGATCTGGTCCGGGCCGAGGGCAAACCCCTGCGGGAGGCCATCGTCGAGGCATCGGTGTCGCGTCTGCGCCCGGTGATGCTGGCGGCGGTGACAACCATCCTTGGCATGGTGCCGCTGCTGACCGACGCGTTTTTCGTGTCGATGGCGATCACCATCATGGGGGGGCTGGCCTTTGCCACCATCCTCACGCTGGTGGCCGCGCCGGTGTTCTACCTGATCTTCTTTGCCCGCGATGAAAAGCGCGAACAGGCTGCCGCAGCCTGATCCCGCCCCGCTGAACTCTGAAAAAGCCCCGGTTGCAGAACCGGGGCTTTTTCTATGCGAATGATCTCGCTCAGGTTGTGCGCGACCCGGTGCGGCTGACAGCGTGTCGTCCGCATGATGCGTGCAGTGGCGTCAGATATCACGGGAGAACCCTGCCATCGCGGCCCCCGCAGCGCGTCAGGGCAGGGGCAAGGCAGAGGCGGAGGGTAGACATCTGCCTTAAGAGTTTCGCGCATTGAGCGAGTCGCCCGGTGGCGCCTCAATTGGGGAAATGGCCGACCCAATTCCGCCTCAATCCCGATGATTCCTTTCCAAATTCCGATGCGACATCAGCAGACACAGGAAAAAACCCACCAAAATCCTTGCTGGAAAAGTTACAATTATTCATGTGTTTAAGTGGAATTATTCTAAAAGTGTTCAGGAAGGTTAAGGAAAATATAGAGATGTGGCGCAGTGATGGCCGCAAATATCGGCCGCGTTAACCGGACGTTAATCACGTCACATTCTGCACCTCTTTCTGACAGCTCCCTACAACTCCAAGCCGCATTCCAGCCCCAGCAGACCCTGATGATGGCGATGTGGGAAAAACTGGAGTGGACCATGAAACGCATTATCGGACTTATCGCCGCCGCCTTTATTTCGAGTACAACCTTTAGCCTCCCTGCCGAGGCGCAATCCGCAGGCGTGCGCGCCGTCGAGGGCTGGGAAGCTGTCGGACGGCTTAATATTGGCGGGCGCAATATGTGTACCGGCAGCCTCATCGCGCCAAATCTGGTGCTGACCGCCGCACATTGTCTCTATAATCCGCAGACCGGGCAGGCGGTAAACCCGCGCAATATCAAGTTCGAGGCCGGCCTCAATGGCCGCCGGGCCAAGGCGTCACGCCGTGTGGTGAAGGCTGTTGTTCATCCCGGCTATCGTCACAGCTGGTCCAGCAACAGCGCAGCGGGCAGCGATATTGCGGTGCTGCGTCTGGACCGCCCGATCTCCGGCAGCGAGATCCGCCCCTTCGTGCTTGCCGCTGCGCCGACACCGGGGGAAAGCGTGGATGTACTGTCCTATACCGTGAACCAGGCCACCCGACCGGCCCGCGAAAAAGACTGCCAGATCCTGTCCACCCGCAGCGCGACGCTGGTGACCTCCTGCCGTGTCGAATATGGCGCCTCCGGCTCGCCGGTGTTGCAGATGCGTCCGGGCGGCACCCCGCGGCTGGTCTCGGTGATCTCTGCCAAGGCGCAGATGGGTCGCAAACGGGTTTCACTGGCCACCCCATTTGATGGATCGCTGCGTGCGCTGATGCGCCGCGCGGGCTGAGCACGGGCTGTCCGGCCTCCGCTCCGTTTCCCACAAAAGCGTTTGTAGGAGGCGGGCCATCCCTGATCAGCCAAAAACCCCGGAGCCTCGGCTCCGGGGTTTTCCTATGTCCGAACCTTTGCCCAGCCCTCCCAGCAGGCCGCCTGTTGCGGCGAGGGCAAAAGAAAAGGCCCCGACGCAGGTCCGGGGCCTTCCAATAGGTTCGATCTCTGCCAGCCTCGGCAGATCAGCCCTGCAAGCTCTTCACTTCAACGTCACCTTCTGCCTGCGCCTTGATCGCGCGGGCGGCGGCATTGGCACCGGCTGCGGTGGTGAAATAGGGGATCTTGTCATAGAGCGCGACGGACCGCATCTCCTTGCTGTCTTCAACCGCCTGCGCGCCTTCGGTGGTGTTCATCAGCAGCTGGACGTTTCCGTCCTTCAGCATATCCACCACATGAGGGCGCCCCTCATAGACCTTGTTGACCAGTTCGCAGGGCACGCCGTGCTCATCCAGCCAGGTCTGGGTGCCGCGTGTGGCAACCAGGGTAAAGCCCTGTTCCACGAGGATTTTTGCGGCGTCCAGCATCAAAGTGCCCTTGTCGGCATCCTTGATCGAGATAAAGGCCCGGCCCGAGGATGGCAGCACCATGCCAGCCCCCATCTGCGCCTTCAGGAAGGCGCGGGCAAAGCTGCGGTCCCAGCCCATGACTTCGCCGGTGGAGCGCATCTCGGGGCCGAGGATGGTGTCGACGCCGGGGAAGCGGGCAAAGGGAAGCACCGCCTCCTTGACCGAGAACCACGGCATGTCCGGGTCGGCCAGGGTCATCGGATCCGCCATCGGCACGTTGACGTCATAACCTGCGTCCGGCTCATAGGGCGGGCGCTTGGGGAAGTTCGACAGCGGCTCACCCGCCATGACACGCGCCGCGATGGAGGCGATGGCGCTGTCGGTGGATTTCGCCACAAAGGGCACGGTGCGCGAGGCCCGCGGGTTGACCTCGATCAGGTAGATCACGTCATTGCCGTCGGCGTCAGGTTTGACCGCGAACTGGATGTTCATCAGGCCAACCACATTCAGCGCCTTGGCCAAAGCGTTGGTCTGGGTCTTGACCTCGGCGATCACCTCTTTGGACAGCGAGTAAGGCGGCAGCGAGCAGGCGCTGTCCCCAGAGTGAACCCCGGCCTCTTCGATATGCTGCATGATGCCTGCGACATGCACGTCGGTGCCATCACAAATCGCATCCACATCCAGCTCCACCGCGCCCGAGAGATAGCTGTCGAGCAGAACCGGGCTGTCTCCGGAGACCACGACCGCCTCGGCGATGTAGCGCTTGAGCTGGTCCATATCGCGCACGATCTCCATCGCGCGGCCACCCAGGACATAGGACGGGCGGATCACCAGCGGGAAGCCGATTTCAGCCGCGATTTCAATCGCCTGCGCGTCGGTCGAGGCAATGCCGTTATGCGGCTGCTTGAGCCCCAGCTGGTTGACCAGCGCCTGGAACCGCTCGCGGTCCTCGGCCAGGTCGATCGCGTCGGGCGAGGTGCCAAGGATCGGGATGCCTTCCTCTTCCAGCGCATTGGCCAGCTTCAGCGGGGTCTGGCCGCCGAACTGCACGATCACCCCGTGCAGGGTGCCGTTTTCCTGCTCCTTGGTGAGGATTTCCATCACATGCTCAAAGGTCAGCGGTTCAAAATACAGCCGGTCCGAGGTGTCATAGTCGGTCGACACCGTTTCCGGGTTGCAGTTGATCATGATGGTCTCGAAGCCCGCGTCGGTCAGCGCGAAACAGGCATGGCAGCAGCAGTAATCGAACTCGATCCCCTGGCCGATCCGGTTTGGGCCACCGCCCAGAATGACAACCTTCTTGCGGTCGCTCGGCCGGGCCTCGCATTCCACATCGCCAAAGGCCGGGGCCTCATAGGTGGAATACATATAAGGCGTCTGGGCCTCGAATTCGGCGGCGCAGGTGTCGATCCGCTTGAAGACGGCCTTGACGCCCAGATCACGGCGGGCGCGGCGCACGTCGGTCTCGCTCTTGTCGGTGAGTTTCGCAAGGCGGGCATCGGTAAAGCCCAGCATCTTGACCCGGCGCAACCCATGCTCATCCTTTGGCAGGCCCTCGGCGCGGATCTCGGCCTCGGCCTCCACGATTTCGCGGATCCGGGCCAGGAACCAGGGATCGAACTTGGTGACGGCCTGGATTTCATCATCCGACAACCCGTGCCGCATCGCCTGAGCAATAGTCCGCATCCGGTCGGGGGTCTGCTTGCTGATGGCCTTGATCACCGCGGCCTTGCCATCGGTGCCATCCTCGGCGCCGGGAATGGCAACCTCGTCAAAGCCGGTCAGACCGGTCTCCATGGACGCCAGCGCCTTTTGCAGGCTCTCGTGGATCGTGCGGCCAATGGCCATGGTCTCACCCACGGATTTCATCGCCGTGGTCAGATAGGGCTCGGAGCCTGCGAATTTCTCGAAGGCAAAGCGCGGGATCTTGGTCACGACATAGTCGATCGTCGGCTCAAACGACGCCGGTGTCACGCCGGTGATATCATTGTCCAGTTCATCCAGCGTAAAGCCAACCGCCAGCTTGGCCGCAATCTTGGCAATCGGGAAGCCGGTTGCCTTGGACGCCAGCGCCGAGGACCGCGACACACGCGGGTTCATCTCGATCACGACCATGCGGCCATCCTCAGGGTTCACCGCCCATTGGACGTTGGAGCCGCCGGTTTCCACGCCGATTTCGCGCAGCACCGCAATCGAGGCAGAGCGCATCATCTGGTATTCTTTGTCGGTCAGCGTCAGCGCCGGGGCCACGGTGATCGAATCACCGGTGTGCACGCCCATCGGGTCGATATTCTCGATCGAGCAGACGATAATCGCGTTGTCGGCGGTGTCGCGCACCACCTCCATTTCATATTCTTTCCAGCCCAGCAGGCTCTCGTCGACGAGGATCTGATTGACCGGCGAGGCATCCATGCCGGAGCGGCAGAAATGGATGTAATCTTCGCGGTTATAGGCGACGCCACCGCCGGTGCCACCAAGGGTAAAGGCCGGGCGGATGATCGCAGGCAGGCCGATGTCTTCCAGCTCGTCCAGCGCCATCTGCACGCCTGCATCCAGGTCGGCGCTGCCGTTGGCTTTCTTCGGGGCGGTGATGATTGTGGCGCGGGGGTTTTCCAGTCCAAGCCGGTCCATCGCTTCGCGGAACAGCTTGCGGTCTTCTGCCATTTCAATGGCTTCGCGCTTGGCGCCGATCATCTCGACGTTGAATTTCGCCAGCACACCCATCTCTTCCAGCGCCAGTGCGGTGTTCAGACCGGTCTGTCCCCCCATGGTCGGCAGCAGCGCATCGGGACGTTCCTTTTCGATGATCTTGGCGACCACCTCCGGGGTGATCGGCTCGATGTAGGTGGCATCCGCCAGACCCGGATCGGTCATGATCGTTGCCGGGTTGGAGTTCACCAGAATGACCCGGTAGCCCTCTTCACGAAGCGCCTTGCAGGCCTGCGCGCCGGAGTAGTCAAACTCACAGGCTTGGCCGATGATGATCGGCCCCGCACCAATGATCATGATCGATTGGATATCGGTTCTTTTCGGCATGGCCTGAATCCCTCTGATTTGCGCGAGTCATGGGCACCCCCGTGCGCCCAAATTGTCCTGCGTTATAGGGACCGCACCGAAAGGTTCAAGGGGGATCGGAAACCGAATTGGAAATGCCGCATCCGTGGGTTTTGTTCGCATAGCGAACGGATATATGTGGAGAGGTCATAACGACGGAGCAGGCTGACGTGCGGATTCGCTTTGATCAGGGGCCGATGGGGGCCGGGACATGTTTTGAAACGCCGCTGCGCATGATCCGCGCAGAGCGGGCCGAAGACGTGCCTGCCGCGCTGGCGGCGCTGGATGCGGCGCGCGACGCCGGCCATTGGCTGGCGGGCTATGCGTCCTATGAGCTGGGCTATGCGCTGGAGCCAAAACTGGCGGGCCGGATGCCTGCGGGGCGGCGGCTGCCGCTCATTTGTTTTGGGGTCTATGCGGAACCGCGAGCGCAGAACATTGGGGGCCGGACCCGACCGCAGGCGGAAAGCGAAGCTGGTCTTGAAGGAATTACCCCCCGCTGGACTTTTGACCGCTACGCCGAAGCCTTCGCAGAGGTGAACCGCAACATTGGCCAGGGCGATATCTATCAGGCCAACCTGACCTTCCCGATTGATGCCGACGCTTATGGGACATCCGAAGACATCTATGCCGCGCTTCAGGCCAGACAGGCCGTCGGCCACGGTGCCTTGGTCCAACAGGAGGGGTTGCCGGACCTGTTGTCACGCTCGCCAGAGCTGTTCTTCCGCACGGATGCAGAAGGGGGCATCGAGACCCGCCCGATGAA
This sequence comes from Phaeobacter sp. JH20_26, assembly GCF_048056275.1. Lineage (NCBI taxonomy): Bacteria > Pseudomonadati > Pseudomonadota > Alphaproteobacteria > Rhodobacterales > Roseobacteraceae > Phaeobacter > Phaeobacter sp. JH20_26. The sequence continues at coordinate 122,926 of NZ_JAYMWL010000022.1, read as the reverse complement.
GGGCACCCAGCCGCGCAGCGACGATCCGTTGGAGGATGCCCGCCGCCGCGACTTTCTGCGCCAAGATGAGAAGAACCGCGCCGAAAACCTGATGATCGTCGACCTCCTGCGCAATGACATCAGCCGCGTGGCGCAAACAGGCTCGGTGCATGTGCCGGAGCTGTTTGCGGTCGAGAGCTACGCCACGGTGCATCAGATGGTCTCCACCGTCCGCGCCAGATTGCGGCCCGACGCGGGGCTTGCAGAGATCTTTGCCGCGCTGTTTCCCTGCGGTTCCATCACCGGCGCCCCCAAGATTCGCGCGATGGAAATCCTCGCGGAACTGGAACCCTGGGCGCGCGACATCTATTGCGGCACCATCGGCTGGGCGGCGCCGGACGGCCGGGCAGAATTCAATGTGGCAATCCGCACGCTGATGCTGGACGCGGGCCGCGCGACGCTCAATGTGGGCGGTGGCGTGGTCTGGGACAGCACCGCAGATGCAGAATATGAGGAAGCCCTATGGAAAGCCCGCTTTGCCCGCGTGACACCCTCCAGAACGATCCCGCTTTCGGCCTGATCGAGACGCTGGGCTGGCATCCGGGGCAGGGCTTTCGTCACCTGCGGCTGCATCTGGCCCGGATGGCGCGCAGCGCGGCCCTGTTCGGGATCGCTTTCGATCCAAAGCGGGCGGAGGCGGTTCTGGCGGAAGCCACCGATGCGGCGCCGCTGCGCTGCCGCCTGACGCTGGATGCGGAGGGGCAATTGGCGCTGACCACGGCCGCTCTGGGAAACAGCCCCTCGGATTGGCGGCTGCGTATCGCGGAGGCCCGGCTGGAGGCAGGTGACATCTGGCTTCAGCACAAGACAACCCGCCGCGTGCTCTACGATGCCGCGCGGGCCGCGCTGCCGGAAGGCGTGGATGAACTCCTGTTCCTGAACGAGCAGGGCGAGGTTTGCGAGGGCACCATCACCAATATCTTTGTAACCCGCCCGGACGGGCAGGTGATCACGCCGCCGCTCAGCTGCGGCCTGCTGCCGGGTATCCTGCGGCAGGTGATGCTGGAGCGGGAGGAATGCACGGAGGCGGTGCTGCGTTTTGAGGACCTCAGGTGTGCCAAGGCCATCCATATGGGCAATTCCCTGCGCGGGCTGATCCCGGCACGTCTGGTGTGACGGGCGCGCTCCCGCGGACAAGCCGCCCTTCTGGCTGACGCCAGCGGGCCCTTGCCCTTTGGGCGTGGCAGCGCACCATTGGGTGCGCTGCGGTTCCGCAGAACGCAACCGACGCCGTGCCAGAGGCACGGCGCCCGGCCCAACGTCGGAGGCCTCAGCGCGTCCGCGATGAGACCGTAGAGCGCGGGAGGCCCTCGCTCGGGCGCGCAACAGGCACTATTGGTGGCTCGCGGCTGCCGAATCCGCCCAGTTTGCTTGACAACGGCGTCGCAACCTAGTGTACCACCCCGGACGAATTCCGCGCCGTTCTGGCGCATTTCCCGATTGACGGCCCTCCCGGACATGAGACCGGTATAATGAAAGGTCACCCCATGCACGACTATCGCAGCCATACCTGCGCCGAATTGAACAAATCCAACGTCGGTGAAACCGTCCGCCTGTCGGGCTGGGTCCACCGCGTCCGCGACCATGGCGGGTTGTTGTTCATCGACCTGCGCGACCATTACGGTGTGACCCAGGTCATGGCCGACCCGGACAGCCCGGTCTTTGCCGAGATCGAGAAGGTCCGCTCCGAATGGTGTATCCGCATCGACGGCAATGTCATGGCCCGTGATGAGAGCCTGGTGAACCCGAAAATCTCTACCGGCGAGATCGAAGTCTTTATCCGCGATATCGAGGTGCTGGGCAAATCCGAGGAACTGCCGCTGATGGTGTTCGGCGAGCAGGAATACCCGGAGGAAACCCGCCTGCGCTATCGCTATCTGGACCTGCGTCGCGAGAAGATGCAGCGCAACATGGTGCTGCGCTCCAACATGATCCGTTCGATCCGCAACCGCATGTGGGACATCGGCTTCAACGAATACCAGACCCCGATCATCACCGCCTCCTCCCCCGAGGGCGCGCGCGACTTCCTGGTGCCGTCGCGCCTGCATCCGGGCAAGTTCTATGCGCTGCCGCAGGCGCCGCAGCAGTTCAAGCAGCTGATGATGGTGTCGGGCTTTGACAAGTATTTCCAGATCGCGCCCTGCTTCCGCGACGAGGACCCGCGCGCCGACCGCTCGCCTGCGGATTTTTACCAGCTCGACATGGAAATGTCCTTTGTCACCCAGCAGGATGTGTTCGACACCATCGCGCCGGTGATGGCGGGCGTGTTCGAGGAATTCGGCGGCGGCCGCAAGGTCGACCCGGCGCATGACTGGCCGCAGATCTCCTACAAGGATGCCGCCAAATGGTACGGCACCGACAAGCCGGACCTCAGGAACCCGATCAAGATGCAGGACTGTTCCGAGCATTTCCGCGGGTCTGGGTTCGCGATCTTTGCAAACCTCTTGGAAAACGAAGGCACAGAAGTGCGCGCGATCCCGGCACCGACCGGTGGCTCCCGCAAGTTCTGCGACCGGATGAACAAGTTTGCGCAAGGAGAAGGCCTGCCGGGCATGGGCTATATTTTCTGGCGCGACGGCGACAACGGGATGGAAGCGGCTGGCCCGCTGGCCAAGAACATCGGCCCTGAGCGCACCGAGGCGATCCGCCAGCAGCTGGGCCTGGGCGTTGGTGACGCGGCCTTCTTCCTCGGCGGCAAGCCGAAGGCGTTTGAAGGCGTCGCGGGCAAGGCCCGCACCGTCATCGGCGAGGAGCTGGGCCTGATTGACAAGGACCGCTTTGCCTTTGCCTGGATCGTCGATTTCCCGATCTACGAGAAGGACGAGGAAACCGGCAAGATCGACTTTGAGCACAACCCGTTCTCGATGCCGCAGGGCGGCATGGACGCGCTGCTGTCCGATCCGCTGGCCGTGAAGGGCTACCAGTACGACCTCGCCTGCAACGGCTATGAGCTGGTGTCCGGCGCGATCCGGAACCACAAGCCGGAGATCATGTTCAAGGCCTTTGAAATCGCCGGCTACGGCAAGGAAGAGGTCGAAAAACGCTTTGGCGGCATGGTCAACGCCTTCCAGTACGGCGCCCCGCCGCACGGCGGCTGCGCGGCCGGTATCGACCGCATGGTAATGCTCTTGGCCGACGAGGCCAACATCCGCGAGGTCATCATGTTCCCGATGAACCAGCGCGCCGAAGATCTGATGATGTCGGCCCCGTCGGAACCGCTGAGCGAGCAGCTGATGGAGCTGGGGCTGCGGGTGATTCCACAGGACCAGTAACCTCTGGAGGTCAGTCTGAAACAGGCCCGGACAGATGTCCGGGCCTGTTTTGATTCGGCGGGCACCGCAGCTCCGTCGAGTTGTGGCGCGATCTTGGCGGCCCTCAGTGCGCCCATGAGCAGAGAGTTGCGTGCCTGAAGAAATTCAGCTGGTGTCGGCGCTGCGATATCCTACTCTTGTCGGGTTGCAACAGCTCATGAGCGGGGAAAGCGATGCGCTTTGACGGGGAATTGGCGGAGATCCGTTTCGGCTGCGGCCTGTCGCCGCTGCATGCCCCAGCCGCTGGGCCGGAGCGGCTGCTTGCTGACCTTCAGGCCCCGGATCATGCGGCGCAGACCTGGCCGATCCCAGGGTTTGACGCTGCGCTGGCGGATGCTCGGGCCTATTCCGCCGCCCGCCGCGCCCGCAAGGCGGCCGCTGGCAGCCCGGATTTCGAGATGCGCGACAGGGATCTGAAACACCAGCGCGCCCTGATGCGGGACCATCAGGCGGATTGGTTCGTTCGACGGCTGCTGCGCTGCGTGACAACGCCGCATGGGTTTCGCGAACGGCTTGCCCTGTTCTGGGCGGATCACTTCACCGCGCAGGGCAAGATTGCCGCGCTGCGCTACGCTGCCACCCCCTATGTCGAGACGTCGATCCGCCCGCATATTGCCGCGCGGTTCGAGGATCTGCTGATTGCGGCTGTGACCAGCCCGCTGATGCTGCATTACCTGGACCAGCACCGGTCCACCGGCCCCAACAGCCGCCGCGCCAAACGGGTCGCGCAGCGTCAGGGGCGGGTGGTCGGGCTCAATGAGAATCTGGCGCGCGAAGTGCTGGAACTGCACACGCTCGGCGTTGGCGGGCCTTATACGCAACAGGACGTGCGCCAGCTGGCCGAGCTGTTCACCGGCATGATCTACGACACCACCGAGGGCTTCAAATTTGCGCCGGGATGGGCCGAGCCGGGGGCCGAGACCCTATTGGGAAAGCGCTACGATGCCGAGGTCACCGGTCTGGCTGCGATCAAACAGGCGCTGCGGGATCTGGCGCGCCACCCGGCCACGGCGGATCATCTGGCGCATAAACTGGCGGTGCATTTCACCCGTGACACGCCGGACCCGGCACTGGTCGCCCATCTGGCGGCCCGCTACCGTGCGACATCGGGGGATCTGACGCAGGTCTATGCGGCGCTGCTGGAGCATCCGGCGGCCTGGCAACCTGACCTCGAAAACGTCAAACCGCCCTTTGCCTATCTCGCCTCGGCCTGTCGGGCGCTGGCGTTGCCAGCTGCCGCGCTGACCGGGCTGAGCCGGGCGCAGGTCAACCGGTTCTTCCTGCGTCCGATGCAGCGCATGGGCCAGCGCTGGGAGGTCTCCAACGGTCCCGATGGCTGGCCCGAGGCCGATGCAACCTGGATCACGCCGCAGGCTCTGGCGGAGCGGCTGCGCTGGTGCATGTCGGTGCCGACACAGGTGATGGTGCAGGGGCCGGGACCATTGCCCGCGCCGCTTCAGCTGCTGCGAAGCGCCCTTGGCGGGCGGGAAACCGCGCAGCTGCGGTTCGTCGCAACAGCTGCCGAAACCGAGCGGGAGGCGATAGGACTGATCCTGGCCTCACCCGCCTTTCAGCGGCGTTGAGAGGGAGATCGAGATGACCAAGACACCGCGTCATGGGTTCACTGGCCCATCCCGCCCTTCTGGCCTGACCCGGCGCGGTTTCCTCGCCCGCTCCGGTCTGATTGGCTGTTCGCTGGCGGCAAGCCCGCTGCTGACCCCCGTGAGCTTTGCTGCGGCCCCCTGGGACAGCCGGCTGGTGGTGATCATCCTGCGCGGCGGCATGGATGCCATTGATGTGGTCCAGCCCTATGGTGATCCGGCCTATGCCGGCCTGCGGTCGAGCCTCAGGGGAGGGCCGCAAAATGGCGGGCTCGATCTGGATGGCTATTTTTCCCTGCATCCGGGACTTGCCCCCTTGATGCCGTTGTGGCGGGCGGAGCAGCTCGGGTTTATTCACGCGGTATCAACGCCTTATCGCGACAAGCGCAGCCATTTTGACGGTCAGGACCTGCTGGAAGCCGGGACGCCGGGCCTGCACCAGCGCCGCGACGGATGGCTGAACCGGCTGTTGCAGATCACGCCCGGTGTCGAGGCGCGCACCGCCTTTGCCATCGGGCAGGGGGAAATGAAACTGTTGCAGGGCGCGGCCCCGGTGTCCGACTGGTCGCCGGATGCGGAAATGGCTCTCAGCCCGCAGGCCGAACGTCTGGCCGGTCTGATGATGGAGCAGGATCCGCTGTTTCATGCCGCTCTGGCAGAGGCGCTCGACCTTGCCGACAGCGCACCCATGGACGCGGGCGGCGCCGGGAGCGCAGAGGCAACGGGAAGCATGGGTCAGGCCAAGGCACGATCCCGACCGCATCAGCGGATTGCCAGCTATGCGGCCCAGCAGCTGCGCGGTGACAGCCGGATTGCGGCTTTCTCGATCAACGGCTGGGATACGCACAACCGTCAGACCGGCGCGCTCACACGGGCGCTGGGGCGCCTGTCCGATACCATTCTGACACTGTACCGCGATCTTGGGCCGGGGATCTGGGACAAAACCGCAGTGGTGGCGATGACCGAATTTGGCCGCACCGTGCGCGAAAACGGGACCAGCGGCACCGATCACGGAACCGGCGGTGCGATGGTGCTGGCCGGTGGCGCGATCCGGGGTGGCCGGGTCCACGGGCTGTGGCCGGGTCTTGAGGAGGCGGCGCTGTTTGATCGCCGTGATCTGATGCCCACCGGCGATGTGCGGGCCCATATGGGCTGGATCATGCGCGGTATGATCGGCACCGACGCCCAGCAGATTGCAGATGTGGTTTTTCCCGGCGTCGAGCTGGGCGCTGATTCGGGGGTGCTGCGGCGCTGACGGGGATGCGCTGACCGCTGCGGCGGCTTGCGGGTCCGCCAGTGGGCCGCCAGTCAGCGATCAATGGGAGCGGGGCCGAGAGTGTGTCGGCTCGCGCGATCTGTCGCCTTGCGCCGCTATGTGGGTGCTGCGCAGTTGCCGACCGCGATAGCGACCGTGCGATCTGTCATCCAATAGACTGACCGGGCTACCTGTCAGCAAGGATGCTCGCCCAACGATCTGTCAGCAAGGGGGCGGACGGGGTGACCTGTCAGCCAGGATCAGGTGGTCCCGTGGCACGGCAGATCAGCGGTCGCTGCGATCAAGGATGACCAGCGATCCCAATGTCCGGTCGCGGTTACGGCGGATTTCACGGGCCGAGAACCGCGCCTGAAGATATAGGACAATGCCCAAAGTGGTTGAGGCGATGAGAACGATTTCGATCATCTCAGATGGCGACTTTCTGTTTCAGACGTTCCTGAACCAGCCCGGCGACACGGGCGGCAATGGCGGCAACGGGGCGTCCGCTGCTGCGGGCATCGGCCAGATCTGCGGCGGCTCCAGCCAGATGTGAGTCGCCAACGCTGCGGGCCACACCACCAAGGAATTGCGCAACATAGTCCAATGTCTGCCCTTCCTCAGCTTCGTTCAGCACCTCTGCGGCATGGGACATGTCATCCTGAAAGGCGAGGAGATCCGGCTCGATCACCTCATCGGTCAGCTGGTTGGGGCCGGAGAGCTGGCGTTCGGCGGGTAGGCGCGACAGGATCGCGGATTGGAATGCGGCGAGCGATGTGATCGGTTTTGCCAGAAACCCATCAGCCCCGGCGTCCATCGCCATCGCCTCACCTGCTTCATCACCGGAGATCCCGAGGATCACGCCGACACGCGGCGAGGCCTCCGCCATGGAGCGGATCAGATCGGCGCCCGACCCATCAGGCAGGCCGAGATCGGCAATAACGACCGAGGGGCGGTAGACCTTCAGATGCCGGTGGGCGGATTTCAGACAATCGGCCCGGCGGATCCGCGCACCGCTGCGCAGGCACAGCAGACGCATCGCCTCGCAGGCGTATCGACTGTCTTCCACCACAAGAATGGTCAGCCCCAACAAAGGTCGTTTGGTGGTGGGCAGGCGGTGGGCAGCAGCAAACAGTTCCGAATCGTCCATGACTAAGGCTCCTGACTGGATACGACTCAACGCTAGGGAAACGGGGCTAACAGCTGGTTAACATCCAGGTCGCAGCCTAAGGTTGAATGGAATTACCGCGCAAAAATCGACGCAACGAAGCGTTATTGCTGGAAATATTCTGCCGCGCGGATTGGCGCACTTGTCCGCAGGCCATGGCTCTTTGATAAGTCTTGGCAATCAGTTCACTCAGGAGACCGCACCATGATTGGCCGCCTCAACCACGTCGCAATTGCCGTACCGGACCTTGATGCCGCCTCGGCACAGTATCGCAACACCCTCGGCGCCAAGGTCGGCGCCCCCCAGGATGAGCCCGATCACGGCGTCACCGTCGTGTTCATCGAACTGCCCAATACCAAGATCGAGCTGCTCTACCCTCTGGGCGACACTTCTCCCATTGCGGGGTTTCTGGAAAAGAACCCGGCCGGGGGTATTCACCACATCTGCTACGAGGTGGATGATATCCTGGCGGCCCGCGACCGGCTCAAGGCCGAAGGCGCGCGGGTGCTTGGATCGGGCGAACCCAAGATCGGCGCCCATGGCAAACCGGTTCTTTTCCTGCATCCGAAGGATTTCAACGGCTGCCTGGTGGAATTGGAACAGGTTTGACGCTATCTGCCCCTTAACCCTCCGCAGTGGGGCGGGGGTCTCAGAAGGACAGCTATCATGGGTGTGACATCCGGTTTGGTTCTCTATGCGGTGATCTGGTTCATGACGTTCCTGATCGTGATCCCGATCCGCATTCAGACGCAGGGCGACCTTGGCGAGATCGTGCCCGGCACCCACGCCGGTGCGCCCGAGCATCACTATCTGAAGCAGAAGGCTGTGATCACCACCATTGCCGCTGCCGTCATCTGGGCGATCGTTGCAACGATCATCCTTAGCGGCTGGATCACGGTGAATGATTTTGACTGGTTCGACCGGCTGCCGGATCCCGAATAACCCGGCGCAGCATATCTTTGGCATCACAACAGGCGGGCAGGGGTCCGCCTGTTTTATGTTTGTCCTCCGGTTTGCCGCCCCGGTTTGCTCCGCGCGGCTCAGCCTGCCGACAGTTCGTGCCGGGTCAGCCGATGGAAGAGATGGGTGAAGGTCGCCGCCCCGATGATCGGGATAAGCAGGTTCACCAGCGGAATCGACAGCGGCATGGCCATCAGCACACCGGCGATCCAGACCGCGCCCAGATGCTTGCGCCGCAGCCGTTTGGCTTCCGGCAGGCCAATGCGGCGCGCGGCGGCGAGGGTGAAATACTCCCGCCCCAGAAGGAACCCGTTCAGCCCCCAGAAGATAAACAGCGCAAAGGGGGCAAGCATCACGTAAAGCACCAGCGCCAGCACATTGGCGACGACAAGAACGCCGAGAAAATTGATGGTATCGCGCACGCCATCCCAGAACGGTGTCTTGGTCGCCGGTGGCAGACCGGGATAGTGGCGATCTTCTACCGCCTGTGCGACCTCATCCAGAAACATCGAGGTAATCGCCGAGGCCACGGGCACCATCAGGAACGCCGACAGCACCAGCATCAGCAGCAGCGAGGTGATCGAAAGGAGATCATCGACCCAGGTGACCGGGCCGATCAGCGGCAGCGTCGCATCCGGACCGACCAGCCATTGGATCAATGCCAGAAACGCCGCATAGGCCAGCACCAGCAGCGCGACGGTCAGGCCAATGCCCAGAAACAGAACCCGGCGAAAGCGGGGGTCGCCGATCTGGCTCAGCGCCTTTGAGAAATCTGTCAGAATCATTGGTCCATCCAGGTGGTCAGCGCCGCCAGATCAGGGCGGGGGCGGTCCGGCGGCGTGTTGGTTTCGGTGGCGATATGGATCAGGCCCGCAATCCGCTCATGCGACTGCAGGCCAAAGGCTTCGGCGCAGAACTCGGGATCATGGCTGGCCCAGCCTGACAGCCAGTTGGCGCCCCAGCCGGCCGCAAGAGCGGCGTTCAACAGCGCCAGGCAGACGGCCCCGGCTGAGTAGGTCTGCTCGATGGGCGGGATCTTCGGGCTCGCCTTCTGGATCTCCACAACGGCGACCGCCAGTTGCCCCAGTTCAAACTGGCTGCGGCCCTTGGCAATATCCTCGGCCGATTTGCCCAGTCGTTCGCCCGCCTTGCCGGTCAGCTCTGCCAGCCGCGCCATCGCGGGTTTCTCGATCACGATGAAACGCCAGGGCTCCAGCTTGCCGTGATCGGGCGTGCGTGCGGCTGCGGTCAACAGCGGCATCAGCGCCTCGCGGCTTGGGGCCGGGGCCACCAGCGTCTTGGCCGGGCGGGAACGGCGCGACAGCAGAAACGCCAGGGCAGCATCATTGCGAGGGGGCATATGTGAAACCTTTTTACATCTATCGCCCGATGTCGGCAGGGCGGCGCGGGATTTCAAGGGGGATCCGAGAATTTGGCAGAGCTGGCCTGCCCGGAGCGGGGACAGGCACGGACCGCAGCCGGATCCAAACATGAGGTGTGAGGCAGGAAATATCCCGGTCGTAGCGCCAAAGTCTATGGATTTTGCTCGCAATCCGCGCGATCACCCCGCTATGGGCAAGCCAAAGCAGAAAGACCTCCCCGATCTCAGCCATCTGGCCATCGCCGGTGCAGAGATTGCCGTCCGCGTCACGCCAAAAGCGTCGCGCAACGCCGTTATCCCTGCCGGGGCGGAGAGCTGCGGGCAGGCGGGTGTGCTCAAGATCAGGGTGACGGCAGCGCCCGAGAACGGCAAGGCCACGGCTGCGGTGCAGGTGCTGCTGGCCCGCGCGATGGGTATTGCCCCCTCGCAGCTGACACTGCTGCGCGGCGCGACCTCTCGGGAAAAGGTCTTTGCCTACCGCCCCTGAGGTCTCCGGGTCGGGGCCTGCGCCGCCAACCATGGGGCCAGCCCTCACCAGCTCCTGATGGATCTCAGCCCTTTGCCTCGGGTTCATCATCGCGGGCAAAGCGATAGACCCCCTCAGGAAGATCCAGCGCCGCTGCAAGATCGCGGACCTGATTGTGCGACAGGGTGATTGTCTGAACCCGGTCGGTACGCGGGTCCAGCTGTTCGACCGTGACGCATTCTGTGAAAATATTGATGGAGACATCTTCCATCAGCGGGGTGGCCTCGTCATCGACGAGCGTAACGACGGTGGCGTCGAATTCATGCTCAATGGTAAACATGTCCCCAGCTTGCCACCGGGCCGCCCCCGCTGACAAGGCTTTGTCGCATCACGTGATCTTGCAGCAGATTGCAGCCGCCGGAGCTTCATGCAATTGATCCTCGGTCCGCTGTCGCGATAAGATGGCACAGACAAAGCAAAGGAGATGTCATGCGTCGGGTGTTGCTGTTGATGGGATGTGCCATCACCATGGGTCTTGCGGCCTGTGATGTTGTGGTTGACACCGGGTCTGCGCCCACCGCGCGGCCCTCTGGCGCGCCGGTTCAGGGCCTGTCCCCGGCCGAGGGGCGCAGCGCCTTTGCGGCGGTCACCCGCGTGGTCGAGCCCGTCTCTGAACGGGAATGCCGGGCGCGTGCGCCGGGTCTGAACTGTGATTTCCTGATCCGCATCGACCCCAACCCCAATGCCCCGCCAAATGCCTATCAGAGCCAGGACCGGTCCGGGCGTCCGGTGATCACCTTCACCCAGCGGATGCTGGGGCAGATTGCCAATCGGGATGAGCTGGCCTTTGTAATGTCCCATGAGGCCGCCCACCATATTCGCGGCCATCTGGCGCGCAAACGACAAAGCGCGGTGGCAGGCTCGATCCTGCTGGCGGGACTTGCCAGCGTCTCTGGCGCCAGCGCGGCGGATGTGGCCCGCGCCCAGGATCTTGGCGCGGTGGTCGGCGCGCGCACCTATTCGAAGAATTTCGAGCTGGAAGCGGATGAGCTGGGTACCATCATCACCCATAAGGCCGGGTATCGTCCCAGCATCGGGGTGCGCTTCTTCAACCGGCTGCCGGATCCGGGCGATCGCTTTCTGGGCACACATCCGGCCAACCCGGACCGGGTGCGCGTGGTCAATCAGACGATCCAGAAATATAACCTGAATTGAGCGATCTGGACCAAGCCGTCGCCTCGCTGAGGCAGCTGGGCGTCGTGCTGACCGATCGCGGCTCGCGCTATGCGGTTAGCGGTGCGCGGGTCACCAGCCGCGAGCAGATCGACGCCGTTCTGGCGGCGCTGAAATCCGACCGCTCCTATGCCAAGGCGACCCATAACACCTGGGCCGCGCAGCTGCCCACCGGCGCGCTGAAGGCCGATGACGGCGAAAGCGGCGCCGGTATGGTCATCCTGCGCATGATGGAGCGCGAGGGGCTCTGCGATCACCTGATCATCGTCACCCGCTGGTATGGCGGCAAGAAACTGGGCGGCGACCGGTTTCGCCGGGTTCAGGACGCGGTGCGCGCCTATCTCGACCCGGCGAGGAGCAGCTGACCGCCGGGTACGCGCCCTTTTGACCTGCATCAAATCGCAATACGCCGGAGATGGCTAAGCTGCCCTCAGAATGACTGATTTCCGAGGGCGCCGAGATGACCACCTACACCGATCAGAGCCGCAGGGACAACCTGAAGACCCATGCCGATCTTTTCGACAGCATGGCCACAACCGTGGGGCTGGACCTACAGGAAGAAGCCATCTCGGGCCGGTTGAGATTTGACGAGATCGCCGAGGCGGTGCTGCGCTGCACCCGCTGCGGCGGCGTCGGTGCCTGCCGAAATTGGCTGGCGAAGGGGGGCCGCCCAGGCGCCGACGCGCCGGATTTCTGCCGCAACCGCGATCTGCTGGCCTTTCTGAACGATACGGAGACAGAGCAGGAGCGCTAGGATGCGGCCGCTGGGCGATCCGCTCCATCACCTGCGCCTGATGGCCCGGATGGGGCAGGCTGCGGGGGTTGAGCTGAGCACTGCGCTGGCCGCAGGCCGGATCCCTCCCGAGGACTGGGCCGCGATGATCACCCGCTGCCGCAGCTGCGACGCGACCCTGCACTGCGAGGCCTTCCTTGCCACCCGCGAGCGATCACAGGCGCCGATGCCCGGCTGCCGCAATGCCGATCAGCTGATGGTGCTGCGCGACTGACGGATCGCAGCTACGACCCGCGACGCTGCCGCAGGCGGTGCCAGCGATAGAGCGTCGGCGCCAGAAGGTGATCATATGCCGCCGATGCAAGCTGGCGCAGACCGGGCAACCCGACGATCCGTGCGACCCAGCGATATCCCGGCATCTGCGCCCAAAGCACCAGAAACGCCGGGATGCCACTCAGCACCTCGCCCCGATGGCGCACATGCAGCCGTCGCGCCGCGCTATCGGCATCCACGCCCCACAGCGCCAGATCCTGCGAGTTCAGATCATCAAACCTAAGCGGCAAATCCCGCCGCTCCGCCAGATTGGCATAATGGCGGATCTCGATACTGCACACCGGACATTCCCCGTTGTAGAGAACCTCCGTGCTGTCATCCTGAGGGGTCGGCATGGTGGGTGCCTCTTTGCTGAACACTGATACCTGACGATATAGCGGCGCCGCGCCGCCGGACGAAGGGCAGATGGTCACAGGCAGCCCAAAAAAGCCCGCGCGCCACAATCCATCCCGGTCCACCCCGTCCAACCAACAACGCGGCAAGCGGTAATGTTGCGGTGTCAGGGCATGGCTGGACGCTTTCCTAGGCTGGTAGCGGTTGGTGGAGAACGTAGCACGGATTTGGCGCGAGGGGGCGAACCCCAAGCCCGCGCAAAGCGCGGGCAGCTCCTGAACCTCCCGTCAAACCGTAGGTTTGCCTCCGGCAAAACGGAGAGGGCGCTTCGCACCCACCTAGGGTCAGGCGCTGGTAGTGACCAAATTCATAAACCCATTCTCGCTAAGCACAGAGAGTGCAAGAGCACTGTGGTGTTTTTCTAAGTCAGTTAAGTGTTCTTGACTAAGATTTCGGTGGTCGAAGGCCACGATCGTAGCTAATCCAGCCATGGCTAGCACGTGGCAATTGACCAGAAGTTCGCAGAAATTACGATTATATTGAGTTTCATATCTATAGGGACGACCGCCGGTGAGGTGGGATAGCCGGTCGTGCGACGTAAGATGGGCAATGCCGGACAACAACCCGTAGATTTTCCCTAATCCGAGATTGCGCAGTGCTTTTATACGTGGGTTTTTGCTATCGATCTGTTTGCCATCAAGGATACCACGCAAGACATCAAGCCCTTCAAGTTCCTGTCGTATTAGCGTCGAAGCGCCCACATACTGGCCATTTGCGATTGCGGCCTCAACCAACGCAAGATTCTGAAACATTGATGCAGCAACTGCGGCGCGGCGGTGCAAGTCTTTGTCGATTTGGAGCAAACAGATATTTTCAGCTCTCTCGAAGACCGAAACGACAGTAGAAAAAGCGCAGTCACATGCAAAAGCGAGATCCGGCAGATCAGTTCGCCAGTCAGGCAAATCTGATTGATGAATCTGAAGTACATGCCTATAGTGCTTTGCCTTCTGGAAGAATTCGAAGTCGCGCTCTTTAGTTATATCACTCGTCCCCACAGGTCATACTCCCCGGCCTCATCCACCTCGACCGTCACAAGATCACCCGCCTGCAACCCGTCGGTTCCCTCATCGATGAACAGGTTGCCGTCGATCTCCGGTGCGTCGGCCTTGGTGCGGCAGGTGGCGATGCCGTCCTCGTCGATGTCGTCCACGATAACCTGCATCGTCTGGCCAACCTTTGCCGCCAGCTTGGCCTCGGAGATCGCCTGGGCCTTCTCCATGAACCGCTCCCAGCGCTCCTGCTTCACCTCTTCCGGCACGTGGTCCGGCAGATCGTTGGAGCGCGCGCCGTCGACGTTTTCGTATTTGAAGCAGCCGACCCGGTCCAGCTGCGCCTCGTCCATCCAGTCGAGCAGGTGCTGGAACTCCGCCTCGGTCTCGCCGGGGAAGCCGACGATGAAGGTGGAGCGCAGGGTGATATCGGGGCAGGTCTCGCGCCAGGCGCGGATCTCGTCCAGCGTTTTGGCCGCCGCCGCGGGCCGGGCCATGCGGCGCAGCACATCCGGGTGGGCGTGCTGGAAGGGGATGTCCAGATAGGGCAGCAGTGCGTTGTCCGGGTCCGCCATCAGCGGGATCAGCTCGCGCACATGCGGGTAGGGGTAGACATAGTGCAGCCGCACCCACAGGTCCTCTGCCGGGGCCAGCCTGCCCAGCTCGCGGGAAAGGTCGAGGATATGGCTGCGCACGTCGGCGCCCTTCCACGGATGCGCGGAATACTTGCGGTCAAGGCCATAGGCGGAAGTGTCCTGGCTGATCACCAAGAGTTCGCGCACCCCGGCCTCCACCAGCTTCTCCGCCTCGCGCAGCACCGCGTGCACCGGGCGCGAGGCCAGCTTGCCGCGCATGTCCGGGATGATGCAGAACTTGCACTTGTGGTTGCAGCCCTCGGAGATCTTCAGATAGCTGAAGTGCCGCGGGGTGAGCCGGACGCCGGTTGCGGGCAAGAGGTCTACATATGGGTTCGGGCTGGGCGGCACCGCGGAATGCACCGCGTCCAGCACCTGTTCATACTGATGCGGGCCAGTGACCGCGTGGATGCGTGGGTGATGCTCGCGGATATAGTCCGGCTCGGCACCCAGGCAGCCGGTGACGATCACCTTGCCGTTTTCCTTCAGCGCCTCGCCGATCGCCTCCAGGCTTTCGGCCTTGGCGCTGTCGAGGAAGCCGCAGGTGTTGACGATCACCGCGTCCGCGCCCGCGTAGTCGGGCGAGATGCCGTAGCCTTCGGCGCGCAGCCGGGTCAGGATCCGCTCGCTGTCGACCAGCGCCTTTGGGCAGCCAAGCGACACCATGCCGAGGGTCGGCTGGCCGTCACGGGGTTTGTCGCGGAACTGCGGTTCCGGGGCAAGGTCGGGACGGAGGCTGGGCGGGTTGGCTGAACCGGGTGTCTGTGTCATGCGCGCGCATATATCAGGACTGCGGCAGGAGGCAAGGAAAACAGGGGTATTCAGCGTCACCACCTGCGCAGCGGGGCGGTGCAATATCGCGCTTCCTGTGTTGAAGGTGGCAGGCCAGAGCCCGTAACCTGCGGAACAGCCATAGTGATCCCGAGCGCAAGTGAGACGCGAAGAGTGGGCGATTTTGTGCTGTGACCTGTGCTGTCGCCCTCGCGCGTCTGGGCCTGCGCCAGCGGTTCCGGTTGCGATATACCTCTGATGCAAACATGCAAACCTTTGATGCTGCGCGGGGGCTTCCTGCATTGCACCCCTGCGCGCAGGCGGTAAGCTGCGCAAAACCCCGTGGGGAATACGGGGGCAAGGCAAGAGGAGTGGGGTGATGAGGCTGATAGTCCGGGTCATTGCGGCGCTGGTGGTGGCGCTGGTGCTGCTGCTGGCTGGGTTGTTACTGCTGCCAGGGGAGAAGCTGGCCCAGCTGGCGGCAACCCAGATCGAAAAGCAGACCGGCCGCACGGTCACCTTTGGCGGGCGCGTGGGCTATACGCTCTGGCCGACGCTGGGAGTGAAGGCAGACCGTGTGGCGCTGTCAAACGCGCCCTGGGCTGGGCCTGAGCCGATGCTGACGGCGGAACGGCTGACCATTGGGGTTGCGGCGGCGGATCTCCTGCGCGGTCAGGTCAGGATCACCGAATTGTCGGCTGTCCTGCCGCAGCTGAACCTCAGCACCCGCGCGGATGGCACCGGCAACTGGGTGCTTGAGCCACTCGCATCCGGCGCGGCGGAGACCCCGGCGGCCCCCTCCGGCACGATGGAGAGCCTGCCGATCAGCATCGAGGCGCTGACCCTCACCGGCGCCAGCCTGCGATACGCCCCCCATGGCGAAACCCCGATTGAGATGAAACAGGTCGACCTGGCGCTGCAATGGCCTGATCCCACGGGCACCGTGATTGCCGATGTGACGCTGCGCCCGGCCGGGGCGCCGGTGCAGATCGCCGCCGAAATCGGCACGTTCGAGGCCTTCCTCGCGGGTCAGGTGGCCTCGGTCGGGGCGTCGCTTAGCGCTGACGATACGGAGCTGCGCTTTGACGGGCGGGCGGATATCAATGGCGCCGCCACCGGGCGGGTGACCGGCAAGAGCACCGATCTGGCGCGCAGCCTTGCGGTGCTTGGTGCGGCAGAGGGGATCGAGACCCCGGTGGTGGACAGCTGGCTCATCGGGTCTGATCTCACCTATACCCCCGACGGGCGGCTGGCGCTGCGGGATCTGACGCTGGAGGCGGATGCCAACAGGCTGCGCGGAGCTGCCGACGTGGTGCTGGGCGATGTGCCGATGGTGACGGCGCGGCTCAGCGGGGATCAGCTGGATCTGTCGGCGCTGCTGCCCTCGGGAGAGGCCGATCTGCCGGCCGCCGCCGCTGCGGGCAATGGTGACGATCCGGTCAGCGATGGCTGGTCGCGCACGCCGATGGACTTCAGCTGGCTCGCCGCGCTCAATGCCGCGATTTCGCTGGAGGTGCAGGGGGTGGAGACCGGATCTGTCCGCCTCGGGCCCAGCTCGCTGGACCTGACCCTTGACCGGTCGCGTGCGGTTCTGAAATTCCAGCCCGCCACGGTCTTTGACGGTCAGTTGCAGGGGCAGCTGGTGGTCAACAACCGCAACGGGCTGTCGGTCGGCGGTAAGCTGGGCTTTCAGGATATCCGGCTGGAACAGGCGCTGGGGCAGACCATGGGCTATGACCGCCTCAATGGTGAGGCGCTGGGCGAGCTTGAGTATCTGGGTGTCGGCAATTCGGTGGCAGAGATCATGTCCTCGCTCAGCGGCAAAGGTTGGCTGGAGGTCGGCAAGGGGTTCTTTACCGGCTTCGATCTGGAAGAACTGATGCGCAGCGGCAGCGGCAATGGCGGCAGCACCCTCTTTGACCGGCTGACCGCCAGCTATACGATCGAGGGCGGCAATCTGCTCAATCAGGATCTGCTGTTGAGCCTGCGCGGGTTGCGCGCCGAAGGAGAAGGCCGCATCGGGCTGGGGGCTCAGGATCTGGACTACCTGTTCACCCCGAGCCTGCAACGCGGCGACGGCAGCACCCGTCTGTCGATCCCCGTTGCGATCACCGGTCCCTGGAGCGATCCCAAGATTCGGCCGGATCTGAAACGCGCGCTGGAGCCGGAAATCGACGCGGTGGAACAACAGGCCAAGGATCGCCTGCGCCAAAAGCTGGCCGAAGAGCTGGATACAGAGATCGCGCCGGAGCAGGACATCAATGAGGCCATCCGCGACCGGATCGAGAAAGAGGCCAAGGATCAGCTGTTGCGGCTTCTGGGCGGCGATTGATCCAGCCGCCAGATTCGAGTGGCCAGATCCCACAGTGCCGACAACATAAAAACGCCCGCCAATGGCGGGCGTTTTTATCTCAGCTGCCGGAATGATCAAAAGGTCTGATCGTAGTCCCCGACCAGCGGTTCGGTGCGGATGACCGCGTCAATCTCGGCAAAGATCTGGCGCAACTCGGCCTCGCTCTCGCTGCTTTCGCAGACCACAACAAGGTTCGGCGTATTGGAGGATGCCCGCACCAGCCCCCAGGAGCCGTTATCCAGGATCACACGCGCACCGTTCACGGTGACGACTTCCTTGATGGGGCGGTCTGCCAGCGTCTCGCCCGCCTCGGCCTTGGCGACCAGTTTCTCCACCAGCCGCTCCAGCACGGTATATTTCTCGGTATCGGCACAATAGGGCGACATGGTCGGCGTCGCCCAGGTCTTGGGCAGTGCTTTCCTCAGATCCGACATGCTCTTGTCGGGGTTGCGATCCATCAGCTTGCAGATCTCGACCGCGACCCGCATGCCGCAGTCATAGCCCCGGCCCACAGGTTCGGCGAGGAAGTAGTGGCCGGATTTTTCGAACCCTGCCAGCGCGCCGATCTCCTTCACCCGGCGTTTCATGTGGCTGTGACCGGTTTTCCAGTAGTCCGCCGTCACGCCATTGGCCTTCAGCTCGGGGTCGGAGGCAAACAGCCCGGTGGATTTCACATCCGCGACAAAGGTCGCATTCGGGTAAATCTTGCTCAGATCACGCGCCATTATGACGCCGACCTTATCGGCAAAGATCTCCTCGCCCTCATCATCCACCACGCCGCAGCGATCGCCGTCGCCATCAAAGCCAAGCGCCATGTCAGCGCCCGAGGCTTTTACGCTGGCGGACATGTCGTGCAGCATTTCCATCGCTTCAGGATTGGGATTGTAGTTCGGAAAGCTGTAATCCAGCCTGTTATGGCTATCGACCACCTCAACGCCCATGCGCTCAAACAGCTCCGGCGCAAAGGCCGAGGCGGTGCCGTTGCCGGTGGCGCAGACCACCTTCAGCGGGCGAGACATTTTGAAATCCCCGACCAGATCGTCCAGATAGGCCTCTTTTACGCCATCCACAAACTGATAGGAGCCGCCGGGACGGGCCACGCCCTCACCATTCAGGACGATATCGCGCAGCTCACCCATTTCGTCCGGGCCGTGGGTCAGCGGGCGTTCAAAGCCCATCTTGACCCCGGTCCAGCCGTTCGGGTTGTGGCTGGCGGTGACCATGGCCACGGCAGGCACATCCAGATGGAACTGCGCGAAATACGCCATCGGCGACAGCGCCGGGCCGATATCGCGTACCTCGATGCCAGCCTGCATCAGGCCGATGATCAGCGCCTGTTTGATGGCGACGGAATAGTCGCGATAGTCATTGGCCACGGCGATCACCGGCGGGATGCCGCGCTTGTGCATCTGCGTGCCCAGTCCCAGCCCCAGCGCAGTCATGCCGGGCAGGTTGATTTCCTCGGGGTATTTCCAGCGCGCGTCATATTCGCGAAAACCGGTGGGCGTGATCATCGGATCGCGCAGAAAGCTCCAGGTGTTCGGGCGCACCTCGGGGATGGGTTTGGTCATGTCACTCGGCTCTCTTGTCAATCAGATGCGGATGGGATCGGCCTTGGCCAGGGCATCAAAACGCATCAGCGTCTCGATCAGCTTCGGCATCTGGTCGAGGTAGATCATGTTGGGCCCATCGCTGGGCGCGTTATCCGGGTCTTCGTGGGTTTCGATGAACACCGCCGCAATGCCAAGCGATACTGCCGCCCGCGCCATCAGCGGCGCAAATTCGCGCTGCCCACCGGTGGAGCCGCCCTTGCCGCCGGGCTGTTGCACCGAATGGGTGGCGTCCATCACCACCGGGTAGCCGCCCTGCGCCATCTGCGGCAGCGAGCGCATGTCAGCCACCAGCGTGTTATAGCCAAAGGAGGTGCCGCGCTCGGTCAGAAGGATGTTCTCATTGCCGGTGCTTTCCACCTTGGCGACCACATTGGCCATATCCCAGGGCGCCAGAAACTGGCCCTTCTTGATGTTCACGGCCTTGCCGGTCCTGCCTGCGGCCAGCAGCATGTCGGTCTGGCGGCACAGAAACGCCGGGATTTGCAGGATATCCACGGCCTCAGCCGCCACCGCGCATTGCGCCTCGGTGTGGACATCGGTCAGCACCGGCACATCAAATTCGCGGCGGATGGTGTCCAGCACCTTCAGCCCCTCATCGACGCCCAGCCCGCGTTTGCCGGAGAGCGAGGTCCGGTTGGCCTTGTCGTAGGACGCCTTGAACACATATTGCGCGCCGTATCTGGCGCAGGCCTCTTTCATCTGGCCCGCGATCATGCGGGCATGATCGAGGCTTTCCAGCTGGCAGGGTCCTGCAATCAGGGTCAGCGGGCGGTCATTGCCGATGCTGAGATCGGCGACGGAAATATTTTTCATGGCGTTATGACGAAACCTGTTCTCGGAGGATGGACGCAGTAAGCGAGCACATCAGGTAGATACCGGAAAAGATCAGGAATGCCAAAATCGTATTTTCAAATCGGCGGGGATAGGTCGCTTCCTCGCTGGGAACGGGTTCTACCGCCGTGGTGAGATAGCGCACCTGGCGGTTTGCCTCCATGCGGGTCTGTTCAACCTGTTGCAGCGCCGATTGCAGCATCAGATCGCGGGTCGCCAGATCAGCCTGCGCCATCTGGATCTGCACCGTCAGGCTGGCAAGCGAGTTTTCGCCGGCCGAGGCGTCAATCATGCGATCGTTCAGCCGCTGGATCAGGCTGTTCAGCCGCGCGATATCGGCGCGCGCGCCATCCACCTTGGCCTGATTTGGGCGGGTATTGTCCAGCAGGGCCGCCAGCTCCAGCTCCTTTTCCTGGCGCTGCAGTTCAAAGGTGCTGATCTGCGAACGCAGCGACATGATCACGCCTTCGGGGTCCAGCACGGTGCCGCGCTGTTGCAGCCGCACCAGTGTTTCCTGGGCATTGCGGCGTTTTTCTTCGGCCATCTCCAGCGCGGTTTCGGCATCCCCCACCTGATCGGAGCGTTTTTGCACCGACAGCTGGTTCACCTTTTCCTGCGCATAGCTAATCAGCTTGCGCGAAAACTCCGCCGAGATCTGCGGATCGGCTGCGGTGACTTCCATGCGGACCACACCCTCGGTCGGGTCGTAACCGATCTTCACGTGGCGCGAATAGGTCTTATAGGCTTCCTCATTGGTGGGGTTGTCGTTCAGCCGTTGGATCGGATCGATCCACTCTTGGGTGAAATGCGACTTGAATCCGATCTCGCGGTCCAGCCGCAGCATCGCCTCCTTCGATTGCAGATAGCTCTGGACCGCGATCGAATCCTGGCTGGTGGCAAACTGGGTGCCGCTGAGCAATCCGCCAAGACCGCCACCACTGCCTGCGCTGTCAGCCTTGAGCACGAGGAACTCGGATTTCGCGGCATACATCGGTGTTGCGACGCTGTAGAAATAATATCCCGCAAGAAGCGTGGGCAGCATGACGAAAAACGCCAGACGCGCGCCCAGCAGAAGCAACCGGCGGCGACGGCGGCGCGCGATATCGCGCTGAATTTGCTTGATTTCCCGGTTGCGCCGCTCCGCAGGGCTCAGCTCTTGGGCGGGCAGGGATATCTTGCCGACGGGGACTGTCTGCGGCAGTTGCACGCCGCCCGGGGCAGGCGGGCTGCCCGTCGGCTGGGCCTTGTTGGGCTGGACCACAAGCTCCAGCATATTGGCGCGCTGGAACGGATCGATGCCCTTTAGTCGCAGCTGGCGGACCGCGTCGAAATCAGAGGTGGCGGCCAGGTTGTTCTTCTGGGCGATGCGGCGCGCCAGTCGCAATTGACGGCCGGTCAGCCCTTCCTTGCGGATGTCATCCAGATTGGTGGACGGCTTGCCGGGTTTCGCGTCGCCGGATTGCGCGGCGGCGGGTTCCTTGATGATGACAGGCTCATCTGCGGCTGTCGGTTTGACCGTAGCGCTATCCGGTGTAGCACTCGCCGCACTTGCAGACAGGGCGCCAGCGCCAGCCTGAGCGGCGCCCGGTGGCGGCACGGGGCGCGCGGCGGCAGGCTGCGCTGCCGTGGTGCCGCTCCGGCGGACGCGGAATTTACTCGCCTTGGGTTTGGTAGTCATAGAGCTGTTTCGCTTCTTCCAAGGTTTCAAACATATGCAACTGGCCATCAACCAGAACAGCCGCAGAGCGGACGAATTTCTCCAGCGTCTTGGGCTGGTGCGACACCATGATGATGGTGGTGGTTTCCAGCCGCTCCTGCAGGATGGCGCCGGCCTTCTTGTTGAACTCCACATCCGTGGTGCTGGGCATCCCCTCGTCGATGAGGAAGATATCAAAATCCAGCGCCAGCATCAGTGCAAAACTGAACCGCGCCCGCATCCCGGAGGAATAGGTGCCGACCGGTTGGTCGAAATATTCCCCCAGACCGCAGAGCCAGCGGCAGTAGGCCTCAACATAATCGGGATCCAGCCCATAGAGATTGGCGATATAGCGGGCATTGGCCATCGCCGAGAGGCGGTTGATAACGCCACCCATGAAGCCGAGGGGGAAGGAAATCCGGCAGCCCCGGCGGATATCGCCCTCGTCGGGTTTTTCCAGCCCCGCCATCATATTGATCAATGTGGTCTTGCCGGTGCCATTCGGCGCCAGCACCCCCATGGATTTACCAAGTTCAACGCGAAAGGACACCCGGTCAAGGATCACCTTGCGCTGGGTGCCGGTCCAGAAGGACTTGCTCACGTTTTCAAACTCAAGCATCGCGGGTTCCGGTGCTGCTCTCGGCCCCGTTCGGGGTCTCTGATCCTCATCATGCGCCAGGCGGATCCCGGCGGCCTTATGACTGCACTAACAGATTTGTGTTAACGACATAGGCTGCTATTTGGACCATATTATGTCCAATTGTTACGGGTTTTGGCAACGCTCCCATAACCAAGTGACGGGGCTTTGATCGGAAGATGGCGGTCGATGCCGGATGACAGAGGCCCTGGACGCCGGTTACGCGGGGCGAAAAACGGGGCCTGAGGCGTGGATGGCAGGGTCGGATATGACGACAATTGATCAGCTGCGACAGGAGATTCGCGCCTGCCGCCTTTGTGCTGCGCGTTTTGCCGCCACCAGCACCAGACACAGCCCGCGTCCGGTCGCCTGGTTCGACAGCGCCGCCCGCATCCTGATCGCAGGTCAGGCGCCCGGCGCGCGGGTCCATGACAGCGGCCGCCCCTTCACCGATCCTTCCGGGGATCGCCTGCGTGAGTGGCTGGGCCTCAGCTCCGCCCAGTTCTACGACCAGGCGCTGGTGGCCATTGTGCCCATGGCCTTTTGTTTTCCGGGTTATTCGCCGAAGAAAGCCGACCTGCCGCCGCCTGCCATCTGTCGCAATACCTGGCACGACCGGGTGATGACCAACCTGCCCAATATCGGCCTGCGTGTGCTGGTCGGGGCCTATGCCCACAGCTATCACCTGGGTGGCAAACAGCCGGTTCAGGCGCGGGTGGAGAGCTGGCGGGACCACGCGCCGCAGGACTTCCCCTTGCCACATCCGTCCTGGCGCAATACCGCATGGCTGAAACGCAATCCCTGGTTCGAGACCGATCTGCTGCCGGTCCTGCGCGCCCGGGTTCAGGAGCTGATAACATGACCGAAGCCACCCCTCTGGACACCAGCCATGCCGCGATGCTGGCCGCGCCGCAGGATGACGCGGCCCGCCTGCGGTTCTACGAACGGCTGGCTGATAGCGAGCTGTTCCTGATGCTGGCCCGCGAGGCAGAGGGCGACAGTATCGCGCCCGAGCTGTTCGAGACGGAGGAGGGCACCTTTGCGCTGGTTTTTGACCGTGAGGACCGGCTCGCGGAATTCGCCGGTCGCATCGTGCCCTATGCCGCGCTGTCGGGGCGGGTTGTGGTGCAGATGCTGGCAGGGCAGGGCGCAGGCGCAAACATCGGCCTTGGCGTTAACCTGGATGTGGCACCTTCGGCAATCCTGATCCCGGCCGAGGCGGTGGCCTGGCTGCATGAGACGCTCGGCCAGATGCCTGCCGAGGTTGATGCCGAAATCGAGGCGATCACCGCCCCCGGAGGCCTGCCGGAAGTGCTGGTCACCGCGCTGGACACCAAACTGGCCACCGCCGTTGGGCTGGCTCAGGCCGCCTATCTGGTCGGGCTGAACTATCGCGGCGGCGGGCAGGGGCATCTGCTGGGCTTTGTCGATGCCAGGGACGCCGCGCAGCCCGCGCTGGCCAAGGCGGTCGGAGAGGCGCTGACCTTCTCCGGGGTTGAGGCGGGCGCGCTGGATGTGGGTTTCTTTGCCAGCAGTGATGCGATGGCGGCGCGGCTGGCGCAGGTGGGACTGCGGTTCGATCTGCCGCAACCGGCAGAACCGAAACTGCCCTCCGCCCCCGGACGGGACCCTGAAAATCCGCCCCGGCTCAGCTAGGGCGGCAGGTCTCAGACAGAAACATCGCGACGCCGTTAGGTACCGCGATGCCCAGTGTCTTTAGCCGTGGTGGCAGGCGGGGCCGACCCCGCCCGCGGTCAGCTGTCGGCTTCTGCCGGTTCCAGTTTGTCCTGCGTCTTGGTGTCGAAATCCGACGCATCATGGCGTTCGCGCAGCTGGGTGTGCAACTCGCCAAAGGCACGGTTCACCATGCGGCCACGGGACACGGCCGGACGCACATCGATCTCCTTGGCCCAGCGGAGCACATGGGTATAGCTTTCCACATCCAGGAATTCCGCTGCCTCATAAAGCCGCCCGAGCACCAGCTGACCATACCAGGCCCAGATCGCCATATCGGCGATGGTGTAATCCTCACCGGCGATGAAACGGGTCTCGGCCAGCTGGCGGTCCAGCACATCCAGCTGACGCTTGGCCTCCATCGAGAAGCGATTGATCGGGTATTCGTATTTTTCCGGTGCATAGGCGTAGAAATGGCCAAAGCCGCCGCCGAGATACGGCGCGCTGCCCATCTGCCAGAACAGCCAGTTCATCACCTCGGCGCGCGCGGCCCCGGACTTTGGCAGGAAGGCATCGAATTTTTCCGCCAGATGCACCAGGATCGAGCCGGATTCAAACACCCGCACCGGCGTGTCGCCGCTGCGATCCATCAGCGCCGGGATCTTTGAATTGGGGTTCACCTCGACAAAGCCGGACCCGAACTGGTCGCCTTCGCCGATATTGATCAGCCAGGCGTCATATTCAGCCCCCTTGTGACCTGCAGCCAGCAGCTCCTCCAGCATCACCGTGACCTTCACCCCATTGGGCGTGGCCAGCGAATAAAGCTGATAGGGGTGTTTCCCGACCGGCAGCTCCTTGTCGTGGGTGGCACCGGCGATCGGGCGGTTGATCGAGGCAAAGCGGCCACCGCTCTCCTGGTCCCAGGTCCAGACTTTCGGTGGGGTATAGGTTGTGTCACTCATCTGTTGGCCTTGTTATGAAAGGGTTTTTGAATGGATCAGGTGATGGTGGCGCAGCGTCCCCCAGCAGGGGGGCCGCGCCGTATCCTGCAACAGATAATCAGGTCGCGCAAAATTCCAATGACTGGAAGGTCTGCGGCATACACTTTTTCTTGACCGGGGAGGGCTGCGGCCTGCCGGTTGTAACAAATCCCCGCGTCAGATCACGGCGGCTCCGCACTGGACACAGGGACGTGAGCCCCCCTTCGCATCGCCTGCGATCTCTGGCTAGTGTCTGAACAGCCCGGCCCGGATGGTCGGCGTTCCGCTTCTGTCGGGTCCGATGGCCCGCGCCTTTGAAAAGGATAGTCTATGAAACGCATTCTCTTTGCCGCCCTGGCCGCTGCCTCTTTTGGTCTGCCTGCCTTTGCCGGGGATCAATATGTCGACAACACCGGCTTTGCCGTTTCGGGCTACGATGTGGTGGCCTATCGTGATCTGGCGCAGAACCCTGTCGGCAACGCCCAGCCCGCAGCGGTGCCCGGCAATGCCGCCTTCACTGTTGAGCATAACGGCGCCACCTTCGCCTTCGCCAGCGCCGAGAACCGCGATAAATTTGCTGCCAACCCCGAGTATTACGCGCCGCAATATGATGGCCACTGTGCCTATGGCGTTTCCAAGGGCGGCAAGGTTCCGGGCAACCCGAACCTCTGGCGCATCGTGGATGACAAACTCTATCTCAACATCACCAAGAACGTCGTCGGCTTCTGGGAAGCGGATATTCCCGGCAACATCAACCTCGCCGAGGGCAACTGGCCCGAAATCGAACCCGCCGATGCCTCCAAGAGCGTGATCCCCAACTTCACATCCTCGGCGCCGGAGAAAGGCTGATCTGATCCGATCTGATCGCCCGCCTGCGGGCGCGGGGGGGAGGGGCCTCGAACCGCTCCCCCCAAGCATGAAAACAGCGCCCCGGAGACATCCGGGGCGCTGTTTTACATCACACGACCTGCCGCTCAGACCCAAGGCCAGCTGGCAGGTGGTTTCAGGCACTTCAGCGTTTGCGGTCGCGGCGCGCGCTCATCGGCTGGAAGGCCACGCCAACATGCGCTTCGCAATAGGGTTTGCCCTGCTGGACCGGCAGGCCACAGAACCAGAAATCTTCGGTCGCGGGGTCACCTACGGGCCATTTGCAGGTCCGCTCGGTCAGCTCCATCAGCGACAGCTTCTTGGCCTTCTTCTCGATCTCATTGACCTTGGCCAGCGCTTCTGGGCTGATCTCATTGGCCGAGGGCTGCGGCGGCAGTGGCTGTCCGGCCGGGATGATCTGACGGCGCGCAGGCGTCGCGCTCCGGGCGTCGCCGGTGGCCGCAGGCTCGGGCGTTACCGGGCGGGCCGGTTCGGTCTTGGGCTGCGGCTTGGGCTTGGCCGGAGCCGCAGCGGCGGCGGCTGGCGCTGGCTTTGGCGCGGCGGCGGGCTTTTCCTTGGGCTCGGCTGCCGGTTTGGCCGTACCGCTGTTGCGGTTGGACAGTCCCAGGCGATGCACCTTGCCAATCACGGCGTTGCGGGTCACGCCGCCGAGTTCCTTGGCGATCTGGCTTGCAGATTGCCCTTCGCCCCACATTTTCTTGAGCAGTTCGACGCGCTCGTCTGTCCAGGACATCTGTTGCCTTTCCAAGCTAAAAGCGGCCCCAGGAACCTGCGGCCGCCATCGAATTCCGTAACAAGCCCCTATTCTAATCACTGCGCCCCGAGTTACAAGAGCGTCTTGCGCTTGTCAGGGGTCTGCCGGGCCATCTGCGGCGACAAGCCTATCCATCAGGCTCGACGATCAGCCCCGGCAAAGGGCGCAGCACGGGTTGACGCGCGCCTGCGACCGGTTACGAAGGCCGTGACCACCCCCGAGGTCGCCGGACCGGTGGGGGATTGGCCCGCACAGAGTGAAAGAGGTCGGACATGGCACAGGATACACCGCAGACCCCGGCAGGGGCCGCAGCACAGGCAGAGTCACCTGTCTCACCGGGTATCGCCCTCGGAGAACGCCGGTTCGGGCGGGTGAACTGGCTTGGCCTGCGCACCCTGGCACGGCGCGAGATCACCCGGTTTCTGGTGGTCTGGACCCAGACCCTGCTGGCGCCAATGGTCACTGCCGCGCTGTTCCTGATGATCTTCAACATTGCCATCGGGCCGGGGCGGGGCGATGTGATGGGCGTGCCCTTCATCGTATTTCTGGCCCCCGGCATCATGATGATGACTGTGATCCAAAATGCCTTTGCCAATACCTCCTCCTCCATCGTGATCACCAAGGTGCAGGGCAATATCGTCGACACGCTGATGCCGCCGCTGTCCGGGGTTGAAATCCTGCTGGGCTATCTGGCCGGCGCGGTCGCGCGGGGCGTTCTGGTGGCCCTCGGCATCGGCACCGGCCTCATGCTGGTGCTTGGCGTGGTGCCGGAACACCCTTTGGTGGCGCTGCTCTTTGTGGTGCTGGGCGCGGTATTCCTCGGTGGGCTTGGCATTGTTGCGGGGGTCTTCGCCGAGAAGTTCGACCAGATGGCAGCGATCACCAATTTCATCGTGACGCCGCTCGCCTTTCTCTCCGGCACGTTCTACTCGGTGCAGTCGCTGCCACCAGTGCTGCGGCTGCTGTCGCATCTCAATCCGGTGTTCTACCTGATCGACGGCGTGCGATTCGGCGTGATCGGCACCTCCGACAGTTCGCCGGTGCTCGGGCTTGTGGTCTGCAGCCTCGCAAGCCTCGCCATCGGCACATTGGCCTGGCTGATGCTGCGCAGCGGTTACCGGCTGAAATCCTGATCCGCCTGCACGCCCGGATCCACGTGCAGGGTCGGGGGGCGCTGTCGTCCCTCGCGCCAGGCCAGTAGCGCCGCGCCCGCCAGAATGATCACCGCCCCCAACATGGTGACCGCATCCGGGACCACCGCGAACACCGCAAGATCATAGAGCGTGGCAAAGATCAGCGTCGCATAGCTGAAAGGCGCCACAAATGACGCATCCGCCCGCGCGATTCCGTTGATGAAACAGCCCTGAGCGCAGGCCATCATACAGCCGAGCGCCGCCATCAGCGCCCATTGCTCTGCCGAGGGAGGCTGCCAGACCGCGACCACCGCGCTACAGGCAATCACCGTGCCCAGAAGATTGTTGACCCACAGGATCTGCAACGGCCGCTCGCGCCCGGCCAGCCGCTTGATAAAGATCAGCTCCAGCCCCATCACCGCAGCCGCCGCCAGCGCCAGCAGGCTGGCGGGCTGAAAACTCGCCGGGGTCGGGCGCAACAGGATCATCGCGCCCAGCAGCGCAATCGCCGCCGCCGCCCATCGCCAGGGACCAACCCGCTCTCCCAGCAGCGGAATCGCCAGCAGCATCGCAAAGACCGGGTTCAAAAAGGTGATCGCGGTGGCATCCGCCAGCGGGATATAGGCCACCGAGGCAAACATCAGCGTCACCCCCATCCAGCCAAAGCTGGTGCGCCCGAGATGCAGCCCCCAATGCGGGCGGGTGAACCGGGGTCGCCGCAGCGCGACCACTGTCGTGATCGCCAGAAACGCAAAGGCAAAGCGCCCGAAACTGATCTGAAGCGGATGCAGCGGCACACCCGATGCCTCGGTCCCCAAAGCCTTTGCGATCAGGGTGGTGCCTGCGATGAAAACTGTGGCCACCAGGATGAAGACGGCGGCAAGAGCGGGATTGGGCGATATGGTCCGATGCATGGGCCAGCGATGCGCCAGCGGTGCCGCCTTGGCAAGCCAAAACGGGTTGCTCAGCGTCGAAACGGTGCCGCCTCCAGCGCATCGCGGGCCTGGCGCAGGCTGGTCAGGAACCGCTCTGCCCGCTGGATACGGGCCTCGACCTCGGCATGGGTCGGCTTGATCGCTGGCGGCGCGCATAACACCGGCAAAGCGGCCGGCCCCGAGCAAGAGCGCCGACTGTGGCACCCCGGGGTGCCGCTTTGTCGCATATGGCTTCACAAATGGTCTTTTCTTTTGTCAAAACCTCCGTTATGGACGCGGTCATGATCACCGCTGCACATATCTCCCTGCTGCGACGCCGACGCCAAAGCGCGTAACCGGCCCCGATCCCGCGTGCCTGATCAAAGCTCATCGGCATGCCTCAAGACCTCAAGAATCACGCCCAAAATCGTTGACCCTGCGGCCCGGCTGCGTCACTGCTTGGCCCATCATGCCCAAAAGGAAGATCCAGATGATCCCCTCCGTTCTGCCAACCTATAATCGCGCGCCGCTCAGCTTTGTGAAGGGCGAGGGCGCCTGGCTGATCGAGGCTGACGGGCGACGTTTTCTGGACCTCGCCGCCGGCATTGCGGTCAATGCGCTGGGCCACGCCCATCCGGCTCTGGTCAAGGCGCTGACGGAACAGGCCGAAAACCTCTGGCATGTCTCCAACCTCTACCACATCCCGCAGCAGCAGGCGCTGGCCGACCGGCTGGTGGAGCACAGCTTTGCCGACACCGTGTTCTTCACCAACTCCGGCACCGAGGCCTGCGAACTCGCCGTGAAAATGGCGCGCAAGTATTTCTATGAAAACGATCAGCCCGAGCGGGTGGAGATCATCACCTTCTCCGGTGCCTTCCATGGCCGCTCCGCCGCAGGCATCTCAGCCGCGGGCTCTGAAAAAATGACCAAGGGCTTCGGCCCGATGCTGCCCGGCTTTGTCCATCTTACCTTCGGCGATCTCGATGCGGTCACCGATGCCATCAGCGACAAGACCGCCGCGATCCTGATCGAACCGGTGCAGGGCGAGGGCGGCATCCGCCCGGTGCCGGATGCAGAGCTGAAGGCGCTGCGTCAGATCTGTGACGATCACGGCCTGCTGCTGATCCTCGACGAGGTGCAATGCGGTGTGGGTCGTACCGGCAAGCTGTTTGCCCATGAATGGGCAGGCATCACCCCCGACATCATGATGGTGGCCAAGGGCATCGGCGGCGGTTTCCCGCTGGGCGCAGTGCTCGCCACGGAGGAGGCTGCGAGCGGCATGACCGCAGGCACCCATGGCTCCACCTATGGCGGCAACCCGCTGGGCTGTGCGGTGGGCTGCGCGGTGATGGATCACGTCTCCGACGCTGCCTTTCTGGCCGAGGTCAACCGCAAGGCAGGCCTCCTGCGTCAGAAACTCGAAGGGCTGGTGGCCGCCCATCCCGAGGTCTTCGAGGAGGTGCGCGGCACCGGCCTGATGCTGGGGCTGAAATGCGTGGCGGCCAATATCGACGTGGTCAATGCCGGCTACGCGGCCGAGGTGGTCACGGTTCCGGCCGCCGACAATGTGATCCGCCTGCTGCCGCCGCTGACCCTCACCGATGAGGACATTGGAGAGGCCTTCGCCCGTCTCGATCAGGCCGCCACCGCGCTGACCGCCAGCGCCGAGGCCTAGCCGTCATCTTTCCCGAAATACTCCGGGGGTGCGGGGGCTGGCCCCCGCCTTGACCGGCCCAGGGATGCGGTGCCGCCGCCTCCAAAGACAACCGAAAGCGATATCCGACATGAACCACTTTCTCGACATTCACAAAACCGATGCCGCCGATCTGCGCGGGATCATCGACCAGGCCCGGATCACCAAGGATGCCCGCCAGGGTCGCCCGAAGGCCGCCCTTGACGATGAACTGCCGCTGAAGGACCGGATGGTTGCGCTGATCTTCGAAAAACCCTCGACCCGGACCCGCGTCTCCTTTGATGTGGGCGTGCGGCAGATGGGCGGGCAGACCATGGTGCTGTCGGGCAGCGACATGCAGCTCGGCCATGGCGAAACCATCGCCGACACCGCCCGCGTGCTCAGCCGCTATGTCGATATGATCATGATCCGCACCTTTGATGAAACCGTGCTGACCGAAATGGCCGAATATGCCTCGGTGCCGGTGATCAACGGGCTGACCGACCGCACCCACCCCTGCCAGATCATGGCCGATGTGCTGACCTATGAGGAGCATCGCGGCCCCATCAAGGGCAAGAAAGTCGTCTGGTGCGGCGACGGCAACAATGTCTGCGCCTCCTTCCTGCATGCGGCCGCACAATTCGGCTTTGATTTCACCTTCACCGGTCCGGCCCAGCTCGACCCGGAGCCTGAGTTCATCGGCCTCGCCCGCAACGCAGGCTCGCAGGTCATCATCGAGCGCGACGCCCTGAAAGCGGTCGAGGGCGCCGATCTGGTGGTGGCCGACACCTGGGTCTCGATGCACGACAGCCAGTCGTCCAAGGAGCGCCGCCACAATATGCTGCGCAGCTATCAGGTGAACGATGCGCTGATGGCCCATGCCAAACCCGATGCGCTGTTCATGCACTGCCTGCCGGCCCACCGCGAAGAGGAAGTCACCTCCGCCGTGATGGATGGCCCGCAATCGGTGATCTTTGACGAGGCTGAAAACCGCCTGCACGCACAAAAGGCGATCATGCGCTATTGCCTCGGGGCCTGAACCACTCGCCTCAGCCTGCGAATAGGCCAACAAAAAACCGCCGCATCCGGCCAGGATGCGGCGGTTTTTCCATTTCAGGCTGGGGCTTCGGGCCGGGGCTTCGGGCCGCGACTTCAGCCCAGGGCCGGGATCACATGGTGATCGCGGTCAGCGCCAGGAACACGCAGCCCGACAGCAGTGCCGCGGCGGGCACGGTGATCACCCATGCGGCAGCAATGGTCATGAAATGGCTGCGGCGCACCAGTTTGCGGCGACGGCGCTCTTCCGGTGCAATCCGCTTGGTTTCGGGTTGGGTGGCGGAGCTGTTGCGCAGGCGGCGCTCCATATGCCATTCGCGGAAGAAACCGACGCCAAACACAGCCCCCACCGCAATGTGGGTGGAGGAGACCGGCAGGCCCAGCCAGCTGGCCACGATCACGGTGATCGCGGCCGACAGCGATACGCAATAGGCGCGCATCGGATTGAGCTTGGTGATCTGGCTGCCGACCATGCGGATCAGCTTGGGACCAAAGAGGAACAGGCCAAAGGAGATGCCAAAGGCCCCGATCACCATGACCCAGGTCGGAATCGCCACTTTGGAGGCGATATCGCCAAATTCCGTTGTGTGCACGATCGCCGCCAGCGGACCCACCGCATTGGCCACATCATTGGCGCCATGAGCAAACGACAGAAGTGCAGCCGAGATCACCAGCGGGATCGAAAACAGCACCTTCAGCGATTTGTTGCGGTTCTCCATCCCCTCCGACTGGCGCTTGATCAGCGGTGCGGTGATCACATAGCTCATCGCGCCGACAGCGGCCCCGATCAGCAGCGCAATCTCCAGGTCGATCTTGATGATCTTCTTCAGCCCCTTCAGCGCCAGATAAGAGGCAAAGGCCCCCGCCATGATGCCCACCAGTACCGGAACCCAGCGCCGTGCAGCGGCGATCTTGTCGTCCTGATAGATGATCTTGGCCTTGATAAAGGCGAGGAACCCGGCCGCAATCAGCCCGCCTAGCACCGGTGAGATCACCCAGCTGGCAGCGATTTTGCTCATCGTGGGCCAGTTCACGGCGCCGAACCCGGCTGCTGCGATACCAGCGCCCATGACGCCGCCCACAACCGAATGTGTGGTCGAGACAGGCGCGCCGATCCATGTCGCAAGGTTCACCCAGAGCGCCGAGGAAATCAGCGCCGCCATCATGGCCCAGATGAACACATCGGCGCTGGCAACACTTGCCGGATCAATGATGCCCTTGGAGATGGTGGAGACCACATCACCGCCTGCCAGCAGCGCACCGGCGCTTTCGGCGAGGGCGGCAATCACGATGGCGCCGCCCATGGTCAGCGCGTTGGCGCCCACCGCCGGGCCCATGTTGTTGGCCACATCATTGGCACCGATGTTCAGCGCCATATAGGCCCCGAAGGCCGCCGCCGCGATCACCACAAAGCTGGAGGGCGTGGAGCCGAGGAACACCGCCGCGCCAACGCCGGCCAGCGCGATAAAGACCAGCGCGATGCCGGGGGCCACCAGCGGGCGCGACACATAGGATGTCGCCAGTTCAAGTTGAGAAATCCGGTTAAGATCCCGGTCCAGTGTCTTCCACTGCGGTCGCTGCGGTGCGTCGCTCATTGTATCGATCCCGATTCAAAAGTTGCGCACGCGCCTAGCGTCCCCTCTGCAGTCATGCAAGGGGTTTGTCATATTTCCATCACGGAACTGTTACAATTGACGCAGTAATTCGCTCAATTCAGGCTCGGCCACCAGATCCGCAGCGGCGGCCGGCGACATCCATTTGCGGGTCCGCTCGGATTGTTCGGGGTAATCCTTGGCCAGCTCAATGACCTCTGCCGCATAGACCAGCGTGTGCACGGTTTCCTTCGTGCCATTGTCCTGCAATTTCACATATTCGTAGGTGCCGACCGGCTCACCCTCGATCCGGGCCTCACGCACACCGGCCTCTTCCCAGGCCTCCTGCAGCGCGGATTGCGGGCCGTTCTTGCCCTTGATCGGCCAGCCTTTGGGGACAATCCAGCGACCGGTGCCCCGGCTGGTGATCATCAGCACTTCTCGGCCCTCGGCACCATCGCGATAGCACATGGCGGCGACTTGCAGCCGTTTGGGGCGGAAAAACATTGGCCGGAGGTACTCCTCCCAGGCACTGGACATCATATGCTTCATTGCTGCTCAGCTTTCTGCTGCCGGCGCTTGGATGCCCGGCACATTTTTGCTTTGGAACAATCTTGGCATGATGGGGCCGGAATTCAAGAGGCCGAGATTGCGAAACGGCGGGTTTTTGCGCCAAAGAGGCGCAAAGTTCCGTGAATTCGCGGGGAAATCACGCGTTCCGGCATCAGTTTTGGCTATTTCCGGGGTTTCGCGCGCAGGGTCGGATCCGCCTGCGTGGGGTCCTCGGGCCAGGGGTGTTTGGGGTATTGGGCGCGCATATCCTTGCGCACATCGGCATAAGAGCCGGACCAGAAACCGGGCAGATCGCGGGTGATCTGGATCGGCCGCTGCGCCGGTGACAGCAGCGAGACCTTCAGCGCCACGCCACCCACGCTAGGGTGGCGGGTGACCCCGAACATCTCTTGCAGGCGCACGGAGATCTCCGGGATCTCCTCGGCATAATCAATCGGCACCCGACGCCCCAGCGGCGTGGTGAAATGCGGCGGCGCCAGCTGGTCCAGCCTCTGCGTCTGCTCCCAGCTGAGCGCCGCGCGCAGCGCAGGCAGCAGGTCAAAGCGTTTCCAGTCCTCGGCGCTGCGCACCCCGTCCATCATCGGCAGCAGCCAATCCTCCAGCGTCGCCAGCAAAGCCTCTTCGCTGAAATCCGGCAGATCCTCGCCATCGGCCTGCAACAATCGCACCCGCGCCACAAACCGCGCCGCCGCACCGCTGAGCCGCAGGCCCAGTTCGCGCACACCGTCCAGCATCGCCGTCGCCACAGCCTCTGCCGGAACATCCTTCCAGATGTGATCCTCCAGCACGATGGCGCCCAGACACTGCTGACGACGCGCCACCACCCGGCGGTCGCGTTTGGACCAGGCGCAGGTCAGCTGCGGTTTGATCTGATCGGCAAATTCGGCGCGCAGCTCCGACAGGGCGATCGGTGCGGCCAGCCGCAGCCGCGCCTCACGCGGGTTGCCATCGCTGTCGAGCCCCACCAGAAACGGCGTCGCCGCCAGACTGTCCTCGGGCGGCAGCACCGCGCCCTTGCCACCGGACAGCACATAGCGCGGCGCATCGCCCTTGCGGCGCTGGCCGATCCGGTCGGGGTAGGCGGTGGCGGCCATCACCGCAGCGCTTGCCGACGCAGAGGATGCCCCACTGCGCGCCTGCCGGGCCAGCCGCTTGGTCTCGCCCTTGATGCGTTCCAGCGTCGGGAGGTTCAGCTGATAGCTCCGGCGACGCTGAAACCCCTTGGCATCCCTCAGGGCCTCCAGCCGCAGCGCCAGATCCACCGGCGCGCCGCGCAACGGGTCGCGTTCCGCCAGCAGCGCCGCCAGCGGTGCCGCATCAGCGCCAAAGCGCGCCAGCATATGCCCCAGGCGCGGGTGCAGCGGCAGCCGGGCCAGCGCCTTGCCATGGGGGGTGATCCGCCCCTCGTCGTCCAGCGCCCCGAGCATCCGCAACAAGGCGCGCGCCTCCTGCAGGGCGCCATCTGGCGGTGGCGTCAGAAACGGGAGATCGCCCGGGTCCGCCCCCCAGAGCGCCAGTTCCAGCGCCAGCGCGGTAAGGTCGGCGGCCTGAATCTCCGGCGGCGGAAACGCGGCCAGCGCGCCATCCTCGCCCTTGGTCCACAACCGATACCCAACACCAGCTGCAACCCGGCCCGCACGGCCCTGCCGCTGGGTAGCCTCGGCACGGGTCACCCGTTCGGTCACCAGCCGCGACATGCCGGAACCGGGGTCGAACCGGCTGCGCCGCGCCAGCCCCATGTCCACCACCACGCGAATGTCCTGAATGGTGAGCGAGGTTTCCGCGATCGAGGTCGCGAGCACGATTTTGCGCGCCACAGGATCCGGCTGGATCGCGGCGCGCTGCTCGGCAAAGGGGAGCGCGCCATATAGCGGACGCACCACGCAATCTCCCGGCAGCCGGGTCGCCAGCGCGGCAGCGGCCTTGCGGATCTCGCCCTCGCCGGGGAGGAACACCAGAATGCCGCCACCCTTGGCCTCGGACCCGCCTTTGCCGCCGGATCCGGGCGGGCGTGTCTCCGCCTCTGCGCGCAGCACCAGATCCACCAGCGCATCCAGCCGCCTCGGACCGCGTCCGCTGCGGCTGTCGGCGGGCAGGGGGGTGTCCAGCCAGCGGGTCTCAACCGGATAGCTGCGCCCCTCGGAGGTGATCAGCGGCGCCGCCATCAGTTCCGCGACGGGTGCGGCATCCAATGTGGCAGACATCGCCAGCAGGATCAGATCGTCGCGCAGCGCTCCGGCCACCTCCAGACAGAGCGCCAGACCAAAATCGGCATTGAGCGACCGTTCGTGGAATTCGTCAAAGATCACCGCGCCGATACCGGGCAGATCAGGGTCCGATTGCAGCATCCGGGTCAGGATCCCCTCGGTCACCACTTCGATCCGGGTCTCGGCGCTGACCTTGGCCTCGCCGCGGATCCGGTAGCCGACGGTTGCGCCGACCGGCTGGCCCAGCGTGTCGGCCATACGTTCCGCCGCGGCCCGCGCTGCCAGCCTGCGCGGCTCCAGCATGATGATCCGCCCCTCGCAGAGCTGCTCTTCCAGCATCGCCAGCGGCACCCGCGTGGTCTTGCCCGCGCCCGGTGGCGCCTGCAACACGGCACGCGACTGGCGGCGCAGGGCAGCGATCAACTCGGGCAGGGCGTCATCAATGGGCAATCTGGTCATGCCGCCTTATCGCCAATGGCGCGGGCGTGGTCCAGCGCCGAGCGCACCGGCTTTGTCCTCCTGCGACGGATGTTCACTGGACAAGCGCCGCCCGGCTGCGCCATCAATGCCCAAACCTAGGAGCGGGGAGAGGGCCACCATGGCAGCAGCAGGCAATTCCGGTGGAACAGGCGGCACAACGGCAGATCGCAGGGGTCCGC
Organism: Phaeobacter sp. JH20_26; assembly: GCF_048056275.1. Classification (NCBI taxonomy): domain Bacteria; kingdom Pseudomonadati; phylum Pseudomonadota; class Alphaproteobacteria; order Rhodobacterales; family Roseobacteraceae; genus Phaeobacter; species Phaeobacter sp. JH20_26. The sequence continues at coordinate 86,429 of NZ_JAYMWL010000022.1, read as the reverse complement.
TGGATATCGACGATCTGGCCGCGCGGATCCTGAATGGCGAACGCCGCGCCCTGGCCCGAGCGATCACGCTGGTGGAAAGCGGGCGCGCCGACCACCGCGAGGCCACCACCCGCCTGCTGGACCGTCTGGCCCGCGAAAACCGTCAGGCTCTGCGCATCGGCCTGTCCGGCACGCCGGGGGTGGGGAAATCCACCTTCATCGAAAGCTTCGGCATGATGCTGATCGCGGCAGGCCTGCGGGTCGCGGTGCTTGCGGTTGATCCCAGCTCGACCCGTTCGGGCGGATCGATTCTGGGCGACAAGACCCGGATGGAACATCTCAGCCGCGAAAAAAACGCCTTTATCCGCCCCTCGCCAAGCCAGACCCATCTGGGCGGCGTTGGGCGCCGCTCGCGCGAAGCGGTGGCGCTGTGCGAGGCGGCGGGCTTTGACGTGGTGCTGATCGAAACCGTCGGGGTCGGGCAGTCAGAAACCGTGGTTTCGGAAATGTCCGATCTGTTTCTCTTGCTGCTGGCGCCGGCGGGGGGCGACGAATTGCAGGGCGTCAAACGCGGCATCATGGAAATGGCCGACATCATTCTGGTGAACAAGGCCGACGGCGATCTGAAACCGGCCGCCACCCGCACCTGCGCCGATTATGCCGGGGCGCTGCGCCTGCTGCGCAAACGTCCGCAGGATCCCGATGGCTTCCCCAAGGCGCTGATGGTCTCTGCCGCGACGAAGGACGGGCTGGAGACCGCATGGGACGACATGCAGGCGCTGGCCGACTGGCGTCGCGCCAATGGCCACTGGCAGCGCCGCCGCGCCGAACAGGCCCGCTACTGGTTTGGCGAGGATGTGCGTCAGGCGCTGCTGGCACGGCTGGAAACCCCTTGGGCGCGGAGCCGTATGGCGGAACTCTCCGAAGATGTGGCGGCAGGGCAGATCACGCCGGCGGCGGCGGCCCGGGATCTGCTGGCCGGGCTGGGCGTCGGTTGAGGTCCGCACCGGCCGCCGGGAGGGGATGCTGCGGCAGGCGCAGATGCTGTGATAAACGCTGGAGTCCGCGCCTCAGACAGGCTATGAGGGCGCAGACCTTGGGTGCTGAAACAGCCCGCTGGGAGGTTGTGCACGGGTTGTCCCATAAATCCGTTTCATATGGCTTGACCCTGCACGCGATTCCTCCTAAACGCATCCAACCAGTTTTCGGGCGCAGCCAATGGCCGCGCCCCTTGTAATTTGGTGCTCGATTCGAACAATGATCCACGGGCGCCCCAGATACGAAGGATGAACCTATGTCGCGCCGTTGCGAACTGACCGGAAAAGGCCCGATGACTGGCAACAATGTCAGCCACGCCAACAACAAAACCAAACGTCGCTTTCTGCCGAACCTGAACGACGTGACCCTCCAGTCCGAGACTCTGGGTCGTGGTATCAAGCTGCGCATCTCCGCGGCTGCTCTGCGCACCGTTGATCACCGTGGTGGTCTGGACGCATTCCTGGCCAAAGCCAAGGACGAAGAGCTGTCCACCGCAGCGCTGAAGGTCAAGAAAGAGATCGCCAAGGCACAAGCCGCCGAGGCCTGATCGCCAGACCCGGCCCGCAGCGGGCAGGGACAAGATTTCGAAACGCCGTGCATGACCCTCATGCGCGGCGTTTTCATGTGTGCCACTGGCGTGCGTGCTGGCCTGTCTCGCCGGTCTCGCCTGCTTTGCCTGCGTCCCTTTTTCGCCTTGCAGCGGCGCGGTCGCGGGCGCATATCTCGCGGCACAATGACCTTGCTGCGTTCATATCTGGCTCTGGCCCTGATCGCTTTGATGGCCGTCACCGGCGTCAGCGCGCAGGCGGGTATGCGCGATGCTACGGGGCAGATGGTGATCTGTACCGGCACCGGGCCGGTGATGGTCTATATCGACAGCGACGGCCAGCCGGTCTCGCCGCCGATGGACTGCCCCGAATGCCTGACCTTCACCGCCGATCTTGCGCTGTCGCTGCCGCTTCCGGCGCAGAGCACCCTGCCGCGACAGCTGACGCGCGATCTGGGCGAATCCGCCGCGATCCTGCCCATGGTGCGGCTGGCGGCCTGGGCCCGTGGGCCACCGGAACTGGTGCCTCTGCGCGCGGTCTGAGCGCGCTCCACCAGACCCGAATTCCAAAGCCTACGTATCAAGGATCACGACCAATGACCTTCAAGACCACTTTTGCCGCCAGCGTCGCTGCCATCTGTTTTGCCGGTGCCGCCTTTGCCGCCGACATCACCGTGACAGACAGCTATGCCCGCGTCTCCTCCAAAGCCGCCAAGAGCGGCGCTGCCTTTATGATGATCGAAAACGCCTCCGACAGCGACGACCGCCTGATCGCAGCCCATAGCGACGCCGCAAAGCTGGTGCAGCTGCACACCCATAAGGAAGGCGAAAACGGCGTCATGCAGATGCTGCACGTCGAGGAGGGCTTTGCCGTTGCTGCCGGTGCCACCCATATGCTGCAACGTGGCGGCGATCATGTGATGCTGATGGGGCTGACCAGACCGCTGGAGCATGGCGATACGGTCGATCTTACCCTCGTGTTCGAAAAGGCCGGTGAGGTCACCGTGACCGTGCCCGTCGATCTGGAGCGCAAGGCAGATCACGGTGCGATGAAACACTCGCATTGATCGCCCGTCTGATCTGAAACCACAGCCCTTTTTTGGCCAGCCCGCGCAGACCGCCGCATGGGCTGGCCATTTTCTTTTTCTGCGGGCGCGTTACCATGGGCCTCTCCCCTCGCGCCAAATCGCGGCGCATCCAGCAAAGGCCGCATCCGTGACGCAGAACATTCTCTTTGTCTGTCTTGGCAATATCTGCCGCTCCCCCGCCGCCGAAGGCGTGTTTCGACTGCTCTGCCCGCAGGTCGGGACCGACAGCGCCGGCACCGCAGGCTACCATGTGGGCGCGCCGCCCTATGGCGCCATGCAGGCCGCAGCCGGGGCGCGGGGGATTGATCTGTCGGATCTGCGCGCGCGTCAGTTCACACCACAGGATTTCGCCCGCTTTGATCTGATCATCGCAATGGATGGCGACAATCTCGCCGATATCGAAGCGCTGCGCCCCGAGGGAGCCACGACGCCGGTCAGGCTGTTCACCGATTACGCCCCGGATCATGGCGCCGATCACGTGCCGGATCCCTATTACACCCACGACTTTGACGGATGCCTCGATCTGATCGAAGCCGCCGCAGCCGGGCTGGCCAGAACATTGCGCTAAGGCCGGTTCAGTCCTCCAGCACCTTCAGCTCACCGGCCAGCCAGGTCAGGCGGTGCACCGCAGGGTCAATCATATGGCCCTGCACCAGCCGCCGCATCGTCTGCGCCACGTCGCGCGGCACCCGGTCGGCCCAATCGGCACTGGAAAACAGCGAAATTCGCCGCGAGAACGCCCCAAAGGGCAGCGGAAAGGCCTCGATCTCATCATGGAACCGGCCAGCCCGCATATAGCCCAGCGGCGTGGTGATCGCCCAGCCGATCCGCCGCGCCACCAGCGCCATCAGCGACAGATGCGAGCCGATTTCGAACCGTTCCTCAAACAGCAGCTTCTGGCGCGCCAGATGGGCCTCGATCTGCTGCGAAATCAGCTGGCTGCTCTCATAGCGCAGAAACGGCAGGGCGCTGAGGATATCCATCTCCGCCTCCGGTTTGCGCAGCATCCCGCGCGGCGCGACCAGCATGAAGGGATCGCGCACCAGCGGGTATTCGGTGATCCCCTCGCGCAGCGCACCGGAGGTGGCCGCCACGGCAATATGCAGCTCGCGCGCGTCCAGTGCGTCCAGAATGTCGTGGCTGCCTGCGGTGATCATCTTGAAACGGCAGTTGACCAGGCTCTCGGCCAGCGTGGTGGCCAGACGCGGGGTCAGATCATTGTCGAAATCATCAATCAGACCGATGGACAGCGTCGACAGGTGGTTGAGGTCAACCACGCTCAATTCGCTCTGCGCCAGACGCAGCTCGGTCAGCACCGCCTCCGTCCGCGCCAGGAAATTGCGCCCCGCCGGGGTCAGCACCATCGGACGGCGGCCGTGGTTGACCAGCTCCGCCCCCAGCGCGCTTTCCAGATTGCGCAGCTGCTGGCTGACCGCAGGCTGGCTCAGCCCGGTGAGCGCGGCCGTCTGTGCCACCGACCCGGTCTTGGCCAGCGCTTCGAACACCTCAAGCCCGCGCAGCGTCACCCCTTTCATCAACATATCTGCGGTCCTGCCTGATGGTGCGGGCGCCGTTCTGCGTCCCGTCGATGGGAAAGGGGAGGGGCGATGCGCATCGTCTGCTCAGCTGCGGTCCGTGATAGCCTCTGCCTGCGGGGCGTCTTATCCGATGTCACCCGGTGTCATCCGGGCGCAGGGTTGGACGTGATGAACTCACCCCGCCGCAGCGGATCAGCTACAGACCCGGGCTGCGTTTTCACCGAAGGATTTGTACCGTTTCCACAGCCGCTCGTCCGAGCTGCGGCTCGACTGGCGCACGACTTGGGCCTGATGCGGATCGCTGAACCATTTCGACACGGTCTTGCGTTCGCTGCGGTTGAGGCTGGCATTGGCCACCGACTGAATGCAGCGGCAGAGTGACGGCGAGGCTGCGGCGCGGTTGGACTGGCGACAGGCCTTCTCGATCGCGCCGGCGTCGACGGGGGCAGGCATCGCACCGGTGATCATCACAGCGCATAGCGAGGCAGTCAGCAGTAGCTTCATCTTCATTGTCCCTAGAAATCTGCAAGTGCTCTGATCTGAACGGGTCTGTTGCCCGCACTTGCCGGGACTATGCCGCAAGCGGCGGGGGCTTTCAATCTAGGTAAACAGCTGGTTGACCCTCGGCGGAAACCCGCCAATGGGCAAGAGGGCCTCCGCCGCGGCCCGGGCACAGCCCAGCAGCCGCCGCGCCTATCGGGCGCCGGCCCCTCGGGTGATCTGCTATGGCGACGCGGCCCTGTCCGACAGTCCGGCCCCCGTTCGGGCAGCTGTTCGACCGAGCGGCCAGCGGGCGCAGGTCAGGACTGATTTGGCCCGCGCAGGGACAGGATCATCTGGCGGACCGACTTCCAGTCCTCGGCTTCGGCGGTTTTGCCAGCCTCCTGACAGCGCCGCATTTTCTGCGCCACTTCGGCCTCGGCCTTGTCCCCATGCGCTGAATAGAGCGCACGGGCATATTCAGCAGTTCTGATGGCGTCCATTTCGGTGTCCTCCTGAGCAGTGAGATCCCCCGCAGCGGGGGCGCGCGTCTCGCGGAATGGCCGCAGTATAGCGTATTTTCGACCCGCCCGCAGGAGGTCAGACGAATTTGCGGCGTTTTGGCGAGGATGCGCTGAGGGGCATGCCTGAGCTTGGGGATGCGCAACGCGCCTTTCCGTTTTGCCGGAGGCAAACCTGCGGTTTGAGGGGAGGCAGGCGCGTCCCGACCTTGCGGCCGACGGGTTGCTAGATTTCTATGGCGGCTTCTATTTCTGCCGTTGAGTGAGTTAGAGCGGCTCCGCTAGGTGAAGAAACCTCTCCAAAAATCATGTCCCGATAATGAGAGATGTCCTCCAGACGCCGCTGCATGCCTTCGATGTCTCCACTCACGAACCAGATGCTCGTGAAAAGTGCCGCATACAGTTTCCAGTCGCCCAAGCTTGTGCCCAGTTGTTTCTTGAAGGCATCGGAAAAAACTGAGGGTTTTGAATCGCTCGCTTGCCTTAGTTCTTCTTGAAGTTCAGCGACTTTTGCATTCAGGCGGCCAATCTCTGCCCGCAGCTGATCCTCCGTTTCGCTCGGAATGGTCCCCTCGTGCGGGGCCGTTTGAATTGTCGAGTTCACTGTGAGCAGCAAAGCGGGTAAAGCTGTCAGAGGTTCCAGCGCTTCAGGAAGCGTGTTGGCACCGGTTTCTGCGTGAAAGCGTTCGATACTATGAGTGACCTGCGTGGCGAGGCCTTGCAGACTTGCGGAGGCAATAACCCGGTTATCGAATAAGTGGCTTACCGACTTGGGTTCGTGCTTGGGGAACCTGTCCTCACCCGATGGTTGTCCGCTGAATTCAGCCCTGATCCGCTCGATTTCGGCGGCAACCGCTTCGGGGCCTGCGTCCCAGAACGTATCGTCAATCAGCGCAACGCGGCGTTGGAGCTCCCAGTCGAGCGGTTTGCCGTCGAGGAAACCCTGATACCAATCGCGCCAAAAGAGCCAATGACTATGTTTCTTGCAATGTTCAATGAAACTTTCCCACTGAACTTGCAGCTGCAGTATGGGAGCGTCTTCGTTCCATAATTTGTTTCCGAGAAGTTGGGCATTTGTAGACACCGTTGCGTCAAAGAACAAAGATTTGCGCAAGATATCTCGGACTGCCTTCCCGGATTGATGCGTCTCACCAACAGATGTGACTGCGAAGGCAGCTACTTCAAGCGCGGCATCTGCGCTTGTTCGGCCTGCAAAGTCTAGTGCCGCGTGTGATGCAGAGATCGCATGGTAGATACTATCGCCAAGCTTACTTGGCGAATTTAGATATACATGTGACGATAGTACATTTCTGCGACTGAAAGCGGCGCTTTGATATGTTAAATCGCTAGCGACCACGAGTGCGCAGATGCTTGAGCGAAAGCAATCCAACAGTAAATACTCGTCGTCCATATCGGATGTGGTCAGCTCCATTGCGCTCGGTAGACTTCTGAGCGAAATGCGGCAAGCGAGTTGTCGTGATAGCTGAGTGCTTTGCCCTCGTAACCAAGTGTGAAGGTCTTCGTTTGAAGCTATTCTTGATAAACGTGCCATACCGTACTTTTCCGAGTTAAAATTCTGGTTGCAAAGCTACACGCCCGCTTGACCAAACCCCGAATCCAAATCATATCCCCTTGCATGACAGACCTCGCTCACATCCGCAATTTCTCCATCGTCGCCCATATCGACCATGGCAAATCCACCCTCGCTGACCGGCTCATTCAGGAGACCGGAACGGTTGAGGACCGCGATATGAAGGAGCAGCTGCTCGACTCCATGGATATCGAGCGCGAGCGCGGCATCACCATCAAGGCCAACACCGTCCGCATCGACTACAAGGCCGATGATGGTGAGACCTATGTGCTGAACCTGATCGACACCCCCGGTCACGTCGATTTCGCCTATGAGGTCTCCCGCTCCATGCGCGCGGTCGAAGGCTCGCTCCTGGTGGTCGACAGCTCGCAAGGGGTCGAGGCGCAGACGCTGGCCAATGTCTATCACGCGCTTGACGCCGACCATGAAATCGTGCCGGTCCTGAACAAGATCGACCTGCCGGCCTCTGACTGTGACCGCGTCGCCGAACAGATCGAGGATGTGATCGGCATCGACGCCTCCGAGGCGATCCGGGTTTCGGCGAAGACAGGGCAGGGCATCCGCGAGACGCTGGAGGCCATCGTCCAGCACCTCCCCGCGCCGACCGGCACCCGCGACGCCCCCCTGAAGGCGATGCTGGTGGACAGCTGGTATGACGCCTATCTCGGCGTGATCGTTCTGGTCCGCATCATGGACGGCGTGCTGAAAAAGGGCATGCGGGTGAAGTTCATGTCGAACAACACCCTGCACCATGTGGACCGCATCGGTGTGTTCCGCCCGGCCATGCAGGTGGTGGATCAGCTGGAACCGGGCGAGATTGGCTTCCTCACCGCGTCCATCAAACAGGTGCGCGACACCCGCGTCGGCGACACCATCACCAATGACCGCAACGGCACCGAGGTCGCCCTGCCGGGCTTCAAACCGGCACAGCCCGTGGTGTTCTGCGGTCTCTTCCCGGTGGATTCCTCCGAGTTCGAGGACCTGCGCGACGCCATCGACAAGCTGGCGCTGAATGACGCGTCCTTCTCCTTTGAAATGGAAACCTCCGCGGCCCTCGGCTTTGGCTTCCGCTGCGGCTTCCTTGGTCTGTTGCACCTTGAGGTGATCCGCGACCGGATCGAACGCGAATATAATATCGAACTCATCACCACCGCGCCCTCCGTGGTCTACCATGTCTATATGAAGGGCAAGGAAGGCGTTGAGGGCGAGATGATCGAGCTGCACAACCCCGCCGACATGCCCGATATGTCCAAGGTCGACCACCTTGAGGAGCCGCGCATCAAGGCGACCATTCTGGTGCCCGATGAATACCTCGGCGATGTGCTGAAGCTTTGTCAGGACCGTCGCGGCATTCAGGAAGACCTGACCTACGCCGGCTCCCGCGCCATGGTGGTCTATGACCTGCCGCTCAACGAGGTGGTGTTCGACTTCTACGACCGGTTGAAATCGGTGACCAAGGGCTATGCCTCCTTCGACTACCAGATGACCGGCTACCGCGAGGACAATCTGGTCAAGATGTCGGTGCTGGTCAACGACGAGCCGGTGGATGCGCTGTCGATGATGGTGCACCGCGACCGCGCCGAATTGCGGGGCCGCGCCATGTGTGAAAAGCTCAAGGACCTGATCCCGCGCCACATGTTCAAGATCCCGATCCAGGCCGCCATCGGCGGCAAGGTGATCGCGCGCGAGACCCTCTCGGCGCTGCGCAAGGACGTGACCGCCAAATGCTACGGCGGCGACGCGACGCGTAAGCGCAAGCTTCTGGACAAGCAGAAAGCGGGCAAGAAGAAGATGCGCCAGTTCGGCAAGGTGGATATCCCGCAAGAGGCGTTCATTTCCGCCCTCAAAATGGACAGCTAAAGCTGGCCATTTTAGGGGCGGCGGGGATGCGCGGTTGGCAAAGCCAATTGCGTGCCCGCACCCCGGCAATGACGCGGTGACTATGCGACACCTTCAAACGCATGCAACACGGGGCTTCGGCCCCGTTTTCTGTTTCTGGCGATTGTCAATCTCCCGCCCGGCCGAGAGGCCGGGCAGCGCCCGATCCGCCCCCACGGGCGGGCGCTTTGCACCCACCCTCGGACCGGGCGCTGCCCTTTTGACATTGTGCAAACATTTGTCGCAAATTTCCGTTGATTTTCCGCGGGTAAACCCACAGACTCCCCCTAAGATTGAATTTTGGTGGCGAAAAGCAATTATGGACGGTGTAATTTCTCATGAGCATTTTGAGCATTCGAAGGTAGTGCTCACTCTTACTCTGGATAATAGCCAGCCAATAGAGCTTGGTGCCTTTGTAAGCGCTTTCACCTCTCTCGCTTCGGACTATAGAAAGGGGCTGGAAAACAAGGGACTAGATGCTGAGGCTAAGCTTTACATAACAGAAGTCCGGTCTGGTTCAATTGTTGCGGATTTGATGCCTGTGGTGGCTACAGCTTTCCCGGTGGTTGCAGCTAGTGTCGAGCAATTGGGGCAAGCTGTTGACTTCGTGAACACTTGGGCTGATCGGCTTACAAAATTAAAAGACGGCTTAGTTCCTGAAGGCCTATCAAAGACCGAACTGAAGACTTTCACAGATGCGGTGCAGGCCGTCGCGAGTGATCCTAATGCAAATCAATTGCTGGAGGCTGCTACTTTCGAGGATGGAAAGCGACAGGTTAAGGCAGCCTTCAAGTTTACCACTAGCGACGCACGAGCAATCGAAAAAACAATTGAGGGTGAATTTAAACGCTTGGAGCAGCAAACCGAGCAGGTTCATAAGCGAGTGCTGATGTACTTTACCCGATCAGACATTGGCAACGCGCCAATTGAAAAGCGAAGTGGAGAGCGGGCTATTATTAGTACAATCTCAGAAAGAGACTTGCCGATTATGTATGCATCTGAACTAGCAGAGGAAAAAATTAAGCACGAAATCCGCGAGCCTGACGAGAATATCTACAAGAAAGGCTTCAATGTTGACGTCTCGGTGCAGTTTCGAGGTGACAAAGCAATTGTTTACAAGGTGTTGGCGGTTCACCAGGTGATCGACCTACCTGACGAATGAAGGGTATGGCCCGGCCGCAAGGTCGGGCAGCGCCCGGCGTGCTGGTCTGATGTCGGGCAAACTCCATTAAGCGGGCAGGCTCGCCCTGCGACCTTCGGCCAACCGCCGCTCCTCTCCAAACCCCCTGCGCCACTCTCCGCCCATCCGCGGCGTCTCCGCACCAACCCGCTGAAAACGCACCCGTTCCATGCTATCCTCCACCCCGTTCATCTGGGGAGGAGAACACCATGAAACAGCTGACTTTAGCCGCCGCGATCACCCTCTTGGCCGCGCCGCTTCTGGCCGGGCAGTGCCCTGCCGATATTGCCGCCATCGACGCGGCACTTGCCGCGGGCACCGAACTGTCGGAGGCGGATCTGGCAACCTTTCAGGAACTGCGCGACGAGGGGCAGAGCCTGCATGACGCGGGCGACCATGATGCCTCGGTTCAGACCCTGGCCGAGGCCAAGGCGATGCTCGGCATCTGAGGCCCCGCAGGGCAAACAAAAACGCCCGGCGGCAAACCGGGCGTTTCCACATCTTTCGCATCCCGTCGTCAGAAGCTGTTCTGCACGTCCTGTGCGGCGCCGCTGATGGCTTGGCCGGCTTTGGAAATGTCGCGGCCGGCGCCTTTGGTGGTTTCGCAGGCGGTCAGGCCAAACAGCGCGCCCGTCAGGGCGAGGGCGGTCAGGGCGGTTCGGATCATCGCATGTCTCCCGTGGTCGATCTTGCCCAACAGATAGCAAGCGCGCGGCGCGCGTTCCAGTGGTTTGCGGGGCGATATATCGGCGGCATTTTTGCGACCGCCGCCGCCCCGGCCGCCCGTCGCCCGCGCCGACCCCATCCCCCATATCCGGTGAGTACCACTTTCGGTCAAAACCGCATAGGTTGAGTCGGGTCGATCAATTTTCGTCAGCACAACCTGTCACCGATCCGGGGAGGATTTCTCAATGAACCACGCCGCTCAAAAAGACATACTGACACATCTTCGCAATGGCCTGCCTGCCGTTGGCGCCGCTTTCGGGGATGCCGCGGGCAACGTCGTGCCGATGACGCCGCGCCGCGCCAGCCCGGCAGTCGCGCAGCCGTCGGAGGCGCTGCTCAGCCGCAAATGGCTGGAACTGCGCCGGGATATCGACTGCGCTCTGGCCCGGCTTGACGAAGGCTCCTATGGCTACTGCCAGATCTGTGGTGATCGCATCACCGACAGCCACCTGCGCGAGCATCCGACCACGCCGTTCTGCGCCTCCTGCGCAGGCTAGCCGCCCGCGCCGGCGATACAGGCCGGAGATGCAGGCCGGAAATGCAGGCCGGGTCCCTCCAACCGAGCCCGCATTCCCCCGCCTCCGCAAGTTCGCGTTTACGAGTACCCCCGTTCCCCTGTGGACCCGCAGCAGGTCTCCGTGCTGCATCCCAACTCGCCCGCGCCTCCACGCGGGCGCTTTTCTTTCGCGGTTTTCATTGTCGGTCCGCTCGCCTAAAGCAGGGGCAACCCTGTCCTGAAGGAGCTTTGCCGATGTCCTGCGCCCTATGTGCCGCCGAAACGCCGCTTGTCACCCATGAGGTCGCTGGCGCCCCCGAGGGCCAGCTGGGCGAGGTTGCCATCTGCCAGACCTGCGCTGCGCAGGTGACGGGCGATCCGGATCCGGCACATATGCGCTGCCTGTCCTCGGCGATGTGGTCAGAAACGCCTGCGGTTCAGGTGCTGGCGGCCCGTCTGCTGGCGCGGTTGTCGGATCAGGACTGGGCGCGGGATCTCTCCGATCAGCTCTGGCTTGACGAGGACACGCGCGCCTGGGTCGACGCGGCACCTCAGCCCGGCGCCCACCGCGACAGCAATGGCGCGCCGCTGGCCCATGGCGACAGCGTGGTGCTGATCAAGGATCTGCCGGTGAAGGGCGCAGGCTTTACCGCCAAACGTGGCACCGCCGTGCGCAATATCTCCCTTGTTGCCGACAACCCCGAACATATCGAAGGCCGGGTCGAGGGGCAGCGCATCGTCATCCTGACCAAATTCGTGAAAAAGAAATAGGCGTCTCACCCGCCACAATGCAGCAGAAATGCGCGCCCGCCCGTTGCCGCCCTGTCCCGGATGTGGCACAACCACAGCAACTGACTGAACAGATGAGTTTAGCATATGACTGACTTTGCCGAACGTCGCCGCATGATGGTCGACACGCAGATCCGCCCGTCGGATGTCACCAAGTTCCCGATCATCGAAGCCATGCTGGCCGTGCCGCGCGAAGCCTTTGTTGCCGATGCGCAGCGCGAGGCGGCTTATGCCGATGGCAATCTGGATATCGGACCCGGTCGGGTGCTGCTGGAGCCGCGCACCCTGGGCAAGATCCTGGATGCGGTTGACGTGCAGCCGGATGAGCTGGTGCTCGATGTGGCCTGCGGTTTGGGCTATTCCACCGCGGTGATCGCGCGGGTGGCGCAGATGGTGATCGGCGTCGAGGAAGACGAGACCCTGGCGAGCGAAGCGCAGGGCCAGCTGTCGGCCGTTGGCGCCGACAATGCGATCGTGCACACCGGTGCGCTGGTCGAGGGCGCCGCAGAACACGGCCCCTATGATGTCATGATCGTCGAGGGGGGGGTGGAAACCCTGCCGGAGGCGCTGCTGGATCAGCTGAAGGATGGCGGCCGGATGGCAGCAATCTTCATGTCCGGTCCGCTGGGAGAGGTCAAAGTCGGCCATAAGACCGGCGGCCAGATCTCCTGGCGTCTGGCCTTTAATGCGGGCGCCCCGGTGCTGCCCGGTTTTGCGGCTGTTGAAGAATTCGCTCTCTGATCCGTCAGAGAGTTCACAGGTGATCCGCGCTGACCTTGGTCCGGGCGGATCGTGACAGATCGGCGCCTGAGACCCCTGTGCGCCAGAGAGAGCAGAACGGCACTGCCGCGTCGGTAGGCCGGATCACAAGAGGCTTAAGATGCGCAATAAACTGACGGCAAACCTGGTTAAGGCCTTCGTCTTCGCAGGAAGCGCGGCATTGCTGCTGGGTGCTCCGAAACAGGCTGCTGCCGACAATCTCTCGGATGCGATGATCGGCGCCTATAAGACCAGCGGCCTGCTGGAACAGAACCGCGCTCTGCTGCGCGCGCAGGACGAAAACGTTGCCGCCGCAGTGGCGCGCCTGCGTCCGGTGGTCGACTGGGTTGCCCGGGCAGAGCGTCAGTATGTGCGCAATGGCAATGGCACCATTGCCAGCTCCAACCATGATTCGACCCTGTCTACCGGTATTGATGTCAGCTGGCTGCTGTTTGACAACGGGGTCTCCCGGCTCAGCCAGCTCGCCGCGCAGGAGACCGTTCTGGCGACGCGTCAGGCCTTGCTCGACGTTGAACAGCAGGTGCTTTTTGCCGCCGTCCAGGCCTATGTGAACGTGCTGCTGCAACAGGACACCGTGGCGCTGCGCAGCAACAACCTGCGGCTGCTGCGCGAGGAACTGCGCGCCGCCAATGACCGCTTTGAAGTGGGCGAAGTCACCCGGACCGATGTGGCTCTGGCCGAAAGCCGCGTGGCCGGCGCGCAGGCCAGCCTGATCGAAAGCCAGGGCGACCTGCGCAATGCCCGTGCGACCTATGTTCAGGCTGTTGGCAATGCGCCGGGGACGATTGCCGGCCAGCCGCCGCTGCCGCAGCGCGTGGCCTCGCTGCAATCGGCAGAAGCCATCGCGATGCGCAATCACCCCAGCCTGCTGTCGCAGCAACACGCGGTAAAGGCTGCGGATTACGCCTCGCAGAGCAACACCCGCAACCTCGGGCCATCGGTCACATTGCGAGCCAATGCCACCCATGCCTCTGACGCCAGCGGGCCGGGGACGCGCGACACCTCCGGCGCCAGCGTGACGCTGTCACAGCGGCTCTATTCCGGCGGCTCTCTGGCCTCGGCGCGCCGTGCCAGCATTGCCCGTCTTCAGGCCGAACGCGGTGCCCTGATCACCACCCAGCGCGGCGTGACACAGGATGTATCGGCGGCCTTTGTGGCACTGGAAACCGCGCGCGCCAGCCTGGTGTCCTCGAATGAGCGCGTCCGCGCCGCGCGGGTCGCCTTTGACGGTGTCCGCGAGGAGGCAACGCTGGGCGCGCGAACCACGCTCGACGTGCTCGAAGCCGAGCAGGAGCTGCTGAACGCCCAGACCGACCGCGTGCAGTCCCGCGCCAATCAGGTGCTGGCGGCCTATGCGCTGTTGCAGGCGCAGGGGCTTCTGACCGCAGAACACCTTGGTCTGGCTGTCGAAATCTACGATCCGACGCTCTATTACAATCTGGTCAAGGATGCGCCGGCCCATGTCAGCCAGCGCAGCAAGGATCTGGACCGCGTGATGCGCGCTCTGGGCAAGAACTGAGACCTCGCAGAGCGCTCGACCGGGGGTCCGCAGCGGCGGGCCTCCTTAAAAACCGCTTAATTCACACGGTTGTCTGAACCGGGACAGATCGCTACACTCAGCCTCAAGAGGCGAGAGTGATAAGCAAAAATGTCCGAACCGGTTACCCAAGCTGAAATTGAAGACGTCCTGTCATCGATCCGCCGTCTGGTGAGCGAGGACAGTCGCACGGCTGATCCCCGGCTTGGCAAGGGGGGCGAGGTGGCATTGGCCGCCCAGATCGCCCAGCCGCAGCGGATCCACCGCAACACGGGCGTGCAGCCGAAAGCGGACACCGCCAACAGCAGTCAGCCGGTAACACGGCTGGTTCTGACTCCGGCCCTGCGCGTCCCCGAGAGCAAGCTTGCGCCCATCGCCGATAAGCCGATTGCCGATACATTCGTGGCTGACAGGCCGATCACCCAGGATGCCGAGGACGCGGACACCGCACCGGTTTCGCAGCAGGCCTCTGATGCCGCGACATCCGGCAAGGCGCGTTTCGGGGCGCTGATGGCCGTTGATGCGATTGAGTTCTGGGATGAGCCGCAGGACCGTATCGCGCAGGGGTTGGCGCTGCATGACAATGATCCCGGCCATGAGGATCTGGCGTTTTTCAACGGTATCGCCGCCGCAACCGCCGCTGATGCCGCCAAGGCTGCCGCTGATGCGGCCAAGCCCGCGCCGCAACCGGCTGCTGCTGCGCGCAGCGCCGACGCGCCTTGGACCGACCCCGCTGCCACGCTCTATCAGGCGGCCGCCACCACCGAACACGCACCCGAACGCCGGCCCGAGACAGAGGCGCCAGCGGTTGTGGTGAAACCTCATGCCCAGCTGAACCCGAAGGTGGGCGCCGTGGTGCAGAAACTGGCCGAGATGGAGGCTGCAAACTCAGCCCGCCCCGTGCTCTGGGAGCCGGATGGTTCCCGCGATACGCCCTATGCCGGCAGCGATCTGGAGACCCTCGCCTGGGAGGATCAGGACAGTGACGCGGAGGCCGCTGAAGAGGTTCATCTGGCCGCTTCGGCACCGCAGGCCGAGACCCCGGAGGAGAATCAGATCGCAGAACCGGAGACGGGGATAGAGGCTGATAGCTCGCACCGCGAGGCGCAGGAGACGCCCGTCAGCGAAGACCCGGAAGAGATCACGGAGGAGGTCACGGAGGGCGCAGTTGCGGCGCAGGCCCCTGACAGTCCCCCCGACGGTCACCGCGATCTGGCCGAAACCGCTGTCACCGACACCGCGCTGGAGGCGCTGGCGGGGTTCAGCGCCGACGAGGGCATTCTGGATGAACAGGCCCTGCGCGAGCTGGTCTCTGAAATCGTCCGCGAGGAGTTGCAGGGCGCCCTGGGTGAGCGGATCACCCGCAACGTCCGCAAACTGGTGCGCCGCGAGATCCACCGCGCCCTGTCGGCCCAGAACCTGCTCTGATCAGATCCCGACCGATCCACTGGCGCGCGTCTCTGGCGACACCATAGCTGCGCTCATCGCGCCTATGCGCCCCGGACCGGTTCGGCCAGCGCCAGCAGCGCGTCCAGATCCATGCAGTCCTCCAGATGGGCCGCCAGCGCATCCAGCGTGGCCTCGACCCCGTCGTCATAGCCTGCAACGCTCTCATGCCCCAGACCAGATAGGACCGACGCCCGGAACGCATCCGAGCTGAACAGACCATGCAGATATGAGCCACGCACGCGCCCATCCGGCGATACGGCCCCTTCCAGACGGCCCTCAATGCTGAGCCAGGCGCGGGCGCAATCCGCGCCATCGGTGCGGCCCATGTGGATCTCGTAACCGCTGACCGGCAGATTGCCGTCGCGGGTCACCGCTTCGGTCAGCGTCACCCGCTTTTCGCCCGCCATCACGGTATGCACATCCAGCAGGCCCAGCCCGGCCACCTTGCCCGGTCGGCCATCGACACCATCAGGATCATCAATTGTCTGCCCCAGCATCTGGTAGCCGCCGCAGAGCCCCATCACATGGCCGCCGCGCCGGTAATGCGCCAGGATATCAATGTCCCAGCCCTGCGCCCGCAGATAGGTGAGATCGCCAATGGTGGATTTGCTGCCGGGGATCAGAACCAGATCCGCGTCGCCGGGCAGGGCGCGCCCGGCGGGCACGATCTCAACCGTGACATTGGGTTCTGCCGCCAGCGGGTCGAGGTCGTCGAAATTCGCCATCCGCTCCAGCTGCGGCACCACGATCTTGCAGGCGCCCCCCCGGTGCGAGGCGATGTCCATCATGTCCTCGGCCGGCAGTTTCCAGGCCTCCCAGAACCAGGGGATCACCCCCAGCGACGGCCAGCCGGTGCGTGCGGCGATATCATCGCGACCGGCATCAAACAGGCTGCGGTCGCCGCGGAACCGGTTGACGGCAAATCCCTTGATCCGCGCCAGATCCTGCGGCTCCAGCACCGTATGGGTGCCGACGATCTGTGCAATCACGCCGCCCCGGTGAATGTCGCCCACCAGCACCACCGGCACATCCGCCGCGCAGGCAAATCCCATATTGGCGATATCACCCCGGCGCAGGTTGGTCTCCGCCGGGGATCCGGCGCCCTCGATCAGGACCAGATCGACATCCGCCGCCAACCTGCGAAAGCTCTCCAAGGCGGCCTCCAGCAGGCCGGTCTTATCGCGCATGAAGGAGCCTGCCGCCTGGGTGCCGCGCCGCTTGCCCTGTACGATCACCTGCGCGCCGGTCTCCGTCTCCGGTTTCAGCAGCACGGGGTTCATATCGGTATGAGGCGGGCGCATCGCGGCCCGTGCCTGCAACGCCTGCGCGCGGCCGATCTCACCGCCCTCGGGCGTGACCGCGGCATTGTTGGACATGTTCTGCGGTTTGAATGGCGCCACTGACAGGCCCCGGCGCACAAAGGCACGCGCCAGCCCCGCGACAATCATTGATTTGCCGACATTGCTGCCGGTGCCTTGGATCATGATGGCCCGTGCTGTCATGGCCGCCTCTTTCCCGCTGTTGCTGGTGTGATCTGTCACCTGTCAGCCATGGCGGATTTTTCGGGCCATGAAAAGCCCGGCGAGCGGCCGATTTCGCCATGAAACCGCCATCGCCAAAAGAAAAAACGCGCCCCCCAGGACGCGCTTTTCTTTGACGGTTAACTGTCCGTCAGACTGGCAGGTCTGATCAGGCCGCTTCGGCCTGTGCCGCGTTGCGGCGTTCGCTCTCTTCGCGCGACAGTGCAACAGAGGTACGGACACCCCGGCCCACAAATTCCATCAGGCCGCCGACCACACGTTCGTTCGGGTCGATGCCTGCACAGCTCAGCACTTCGCGCCCGTCGCGCGACCGTGCCCACCGAGCGATCTGCTCGGGGCCGTTACCGTATTTCTTGTCATCAGCAATCGCATCGTCCAGCGCAGCCAATACCACCGCCGCAAACAGCTTGCGTGCCCGGTTGCCTTGCTCGTTGTTATATGCGGTGCCGTCAACGAAATCTCGCATCGTGCTTCCTTTTTGTTCTTGCTATTGCAATTTCGGCGTAGCGCTCCTTATGGCGGAATTGTGACGATTCGGATAGCCTTCATACGCATATCTTTTATGCGCAATTTGCATGGCTCCCCGGTCCCTCACACGACATATCGTTGTCTTGCCAGCCGACTCCCTGCCAGATATAGGGGCGGTTAACAGTTCATCAACCACCCGAGAGGGATTTTTGTCATGCCCAAAATCAACGGTAACGAGATCCGCCCCGGCAATGTTCTCGAACACAACGGCGGTCTGTGGGCCGCTGTCAAAGTCGATCACGTGAAGCCCGGCAAGGGCGGCGCCTTTGCCCAGGTCGAGATGCGCAACCTGCGCAACGGCTCCAAACTGAACGAGCGGTTCCGCTCCGCCGACAAGGTCGAAAAGGTCCGTCTGGAACAGAAGGACCAGCAGTTCCTCTATGAGAGCGACGGCATGCTGGTGTTCATGGATGCTGAAACCTATGAGCAGATCGAGCTGCCCGCCGATCTGCTGGGCGATCGCCGCCCGTTCCTTCAGGACGGCATGACCATCGTTGTGGAATTCCATGAATCCGAGGCGCTGAACGCAACGCTGCCGCAGAAAGTCACCTGCAAGATTGTCGAGACCGAGCCGGTGGTCAAAGGTCAGACCGCTGCCAACTCCTTCAAGCCTGCGATCCTGGACAATGGCGTTAAGGTCATGGTGCCGCCCTTTGTCGGTCAGGATGAGATGATCGTCGTCAATACCGAGACCATGGAATATTCTGAGCGCGCCTAAGCGGTTAGCGCCAACAGTTCCAGCAAATGAATAACCCCCGCAGGCTGTCCTGCGGGGGTTTTTCATGGTGTCACAACAGGTGGCAGAGCCGATCAGTTGTAGTCGATTTCAATCTTGCGCAGTTCCAGGCTGTGGCCGCATTCGTCCATCATCTTGCCATAGGCAGCGGTGAACCCGGCCAGAGAGGCATCCAGAACCATCTCGCCCGCGCCATAGGGCACCACGGTCCGCACCTCCATCCGATCGCCGTCCTGCATCCAGAGAATGGTGTTCAGCGCATCCATCCAGCGGACCATGGCGCGCGCTTCGGCAATGCCTTCCTCGTTGATCTCGGCATCGGCGATACCGTAGAACACCGCCTTCTGGTCGATGATAAAGCCGATGGCCTGACCGTTCTGAACCTGCGTCGGATAATGGCGCGCGGCGCTCTCAAACAGCTCAAGCTGGGGGTAGGTTTCAGGCGGGCCGACATCGCCCTCGGTCACCGTGAGGCGCAGCAGCGGCAGCCCGTCGCCGCCGGTCCAGGCGGTGCAATCGCGCCAATCGTGCTCTTCGGTGACGCGCATATCGGCGGCGACGGACCAGTCCTGATATTCCCAGTAGTCACTGGAAAACGCGGGCAGGGGCAGCAGCGTCAGGGCAAGGCAGGGGAGCAATCGCATGAAATTATCCTCGTGAAATGATGTCTGAGACATAGCCGCCCGAGACAGCGATCCCGATGTGACGTCGCGTCACGATCTCGGGTGGCGGCCACGGAATCGCCTCAGGTCTTAACCTGCCAATGAACCCGTGCGTCCTGCGCGCACATATCGTCGCCCGCACGGTCGAATCGCAGATAGGCAATCGCGTGTTCGCCCGACTGGGTGAACAGCGTCCCGACGGCTTTGTCGGCGCGGCGGATCTCGGTGCCGATGGGCGCGCTGCCCTCGATGGCGACGGTGGAAAGACCCTTGCGCAGGGTGGTCTTGTGTTTCATCCGGGCGGTGACCTCCTGGCCGACATAGCAGCCCTTGCGGAAATCGACGCCGTTCAGCCGCTCAAACCCGGCTTCCAGAATGTAGCTCTCCGGCCCCAGCTCGATGCCGGTTTCGGGGATGCAATGGGCGACCCGGATGGCGTCCCAGTTGCTGCCGTCCTCGCCGCTTTCGGTGCCATAGGCGCGCCAGCCCAGATCCGGGTGGCGCGGATCCGCCAGCGCGCCCTCAGGCGCCGGCCCGGTGCCCCGGCGCACGGCCAGATCGGTTTCCTCGATGGTGACCTTGGCGCGCAGCCGGTACATTGTCAGCCGTTTCGCCAGCCCCGCGGCGAGGCTTTCGTCCACGTCCACCAGCAGGTCATCGCCATCAGCGGCGACAAAGAAATCCGCCAGATATTTGCCCTGCGGGGTCAGCAGGGCGGCATAGACCAGCCCCTGATCCACCTTGGCGACATCATTGGTGATCAACCCCTGAAGGAAGTCGCGGGTTTCAGCGCCGGAAAGACGCAGGATGCGGCGGTTGGTCATGGGTCAGGCTCCTGAAAGATCACGAAGGCAATGTAGGTCGCGAAGTGGGCAAGGCCTAGCCGAACATGCGCCGGGCCAGTTTCTGGAACCAGCGCGGCTGGTCGCCGCCTTCGCTGAACTGTCTGGGCGCCTGCGCGGCGACGCCTGCGCGGTCCACCAGCGTTTTGCCGTCCTGAAACTGCAACCGGTAGAGATCTGCATAGATGCCGCCACGCTCCAGCAGTTCCTCGTGGGTGCCCTGATCCATCACACGGCCACGTTCCATCACCACGATTTTATCGGCATTGCGGATGGTCGACAGCCGGTGTGCGATCACCAGCGTGGTGCGCCCGCCCGAGAGTTTCTCCAGCGCCTGTTGCACCACCTTTTCAGATTGCGCATCCAGCGCCGAGGTCGCCTCATCCAGCAGCAGGATCGGCGTGTCACGCAGCAGCGCGCGGGCAATCACCACCCGCTGACGCTGGCCACCGGACAGGGCCGAGCCACGCGGACCCACCAGCGTATCCAGCCCATTGGCGAGCTTTGGCAGGAAATCGGCCACATGCGAGGCTTCCAGAACTTCCTGTAGCCGCTCATCACTCACATCAGTGCGCCCCAGCAGGATGTTTTCGCGCAGGGTCTCGTCAAACAGCAGCGCCTCTTGGGTCACCACCGAGAACAGCCCGCGCAGATCATCCAGATCCATGTCCCGCACGGCGACGCCGCCCACGGTCACTGATCCCTCCTGCGGGTCCACCAGCCGGGTGAGCAGGTTGAAGATGGTGGATTTCCCGGCCCCGGAGGCGCCAACCAGCGCCGTGGTCTTGCCGGCCTCTGCCACCAGCGACAGTTCGCGCAACACATCCGAGTCGCCATAGCGCAGGGTGACATCGCTCAGCGCCACCTCGGGCAGGCCCTTGGGGGCGGGCACCGGCGTCTCCGGCGACACCAGTTTGATCGGCGAGTCCATCAGTTCCTTGATGCGTTCCATGGCGGCGGCCGCGGCCTGCCAGGTGCCGCTGATCGAGGCCAGCCGGCGCATCGGGTCAAAGGCCAGACCGATGGCGGTGAAAAAGCTCATGAACTCGCCCACGGTCTTCTTGCCCTCGATGATTTCGGCGCCGCCATAAAGCACCACGCCCATCACGCCCAAGCCGGCCATGATGTCGATCATCCCGGTGGTTGAGGCCACACCAAAAGAGGCGCGCACTTCGGAGCGGACAAACTGGTCCATATGGCCGCCGAAACGATCGGTCTGGTAGTCTTCGAGATTGTTCAGCTTGATCGGCACGATCCCGTGAAAGATCTCGTCGAGCCGGGTCGACAGCGAGGCCCCCAGATCGCGCGCCTGCGAGGCCTTGCGGCGCACATAGCGCTGTACGGCGGCCAGCGGCAACAGCAGCATCGGCAGGCCGACCAGCATGATCGCGGTCCAGCGCCAGTCAACGCTGATCGCCACAGCCAGAACGGCCACCATCTGCGTGACATCGCGGCCGGCACCGGTGATCAGCGCCTGCCAGACCGAATTGATCGCCATCACATCGCTCTGCACCCGCTGGATCAGGAAACCGGGCGGGTTCACCTGATGAAAGGACGGATCCTGCCGGATCAGCCGCGCCAGCATGTCCTTGCGCATATGGGCAGCGGAGGTCTGGGAAATCTTGCTGAGAATGACCTTCTGACAGACGCTGGAAATCCCGCGCATGGAGAAGATGATCAGAAACGCCAGGCTGACCCAGAACAGCGCAGTGGTATTGCCCGCCACAAATACCAGATCGAACATCGGCTGCATCATGTAGCTGAGGCCGCCGACGGTGCCGCCTTCGATCAGCATGAAGACGATCGCCAGTCCCAGAAGGCCCATGTAATGGCGCAGATAGCCGCGCCACAGCCAGCCCAGCAGCTCGCGCGAGGACATGTGCTCGGGCTTTGACTTGATGGCCGGGGCCTCTGCCGTGGCGGGTGCCACCGCCCGCCTGGGCGAGGGGGCGGCATCCACCGCAGGGGCGTCCGGCGTGTCCGGCGTTGCGGATGGGGGCGTCGTCTTGGGGTCAGTCTGGGGCAAGGATCACAACCGATGTGGTTTTTTCTGGCGCTGACATCCACGTCAGGCCTGAGCCATTTAAGCAGCTGGGGGAAAAGGTGCAAGCATGGCGCGGGTTTCGCAGCCGATGGGCCAGCTCTGGGCGGCGGTAAAACCGCTGCGTCAAATGCGCGTGCGGCGCCGTTGCAAGGGGTTGCAGCCACCGCAGACCCGCGTCACAGTTTGCCCAGATAAACATAGGAGTGCAGCATGACAGCGGGTGTTTCCCTTGCCGCGGGACGCGGATATCTGGCCATTCCCGGCCCCTCGGTCATGCCGGACGCGGTGTTGCAGGCGATGCACCGCCCGTCGCCGAATATCTACGCCGGTGAACTGGTGGAGATGACGGCAACCCTGATCCCGGACCTGCGCCGGGTGGCGCGCACCGATCATGATGTGGCGATCTATATTTCCAACGGTCACGGCGCCTGGGAAGCGGCGTTGCTGAACACCCTTCAGCCGGGTGACACGGTGCTTGTCGCCGCCTCGGGCCGTTTTGGCATTGGCTGGTCGGAAATGGCGGAGGCGCTCGGCATCAAGGTGGAGCTTTTGTATTTCGGCACCGGCTCGGCCTGGGACATGGACCAGATCTCCAGCCATCTCGCCGCCGATACCGCCCATCGGATCAAGGCGGTTCTGACGGTGCATGTCGATACCTCCAGCGCGATCCGCAATGATGTGACGGCAATGCGCGCGGCACTGGATGCCTGCGGCCACCCGGCGCTGTTGATGGTCGACTGCATTGCCTCGCTTGGCTGTGACCGGTTCGAGATGGACGACTGGGGCGTGGATGTGATGGTCTCGGCCTGCCAGAAGGGGCTGATGGTGCCTGCGGGCATGGGGTTTGTCTTCTTCGGGCCAAAGGCGGCGGAGGCCCGCGCCCGCCTGCCACGGGTCAGCCGCTATTGGGACTGGCAGCCGCGTGCCAACCCGGAGGAATTCTACCAGTATTTCGGCGGCACCGCGCCCACGCATCACCTCTATGGTCTGCGGGCCGCACTGGATCTGATCCACGGTGAGGGGATGGAGGCCGTCTGGGCGCGCCATCACCTGTTGGCGCAGGCGATCTGGGCGGCCTGTGACCGCTGGGGCGAAGGTGGCCCGCTGCGGATGAATGTGCAGGAGGTCGCTTTGCGGTCAAACGCGGTCACATCGCTGCATATCGACGGCGATCGCGGCACGCGCCTGCGCAATTGGGTGGAACAGACCCTTGGGCTGACGCTGGGCATCGGCCTTGGCATGGCGCCGCCGAACAGCCCGGAGTGGCACGGGTTCCTGCGGCTGGGCCATATGGGCCATGTGAACGGTCAGATGATCATGGGGCTGCTGGGCGGGGTTGATGCCGGTCTGAAGGCGCTGGAGATCCCGCATGGTTCCGGCGCGCTGGAGGCGGCCTCACAGGTGATCGCCGGGGGTGGCGCGGCATCTGTTGCAGACACATCAGAGAGAGGCAGCTGCTGCGGGTGATCCGCAGCAGGCCCTGACGCAGCCTCAGCCGTTGCGCGCCCGCTCCAGCGCGAGGGGCAGCGCGCGGGCAAAGGCGTCCAGCTGATCTTCCGGCCCGCAGCTGACCCGGATGCAGCGGTTTTGCGGCGCCGCAAAGGGCATCCGCACAAACACGCCCTGATCCACCAGGCTCTCCAGCACTGATTTGGCAAAGGCACCGTCACCGCCACAGTCGATGGCCACGAAATTGGTGGCTGAGGGCAGGGGCGTTAGCCCATTGTCGCGGGCAATCTGCGCAATCCGGTCGCGTGCGGTGGCAATGCGGCCCAGCACCTCGGCCAGCCACGCCTGATCCCGCAGGGCCGCCAATGCGCCGATCTGAGCGGTGCGGTTCATGCCGAAATGGTTGCGCACCTTGTTGAAGGCGCTGACCAGCCCGGCCTCTGCCAGCACGTAGCCCACCCGCGCACCGGCCATGCCATAGGCCTTGGAAAACGTCCGAGTGCGTATCACGCGGGGATCGTCGATATCTATCGGCAGGGCAGTGCCCTCGGGGGCGCAGTCGATATAGGCCTCATCCAGCAGCAGCAGGCAGCCCTCTGGCAGGGCGTCCATCGCGGCCAGCAGATCAGCGCCGCTGTGCCAGCTGCCCATCGGATTGTCGGGATTGGCGAGGTAGACCAGCTTGGCATCCACCTCGGCCGCCTTTGCAAAGAGCGCGGCGGGGTCTTCGTGGTCGTCCTTGTAGGGGACGGTATGCAACAGGCCGCCAAAGCCCGCGACATGGTAGTTGAAGGTCGGATAGGCGCCAAGCGAGGTCACCACCGCATCGCCTTCGCCAATCAGCAGCCGCACCAGATAGCCCAGCAGCCCGTCGATACCTTCGCCGATCATGATGTTCTGGGGCGCAACACCGTGATGCGCGGCCAGCGCCTCGCGCAGGTCATGGCTCTCGGCGTCGCCATATTTCCAGATTTCGCCCAGCGAGGCCTGCATGGCCGCAATCGCCTTGGGCGAGGGGCCAAAGATGTTTTCATTGGCGCCCAGCCGCGCCGTGAAGGGCGCGCCGCGCTGGCGCTCCTGGGTTTCCGGCCCGACAAAGGGGACAGAGGCGGGGAGGGAGTGGGCAAGCGGGGTGTAGCGTGGCTGTGTCATGGGCTGAGATAACGTGATCCGGTGCGTCCGGGCAAGCGCGTCGCTTTGCCCCGGCGTTACGCTGGATCACTGCCGGGATCCGGGGCAGTCTGCCGCCAACGAAAATTCCAAGAAGGAGGGCGCCGAGATGGCACGGGTATCGGTAGAGATCGAAGACCATATTGCACGGGTGACATTGACCCGCGGTGACAAGATGAACGCGCTGGACAGCCAGATGATCGAAGAGATCATTGCCGCTGGCGAAAGCCTGATGGACAGCAAGGCGCGGGTGGTTGTGCTCTCGGGCGAGGGCAAGGCGTTCTGCGCCGGCCTTGATCTGATGAGCTTTGCCCAGATGGGGATGAAAGACCCGACAGAGTGGCTGATGAGCCGCTCTCATGGCGATGCCAATCAGGTGCAGCAGGTGGCAATGGTCTGGCGTCGCCTGCCGATGCCGGTGATTGCGGCGATCAACGGCGTGGCCTTTGGCGGCGGTCTGCAACTGGCGCTGGGGGCCGATATCCGCATTGCTGCGCCCGATGCGCGGTTTTCAGTGATGGAGATGAAATGGGGGATCGTGCCGGATATGGGCGGCATGGTGCTCTTGCCGCGGCTGCTGCGCTCCGATGTGCTGCGGCGGCTGACCTATACGGCGGAGAAAGTGTCGGCGCCGCAGGCGCTGGACTGGGGGCTGGTCACCGAGCTGGCCGAGGATCCCATCGCCCGCGCCCATGAACTGGCGTCATTGATCGCCGGGCAAAGCCCCGCCGCCATCCGCGCGGCAAAAACGCTGATCGAGACGGCCGAGGCCAGCGCGGATCGCGCCGAGGTGCTGCTGGAGGAATCCCGTGTTCAGGTCGGTCTGATCGGCAAGCCTGAGCAGATGGAAGTGGTCGCCGCCCAGATGCAGAACCGCGCGCCTAAATTCGACTGAGGCCGACGTCAGCCAGTCAGTGCAATGAAAGAGAGCCGCGCCGGGATCTGACCGGCGCGGCTCTTTACCTTGTTGTCTGTCCCCGTCAGGGGCGGCGTGATCGTCAGATCGAGGCGCGGTAGATCTTGTCGATGTTGGAGCCAAGCGCTGCGTTGTAGTCGCTGTCGCTCATCGCGACATTCAGACCTTCGGTCAGGGCGCGGCTGAAGGAGGCGATCATCGTGCTGTTCTTGGCCAGCTTTTCGCAGGCGTCATCGGTGGTGTAGCCGCCGGACAGCGCAACAACGCGCACCACATTGGCATGGGCGGCGAGATCGTCATAGAGACCGGCCTCGGTCGGGATGGTCAGTTTCAGCGCCACTTTGGTGTCGGCGGGCAGGGCGTTCAGCTCGTCCAGAATCGCAGCCTTCAGCAGGGTTTCCGCCTCGGCTTTGGTGGCGGAGTTGATGTCCACTTCGGGTTCGATGATCGGCAGCAGACCGGCAGCGGCAATCTGGCGGCCGACGATGAACTGCTGGCCGACGACGTTCTTGATGCCGGTGGCATTGGCGCCCTTGATCACCGAGCGCATCTTGGTGCCGAAAATCCCGGCCTGTACCGCGCGCGACAGCAGCTGATCAAGATCGGGCATCGGTTTCATGGTCTGGGCGTCGTCCGCCTCATCCGCGAGGCCCTTGTCGACCTTGAGGAAAGGCACTACGCCGCAATTGTCCCACAGGTAGGCAGGCACCGGGATGCCGTCGATTTCGGCATCCATGGTTTTTTCAAACAGGATCGCGCCGAGGATCTTTTCGCTGTTGAAATCCGGTGCGGTGATGATGCGGGCACGCATTTTCTGGATTTCGCCGAACATCTCGTCGTCATTGCTGTAGGCGTCTTCGGTCACGCCATAAAGCGCCAGCGCCTTCGGGGTTGACCCGCCGGACTGATCGAGCGCCGCAATGAAGCCCTTGCCGTTTGCGATGCGATCGAGCTGAGCAGTCTGGGTCGAGGTTTCTTGCGCCATAGGTCGGGTCTCCACGAAAAGGGATTGTCTGTCTGGCATCGTCTATACCGCGCCTGCGGTGGGAAACAACTATCTGTATCAAGTGGTTGCGCTAACGCCTCCGCTAACAGTGACGCGACCGGGCGGCGGTTCGGCGAAACATCGCAGGCAGGCATATCCGTCAGGCGTTCGCACGCAAAAAAGGCAGACCGGGGCGGTCTGCCTTTTGGTGTGTTTCAGTCAGGCCCGATGCGTCGGGCGCTGTGCCGGTCAGACCAGCCGCGAGGCTTCCTTGGCGGCGCGGACGAAATCGTCAAACAGCGGGTGCGGCTCAAACGGTTTCGACTTCAGCTCGGGGTGGAACTGTACGCCGATGAACCACGGGTGATCCGTCCATTCGACGATTTCCGGCAGGCGACCATCCGGCGACATGCCGGAGAATTTCAGGCCACAGGCTTCCAGCTGCTCGCGGTATTTGGTGTCCACCTCATAGCGGTGACGGTGGCGTTCCTCGATCCGGGTGGTGCCATAGACCTCGGCCACCTTGGAGCCTTCGGCCAGCGTGGCGTTGTAGGAGCCCAGACGCATGGTGCCGCCTTTGTCGTCATCGACCTTGCGCGCCACGGTGTGGTTGCCCTGCACCCATTCCTTCAGGTGATAGACCACCGGTTCAAAGCGTTTCTTGCCTGCCTCATGGTCGAATTCCTCGGAGCCTGCCTCCGCGATGCCCGCGACATTGCGCGCAGCCTCGATGACGGCCATCTGCATACCCAGACAGATGCCGAGATAGGGCAGCTTGTGCTCGCGGGCATATTGAGCGGCCTTGATCTTGCCCTCGGTGCCGCGCTCGCCAAAGCCGCCGGGCACCAGAATGGCGTTATAGCCTTGCAGGTAGGGAGCGGCGTCTTCCTTGTCGAACAGCTCGGCATCGACCCATTCGATCTTTACCTTCACGCGGTTGGACATGCCGCCATGGGTCAGCGCCTCGGCGATGGATTTATAGGCGTCTTCCAGCTGGGTGTATTTGCCGACGATGGCGATTTTGACCTCGCCTTCGGGGTTGTAGATGCGATCGGCCACATCTTCCCAGCGGGTCAGATTGGGTTTCGGGGCCGGCGCAATGCCAAAGGCATCCAGAACCGCCTGATCGAGACCTTCGCGGTGATAGGCCAGCGGGGCCTCGTAGATGGACTTCAGATCCTGCGCGGCAATCACGCTGTCGGCGCGCACATTGCAGAACAGCGCCAGTTTTTCGCGTTCCTTGTGCGGGATCGGCCCTTCGGAGCGGCAAACCAGGATATCCGGTGCCAGACCGATGGAGCGCAGCTCCTTCACCGAGTGCTGGGTCGGCTTGGTCTTCAGCTCGCCGGAGGCCTTGATATAGGGCAGGAGGGTCAGGTGCATGAAGATACACTGGCCACGCGCCTTGTCATTGGCGAACTGGCGGATCGCTTCAAAGAAGGGCAGCCCCTCGATGTCGCCGACGGTGCCGCCGATTTCGCAGAGCATGAAATCAACCTCATCTTCACCGATGGAGATGAAGTCTTTGATTTCATTGGTCACATGCGGAATGACCTGAATGGTCTTGCCGAGGTAGTCGCCGCGACGTTCCTTTTCCAGCACGTTGGAATAGATCCGGCCCGAGGAGACCGAGTCGGTCTTGCGGGCGGCCACGCCGGTGAAACGTTCGTAGTGACCGAGGTCGAGATCGGTTTCGGCACCGTCATCGGTGACGAAGACCTCGCCATGTTCGAAGGGGCTCATCGTGCCCGGATCGACGTTCAGATAGGGATCCAGTTTGCGCAGGCGGACGGAGTAGCCGCGCGCCTGCAAAAGTGCCCCAAGAGCGGCGGATGCCAGCCCTTTGCCCAGAGATGATACAACACCGCCAGTAATGAAAATGAAACGCGCCATGTCTGTTCGGCTGCCCCCGTGAGAAGTCAGAATTCAGCTGCCCGGCGGTTGCAGAAACCGCAGCATCACGGGGCTTTACATATAAAGGATTCGCGCAAAATGCGCAAGCAAGCCGCAAGATGCTGTTACGGCTGCTTTTGTTCATTCTAAGTGTAGTGGATCCTCGCGAATCCCGCGTCAGACGCTCTGGTCTTGCCGGATCTGCCCGAAGCGCAATTGGCTGTCGGGCTGATCCGAGGGTCCTCCGGGCCGGGTGGCCGGATTAGTCTGCGCTGGGAACCAGCGGTGCATTGTCACCCTGCACCGGCGGCAGCAGGTCGCTGCCCAGCGGGGTGTCGGGTGTGTCGGCAGCGCCTTCTGCGGCAGGCGCCGAGAGGCGATCTGCAACCGAAGAGCCTGCGGATTTCTGTGCTGCCAGAATGGTCAGCGTGATGGATGTGGCGATGAAGGCCACGGCCAGGATCCAAGTCACCTTGCTCATCGCGGTGGCTGCTGCACGGCCGGACATGGCCCCGCCGCCGCCGCCGCCCATGCCAAGGCCGCCGCCTTCGGAGCGCTGCAAGAGGACAACGGCAATCAGCCCCAGGGCCAGAAGAAGATGGATGATGAGTACGACGTTTTCCATAGGATCCTACGGCGGTTGGCTGAGTATCGGGCGGTAAATAGGGAAGATTGCTCTGAGGGGCAAGGGCTCAGTTTGCCGAAGGGCGGAGAAGGCGGACCTGCGGCGTTTCGGGCGCATCAAATCCGCAGAAAACGGCGCATGAGAGGTCCGGCTGCCGCGGCTGCGCGCGGGCATCACGGCTGGTGATCGGGATCATGACGGATTGTGACTGGACAGCTTTGCGCCGCTGCGGGCAGTCTCGCCCTATGCCTCATGATCACGCAGACGCCCCGCATAGCCTGTTGCCCCCGGACCCCGCCCTGCGCGTCAAGGCGCTGGAGACGGTGCTGACCCGAAAGGGGCTGATTGATCCGGCGGCGCTGGATGAAATTATCGATACCTATCAGAACCGTATCGGCCCGGCCAATGGCGCCCACGTGGTGGCGCGGGCCTGGGCTGATCCTGAGTTTCGGGCGCGTCTGCTGGCTGATGCCGATCCGGTGCTGGCGGAGCTTGGGTATTATGGCCGTCAGGGTGAACATATGGTGGTGGTCGAGAACACCGCGCAGCAGCATAACATGGTCGTCTGCACCTTATGCAGCTGTTACCCCTGGCCTTTGCTGGGGATCCCGCCGGGCTGGTACAAATCCGACGCCTACCGCGCCCGAGCGGTACGCGAGCCGCGCAAGGTGCTGGCGGAATTCGGCGTGAGCCTGCCCGACGGCACCGCGGTGCGGGTCTGGGATTCTACCGCTGAGGTCCGTTATCTGGTGCTGCCGATGCGGCCTGCGGGCAGTGAGGGGCTGAGCGAGGACGCGCTGGCGGCGCTGGTCAGCCGCGACAGCATGATCGGCACCGGTCTGGCACAGCTGCCCGAGGGGGCAGCGACATGAGCAGGCTGCATGACATGGGCGGGCGATTCGGGGACGGGCCGGTGGTGCCCGAGGCTGAGGATGCCCCGGTCTTTGCCGAAGAGGTTTTTGCCGAAGACTGGCACGCCCGTGCCCTGGCGGTGACGCTGGCCTGCGGCGCGCTGGGGCAGTGGAATATCGACACCTCGCGCCACGCCCGCGAGCGGCTGGCACCGAAGGATTACACGCGGTTTTCCTACTACGAGAAATGGCTGGCCGGACTGGCGACGCTGTTGGTGGAAAAGGGTGTGCTGAGCCGCGCGGATCTGGCGACAGCCGAGGCAGGGGGGCGTCAGAAAGACGGCACGGGCGCAGAGGCCGTGGCCCCGCATCCGCTCGCTGCCCGTGCGCTGAAGGCATCGGATGTGGCCGCAACCCTCGCCAAGGGCGGACCGGCGGACCGGCCCTCTGATGTGCCGGTGGTCTTTGCCCCCGGCGATGCGGTGCGCTGTCGCCGCCCCGGTGGCAACCGGCTGGTGGCGGGCGGTCACACCCGATTGCCCGACTATGCAGTGGGCGCCAGCGGTCGCGTGCTGCGCCTGCATGGGGCGCATGTTCTGCCGGACAGTGCCGCACATGGTCTGGGGGAGGCGCCGGAGCCGCTTTATGCGGTGGTGTTCCCGGCGGCCGAGCTGTGGAGCGCGCCGGAGCATCCGCGCGACGAGGTGGTTCTCGACCTGTGGCAAAGCTATCTGGAGCCGGCATGAGCACAACTGACACGCCGGTGGCAGAGCGCCCGGAACCGGCCTTTGAACAGCCGTGGCATGCGCAGGTCTTTGCGCTGACGGTGCATCTGAATGAAAGCGGGGCGTTGTCCTGGGGCGACTGGGTGACGCGGTTTTCTGCCAGCCTGCGCCGCCATGGGCTGGAGCGCGATCTGAACGGGGGCGAGGATTACTTTGCCGTCTGGCTGGAGACGCTGGAGATGTTTCTGGCAGAGACAGGCCGGGTGGCTCCTGCCGATGCCGAGGGGATGCGCGCCCGCTGGGAGGCGGCTTATCTGTCGACGCCACATGGCATGCCGGTTGAGCTGCCTGCGGATTAGTCGGGCGAGTGGCCGGAAATATCGTCTGCGGAGGGCCGGGCGCAGCTGCACCAGTTCGGGGCGCCACCGCCACGGCTGATGGCGCGGCGCGGGGAGATCCGCACCGGGTCTGGGTCGTTCGGGTCTGGGTCGTTCGGGCCTGTGTCGTTCGGGCCTGTGTCGTTCGGGCCTGGGTGTCTCTTCTGTCGCTCTCTCGTGTCCTTCCTGTCTCTGTTTCGCCGTCCCAGTCTATCGGTCTGTTTGTCTGTCTCGTCTCGGTTGCGGTCTCGCGCTGTGCCAAAAGCAGGGATGGCGGCGCCGCCGGTGGAGGTGGACAGGCCCGGATGGGGCCTGCGCAGGCAGGATATCCTGACACGCCCCCGATGGGATCGGGGCCGGTCTCCTGTGCGTGTGGGTGCGCCGGGCTTAAGTGACCCTGACGCGGGGGATCGATCCGCGCCCAGACTGACATATCCTGGTCCCGAAGGGGTGAAGAGGGCGCGCGCTGCGGACGCAACGGCCCTGCGACGGGCGCTCCACGCGCAACAGCGCTGCGCGGCGGCCTGATCGTCCATTTTCGCCACGCAGCAGGGGGCTTTGCCGTGGATTCCCGCGCCTGCGACGAAAAACCGGTTCCCCTGTCTGCGCGGTCTCGTTATACGGAGCGTCGGTTTCAACCAGCATACATGAGGACCTGAGATGGCCAATGTCGTGGTAGTCGGCGCCCAATGGGGTGACGAAGGTAAAGGCAAGATTGTCGATTGGCTCAGCGAACGCGCTGATGTCATTGCGCGTTTTCAAGGCGGCCATAACGCCGGTCATACGCTGGTGATCGACAGCAAGGTCTACAAGCTGCACGCGCTGCCCTCGGGCGTGGTGCGTGGCGGCAAGCTCTCGGTCATTGGCAACGGCGTGGTGCTGGACCCCTGGCATCTGATGAAGGAGATCGAGACCGTGCGCGCCCAGGGCGTGGACATCTCTCCCGAGACGCTGATGATTGCGGAGAACACGCCGCTGATCCTGCCGCTGCATGGCGAGCTGGACCGGGCGCGCGAAGAGGCGGCCTCCAAGGGCACCAAGATCGGCACCACCGGTCGTGGCATCGGCCCGGCCTATGAGGACAAGGTGGGCCGTCGTGCGATCCGTGTCGCGGATCTGGCGGATGAGGCGACCCTGGTCGCGCGTGTTGATCGTGCGTTGCAGCACCATGATCCGCTGCGCAAGGGTCTGGGCATCGAGGCCGTGGATCGCGACGATCTGATCGCGCAGCTGAAAGAGATCGCCAAGGATATCCTGCCCTTTGCCGCACCGGTGTGGAAAGTGCTGAATGAAAAGCGCAAGGCGGGCAAGCGGATCCTGTTTGAGGGGGCGCAGGGTGCGCTTCTGGATATTGATTTCGGGACCTACCCGTTTGTGACCTCCTCCAACGTGATTGCCGGTCAGGCGGCAACCGGTGTGGGCATTGGTCCGGGCTCCATCGACTATGTGCTGGGCATCGTGAAGGCCTATACCACCCGTGTGGGCGAAGGCCCGTTCCCGACCGAGCTTTTGAAGGAAGACGGCACCCCGGATGCCGATGGCGAGCGTCTGGGCACCCGTGGTCATGAATTCGGCACCACCACCGGCCGTCAGCGCCGCTGTGGCTGGTTTGATGCCTGCCTTGTGCGTCAGACCTGTGCCACCTCCGGCATCACCGGCATTTCGCTGACCAAACTGGACGTATTGGACGGGTTCGAGACGCTGAAGATCTGTGTCGGCTATGAGCTGGACGGCGCGCGTCTGGACTATCTGCCGACCGCAGCCGACCAGCAGGCGCGCTGCACCCCCATCTATGAAGAGATGCCGGGCTGGAGCGAGAGCACCGAAGGGGCGCGCAGCTGGAACGACCTGCCTGCCAATGCCATCAAATACGTCAAGCGCGTGGAAGAGCTGATCGACTGCCCGGTTGCGCTTTTGTCCACCAGCCCGGAGCGGGACGACACCATTCTGGTGACCGATCCCTTTGCCGACTGATGTCGGGCGAGGGTGGTCTGAGCTATAAGGCGCGGCGGCGCTGGGCGCTGGTGATCCTGTTGATTGGCATGCCGGTCTATATCGTGCTGGCGGTCAATGTGATCAGCTGGCTGGACCGGCCGTCGCTGCTGGTTGAGCTGATTGTCTATGTGGTGCTGGGTGTCCTGTGGATCCTGCCGTTCAAATTCGTCTTTCGCGGTGTCGGCAAGGCGGATCCGGATGATGCGGATCAGGATCAGGGCTGAGGCGCCGGGATGAGAGCCGTGGAGGGGCGCTGCCCCTCTTGACCTGACGGTCAATTCACCCCGGAGTATTTCGGGAAAGATGACAGGTCGGCAGTGTCACGCCGGGCTGGTCTCAATCTAAAAAGGCGGCCTTTGGGGGCCGCCTTTTTTAGTGTCATCTGGGTCGGGGATCAGCCTGCGGCGCGGTTGCCAGGCTGGAAGCCGATCTGGCCGGAGGCGGTGAAGCGGCCATTGTCGGCGCGTTCGATCTTGCCCTCGCGCAGGAGCTGGCCAAAGCTGCGCAGCCCGTCCTCGCGGTTGAAGTCGGTGCCATCGACATCGCGGACCTTGTTCATCAGCTGCGGACGCGAGAAGTGATCGCGGCCTTCGACAAAGCTCATGTAGGCGGCGGCGGCTTCGAGAAGTTCGGCCAGTTCCACGGCGCCGGATTTCGCAGCATAGGCCGCAAAGCCGCCGTCGCTGCCGCTGTTGCGCGGGGCCTCTTCGGCCAGCACGGCGGCGGAGACCCGGCGCGGGCGCACGGGGGCGGCGGCGCTGTCGTCGATGCGCTGTTCCTGCACCAGTTGCAGCGGTGCGGGGCGGCTCGCCGGTTTGGCGGGCCGCTGGTCGGCGGTCTCGCGGGATTCGGGGCGGCGCGGGCGCACCACGCTGGCCAGATCGTCACGGTAGACCTGAGCGTCGTCCTCGGCCTCCAGCGCGCCACCGGCGGAGCGCTCGGTCGAGGCCGCAGCCATGACCGCGCGCAGCTGGCTGTAGGTTTCGCGCGAGGTGGTGTTTTCGGGGTCTTCCAGGCGTTCGTCAGCGGCGGCCATCAGACGGGCGATATCGCTGTCGGCGGTGCTGGTGGCGCCGCGTCGGGAGCCCGGCGCCACGGCGGCGGCGGCCTCTGCGGCGCTGTTGAGCGGTGCGTCAGTGCGGGGCGAGGCGCGCACAGCTGCGGCCGGTGCGGCGCTGTCCTCGTCCTCGTCATCCTCGTCGTCAAAGAAGGCCTCATCATCATCGCTGCCCAGCAGATCGGCCTCGACGGCGGCGAGTTCGGCCAGCAGTTCGGCCTCGTCATCAGGTGAGAGGCTGCTGTGGGTTTCTGGGTCGGCTTTGGGCGCTGCACCCGTGCGGGTTTCTGGGCGGGTCTCTGGTCGGGCCTCGGTGCCGGCCTCGGATGTTTCGGCGACCTCGGGCGCCGGGGCGGCGGGTGTCGCCGGAGGGGTATCGGGCACAGTCGCAGCGGCAGTGTCGTCTAGTTTTTCCAGCGTGCCATCGGCCATGGCGCCTTCGATATCGCGGCGCTTGATCCGCAGCACGCGGCCACGTTTGCGGGGCGCGGCGGTTTCGGGCGCGGCTGGGGTCTCGGCGGCGGTCTCGCTCTTTGAGGTTTCTTCCGGGGCGCGCTCGGCCTGCTGGACCTCTGCCTGCTGGACCTCTGCCTTCGCAGGCTGTGGCTGGGCAGTTTCCGACAGGGGCGCGACCCTCTCGTCGAGATCGTCCTCAAGGCTGTCGGCCTCGGTGTCATCCGTGGCGCTGCTGCTGTCGGCGAAGAATTCTTCGGCGCCTTCGGGGACGTTGGGCACGCTGGGTGTCGCAGGAACTGACGGGGTGTTGCCGAGGTCGAGCCGGTTCAGCGCAGCGGCGATGGCGGCGTCATCCTCGTCGTTTTCGTCGAGCTCCTGCGCTGCGATCTGGCCATCTGCGGCGCGCGGAGCGTCGACGGCATCGTGATCGGCGGAGAGCGCGTTGGTGATTTCCTTGACCGCCTCTTCGCGGGCCTGTTCGGCGTGCTGGTCTTCGGTGAACTCATCAACCGGGGTCTTGGCCACAACAGCGCGGATGCGGCGCAGCTTGGCGGCGATGCTTTCGGCGTTGGTCTCGGCATCGGCCGTGGCGGCCGTACCGCTATCGTCTGGGGCATCCTGGGCCGCGAGGGCAGAGGCGGCAGCGGCTGCCGGGGCTGCGGCGATTCTGGCGGCGGCAGAGGTGGGTGCGGCCTGCTGGACCGGCTGCAACTTCACCTCAGCCACAGGCGTCGCCGAGGGCTCTGACAGCGGCGCGCGGGCTTTGGGCGCGCTGGCCGGGGCGGTGCGGGCGGTGGGGTCTGTCGGTTCGGCAGCGCTGACAGGGGCCGGGGCAGCAGGGGCGGCGAGGGCGCCGGTGGCGCGATGCTGCGAGGTCTCTTCGCTGGCCTGCTGGGCAGCGGGGCGGGGCGGTGTTGCGCTCTGCGGCGGTGCGGTCTGTTGCGGCGGCGGCGGCAGGGTGGCGGCGCGCAGGTGGATGCCCTCGGCGCTGGTGCGCGCCTCGACCTGGCGGGCGACCTCACGCTGGGCGATGCGCGCCAGCATTTCGGCGTCCGGCTGCGGCGGTTCGGCCCCGAAGTAGCGGTCATCGGAGGCCAGATCGCGGAAATACTCCGCAATGGCCTTCATCGTGCCGAATGAATCGTCGAACCCCTCCAATGTGCAGGAAAAAGTCCCGTAGGAGACTGTCAAAACCTTATTGTTCTGTACCATCGGATAGGTGTCCTCGCCAAAGTCAGTGCCGTCTACGTTGACCGCCCAGGGGGTCAAATTGCGCCCGAATCCGTGCAATTGATCGTATCATTTTGTGTCCACATTGTGGTCTGTTTCCTTTTCTGCGAGTAATCCCAGCATGAAAGAGCTGATTGTTGAACGGTTTGAGCCGGTAACCCTGGTCGGGGCGGGCGCGGTGGATCCCGGGGATCTGGAGGCGGCGCTGGCGCTGGCACCGGTGCTGGTGGCGGCGGATGGTGGTGCAGCCCATGCGCTGGCGGCGGGGCTTCGACCGGTCGCCGTCATTGGCGATCTGGATTCGCTGTCGGCGGATGTGCAGGCGCAGCTCGCCCCCGGCACGCTGCACCATGTGGCCGAGCAGACCACGACGGATTTCGACAAGGCGCTGCGCGTGATCACTGCGCCGGTGGTGCTGGGGGTCGGGTTTCTGGGCGGGCGGATTGACCATCAGCTGGCCGGGTTCAATACGCTGATGCAGCCACATCCCAGCCCCTGCGTGCTGCTGGGGCCGCAGGAGGTGGTGTTTCATCTGCGCGGCGAGATCGCCCTGCCGCTGGTGGCGGGGGAGGTGGTCTCGCTGTTTCCGATGCAGCGGGTGAGCGGCTGGTCGGAGGGGCTGGAATGGCCCATCGAGGGCTTGCAGCTGGATCCGATGGCGCGGGTCGGGACCTCCAACCGGGCGACGGGGCCGGTTCGGATCCGGGCCGATGGGCCGGGGCTGCTGGTGATCCTGCCACGGGCGCGGCTGGGCGTGGTGGTGGGTGCGCTGGCTGCTGGCTGAGGCTGGCGGGTCAGACGGCCGGCTGTTCCGGCGCGATGGGCGGGTCGCGGGTGAGCAGCGCAGCCCGCTCGGCGGCACTCTTGCGGGATTGGATCTGACGCTCGCGCAGGATCACGAAGAGACCGGCCGCAACGGTGATCACAATCCCTAGGGCGGCAATGCCATTGGGGAGGTCGGCAAAGATCCACCAGCCAAACAGCGCGGCCACCGGAATCTCCAGATATTGCATCGAGGCGAGAGTCGCGGCAGGCGCGTAACGCAGGCTCCAGGTCATCAGCAGATGGGCGGCGGTGCCGAGGCTGCCGATGGCGGCCAGCAGCCCCCATTGTTCGGCGCTTGGCGTCACCAGCGACAGGGCGGGGATGTCCGTGACCTGTCCCAGCAGCAGCACCGGCAGCAGCATGACACAGGCCATGGTGCCGGAGACCGCCTGAAGGCCAACCGGATCGGTGTCCTTGGCGATCTGGCGGGTGACCAGCATGAACAGGGCAAAGACCACGGCAACCATCAGGGGCCAGAGCGCATGCAGGCCAACGGCGGCAAAGCTCGGCTGAATGACCAGAAGCGTGCCGCCAAAACCGACGATGCAGGCCAAGAGGCGCATCATGCCGACCTCTTCGCCAAGTACGTATTTGCCCAGCAGCAGCATGATGAAGGGCATCACAAAGGCGATGGCCACCGCATCCGCAAGCGGCAGGTATTTGAGGCCGGTGAACATCGCGCCGATGCCCGCGATATGCAGCAGGGTGCGCAGGAAGGTAAGCCAGAGCACGCGGCCCCGCATCCGCCACAGGCGCCCGGTGGCCCAGATCAGCGGCACCAGCAGCAGGACCTGCGCGGCAAAGCGGACAAACAGCAGCTGCCCCAAGGGGATATGAGCGCCCAGCAGTTTGGCCACCGCGTCACCCAAGGGGGCGACGATACAGAAGCCGAGCATGAGCAGGATGCCTAGTGAGGGGCGGTCATGAGTCATAACGCCACGCTAGGCGTGGTGGCGGGGGGATGCAAGTAGGGGTTGAGCCCGGCTGCGAAACCCCTGCGTGGACCGGGCCGCTATGGGCCCGATCCTGTGGGATTATGGTTCAGCAGTTCGGCACGTTCACGGCGAGGCCGCCGAGGGAGGTTTCCTTGTATTTGTCGTGCATGTCGGCGCCGGTCTGGCGCATGGTCTCGATACAGGCGTCCAACGGCACGAAGTGCTGGCCGTCGCCGCGCAGGGCCAGCGACGCGGCGGAGACCGCCTTGATCGCCGCGAGGCCGTTGCGCTCGATGCAGGGGACCTGGACCAGGCCTTTGACCGGATCGCAGGTCATGCCGAGGTGATGTTCCAGCGCGATCTCGGCGGCGTTTTCCACCTGCTCAGGCGTGCCGCCCATCACCGCACAGAGGCCTGCGGCGGACATCGCGGCGGCGGAGCCGACCTCGGCCTGGCAGCCGGCCTCGGCGCCGGAAATGGACGCGTTGTATTTGACCAGCCCGGCAATGGCGGCGGCGGTCAGCAGGAAATCCTCAACATGGGATTC
The DNA here is from genome assembly GCF_048056275.1 of Phaeobacter sp. JH20_26. NCBI lineage: Bacteria > Pseudomonadati > Pseudomonadota > Alphaproteobacteria > Rhodobacterales > Roseobacteraceae > Phaeobacter > Phaeobacter sp. JH20_26. The sequence goes on along the minus strand of NZ_JAYMWL010000022.1, from coordinate 48,423 downwards.
GGACGCGCCCGGCACGTGGTCGAGATAGTAGCGGATCACCGCCGGCAGGGTGCCTGCGGCGCCATTGGTGGGGGCGGTCACGACCTGACCGCCGGCGGCGTTTTCTTCGTTCACCGCCATCGCATAGACGCTCATCCAGTCATTGATGGTGTGCGGCGCGTTGATGTTCATGCCGCGTTCAGCCAGCAGCGCATCGTGAATGCCCTTGGCCCGGCGGCGCACCTTGAGGCCGCCGGGCAGGATGCCGTCGCGCTCCAGTCCGCGGTTGATACAGTCGTTCATCACCTGCCAGATGCGGGCGGTGCCTTTGGTAAGGCTCTCTTCGCAGCCGCGCGCGATTTCGTTGGCGCGTTTCATCTGGGCGATGGATTTGCCGCTGGCCTTGGCCATCTCCAGCATTTCGGCTGCGGATTTGAACGGGTAGGGGACGGGATCGCCTTCGTCGGTGGCCTTGCCTGCGGCCAGCTCTTCCTCGGTGAGGACAAAGCCGCCGCCAATGGAGTAGTAGACCTGTTTCAGGATCACGTCGCCCTGGGCATCGGTGGCCATCAGGATCATGCCGTTGGCGTGGCCCGGCAGGGCGTGATCATAATCGAAGATCATGTCGGCCTTGGGGTCGAAATGCAGCGCGCCCAGACCCTCGGGGTGCATTTTATGGGTCTTGTCCAGCTCCGCCAGAAAGGCCTCGGCCTTGGCGTCGTCATAGTCATGAGCGACAAAGCCGCCAAGCCCGAGGATGGTGGCGCGGTCGGTGGCATGGCCGACACCGGTGAAGGCAAGCGAGCCATGCAGCGAGGCGCGCAGCCCGTGAAAGTCGAAGGGCGAGGCGCGCATCAGGTCCAGAAACTTCGCGGCGGCCACCATCGGCCCCATCGTGTGAGAGGAGGACGGGCCAATGCCCACTTTGAACATGTCGAAGACGGAGAGAAACATTAGGTCGCTGATCCTTCTGGCGGCTGCGCGAGATGTGGCTGTGTAAACGGGGTCGGGCCAAGGCCTTCGGCCCTGGCGGCAGTAACTGTGCTGGCGCGGGTCTCAAGCCGGGAGAGCAGCCGGGCGAGGTCCGGGGTGTCGCTCAGCCGGAACCAGCTGCGGTCGCTGTTGCGCGGATAGAGCGCCATCCAGCGCATCATACAGGCCAGATAGAGCGCAAGTGCGCTGGGACCGGCGCGATCATCGCTGGCGGAGGGACCGATGAACAAGGTCGGCGCGGTTGCGCAGGCGGCGTCCAGATTGCGCAGATGCGCCGCGATGCGGACCTTTAGCATGGCCTGAAGCCGGCGCTGGTCGTCCGGCGCCGCACCGATGTATTTTTCAGGGTAGAACAACATGCGCAGATCGGCATGAAGCGTGTTGGAGGCATGAAACAGCCACTTCAGGAAGGCGGCGCGCTGCGGGCTGTCGGGGGCGGGCACCAGCGCCGTCTCGGGGTGTGTGTCGCCCAGCCACAGCAGGATGGCGGCGGTTTCAAAGATCGCACCGTCGGGGGTCTCCAGCACCGGGATCAGCCCGGTGGGGTTGAGCGCACGATAGGCAGCGCTATTCTGCGCACCGGCGCGGCGGTCGACCAGCGCGGTGTCATAGCTGAGGCCCATCTCTTCCAGCGCCAGCCGGATCACCAGCGAGGCATTGTCGGGGGCGTAATGCAGGCGATACTTGTCCATCGTGGAACCATTCTAAGATCTCCGCCGCCATGGGTAACGCCCGTTTCCGACGTTTCCAATAGGAAACACGCAGTTTGCGTAGAAGCTGGCACAGGTGGCGGCGCGAATGATGCGCCGGACGGTTGAATTCCCGATGTCCGTGATCCTACTGTGCGGCGCAATATGCGGAATTGGCTGCAAGGATAAACAGGTGAGAGCGGATGTCGCGCCCTTCTTTTGATGACCTGACAGAGGCCCAGAAACTGCGGTTCGGCAATGGGGTTGGCCCCTATTGGCTGCCGGATCGCCTGCGGGCGCTGATTACCGACACCGCAAGCTGGTTTTTCTGCGACGCCAGCTGGCGGCACCATGATTTCGGCTATGCGGTGGGCGGTGATCGCTGGGACCGGGCGCGCTGCGACTGGAAGTTCTTTGTCGCGATGCTGCATGACGCGGTGACACAGCGCTGGCCCCTGGCGCTGGTGACGGTGCCGACGGCCCTGCTGTTGAGTGTGCTGTTCTATCTGGCGGTGCGGATCGGCGGGCAGTTCGGATCCTTCGACTACCGGGAGGAATACGCGACGCTTGCCGAGATCCTGAACACATCGCGCTGACCTGCCACGATCGTCTGGCCAGATATCCTGCCGGGTATCATGCCCGTTTTTCTGCCCGTATTCTGGAACTGCATTTTATGCCCGTGTTGCGAAAACGTGCGCGCGGGCGCTGGCCTCTCGCGCCGGGGGTGGATTAGGCTTATACCACCAGAAGATAGCTTCAGGGAGATGCTGCCATGACAGGAGAACTATCGCCTATCGACAAGGCCAAGTTCGTTGCCGCCAAACGGGCAGCGGAGATGGTCGAGGACGGGATGCGGGTTGGGCTCGGGACCGGGTCGACGGCGGCCTGGCTGGTGCGTTGTCTGGGTGAGATGGTGCAGACCGACGGGCTGCGGATCAAGGGTGTGCCGACCTCGCGCCGTACGGCGGAGCTGGCGCTGGAAGTGGGCATCGAGGTGGTCTCGCTGGATGAGGCGAAATGGCTGGATCTGACCATTGACGGCGCTGATGAGTTCGACCGGGATCTGAACCTGATCAAGGGGGGCGGCGGCGCGCTGTTGCAGGAAAAGATCGTCGCCACTGCTTCGGACCGGATGGTGGTGATCGCCGACAAGGCCAAGGAAGTCGAGACGCTCGGCGCCTTTCCCTTGCCGGTGGAGGTGATCCCCTTTGGCTGGCAGACCACGCAGGCGCTGCTGGAGGAGACACTGGTGGCGATGGACGTGATGGGCCGCAAGACAACGCTGCGGATGAACGGCGATGCGGCGCTGGTGACCGATGAGGGCAACCATATTCTGGATCTGCATCTCAACCGGATCGGCAATGTGCGGCAGATGGCGCTGGTGCTGAACCAGATCCCCGGCGTGGTCGAGAACGGGCTGTTCGTAGATATCTGTGACACCGTGGTGGTCGGCTATGGCGATGGCAGGGTCGAGGTGCGCGACATCAATGAGGGCACGGTGGAAATCGACCGGCTGGATTTTGTCGAGACCGAGAATCTGTTCACGGATCTGATGGATTGAGGTGAAAGCAGCTTTGTTTTGTCCTGATCGGCGGTAACCATGTCTCAATCCCAAGCGAAACCTTCGGCGCCCATGCTTCACCTGCTCTGCGGAAAGATCGCGGCTGGAAAATCCACGCTGGCCTCGCGTCTGGCAGCGGAACCTGCGACTGTCCTGCTGGCAGAGGATAACTGGCTGGACGGTCTGTTCGCCGATCAGATAGCGTCACCTGCGGATTACATGCGCTGCGCGGCAAAGCTGCGTGCTGTCATGGCGCCGCATGTTGCATCGCTGCTGAAGGCCGGGATCTCGGTCGTGCTGGACTTCCCTGCAAATACGATCGACACCCGCGCCTGGATGCGGGATCTGCTGGATCAGACCGGCGCCGCCCATCAGCTGCATCTGCTGGATGTCCCCGATGATATCTGTCTGGAGCGTCTGCGGCTGCGCAACGCCGGGGGAAAACACCCCTTTGCAGCAACCGAAGCGCAGTTTCACCTTTTCAGTAGCTATTTTGCCCCGCCAACTCCACCGGAGGGGTTTAATCTGGTGATACATCGCGCTGCTGAGTGATCCGGCCGGCCTCTTCACGCGCTTTTCACGGTTTCGCGACTAAACCGCCCTTGGGCATAACAATCAGGGCGCAGTGTCCCCACCTGCGAGACTGGCAATTACCTCTGCGCTATGGGATACCTCGCGCAAGATATGAGAAGGGCGACTTATATGAGCTTTGATTACGATCTCTTTGTTATCGGCGGCGGCTCCGGTGGGGTGCGTGCGGCGCGGGTGGCTGCGCAGCAGGGCGTGAAGGTGGCCCTGGCCGAGGAAGACCGTTACGGCGGCACCTGTGTGATCCGGGGCTGTGTGCCGAAGAAGCTGATGGTGTTTGCCAGCGAATACGCAGGGATGGTCGAGGACGCGCAGGCCTATGGCTGGGATCTGTCGCCCGGCAGCTTTGACTGGGATCGGTTCAAGACCAAACTGCACGTCGAGCTGGACCGGCTGGAAGGGATCTATCGGAACATCCTGAAAAACAACGAGGTCGAGACCTTTGATCAGCGTGCCAAACTGGCGGATGCCCATACGGTCGAACTGGCCGATGGCACCCGCAAGACGGCAAAACATATCCTGATTGCCACCGGTGGCTGGCCGATCACGCCGGAGTTCCCCGGCTCGGAGCTGGCGATCACCTCGAATGAGATCTTCCATCTGGAGAAACTGCCCGAAACCATGCTGATTGTCGGCGGCGGCTATATCGCCTGCGAATTTGCCGGCATCATGAACGGGCTGGGGGTCAAGACCACGCAGTATTATCGCGGTGCGCAGATCCTGCGCGGCTTTGATGATGAGGCACGCGGGCTGATCTCCGAAGAGATGTGCCAGTCCGGTATTGATCTGCATCTGGGCACCAATGTGCTGGAGATGCGCAAAGAGGGCGACAAGATCTGGGTGAAAGCGACCAATGGCGATGAGAACCTGTTCGATCAGGTGATGTTCGCCACCGGACGCAGCCCCAATGCCGACAACCTCGGCCTGGAGGATCTGGGCGTTGCCCGTGATCGCGCGGGCGCCATCGTGGTTGACCAGTACAGCCAGACTGGCGTGCCCTCGATCTATGCGGTGGGGGATGTGACCAACCGGGTGAACCTGACACCGGTCGCCATCCGCGAGGGCATGGCCTTTGTCGAGACGGTGTTCAACGGCAATCCGACCAGCCCGGACCATGACCTTATACCGACGGCGATCTTCACCCAGCCGGAAATGGGCACCGTGGGGCTGAGCGAGGAAGCGGCGGCAGAGCAGGAGGAGATCGAGGTCTATGCGACCTCCTTCAAACCGATGCAGCAGGCCTTTGCCGGGCGGGCGCAGCGGGTGCTGATGAAGCTGATCGTCTCCAAGGCTACGCGCAAGGTGCTGGGATGTCATATTGTCGCCCCCGGCGCGGGTGAAATGATCCAGCTGGCTGGCATCGCCGTAAAAATGGGCGCAACAAAAGAAGACTTTGATCGCACCGTGGCGGTGCATCCGACGATGTCGGAAGAGCTGGTCACGATGAAGACACCGGTGCGGACGGCTTGATTTTTCAGGCAGAACACACAGGTAGAACACCAAGCCGCGATGGGCGGCAAGATAGGGATTGGACACATATGGCGGGCAATAATGGTGGCCCCTGGGGGGGCGGCGGCTCTTCTGGCGGCTCAGGCAACAGAGGCAACAACCAGGGCGGTGACGACAACCGGGGCGGCGGACGTCGTCCTGATGAAGGTCAGATCCCCGAGATCGACGAGCTGGTCAAGAAAGGCCAGGAGCAGCTGCGCGTTCTGATGGGCGGTCGCGGTGGTGGCACCGGCGGCGGCGGTCGCGGTGGTGCTGGCGGCGGCGGTGGCCCGCAGCTGACCAAGGGCACCCTTGCGCTGGGCGCGCTGGCTGCGGTTGGCTTCTGGGCTTTTGCCAGCTTTTACACGGTGAAGCCGGAGGAACAGTCGGTTGAGCTGTTCCTTGGGGAGTATTCCGCAACCGGGCAGCCGGGCCTGAACTTCGCGCCCTGGCCGCTGGTGACCAAGGAAATCCTGCCGGTGACCCGTGAGCAGACCGAAGACATCGGCGTCGGTGGCGGTATCAGCTCCGATGCAGGGCTGATGCTGACCGGCGACGAGAACATCGTCGATATCGACTTTCAGGTGGTCTGGAACATCAATGATCCGGCGAAATACCTGTTCAACCTGCGCGATGCCCGCACCACGATCCGCGCGGTGTCGGAATCGGCAATGCGCGAGATTATCGCCCAGTCCGAGTTGGCGCCGATCCTGAACCGGGACCGGGGCGCGATTGCCTCGCGTTTGCAGGACCTGATCCAGTTCACGCTGGATGACTATGACAGTGGGATCAACATCATCCGGGTGAACTTTGACAAGGCCGACCCGCCCGCATCGGTGATCGCGGCGTTCCGGGATGTTCAGGCGGCTGAACAGGAACGTGACCGGCGCCAGAACGAAGCGGATGCCTATGCTAACAACGCGCTGGCCGAGGCCCGTGGTCAGGCGGCGGAACTGCTGGAGAAAGCCGAAGGGTATCGTGCACGTGTCGTGAACGAAGCCCAGGGTGAAGCCAGCCGTTTCTCTGCGGTTCTGACCGAATATGAAAAGGCCCCGGATGTGACCCGCAAGCGTCTTTATATCGAGACCATGGAGAAGGTGCTGAGCCGCGTCGACAAGATCATCCTGGATGAGCAAACCGGCGAAGGACAGGGCGTGGTGCCATATCTGCCGCTTAATGAACTGCGCCGTGGAGGAAGCAACTGATGCGTAAATCAACTCTCTTGCTGCCCGCGCTGGTGATTGTGGCGATCACTGCACTGTCGTCGGTGTTCATCGTCGACGAGCGCGAAAAGGCGCTGGTTCTGCAGTTTGGCCGGGTTGTCTCGGTCAAGGAAGAGCCGGGGCTGGCGTTTAAGATCCCGCTGATCCAGGAAGTGGTGCGTTATGACGACCGCATTCTGAGCCGGGATATCGACCCACTGGAAATCACCCCGTCGGATGACCGCCGTCTGGTGGTAGATGCCTTTGCCCGCTATCGGATCACCGATGTGAACCGGTTCCGTCAGGCGGTGGGTGCCGGTGGTATCGCAACGGCTGAAAACAGGCTGGACTCGATCCTGCGGGCGCAAACCCGTGAGATTCTCGGCTCTGTCAGCTCAAACGACATCCTGTCCTCGGACCGGGCGGCGCTGATGCTGCGGATCCGCAACGGGGCTATCAGCGATGCCCGTTCATTGGGGATCACCATCATCGACGTGCGGCTGAAGCGGACCGACCTGCCCACCGAAAACCTCGACGCGACCTTTGAGCGGATGCGGGCGGAGCGTGTGCGCGAAGCGACCGATGAGCGTGCCCGTGGTAACGAGGCCGCCCAGCGGATCCGGGCGCAGGCTGACCGGACCGTGGTTGAGCTGGTCTCAGATGCGCAGCGCGAAGCGGAGATCATCCGCGGTGAAGCGGACGCCGAACGCAACGCGATCTTTGCGCAGGCTTATGGCGCGGACCCGGAGTTCTTTGAATTCTACCGCTCGCTCAATGCCTATGCGACCTCGTTGCAGGCCGGGAACTCCACCATGGTGCTGTCGCCGAACAATGAGTTTTTCAACTATCTGAAATCCTCAAGCGGCAAACCGGCAGCGGCTGCGCAGCAATGATCGGCCCGCAGAAGCTTTGCGTGGATTGACGAGACATCAGACAGGGGCTGGCCGTGAGGCTGGCCCCTTTTCTGTAAAAGCTTCCCCGGCGGCAGCTCACCGGGTTTCACTTCGAATTGAATACGTGCAACATTCGTTGTGACGGTTCTTGGAAAGACTACATTAACGCCCATGACCCGCAGCGGATCCAGAGGCGCCCGCCCGCCCAGGCCCGCCGCAGGATATGGAATATGGCGACAACTAAGGAGTAGTTTCGTGCAGCCACAGGCAAAGAACAACACAATCAGCGGCGCCCGCGCCCTTGCCCGCGCCCCCGCGCAGCAGGCGACGCAGTGGCGCCTGCTCTGGCTGGCCATGATCAGCACCCTGATGGTGCTGGCGCAGGTGGCCATCGCCCAGGCCCGGCCTGAAAGCCTGGCCCCGCTGGCCGACAAGGTGAGCCGGGCGGTGGTGAATATCACCACGACAACTGTTGTTGAGGGACGCACCGGTCCGCAGGGCATCGTGCCCGAGGGCTCACCTTTTGAGGATTTCTTTCGGGAGTTTCAGGACCGCAACGGCGATCAGGGCGACCGTCCGCGCCGCTCTTCGGCGCTGGGATCGGGGTTTGTGATTTCTGAAGATGGCTATATCGTCACCAACAACCACGTGATCGAAGAAGCCGATGAGATCGAGATCGAATTCTTCCCCGGTGAAGGCCAGCCGTCGCAGCCGCTGCCCGCAAAGGTGGTTGGCACTGACCCCAACACCGATATCGCGCTGTTGAAGGTCGATGCGCCGATGCCGCTGACCTTTGTCAAATTTGGCGACAGTGATCTGGCCCGCGTTGGCGACTGGGTTGTCGCGATGGGCAACCCGCTGGGGCAGGGCTTCTCGCTGTCTGCCGGGATCGTGTCAGCGCGCAACCGCGAGCTGTCGGGGTCTTATGACGACTATATCCAGACCGATGCGGCGATCAACCGGGGCAACTCCGGCGGACCGCTGTTCAACATGGATGGTCAGGTCGTCGGTGTGAACACGGCGATCCTGTCGCCCAACGGCGGCTCGATCGGGATCGGTTTCTCGATGGCTTCCAATGTGGTCAGCAAGGTGGTGAACCAGCTGAAAGAGTTCGGCGAAACCCGCCGCGGCTGGCTGGGCGTGCGCATTCAGGATGTGACCACCGATGTGGCCGAGGCAATGGGGCTGGACAGTGCCAAGGGCGCGCTGGTGACCGATGTGCCGGAAGGCCCGGCGAAAGAGGCCGGCCTGTTGGCAGGTGATGTCATCCTGTCCTTTGACGGGGTCGATGTGAAGGACACCCGCGGTCTGGTGCGTCAGGTCGGCAATACCGAAGTCGGCAAAGCCGTGCGGGTGCGGGTGTTCCGCGAAGGCAAGACCGAAACCCTGCGCGTGACCCTCGGCCGTCGCGAAGATGCGCAGCGCCAGAGCACGCCTGCCGCTGGTGATGACAGCGCGCCGGATATGGCGGAGAAACAGCTGCTGGGTCTGACCGTCAGCCGTCTGAGCGATGAGCAGCGCAGCGAGCTGAACGTGCCCGATGGCATGGATGGTCTGGTGATCACCTCGGTGGATGAAAGTTCGGAAGCCTGGGAAAAAGGCATGCGTGCCGGCGATCTGATCACCGAGGCGGGCCAGCAGAAACTGACCTCGATCAGCGAGCTGGAAGCGCGCATCGACGAAGCCAAGGAAGCCGGTCGCAAGTCGCTGCTCTTGCTGGTGCGCCGTGCCGGTGAGCCGCGGTTCGTGGCGCTGAACCTGTCGGAGTGATCCGTCAAGGGCCGCCCGTCGGTGGGCGGCCCGATCTGTCCGGTCACCTGCCACAGACAGGCCGCAGACAGGCGCCTGACGTGCGCGTAAGGCAGATACCATAACAAGCAGATACAATAACAAAAGGGCCGGGCAGGGATGCTCGGCCCTTTTGCGTGGATCATCACAGGGTGGCGAAATTGCCCCCGGCCCACAGGTCCGGCGTGTCACGGACTCACGCCGACGGGAGGCGTCTGCACATGGGTCCAATGACCCCAGGCACCCCCCAGGCACCTTCTGTTCGATCCAACAAGCTGTTCGTAGATATCCGCCGCCCCAGATGGCGCATTGGTCCCCGGTTGCGCCCGGCGGATGTCCCTGGGTCCCGTCGAGCCATGTGCCGTGACACATGGCTCTTGATGGGACAGGATGCCGTTGGGATGGAACGGATAACGGCATCCTGTCATGACCATGCCCTGCCCGGAGCGGTCTGGTCTGTAACCCAGTTCACAATGGATTAAGATTTGTCCGATTGCCGATCCCGCGCGCGGCGTGCTCCCCGGCTGGCGAGGGCAGTCTTTGGGAAAAGGTGCGTGGGGAGGATCCGGGGCCTGCGGAGATCCGAGCCTGCGGCTTTGTCAGCCGATGTCGGGGTCCGACAGCAGCCGCAGCGCAGCCCGGTCGCGAATGGTAAGACCGCCACGGCTGATGTCGATCACATCGCTGCGTTTCCACTGCGACAGGGTTTTGGACACCGCCTCGCGGGTGGCGCCGACAAATTCAGCCAGCTCGCTCTGTGACAGCGACAGCCGCCCGTCGCCGCCTTCGGTGGTGAGATACAGCAGTTTGCGCGCCAGCCGCACCGGCATCGGCAGAAACACCTGTTCGCTGTATTGCGTGTTCATCCAGCGCATCCGCTGACCAGCGAGGCGCAGCAGATCTCCGGCGAGCGAGGGATGGTGTTGCAGCTTGGCGAGCACGTCGCCGCTGCGCAGTCGGCGCAGGCGGCTGGGCTCCAGCGCGGTTGCGGTCGCGGTGCGGGGGCCGGGGTCAAACAGGGCGATCTCGCCGAAGACGGCACCGGGGCGCATGATGTCCAGCGACAGTTTGCGCCCGGCAGAGGACAGGGTGGAGAATTCAATCGCGCCACTGACGATGGCATAGAGCGCGTCGCCCTCATCCCCCTGTTCAAACAGTTCTTCGCCAGCCTGCAGGAGGACTTCACTGGCCTGGCTGTCAAGCATTTCCAGCAACCGGTCGGAGGCACCAGAGAGGAACCCGCGGTCGGGCAACAGCCATTTGCGGCGGGCCGAGGAGGCCGCGCGACCGGTGCTGTTGCCGGAGGAGCTGCCCGAACTGTGCAGGGCACCGGTGGCTGGCGATGGGCTCATATCAGACCTTCGGTGCTAGGGGACGGGGCGGGGCGGGGATCAGTTCTCAACGGCTACCAACCCCAGTCTGCGGGCGCTGACCAGTGACAGCTGGTCATTGTCAAACCCGTCGCGTTCCTGAAATTTGCGCACGGCGGCGCGGGTGTCGCGATCCAGGATGCCGGTGATTTGGCCTTGGTAGAGGCCACGCACCGCCAGGGCACGCTGGACCGAGCCGACGAATTGCGGTGTCATATCCACCGGGCAGGGGGTTTCAAACCAGCTTTCGCGGCGCGGGCGCACGATATCCTGTCGGGTCTCGCGGCGAAACCGCGCCGGTTCCAGCACCTGCCCGTCGGCGGCGGTTCTGGCCGGTCGGGTCATCACCTGAACGGTGACGGTTTCGATCACGGCGGGTGTGGTATGGGTGCCCCAGCAGCTGCCGGGGGCAGCGCCGGGCGGGGCGGCGGGAGCATTGCGCGACACCTGCAGGCTGCTGCCACCGGTCTGTGGCGCGGTACAGGCCGCAAGCAGCATCACCAGCCCCGCCGTGGCCGGCAGGACTGTGCCTCGGCAGATATGCCGCAAAAAGGCCTGCCCCAGCCAGGGCCCGTGCGGGCGCAAGAGGTCAGACATGAACAAAGTCCCCGTGTCGAAACACCTGTGTCGAAATACCGGCAGCCGTGATGCCGGGATGGCCCCGCGTCGGAGCGCATCCGGGGCTAGGCTACCGCAGTTCGCGCCCCAGCGCAAAGCCCCGTTATCGCCGGGCCTGTTGGTGTGCTATGCTCTGATGGCTCAGCTGAGGCGCGTGACCGGCCACCAACCCAAAGGGGGAGGACGCAGGGAGGGCGGGGGCCTGGTGCAACGCGGTGCAGGAGTTTTGCCCCGCGGGTGGTTTCTGACTGGCGCGGTGGCCAGCGGTTGGCTACAACCTCGGACGCAACGCGAAAAAGGATGCAGCTGACGATGGCAAAGATCACTTATGTCGAACACAATGGTGCCGAACATGTTGTGGATGTGGCCAATGGCCTGACCGTGATGGAAGGGGCGCGCGACAACAATATTCCCGGGATCGAAGCGGATTGCGGCGGCGCCTGCGCCTGTTCGACCTGCCATGTCTATGTCGATGCCGCCTGGGTTGAGAAGCTCCCCGCCAAGGACGACATGGAAGAGGATATGCTGGATTTCGCCTATGAGCCGGATCCCGCGCGCTCGCGTCTGACCTGCCAGATCAAGGTGACGGATGATCTGAACGGTCTCGTGGTGCATATGCCCGAAAAACAGATCTGATGCGGCTGGGGCCGCAGGCGCGGCGTCATCTGTGGCGCGCCTGGCCCCTGTCTCGACGCCGCGCAGGTCAGGCGCTGCGCCCGTGGCGGGCGGGGTCCGGGGCGGGCCCTGCCATTCCTGGCGCATTGGCGCGGGCGATCTGTGCAGGCGGGCTGCTGTCCGCAATGGTTTCGGCTGCGGCGGCGCAGGATCCGCTCCGGCTGACGAGTGCTGAATTCGCCGCACCCACCGCGCATTATCCGCATGGGGTGCTGGGCGATCACATCGAGTATTCGGCCCTGGTGGTGCAGGACAGCCGGGGCACCCGCCATCGTGTGGCCCTGCCGGTCGCTGGCGCGGTCTTCGAGGACCTGGCGCCACGGCTCTGGGATGTGACGGGCGATGCGCTGCCGGAGGTGGTGGTGGTCGAAAGCGATCCGGGCAAGGGCGCGCAGCTGGCGATCTATGGTCTGCATGACGGGGCGCTGCGCAAGATGGCAGCGACGCCGCATATCGGCACGAGATTTCGCTGGCTGGCCCCGATCGCGGCGGCTGATCTGGATGGCGACGGCCATATCGAGATCGCCTATATCGACCGTCCTCATCTGGCGAAAACCCTACGGATCTGGCGCTATCGCGACGGTGCGCTGCATCAGGTCGCACAGCGGTCCGGGCTGACGAACCATCGCATCGGGGAGGGTTTTATCACCTCGGGGCTGCGGGACTGCGGCGATGGCCCGCAGCTGCTGACTGTGGACGCCGGGTGGAGCCGGATCATGGTCAGCACCCTTGTGGCAGGTCGCGTGATCAGCCGGGAGATTGGTGCATATTTGCCTGCGACGGGTCTGGCGGCGGCGCTGCGGTGCGAGGGGCCGGTTCAGGCCGACTGAGCGGGCAGGCGGCAGATGCTCGGCGCCGCTTCGGTAAAGTTGGGTTTATTTTCTTGCCGGCTGTTGCCGCAGTGCGCCCCTGCGTTGCAGATTTGTTCACCACTTTGCGCGTATTCTCTTGATTAAGACACCCCCCGGATTGCGCTGTCGCAGCCGGTGGCGGAACCCGTTTGCAAGCAGGAGACAGGCGCGTGACCTTTTCACCCTATGTGCTGGGAACCGGTATCGCCGGATGGAATTTTCTGGACCGAACCCGCGCCCAGCAGCAGGAGATTTTTGAAAAATCGCCGATCATTGATCGCGCGGTGCAGGACTTCACGCGGAAAATCGACAATATCCAGACCGCCGATCAGCTGCTCGGCGACTATAACGTGCTGAAGGTTGCCCTGGGCGCCTTTGGTCTGGAAGAGGACATCAACAACCGCGCCTTCATCAAGAAGGTGCTGGAATCAGATCTGTCTGAACCCACCTCTTTTGCCAGCCGGCTGAACGACAGCCGCTATCTTGGTCTTGCGCAGACCTTTGGCTTTGGCAGTGAGAGCGGCCCGCAGCTGCCGAGCACAAGCATAGAAAAACCCTATGTGACGGTCGCCAGCCCGGAGGATCTGCTGTCGAACCAGACCCTGCTCAATCAGGCTCTGGATGACTTTGGCCTGAAGAAATACGCCGGTAACGAGTTCTTTCTGATGCGGGTCCTGGAATCCGATACCACCGATCCGAACTCTTTTGTGAACCGGCTGAGCGATACGAAACTGGCGGATTTTGCCAAGGCGTTCGAATTCAACCGGCCGCCGGATTACAGCACCAGCATGGAGGCGCTGGTGGGCGAATTCCTCGCCGTGAACGATGGCAATGGTCCGGCCAATGCGGATGAGCTGCTGGCAAATGAGGATCTGCTGAAGGCAGTCGTCGACAGTTTCGATCTGGAATATACCAACTCGATCTTCCTCAAGCGGATGCTGGAATCAAACCCCTATGATCCGGAATCGCCCGTCAACCAGCAGGAGGATCCGCGCTATCTGGCGATGTCGCGCGCCTTTGGTTTCGGGATCCCCGATATCAACAGTTTCACCAGCCCCGACGAGCTGCTGTCGCAGCCTGAGCTGCTCGCGGATGTGCTGGAGCAGTTCAACCTGAGCAACCCCGGCGAGGATTATATCCGTGATGTGCTGGTGTCCGATCTCTCGGACCCAAGCTCTTTTGTGAATCAGCCCGGAAATCTTGCGTTCTATAACTTTGCCGAGGCGTTTCAGAACGAATGGCCCACCGCGCCAAGCCGGATGAAGGTGCTGGCCGATGAGGTCGACGGTAAATTGGCGGGCTATGAGCTGCCACGGCGGTTCGTATTTGATTTCGATGCCTTTGAGGCGGGGCTGGATGTGTTCAACATCAGCGAGCGGGAACTTGATTTTGACGTGATGATCAGGGCTTTTGAATCGGATCTGTCCTCCGAAATTTCTTATGCAAACCTGCACCGGGATCCGAATCTGAAGGCCATGGCGCATGCCTTTGCTTTTAACCCCGGTACCAATGACCGCACCTATCCCGCTGGTTTCGCTGAGGAGATCGCTGGCCTCTACAAGGATCGGAATTTTGAGGCCGCCATCGGGGAGAGTGACCCCAACATGCGCCTTGCCCTTGCCTTGGAGCGCGAGCTGCAAGCGATCGCGGATGCCGGTGGCAGCGAAGATGCCCATTGGTTCGGCATCATCGGCTCACCGCCGCTGAAAGCGGTGTTTGAGACGGCATTGGGCCTGCCATCCAGCTTTGGCCAGCTGAACGTGGATCGCCAGGTCGATGAGATGAAAGAACGTGCGCAGTCGTCTTTTGGCACCAGCCATCCGGCGGATCTTCTGAAGCCTGACAAGCTGGACGAGTTCAGAAACCGCTTCCTGCTGCTGAGCGGGCTGAACAGTGATCTGGCGTCGAGCGGCTTCAGCGATCCGGTCTTCACGCTGTTCCGATAGCGCGCGGGCATTGCGACAAAGGTGCCGGGCCAGCGTCGGCCCCTGCGGTCACCCTTCGTGACATTGGCGCCTTACCCGGTACGATCAGGGACGCGGGCTGATCTGATCGGCCCGGCCTGCGGAATTTGTGCCGACGCTCGGCCCCGTGATCGACTTCGGCAGCATGAGGCGCGATCTTTGCCGGAACCGGAACCGGAACCGGAACCGGAACCGGAACCGGAACCGGGGAGGGCTATGGCGGATCAACCCGCGCCCAGCCCGTGACAGCGGTTGGATCTTGCGGGCCCCGGCGCGATTGCAAGCGCATTTCACGCGGTCACGGGCTGGGCGTGCCCACCACATGGGCGCCGTCGATGTCACCCAGAGAGGAGAAAAGCGCGGCGGTATTGCTGACGCCGACCTTCTTCAACAGCCGGGCGCGATGAACCTCGACGGTGCGGTAGCTCAGCTCCAGACTTCGGGCGATTTCCTTGCTGGTCTTGCCTTCGCACAGCAGCGAATAGACCTCGCGTTCGCGCCGGGTCAGGGGCTGATAGGGCCGGGATCGGGACAGATCGGCAAAGCTCCAGACCGCGCGTGCCAGCGGCTCTTGCGGTGTGAAGCTATGGCCACGGACCCGGACCCAGAACAGGCTGCCGTCCTTGCGCCGCATCACCCGTTCGTCCCAATAGGGCGCGCCGGCTCCCAATGTGTCATTTCCCCGGTTGCGCAGGTTGAGAAATTCTTCCTGCGATGGATAGAGAAACGCAAAGAGCTGATCTAGTAGGTCCAGCCGGGTGTAGCCGAACATCTCGCAGAACCGCCGGTTGCAGTCGCGCAGGACGCGGTTTTCGGTGACAACGATCCCCACCGGCAGGAAATCATAGGCGAGCTGCATCAGGTCACGGGTGGCAAAGAGCTGGTCGAGCGTCTCGACGCCGGGATCGCCCATGGGCGCTGTGCCGACGTCGAGGCCGGGGCGGGGCTGCTGGCTATTGGCCGTCATCTGGTCCTGCTGTTCCTGCATATGTCCTGCCTGTCGCGGCGACCGCAGCTCCGCGGCAGGGCTGAGCCTTCGGGAGCGGGGGCGGTCGCTGTTACAAGGATCTTAGCGGAGTGAAGGCAGCGTGAAAACAGGTGCTTGCCAGCCGGCATGCTGATCCTGTCGGCGTGTCAGGAGAGGTAATAGTCGATCGGTTGCAGCGGTGGCGGTACCTCCTCGCCCAGCTTTGGGGCCAGGCTGCGTTCAACGGTCCGGCAGATGGCATCCAGCGGCAGGCCGTTCACCGTTTCGCCAAAGGGGTGAGACAGCTCCTCGGTCACCTCCGCAAGGCCGAAGAAGACATAGGCGACAATGCCGACGAAAATCGGTGTCAGCCAGCCCGCGCTGTCGATCAGCGCAAAGGGCAGCAGCAGGCAATAGAGGTAGGTCGTGCGAAACACCAGCAGCGAATAAACATAGGGCAGCGGCGTGGTGGCAATGCGTTCGCAGCCCGCCTGAGCCAGCGCCATGCTGGCGGTGCGTTCGGCCAGCGCCTTGCGGGCAAACCCATCGTCGGCGGCTGTGGCCAGCGTCGCGGCAAGGGCGTCGAGCGCTGCGCAGGGCGGATGTGGCGCGGTGGTGAAATCGTCGCCTGCCCAGCGGGTTGCGGCGCTGGTGTCGCGTTCTTTGCGCAGGTTGATGCGGTGCAGATGCAAAAACGCAAGGGCCAGCCGCAGGATCCGGCGTCGGCTCTGCGGGTCGGCAACAAACAGGTCCACCTCACGGCTGAGGCTGCGCAGGTCCGCGACCAGCTGTCCCCAGAGCTTGCGGCCTTCCCACCAGCGGTCATAGGCGGCATTGTTGCGAAACCCCAGAAACAGCGAGAGCGCGATGCCAAAGACCGCAAAAGGCGCGGCATTGGTATGGGGCAGGCGGGTGATATCGGCGTCAATCCACAGCACCAACGCCGACAGGGCGGAGAGGCCGAGGATACGGGGCAGAATGCGGGGCAGGACAGAGCCGCGCAGCGCAAACAGCAGCTGCATCAGGCCGGGTTTGTCGCGTAGGATCATCGAAAGTGAACTCCGCTTCGCTCAAAGGCGGGACTAGGGCAATTGCGCAGCTGCCTGACGGGGGATCCGAGACCGGGAACTGAGAGTGCCGGTCCCGAAAGGGGAGGCTCGCCTTGGCGCGCCTGCAACCTAGGGCCCGCCCCACCGCTGCACGTGGCCGAAAACGTCAGACTGGGGGGAGTTTGCGCGGTGTCCTGTCGGATTCGACCGGGCGGGTCTGGACAGCCCGGCGTGCGGTATCCTCACTGGGCGTCGGGGCTTGCCGCTTGCGCCGCCGGGCGCAGCAGCGCCCGGCCATGCCCAACTGTGTTGAACCATCTGTGATGGTTCTGAAACAGACGGGAGTGCCTGCTCGGCCGGTCTTACTTCAGCGCGCGCCAGCCGATGTCGCGGCGGAAGAAGCCCTGCGGCCAGCTGACACCCTCCACCATCGCATAGGCGCGGTCGCGGGCTTCTTGCAGTGAAGCGCCACGGGCGGTCACGTTCAGCACCCGGCCGCCAACGGCGAGCACCTTGCCGTCCTGTTCCTTGGTGCCCGCATGGAACACCATATTGCTGTTGTCTTCGGGCAGCGCGTCCAGGCCTTTGATCTCGGTGAATTTTTCGTAAGATCCGGGATAGCCCTCTGCCGCCATCACCACGGTGATCGCATGGTCATCGGCCCAGTTTACCTGCGCGTCACCCAGGCGGCCCTCGGCGGCGGCCTGCATCAGGTCCAGCGCCTGGGCGCCGAGGCGCATCATCAGCACCTGGCATTCCGGGTCGCCGAAGCGGACGTTGTATTCCACCAGCCGGGGCTGTCCGTCCTTGATCATCAGACCCGCATAGAGCACGCCCTGATAGGGCATCCCGCGTTCCGCCATCACCCGCATAGTGGGCTTCACGATCTCTTCCATCGCCTTTGCTTCGACCTCAGCCGACAGAACCGGCGCGGGAGAATAGGCACCCATGCCGCCGGTGTTGAGGCCGGTGTCGCCTTCGCCGACGCGCTTGTGGTCCTGCGCGGAGCCGATTGCCAGCACGTCCTCGCCATCCACCAGCACAAAGAGGGAGGCCTCTTCGCCTTCCATGAATTCCTCGATCACCACCTCGGCGCCCGCACCGCCGAAGACGCCGCCGAACATGTCGTCGATGGCGGCCATGGCCTCCTCCTCGGTCATCGCGATGATGACGCCTTTGCCTGCGGCCAGACCGTCGGCCTTGACCACTGTGGGCACGCCGTGCTCGCGCACATGCGCCTTGGCGGCGTCCGCGTCGGTGAAATGGCCGTAGCCTGCGGTCGGGGCGTTTGCCGCGTCGCAGATTTCCTTGGTGAAGCTTTTGGAGGCTTCCAGTTTTGCGGCGGCCTCGGAGGGGCCGAACACCAGAAGGCCCGCCTCGCGCAGCCGGTCGGCAACACCTGCGGCCAGCGGTGCCTCGGGCCCGACGATGACGAAGTCGATGGCGTTTTCCTCGGCAAAGCTCACCACGGTGCCGCCGTCCTCGATATCAAAGGTGGCGCAATCGGCGATCTGGGCGATGCCCGCGTTGCCCGGTGCCACGATCAGCTTGTCACATTTGGGGTTCTGCATCACCGCCCAGGCGAGCGCATGTTCCCGCCCGCCACTGCCGAGGATAAGGATGTTCATGTCCGTGTTCTCCGATCTGCCTGCACCAATGGCGCCGTCGGCGGTTGCCGGGGCTTGCCTTGCTTGCGGCGGGTTCTATGCTGCGCGCGACTTCAAAACAAGAACCACCTGTGACGCAGGAGAGCAGCCCGCCGATGTCCGACCTGTTTGACGATCCCACCCCGGCTGACCGGCCCGGGCAGAATGCCCCCGAATTCACCGTTTCGGAAATCTCCGGCGAGGTGAAACGCACGCTGGAGGGCACTTTCGGCCGGATCCGGGTGCGCGGCGAGGTGGGCCGGGTATTCAAGGCGCGGTCCGGACATCTTTACTATGACATCAAGGACGACCGCTCGGTGCTGGCCTGCACCACCTGGAAGGGGCAGATTTCCAGCCTTTCGGTGGTGCCGGAGGAGGGGCTGGAGGTCGTGGTCACCGGTCGGCTGACGGCCTTTGGCGGGCAGTCCAAGTACAACATGAACGTCGACGAGGTGGCGGTTGCCGGGCAGGGAGCGCTGATGGCGCTCTTGGAAAAGCGCAAGATGCAGCTGGAGGCCGAGGGGCTGTTTGCGCCGGAACGCAAGAAACCGCTGCCCTATCTGCCGCAGATCATCGGCGTGGTGACGTCGCCATCGGGTGCGGTGATCCGCGATATCCTGCACCGGCTGCGCGACCGCTTCCCGCGCAAGGTGCTGGTCTGGCCGGTCGCCGTGCAGGGCAAGGCCTGCGCGCCGGAGGTGGCCCGCGCCATCGACGGCTTCAACCGGCTGACACCGGGCGGCGCGCTGCCGCGGCCCGATCTGATCATCGTGGCCCGGGGTGGTGGCTCGATCGAGGATCTCTGGGGGTTCAACGAAGAAATCGTCGCCCGCGCCGCCGCAGCCTCGCAGATTCCGCTGATCTCTGCCGTGGGGCATGAGACGGATACCACGCTGATTGATTTTGTGTCCGACCGCCGGGCGCCGACACCGACGGCGGCGGCAGAGCTGGCGGTGCCGGTGCGGTTGGAGCTGATGGGCTGGACCGAAAATCAGGGCGCGCGGCTGGTGCGGTCTGCTGGTCTGGCGGTGCAGCAGCGGCGCCAGCGGCTCAATGATCTGGCCCGCGCGCTGCCCAAACCCGACACATTGCTGGAAACCCCGCGTCAACGGCTGGATCTGTGGGGGGACAAATTGCCCGATGCGCTGATCCGGGGGGTTGAGCGTCGCCGCCTGCGGCTGAGCGAGGCGGCAGCTGCGCTGCGTCCCAGCACCCTGCGCCAATTGGTCAGCACCCGTGGCGACCGGCTGCGCAACCTCTCTTCAAGGTTGAGCCTGCGCCCGATCCGGCAGGATCTAGTGCGTCAGCAGGACCGCCTCGGCCAGCTGGCCCAGCGGCTCGATACCGTGCAGGCACAGCGGTTGGACCGGCAGCGGCAACGGCTGGAGGCAACCGGGCGTCAGCTGGATATTCTGAGTTACAAGGCCACGCTGCGGCGCGGCTATGCGGTGGTGCGCAGCGGCGAGACGGTGATCACCCGCGCCGCAGAGGCGGCATCGCAGGCGCGGCTTCATATCGAATTTGCCGACGCCGAGATCGAGGTGACCCCAACCGTGACAACGACCGCAACAACGACCGCAGGTGGCGAAGCAGCCCCTGCCGTCAAATCCGATGCGGTCGCCGCCGCGCCATCGTCGGACGACCGGTCCAAATCCACCAGCCAGAAGAGCGACACATCAGACCCGGGGGATCAAGGCTCCCTGTTCTGAGCCGGCCTCTGGCGCGCGCTCAGACGCCGACGTCCGGGCCGAGGCAGAGCATCTCCTGGCCCAGCTCCTCCGCCTCGTAAAGCTCGGTTGCCTCCGGGTCGCCTTCGAACTGGGCAATTAACCCGTTGTCGCCAAATGAAAACTGCCAGCATTGCGGCGTGCCGATCTCGTCATAGACAAAACAGATCTGATCGGCCTGCGGATACCATTCGCCGTTTTGGCAGCGGCCATCCAGAAACGACCATATCACCCGGCGGTTGGGCAGATAGCGCTCAACCCCATAGGGCACGCCATCAAAACCGTAGAACAGGGTGCGGCCCTGGGTGTAGCGGTCGAACTGATCCGCTGTCAGAGGCGCACCGGCGGCGGCCGGACGGCCCTGCAGGGCGCTGCTCAACAGGATCGCCGAGAGAATCAGACAGAGCATTCGCATGGATCGACTGTGCCAGAGCCGTATCGCCCTGACCATGGTTTCCGCAGCGGGGGCGATGACAGGCAGAATCGCGCGATGCCTCGGGCACGGCGGCGCGGGCGCAGGGTTGCGCGGCGTCACCTTTGACCGGGGCCGGTGCGCTGGGCAACATCGGTGCGGAAAAAAGCCGCAGCCTCAGGTGGTTGCCCGGTGCAGATCGGTGCAGATCGGTGCGGCTGAGGTCATTGGCCAGAGCGAGGGAGAGAGTGGGATGCCGGAATTGGGAAACAGCCCTATGGGGGATGCGTTGATTGGCGCGGCGGCGCTATTTGCGCTTGTGTATCTGGGGCTGACGGCGCGGCCGACCAGCGTGTTGCGCAGCGCGACCAAGACCCTGGCGGTGCTGCTGCTGGCGATTGCCGCCTGGCTTGGCGGTGGGCCAGTGCTGCTGACCCTCGCGCTTGGGCTTTGTGCCATTGGCGATTTCTGCCTGTCGCGGGATGGCGAAGGCGCTTTCATGGCCGGGGTCGGGGCCTTTGCAGCGGGGCATCTGGTCTATGTGTTTCTGTTCCTCGGTCAGGACAGCAGCGAGGCCGCGCGGCTATTGCAGATGCCGCAGCTGATCGGCGTTGTGGTGCTGGCGCTGGCGGGCATCGCCATGGCGCGATTGCTGGCGCCGCGTGCCGGTGCCCTGAAAGCTCCGGTGCTGGCCTATGTACCGATCATCATCAGCATGGGGCTGGCAGCCCTGACCCTGCCGCTGGGGGGCAGTCTGCAAGGGCTGGCGCTGGTACTGCCTGCGGCGCTCGCCTTCATGGCGTCCGATATCGTTCTGGCCTTTGAAACCTTTGTGCTGACCGAGGATCACCCGGCGCGGCGGTTCACGCCCTATGCGGTCTGGCCGCTCTACTGGGGGGCGCAGGCGGGGTTTCTGCTGGCGTTTCTGTAGCGGCTTAGGCCGGCTCTTGCATCGGTTTTGTGGCAGCCGGCGCACCGAGGTGCTTTGCACTTGCCGCAAAACCGCATTAGGTGTCCGCGTGACAACTCGCACAGACCCAATATGCGGAGACCGACATGGCGTTTTTCTCAAAACTGAAGGACCGGCTGTTCAAGTCGTCGAACAAGCTTGAGGAAGGGCTTGATGCCATCGTCGAAGAGGGCGCGGCCGCACAACAGCCCACACCGGAGAAGACGCCCGAGGTGCCGCCATCCGCACCGCCTGTCGAGGTGCCGTCTGAACAGCCTGTTGAGGCACCAGAGGCGCCGCCAGTGGAGGTGCCGTCTGAAGCGCCGTCCGAGATCCCCGCAGAGACACCCGAACAGCCCGCCCGCAGAGCAGAGCCGATGGCGAAACCGGCGATGAAGCCGATGCCCGCGCCGACTCCGGACCCGGTTCCGGCAGCGCCTGGGCTTTTGGGGCGTCTGATAGGGCGCGGTATGGCGGATGAGCCGCGCCGCGCGCTGGATGACGACATGCTGGAGCAGCTGGAGGATCTTCTGGTTGCCGCCGACATGGGGGTCGATACCGCGCTGCGTGTCACTGCCAATATGGCCGAGGGCCGGTTTGGCAAGCGGCTTTCGACGCGTGAGATCAAGGAGCTGCTGGCCGCAGAGGTGGCCCGCATCATGGAACCGGTCGCCCGCCCGATGCCAATCTACCAGAAACGCCCGCAGGTGGTGCTGGTGGTGGGCGTCAATGGCTCCGGCAAGACCACCACAATCGGCAAGCTGGCCAGCCAGTTCAAGGCCGCGGGCAAGAAGGTGGTGATCGCCGCAGGCGACACTTTCCGCGCTGCGGCAGTGGAGCAGTTGCAGGTCTGGGGCGACCGTGCAGGTGTGCCGGTCCTGACCGCGCCCGAGGGATCGGATCCTGCCAGCCTTGCCTTTGATGCGATGACACGGGCGCAGGAAGAGGGGGCGGATCTGTTGATGATCGACACGGCCGGCCGCCTGCAGAACCGCGCCGATCTGATGGAAGAACTGGCAAAGATTGTCCGGGTGATCCGCAAGAAGGACGAGACCGCGCCGCATAACACCCTGCTGGTTCTGGATGCCACCACCGGGCAGAATGCGCTCAATCAGGTGGAAACCTTCCAGAAACTGGCCGATGTGTCGGGGCTGGTGATGACCAAGCTGGACGGCACCGCCAAGGGGGGTGTGCTGGTGGCGCTGGCGGATAAATTCGGCCTGCCGATCCATGCCATCGGTGTGGGCGAGCAGATCGACGACCTTGCCCCGTTTGATCCCGAAGAATTTGCGGCCGCCCTGACCGGGCTGGAAACCTCCTGAGCCGCGCGCGCCAGCCGCATCTTCTGGCTGAAAATATCCTCGGGGGTCCGGGGGTGGAAAACCCCCGGCGATCTGTTCTGGAGCAAAGGTACTGCGGTTGAGCGACTGGCTGATCTCTCTGGAGGGGACCGAGGCGGGGCATCATGCGGCGCTTGCGCTGGCGCTGATGGCGGCGATCCTGCACGCGGTGTTCGGAGCGCTGCAAAAGGGGCGATATGACCCCTGGCTGTCGCGCGGTGCAATTGATTTCTCCTATGGGTTGATGGCCCTGCCGCTGGCGCTGTTCGTGGTGCCCTGGCCCGAGCCGCATATGTGGCCGATCTTTGCGGGCGTCTGGCTGATCCATGTGCTCTACAAGATCCTGCAGGGGCTGGCCTATAGCAAGGGCAGCTACACGGTGGTCTATCCGGTGGTGCGCGGCACCGGGCCGCTGTTCACCGTGCTGGGCGCGTCGATGCTGTTTGACGAAGGCTTTACAGCGGTGCAGTGGCTGGGGGTTCTGGTGCTGCTGGCGGGGATTTTCGGACTGGCGCTCTACAATTACCGCAATCTGACCGACAATCGCGAAACCCTGGGCAGCGCCCTGGCGCTGGCGGTGGCGACCGGCGTCTTTGTGGCGCTCTATACCACCTATGACGCCTATGGCATTCGCGCGACGGCGGATCCGTTCACCTTTCTTGCGTGGTTCTTCTTCATCGACGGGCTGGCGATGCCGCCCTATGCCTATCTGCGCTGGCGGGCGATGGTGCCGCGCCCGGACCCCGGCCCTCTCATGGCCAAGGGGCTGCTGGGCGGGCTTATCGCCTTTGGCTCCTTTGGGGCGGTCATGCTGGCCACGCGGCTGGACAAGGTGGGAGAGGCGGCGGTGCTGCGCGAAACCTCCACGGTCTTTGCTGCGCTTATCGGCTGGCTGGTGTTGAAGGAAACCGTGGGGCCGCGACGGATTGCCCTGATGGCTTTGATCGCGCTGGGGGCCGTGATAGTGGAGATGGGCGGCTGATCCGGCTGGCACAGCGGCCAGGCCTCGGCGATCACCGCCGGTGAATTCAGGTTAAGAACAGGAATAGAAATGGCGGGAAAACCGATCAACCGAACCCTTAAACTGGTGCTGGAATACGGCCCGCTGGTGCTGTTCTTTGTCGGCTACCTGCGCCTGCGCGATGAGCTGCTGATGATCGGCGGGCAGGAGTACAAGGGCTTTATCGTGGTGACGGCGGCCTTCATTCCGCTGATGGTGCTGTCGAGCCTGGCACTGTGGCGGCTGACCGGTCATATTTCCAGACTCCAGGTCGGGACGCTGGTGATTGTGATCCTGTTTGGCGGGCTGTCGGTCTGGTTCAATGATGAGCGGTTCTTCAAGATGAAGCCGACGATCCTTTATGTGCTGCTGGGCGGTGCGCTGGCGATTGGTCTGATCCGGGGGGAAAGCTATCTGAAGGTGGCGATGGATGAGCTGATGCCGCTGCAGGACGCAGGCTGGATGATCCTTACGCGGCGGCTGTGTTATTTCTTCTTCGCGCTGGCGCTCCTGAATGAGCTGATCTGGCGCACGCAGAGCACCGACACCTGGGTTTATTTCAAGACCTTTGGCCTGTCGCTGGCGATGTTTGCCTTTTTCATGACACAGGCGCGGGTCTTTCAGGCCTATGCGATGCCGGACGCCGAGGTGGACGAGAGCGAGTGACGCGGGCAGGGCCGCAGCGACCCGTCCCGGTGGTGTCGCTGCGTGTCGCGATCTGCGAGCTGCGGACTTGACCAAACGGCGGTTTGGGCTTATCCGGGACGGATATATCGTGGCGATTTGTTACCGGATTGCGGGCCACGTAAAACAATCCCGCTAAAGAGGTCAGGATGTGAAGGACCCCCTTTCGCTTGGCCGAATGGGGGTTTTTTAATGCGCAACGCGCGCAAGGAGACAGAAGATGAGCGAGACCTGGAACAAGCGCACGAAACTGGTGCATGGCGGCACCCGCCGCAGCCAGTACAATGAGGTCAGCGAAGCGATCTACCTGACGCAGGGTTTTGTTTACGACACCGCCGAACAGGCCGAGGCGCGGTTTATCGAGACCGGCCCCGATGAATTCATCTATGCCCGCTATGGCAACCCGACGGTGGCGATGTTCGAAGAGCGCATTGCCGCGCTGGAAGGGGCCGAGGACGCCTTTGCCACCGCATCCGGCATGGCGGCAGTCAATGGCGCGCTGACCTCGATGCTGAAGGCAGGCGACCATGTGGTTTCAGCCAAGGCTCTGTTTGGCTCCTGTCTCTATATTCTCGAGACGATCCTGACCCGGTTCGGGGTTGAGGTGACCTTTGTCGATGGCACCGACCTTGAACAGTGGCGCGCAGCGCTGCGCCCTGACACCAAGGCGGTGTTTTTCGAGTCGATGTCCAACCCGACACTTGAGGTGATCGATATCGCCGCAGTGGCCGAGCTGGCCCATGAGGTCGGGGCCACTGTGGTGGTCGATAACGTGTTTTCGACGCCGGTGTTTTCCAATGCCATCGCGCAGGGCGCGGATGTGGTGATCTATTCCGCGACCAAACATATCGACGGGCAGGGACGGGTGCTGGGCGGCGTCATCCTTGGCACGCGCGAGTTCATCCGGGGCACCGTTGAACCCTATATGAAGCACACCGGCGGCAGCCTCAGCCCGTTCAATGCCTGGACGCTGCTGAAGGGGCTGGAGACGATTTCCCTGCGGGTCAATGCCCAGGCCGATACAGCGCTGGAACTGGCGCAGGCGCTGAGCGGTCATTCCGCACTCAGCCGGCTGATGTATCCCGGCCTTGAGACCCATGCCCAATACGCACTGGTGCAGCGCCAGCTGGGCGGCAAAGGCGGCACGGTGCTGTCGCTGGACCTCAAGGGCGGCAAGAAGGCTGCATTCAGGTTCCTGAACGCGCTGACCATCCCGGTGATTTCCAACAATCTGGGCGATGCGAAATCCATCGCCACCCATCCGGCCACCACCACCCATCAGCGGTTGTCTGATGAGCTGAAGGCCGAACTGGGCATTACGCCTGGTCTGGTCCGGTTTTCGGTCGGTCTTGAGGATGCCGCCGATCTGATCGCGGATCTGACACAGGCCCTGGCGGTGGCGGAGGCCTGATCGGCTGAATAGCGACGGCGATAAGGGGGCAGGGCGCGCGTCGCCGCTGCCCCCGATGCCAAGCGTGATCCAAAAGGATCTGGCGTCAATCGCCGTAAATGCGCAAAACACGACGCTTTTGAATGATCTGTTTTGCGATCTGCTGCGTAACAGACTAAAACTAATCCTGCTGCCTGATGATCGGGCAGCGTCAGCGGAGGTCTCTGTTTCATGAACTCTCACTCGCGTAATCTGACCAAGGCGCCTGATCGAGCAGATGCAGAGGATGCACTCGAGCTGTTGCGCAAATGGGCCAGCACGGCAACCGAGACCGAAATTGCTCAACTAAACCCTGTGGTTGCGCGACTTCTGCCGGATGCACCCGTTGGTAATTATCCCGATCTGTCGCGCCACTACCCTGAGGAGTTTGAGGCCGATAGCAGCTATCGTGCGACCCTGCCGGACCTGCAGAACGGGCCGTCCAGCCTGATCCGCGGCGCCCATGAGCAGATCCAGCACGTCGGAATTTCCAATTTTCGCCTGCCGATTCGCTTTCACACCCGCGACAATGGCGATCTGACGCTGGAAACCAGCGTGACCGGCACCGTCAGCCTGGATGCCGACAAGAAGGGCATCAATATGTCCCGGATCATGCGGTCGTTTTACAAACACGCTGAACGCACTTTCAGCTTTGAAGTGATGGAAGCGGCGCTTGATGATTACCTCACCGATCTCGAAAGCCTTGATGCACGTTTGCAGATGCGGTTTTCCTTCCCGGTGAAGGTGCAAAGCCTGCGTTCTGGCCTGTCGGGCTATCAATACTATGATATCGCTCTGGAAATCGTGGATCACGATGGCGAGCGGACGAAGATCATCCATCTGGATTACGTCTATTCCTCGACCTGTCCCTGTTCGCTTGAGCTGAGCGAACATGCCCGCAGTGCCCGTGGCCAGCTGGCGACGCCGCATTCGCAGCGCTCGGTGGCGCGGATTTCGCTGGTGCAGGAGCCGGGCGCGCCGGTTCTGTGGTTCGAGGATGTGATCGACCATTGCCGCCGCGCGGTGCCGACCGAGACCCAGGTCATGGTCAAGCGCGAGGATGAGCAGGCCTTTGCCGAGCTGAACGCGGCCAATCCGATCTTTGTCGAAGATGCCGCGCGGCTGTTCTGCGAGGCGCTGCAATCGGATTCCCGTATCGGCGACTTCCGGGTGGTGGCCAGCCATCAGGAGAGCCTGCACAGCCATGATGCGATCAGCGTGCTGACGCAGGGGCCGACCTTTGCGGCGCGCAGCATCGACCCGCGGATGTTCGCAACCCTGATCCATCAGGGGTGATCCGGGCGCGCAGGACGCCAATCGTGCCTGTGGCCCCATTTTCCGACATAGACCCGACACCGCTGCCTGATTAGGCGGCGGTTTTTCGCGCTTTTTACGGGCGCCTCTGCAATGCGGCATTATTTATGCTGCAATGCAAAAGGAATCAGATAGAGTTGCAACCTGTGGGGGTGCGCGCTGCGTCGTTCCCCCTGTCCGAGGGGCGGAGGGGGCCTCGTGCCAGGGCTGTCGCGCCGAGCTTACTGGGTTCGGAAGATGGTCAGACCAATGTCTCTTGTTCATCTGCGCCAGCAAGGCCGTCTGATCGCTGGCCCTGATGTCTGGCGCAGCCATATCGCGGCGGATGCCACCCGCCAAACAGGAGATTTTGATGATCCCTCTACTCGACTTCACCGACCTTCCCCGGACACCTGCTGCATTGGCAGGTACGCTTGTTGGGCGCCAGATGCGGTTCTGGCGTGGGGCCGTGGCCCTGATGGGAGCAATGCCCGCCGCGCAGATGGCGGTTGCCAGCCATGCGATTGCGGTGGGGCTGAACCAGACCCGTGTCAAGACCACCGCCGCGCGCAGCACGGAGGCAGCCAGCCGCAGTGCCGAGCCTGCCGCAATCGCTGCGGAGAAACCTGCGGCCGCAAAACCAAAGCCCGCCCCGCAGCGCAAGCCTGCCCGCAAGAAAACCCGCCCGGCACGGACCAAGGCGGCGACCAGCACGCCGACGGTTGCGCCAACGCCGCAGCCCACCGACAAGGCGGATACAGCCGGGGCGTCCGATTTTTCCAGCAAGCGCAAGGTCGCGACGAGCGAAGCGGATGTGGCAAAACCTGCGGCCCCTGCCGCTGCTGCCGCCGTGACACCCGATACGCCCGCCGCCAAGGCCGCCGCCGCCGGACCAAGCCGCAAAACCACCCGCGCGCCGTCGAAACCGGCAGCGATGCCCGCCAAGGATCCGGCCCCGGCATCTTCGCCTGCATCGCAGCCCGCTGCGCGGGCTCAGCTGTCGCCGGTTGGCGCGAAACAGGCCGGAACCACCAGCACTCAGGCGCTGATGACCGGTCAGGGCGGGGGGGGCGGCACGTCGGCCAGTGCGATGACGGCGAAGGTCGGCACGGTGTCACAGAAGTCGACAAAACCCTAACCCCGGGTCGCAACAGTCGCGCAGTCTCTTGACACTCCGCCCGGTGGAGGCCAACGCTGCGCGCATGTTGGATCTGCGTCCGGTTGGATATGTCATTGGCCTTCTGGTGGCCATCCTTGGGGCAACCATGGTGTTCCCGCTGGCTGTCGATCTATACGACGGGCAGGGGGAATGGCCGGTCTTTCTCGAAAGTGCCGTCATCACCATCCTCGGCGGCGGGCTGATTGCGCTGTCCTGTGCCAATGGGGTGCGCGAGGGGCTGACGATCCAGCAGACCTTTCTGCTGACGACGCTGGTCTGGGTGGCGCTGCCGGTGTTCGGGGCGATCCCCCTGATGCTGGGCGCCACTGAACTGCGCTTTGTCGATGCGTTCTTCGAGGCGATGTCCGGCCTTACCACCACCGGCTCCACCGTGATTTCGGGCCTTGATGGTCTGCCGCGCGGACTGCTGCTGTGGCGGGGCATCCTGCAATGGCTGGGCGGCATCGGCATCATCGTGGTGGCCATGGTGTTCCTGCCGGAGCTGCGGGTTGGCGGCATGCAGATTTTCCGCTCCGAAGCCTTTGACACGATGGGGAAAATCCTGCCACGCGCGCAGGCAATCGCGAAGCAGATTTCGCTGATCTATGTCGGCCTGACCGTGGCCTGCATGGTGGTCTATATGCTGTTGGGGATGCAGCCCTTTGACGCGCTGGTGCATGCGCTGACCACATGTTCCACCGGTGGTTTCTCCAATTATGATGCGTCTTTCGGCACCTTTACCGGCGCGCCTGAATACGCGGCATCGGTGTTCATGATCCTCGCGGCGCTGCCCTTTGTGCGCTATGTGCAGATGGTCAACGGCCATTCCAAGCCGCTGTTTCGTGACAGCCAGATCCAGACCTTTCTGGCCACCATCCTGATCCTTGTCGTGGTGACGGCCTGTGTGCTGGTCTATGTGTTTCCTCACCACCCCGAGCAGGCGGTGCGCGAGGCGCTGTTCAATATCACCTCGATCATCTCCGGCACCGGCTACGCCAGCGTTGATTACATGCAGTGGGGCAGCTTTCTGGTGATGCTGTTCTTCTTTATCGGGCTGATTGGCGGCTGTGCGGGGTCAACCGCCTGTTCGGTCAAGATTTTCCGCTATCAGCTGCTGTTCGCCTCGATCCGGGTGCAGATCCAGCGCATTCATTCGCCGCATGGGGTGTTTGTCCCGCGCTATCAGGGCAGGGCGGTTGACGCCGAGGTGCTGAGCTCGGTGATCTCCTTTTTCATGTTCTTTGTGGTCACGCTGGGGATCGTGGCCTGGGCGCTGGCGCTGACCGGGCTTGATTTTGTGACGGCGGTGTCGGGGGCGGCAACGGCTGTGGCCAATATCGGCCCCGGCCTTGGCGACCGGATCGGGCCTGCGGGCAACTTCTCCACGCTGAACGATGGGGCCAAGTGGATCCTGAGCGCAGCGATGCTGATCGGGCGGCTGGAGCTGATGGCGGTCTATGCCATTCTGACCATCCGTTTTTGGCGCAACTAGGCAGATCGACCGAAACGCGCCGCTTTGACGCATCAAAATTGCGTGTTGCACCGGCGTTTCTGCGTGTATCGCTACAATCCGCAGGCTTGCCCTTGTGGGGCCGCTCGCATAAGAGGCGGGGAGTTGAAACCCGCAAGCGCACGGAGAGTTTTGCCCAATGCCCGTTCTTGTGATGAAATTCGGCGGTACATCTGTCGCCAATCTGGACCGCATCCGCCGCGCGGCGAAACGCGTGGGCGTTGAGGTGGCCAAGGGCTATGACGTGATCGTTATCGTCTCTGCCATGTCGGGCAAGACCAATGAGCTGGTCGGCTGGGTCAATGAGACCTCGCCGCTGTTTGATGCGCGCGAATATGATGCTGTGGTCTCCTCGGGCGAGAATGTGACGGCGGGTCTGATGGCGCTGACGCTGCAGGAGATGGATATCCCCGCGCGCAGCTGGCAGGGCTGGCAGGTGCCGCTGAAAACCACCAGCGCCCACAGTCAGGCCCGGATCGAAGAGATCCCGCCGGAGAACATCAATGCGAAGTTCGGCGAAGGCATGCGCGTCGCCGTGGTTGCAGGGTTTCAGGGGATCAGCCCCGAAGGCCGTATCACCACGCTGGGCCGGGGCGGGTCTGATACCACCGCTGTTGCCTTTGCCGCGGCCTTTGAGGCGGAGCGCTGCGATATCTATACCGATGTGGACGGGGTCTATACCACCGACCCGCGGATCTGCGATAAGGCGCGCAAACTGGATAGGATCGCGTTTGAAGAAATGCTGGAGCTGGCCTCGCTGGGCGCCAAGGTCCTGCAAACCCGCTCTGTTGAACTGGCGATGCGCTACAAGGTGAAGCTGCGCGTGTTGTCGAGTTTTGAGGAACAGTCCGACGAGGCCGGAACCCTGGTCTGCGACGAGGAGGAAATCATGGAATCCAATGTTGTGGCCGGTGTGGCCTATTCCCGTGACGAAGCCAAGCTGACCGTGCAATCGGTCGCCGACCGTCCCGGCATCGCGGCACATATCTTTACCGCGCTGAGCGATGCAGGTGTGAACGTCGATATGATCGTTCAGGACATCTCGGCCGAGGGTCGCACCGATATGACCTTCTCCTGCCCGACCGATCAGGTGGCGCGCGCCGAACAGGCGTTGCAGGCGGTAAAGCAGAAGGGCGAACTCAACTACGCCGAACTGCTGGCTGACCGTGATGTTGCCAAGGTCTCGGTGGTTGGCATCGGTATGCGCTCACAATCAGGGGTTGCAGCTAAGATGTTCAAGGTGCTGTCGGACGAGGGCATCAACATCAAGGTGATCACCACCTCCGAAATCAAGATTTCGGTTCTGATCGACCGGAAATACATGGAACTTGCAGTGCAAGCACTGCATGATGCCTTTGAATTGGACAAGGCGGCCTGATCTGGACCTGGCTGCCTGACACCGAAACCTGTGTGAACGGCCCCCATGGTAAAGACGACCGAATCCGAAAGTCGCAATCTGTTGATGCGCTTGCGCGAGGCGATGGCCGGTGATGATGCCGGTCAGGCCCGGCTGGACAAGATCACCCAGCTGATCGCCGATAGCATGCGCAGCGAGGTGTGCTCGGTCTATCTGTTCCGGGACGAGGAGACGCTTGAGCTCTGCGCGACTCAGGGTCTGAACGTTGAATCCGTACACCAGACCCGTATGCGGATCGGCGAGGGGCTGGTGGGCCGTGTGGCGCGCTATGGCAAGGTGGTCAACACCCCGGATGCCCCCAACGCCAAGGGGTTCCGCTATATGCCGGAGACCGGGGAGGAGCGTTATGCCTCTTTCCTGGGGGTGCCGATTCAGCGGCTTGGCGAGATGCTGGGCGTGCTGGTGGTGCAGTCCAAGGACGCGCGCGAATTCTCCGCCGATGCGGTCTATGCGCTGGAAGTGGTGGCGATGGTGATTGCCGAAATGACCGAGCTTGGCGCCTTTGTTGGCGAGGGCGCGGCACTGTCGCCCCTGCACCAGCAACCGGTTCTGCTGCGGGGAACCATCGCGCAGGAAGGCGCTGTTGAAGGCCACGTCTGGCTGCATGAGCCGCGCGTTGTTGTGACCAATCCGATTGCCGATGATCCGCACCGCGAGCTTGAGCGCCTGCATGAATCGGTCGAGGAGCTGCGGGTCGGCGTCGACAAGATGCTGGAGGTCTCCCAGACCGGTGACAAGGAACAGTTGCAGGTGCTGGAAGCCTACCGGATGTTCGCCAATTCCAAAGGGTGGATGCGGCGGATGGAAGAGGACATCGGCCGCGGTCTGAGTGCCGAGGCGGCGGTAGAGAAAGAACAGTCCCAGGCGCGGGCGCGCATGGGGCAGGTGCAGGATGCCTATCTGCGTGAGCGGCTGAGCGATCTGGATGATCTGTCCAACCGGCTGCTACGGATTTTGACCGGGCAGGGCCGTGAAACCGGTGCAGAGCTGCCCGAGGACCCGGTGCTGATTGCACGGAACATCGGCCCCGGTGAACTGCTGGAATATGGCCGCAACCTGCGTGGCATCGTGCTGGAGGAAGGCTCTGTCGGCTCTCATGCGGCGATCATTGCCCGCGCGCTGGCCATTCCGCTGGTGGTTCACACCAAACGCATCACCACCGAGGCGCTGAACGGCGACCATATCATGGTGGACGGGGAGCAGGGCGTCGTGCATCTGCGGCCGGATGACACCGTTGTGGGGGCCTTTCGCGACAAGATCGCGATGCAGGCCAAGGCGCAGGAACGCTATGCCTCGATCCGTGACAAACAGGCGCTGACCCGCGACGGCACACGTGTGAACCTGCTGATGAACGCCGGGCTGATGGCCGATTTGCCGTCGCTGGAAAACTCCGGTGCCGAAGGCGTCGGGCTGTTCCGAACCGAGTTGCAGTTTCTGGTCCGCAACCAGATGCCGAAACGATCCGAACTGGTGGCGCTGTATCAGCGGGTGTTGGATGCGGCTGGCGGCAAGCGGGTGGTGTTCCGCACGCTGGACATCGGGTCGGACAAGGTGCTGCCCTATATGAAGCCGACCGATGAACCGAATCCGGCGCTTGGCTGGCGGGCGATCCGGGTTGGTCTCGACAAGCCCGGTGTGATGCGGATGCAGTTGCAGGCGCTGATGCGCGCCGCCAACGGGCGTCCGCTGACGGTCATGTTCCCGTTTGTGGCGCAGTTCGAGGAGTTCCGCGCCGCCAAGGCCGAGGTCGCCAAGACGCTGGAACGCGAACGGCGCCTCGGGCATCCGCTGCCGGAAAAACTGGAAGTCGGGGCCATGCTGGAAACCCCGTCGCTGGCCTTTGCGCCGCAGAAGTTTTTCGACGAGGTCGAATTCCTGTCGATCGGCGGCAATGACCTCAAGCAGTTTTTCTTTGCTGCGGACCGTGAAAACGAGAGGGTGCGCAAGCGTTACGACACATTGAACGTGAGCTACCTGAGCTTTATCGCGCAAATCGTTGAGCGTTGCGAGATTTCCGGGACACCGCTCAGCTTTTGCGGCGAGGACGCCGGGCGCCCGATTGAGGCGGTCTGCCTGGCGGCGATGGGGTTGCGGGTTCTGTCGATGCGACCTGCCTCGGTTGGCCCGGTCAAATCGCTGCTGATGCGTGTCGATCTGAATGCTATTCGCAAAATCATTGCCGACGCACGCCACCGAGGCGAACAGACGGTGCGTCCGGCAGTGATGCAATATCTGCGAGAGCTCTGAGCCGGGATCCTTCGCACCATAGTCTGCATTGGGACCGCGCAGCCGAGGCTGCGCGGTTTTTTTTGACTGAGGATCAGGTTAGGGGTACAGCCTATGAGTGTGTTGTGGATAGCCGTAGGTAACGGGTCTGGCGGGTGGCTATGGTTTGGTCTTGATGAATCGTGACTGCGCAATCGAATTTACTCTTTAACATTTTGTTAATACCTTCCAAACTTGACTTATCTCGATATTTTTGTCGGTTCTGAATGTCCCGGCAGGGTGTCTCGTTTGGGTTGAGAATGCCCAAACTGTCCCCCAACTTATCCACAGCGCCGTCCCTGTTGTTCAGGTTGTTTTATCTATCTGAAAACATTGAATTAATTGTGGTTTTGCGGGAGATCGGATGACCCGTTTGAGACAAGTTCTCTACATCAATTGTGGGGCTTATCCACTTGAAATTTATCGGGAAATTATGGCTGAATGGCTTGGGTTTTCCGCGCCCATGGCGATGGCGTCCGAGAAAACCGGGGCAAGAGTCATGCTCTTGCCAGTATTGCAGGGCGGAGATGAATATTCCCTTAACGCGGATCTCCTGCAGGTCTGGCAAAAGCTTCAAGTTTAAAAGTTTAAGCTTGAAATTTATTGCCGTGCGCTTATCCTGTGCTCAGCTTTGATCGCAATAGGGGAGTGGCACCATGAAAATCGCCTGTCTGGGAGGCGGCCCCGCTGGCCTGTATTTCGCGATTTCGACCAAGCTGCGTCAGCCGGATGCCGAAATCACGGTTTTTGAGCGTAACAAGCCCGATGATACCTTTGGTTGGGGTGTGGTGCTGTCTGATGACGCGCTGGACAATCTGGCCGCCAATGATCCCGTCAGCGCCGAGCGGATCCGCGATAAATTCGCCTATTGGGACGATATCGCCGTGGTGCATGACGGCGTGCGGACCGTGTCGGGCGGGCATGGGTTTGCGGGCATCGGTCGCAAGGCGATGCTGGTGATCCTGCAGGAGCGGGCGCGCGAACTGGGTATTGATTTGCAGTTCGAAACCGAAGTCGGATCGGCCGCGAGCTATCAGGCGGATTATGATCTGGTCGTGGCCTGCGACGGGCTGAATTCGCGGGTGCGAACCGAGTTTGCCGCGCATTTCAAACCAAACGTCGATGTGCGCCCTTGCAAGTTTATCTGGTTGGGCACACAGCAGAAATTCGATGATGCCTTTACCTTTATCTTTGAGAAGACAGAGCATGGCTGGATGTGGATCCACGCCTATCAGTTCGACGCTGACACCGCGACGGTGATCGTTGAATGCTCGGCCCAGACCTGGGAAAACTGGGGCTTTGAGGCGATGAGCAAGGACGAGATCCTGCGCACCTGCGAGGCGATTTTTGCCGATCATCTGGATGGGCACGCGCTGATTTCCAACGCTGATCACCTGCGCGGCTCGGCGGTCTGGATCAACTTCCCCCGTGTGCTTTGCGAAACATGGTATCATCAGAACGTGGTCTTGCTGGGCGATGCTTCGGCCACGGCGCATTTCTCCATCGGGTCGGGCACGCGACTGGCCTTTGACAGCGCCATCGCATTGGCGGAGTTCATCAGCACCGAACCGACGTTGGAACAGGCCTTTGTTCGCTATCAGGAGGAGCGGCGGCTGGATGTGCTGCGGTTGCAGTCGGCGGCGCGCAACTCCCTGGAGTGGTTCGAGGATGTGGAACGCTATCTGGATATGGATCCGGTGCAGTTCAACTATTCGCTGCTGACCCGGTCGCAGCGGATTTCCCATGAAAACCTGCGCCTGCGGGATGCGGATTGGCTGGCGTCGGCTGAGAAATGGTTCCAGACGCGGGCGGGTGCCAGCGAGGATGCCCCGGTGCGCCCGCCGATGTTTGCCCCGTACCGGCTGCGGGAGATGCAGCTGAAGAACCGTGTCGTGGTGTCGCCGATGGCGCAGTACAAGGCCAAGGATGGCTGCCCGACCGACTGGCATCTGATCCACTACGGCGAACGCGCCAAGGGCGGAGCAGGGCTGGTCTATACTGAAATGACCTGTGTGTCTTCGCAGGGGCGGATCACGCCCGGCTGTCCGGGGCTTTACGCGCCCGAGCATGAGGCCGCCTGGACGCGGCTGACGGAGTTCGTACACAGCGAGACCGACGCCAAGATCTGCTGTCAGATCGGCCACTCGGGCCGCAAAGGCTCCACTCAATTGGGCTGGGAGACCATGGACGCGCCGCTGCCGGAGGGGAACTGGGAGACGATTTCGGCCTCTGCCATTGCGTGGACTGAGGATAATCCGGCCCCGCGTGAGATCACAGCGCAGGAAATGGAGGCCATCAAGGCGCAATTCGTGGCCGCAGCTCAGATGGCGGATCGCGCCGGGTTTGACATGATCGAACTTCACGCGGCGCATGGTTATCTGATTTCATCCTTCATCTCGCCCAAATCCAACATTCGAACCGATGAGTATGGCGGCGCGCTGGAAAACCGTCTGCGCTACCCGCTGGAGGTGTTTGAGGCGATGCGGGCAGCCTGGCCTGCAAGCAAGCCGATGTCCGTGCGTATTTCCGCCAACGATTGGGTCGGCGATGAAGGCGTCACGCCGGAAGAGGCGGTCGAGATTGCGCGGGCGTTCACCGCGGCGGGCGCGGATATCATCGACGTCTCCGCCGGACAGACCACACCCGAGGCACGGCCGGTCTATGGCCGGATGTTCCAGACACCGTTTTCGGATCGGATCCGCAATGATGCGGGCATTGCGACCATGGCGGTGGGCAATATCTATGAGGCGGATCACGCCAATTCGATCCTGATGGCCGGCCGCGCGGATCTGGTCTGTGTCGGGCGGCCACATCTGGCAGATCCCTACTGGACGCTGCATGAGGCGGCGCGGATCGGTGATCGCCATGCAGACTGGCCGTTGCCCTATCAGGCCGGGCGCGATCAGGCCTGGCGTCTGGCCGACCGTGAGGCGGAGGTGATCCGGGCATGAGCGAGATCTGCGGGAAACATGTGGTGATCACCGGCGGCGGCTCTGGCGTGGGTGCCGCCCTTGCGCGGGGCTTTGCGGCGCAGGGTGCGCGGCTAACGCTGCTGGGGCGGCGCAAGGCGCCGTTGGAGGACGTCGCCGCCGAGGTGGATGGCCTGCCACTGGCCTGTGATGTCACCGATGCCGAGGCGGTGCGCGAGACGCTTGCGGCGGCCCGTGAACAGCAGGGCCCGATCACCATTGCCATTGCCAACGCGGGTGCGGCGCCTTCCAAGCCCTTTGCCAGAATGGATGAGGGCGATTTCGCAGCGGCGCTTGCCGTCAACCTGTCGGGGGTTTTCAACTTATGGCAGGCGGCGCTGCCCGATATGAAGGCCGAAGGCTGGGGACGGATGATCGCCGTGGCCTCCACTGCGGGGCTAAAGGGATACCCCTATGTCGCGGGCTATTGTGCGGCCAAACACGGGGTCATCGGTCTGACACGGGCGCTGGCGCAGGAGCTGGCGCGCAGCGGGATCACGGTGAATGCGATCTGTCCTGGGTTCATTGAGACGCCGCTTCTGGAGCGGTCGATTGCCACCATTGTGGCGACCACCGGCATGAGCGCTGACGACGCGGCGAAATCCCTGCGTGCAGGCAATCCACAGGGGCGGTTCATCCAGCCGGAGGAGGTGGCGGATGCCGCGCTCTATCTGGCCGGGACGGCTGCCGCATCCATCAATGGCAGTGCGCTGCCGATCACCGGAGGCGAGATCTGATGCAGACCGACCGCTCCAAGGACCGGCTGCGGCTGTGGCTCAAGGTTCTGAAGGCCACCCGCGCCGTGGAAAGCGAAATCCGCGAGAACCTGCGGCAGGAGTTCAGCACGACTTTGCCGCGTTTTGACGTGATGGCAGCGCTGAGCCAGCATCTTGACGGGCTGAAGATGAGTGAACTCTCCGGCGTGCTTAAAGTCTCCAACGGCAATGTGACCGGCATCGTCGAGCGGCTGGTGGATGATGGCCACGTGCAGCGTGAAAAGGTCCCCGGTGACCGGCGCGCCAGCCGGGTGCGGCTGACCGAGGCGGGGGTGGCGGAATTTGCCCGCCAGGCCGCCGCGCATGAGGCCTGGATCGACCGGATGTTTGACAGCGTGCAGGAGGCGGAGGTTCAGACACTGTCCGACGCGCTGGATCAGGTGGCTAAACGGCTTGAGAATGAAGGACGCAAGGGATGATCTCGACGGATACCAAGTATTTTCTGTGCTCTGTTGACGCGGGTGTCGCAACGGTTGCGCTGAACCGGCCCGAGCGGAAGAACCCGCTGAGCTTTGAGAGCTATGCCGAGCTGCGCGACTGGTTTCGCGAGCTGC
The DNA here is from genome assembly GCF_048056275.1 of Phaeobacter sp. JH20_26. Lineage (NCBI taxonomy): Bacteria > Pseudomonadati > Pseudomonadota > Alphaproteobacteria > Rhodobacterales > Roseobacteraceae > Phaeobacter > Phaeobacter sp. JH20_26. Next base: position 10,618 of record NZ_JAYMWL010000022.1, on the reverse strand, counting down.
ATTACGATGACGACGTAAAGGCGGTGGTTTTTGCACCCAACGGCGGCAACTTCAGCTCCGGCGGCGATGTGCATGATATCATTGGCCCCCTGACGAAGATGTCGATGAAGGAACTGCTGGCCTTTACCCGCATGACCGGCGATCTGGTCAAGGCGATGGTGAATTGTGGCAAGCCGATCATCGCCGCGCTGGACGGCGTCTGTGTCGGGGCCGGTGCGATCATCGCGATGGCCTCGGATATCCGGATCGCCACGCCCGAGGCCAAGACGGCCTTTCTGTTCACTCGCGTCGGGCTGGCGGGCTGCGACATGGGCGCCTGTGCTATCCTGCCGAGGATCATCGGTCAGGGACGGGCGGCGGAGTTGCTTTATACCGGGCGATCCATGAGCGCGGATGAGGGCCATGCCTGGGGGTTTCACAACCGTATCGTGGCGGCTGACGAGCTGATGGCTGAGGCGCGCAACTGGGCCGAGCGGATCGTTTCGGGTCCGAATTTTGGTCATATGATGACCAAAACCATGCTGGCGCAGGAATGGTCGATGTCGATCGAACAGGCCATCGAAGCCGAGGCGCAGGCGCAGGCGATCTGCATGCAGACGGCCGATTTCGAGCGCGCCTATCAGGCCTTTGTGAAGAAAGAAAAACCCCTGTTTGAAGGGGATTGATCCGACCCCCGGAGACCCCGGCGCCGGAGGAGGGCGCAGAGGCCTCCGGCGGGAGTATTTGGGGAAAGATGACAGGCGCTGCCCTGTCCCGGGAGGAGCGATATGGCGGATAGGACGTTTCTGAGCTGGCCGTTTTTCGAAGAACGCCATCGGGCGCTGGCGGAGGAGCTGGAGAGCTGGGCTGCCGGAGCGCTGGCGGATATCGATCACGGCGATACCGACGCGGCCTGCCGGGCGCTGGTTGCGGCGCTTGGTGCAGGCGGCTGGACGCAGCATTCCGGCGCCATGGCCGGAGAGGCGCTGGATGTGCGCACGCTCTGCCTGATCCGCGAAACGCTTGCGCGGCACGACGGTCTGGCGGATTTCGCCTTTGCGATGCAGGGGCTGGGGACCGGGGCGATCTCCCTGTTTGGCAGCGCGGCACAGCAGCAGGAGTGGTTGCCGCTGACCCGCTCGGGCAAGGCGATCGCGGCCTTTGCCCTGACGGAGCCGCAGTCGGGGTCGGATGTGGCCAATTCCACCATGACCGCGACGCTGGATGGCGATCATTACGTTCTGAACGGGGAGAAGACCTGGATCTCCAACGGCGGGATTGCCGATGTCTATACGCTGTTTGCCCGTACCGGCGAGGGACCGGGGGCGAAGGGGCTCTCGGCCTTCGTGGTGCCTGTGGGCCTGCCGGGGTTTGAGGTGGTGGAGCGGCTGGAGACACTGGCGCCGCATCCATTGGCGAGGCTGAGGTTCACAGATTGCCGGATCCCGCGCAGCGCCCTGCTGGGGGAGGCGGGGGCCGGTTTTAAGATTGCGATGTCGGTGCTGGATGTATTCCGCTCCACCGTGGCGGCGGCTGCGCTGGGGTTTGCCCGCCGGGCGCTGGACGAGGCGCTGGCACGGGTGACGACGCGCCATGTGCAGGGCGCGCCGCTGGCGGATTTGCAGATGGTACAGGGCCATATCGCCGATATGGCGCTGGATGTGGATGCGAGCGCCCTGCTGGTCTACCGCGCTGCCTGGGCCAAGGACAGCGGCGCGGCGCGGATCACCCGCGAGGCCGCCATGGCAAAGCTGTTTTCCACCGACCAGGCGCAGCAGGTCATCGACAGGGCGGTACAGCTGCATGGCGGTGACGGCGTGCGGCAGGGCCAGAAGGTCGAGGAACTCTATCGCGATATCAGAGCGTTGCGGATCTACGAGGGGGCTTCGGATGTGCAGCGTGTGGTGATCGCCCGTCAGGCGATTTCCGCGTTTCAAAAAGGGGGCTGAGATGCTGGGACCAAGCGCACATATCGACACATTCACCCGCGATAACCTGCCGTCGGCAGATCAGTGGCCGGAGTTCCTGATGGAGGGGTTCGACTACCCCGAGCGGCTCAATGCCGCGGTCGAACTGACCGATGCCATGGTGGCCAGGGGATTTGGCGACAATACCGCTCTGATCGGCAACGGGCGGCGACGCACCTACAAGGAACTAGCCGATTGGACCAACCGGCTGGCCCATGTTCTGGTGGAGGATCTGGGGGTGAAGCCGGGCAACCGGGTGCTGATCCGTTCGGCCAATAACCCGGCCATGGTGGCCTGCTGGCTGGCAGCGACCAAGGCGGGGGCGGTGGTTGTGAACACCATGCCGATGCTGCGGACGGGGGAGCTGGCCAAGATCGTTGACAAGGCTGAGATCAGCCATGCGCTCTGCGACACGCGGCTGATGGAGGAGCTGGTGAGCTGCGCCAAGACCTCGGCGTATCTGACGTCCGTTGTGGGGTTTGATGGCACCTCCAACCATGATGCCGAGCTGGACCGGCTGGCGCTGGAAAAGCCGGTGAGTTTCGAGGCTGTGGCCACGGGCCGGGACGATGTGGCGCTGCTGGGCTTTACCTCGGGCACCACCGGCGCGCCCAAGGCGACCATGCATTTCCACCGTGATCTGTTGATGATTGCGGATGGCTACGCGGCGGAAGTACTGGGCGTGACGCCCGAAGATATCTTTGTCGGCTCGCCGCCGCTGGCGTTTACCTTCGGTCTTGGCGGGCTTGCGATTTTTCCGCTGCGGTTCGGGGCGGCGGCGACATTGCTGGAGAATGCCTCGCCGCCGAATCTCATCGAGATTATCGAGAAATACCGGGCGACCGTCTGTTTTACCGCGCCAACCGCCTACAGGGTGATGTTGCGCGCGATGGAAGAGGGGGCCGATCTGTCGTCGCTGCGGGCGGCCGTTTCCGCGGGCGAGACGCTGCCCGCGCCGGTTTATGAGGAATGGATGGCGCAGACTGGCAAACCGATGCTGGATGGGATCGGGGCGACGGAGATGCTGCATATCTTTATCTCCAACCGGTTCGACGATCATCGCCCGGCATGTACTGGCAAGCCGGTCCGGGGGTATCAGGTGCGGGTACTGGATGCGGAGGGCAAAGAGGCGCCGCGCGGTGAGGTTGGCCGGCTGGCGGTCAAGGGGCCGACGGGTTGTCGCTATCTGGCGGATACGCGTCAGGACAGCTATGTGCGCGATGGCTGGAACATCACCGGTGACAGTTTCGTGATGGACGCTGATGGCTATCTGCATTTTGCGGCGCGCAATGACGATATGATTGTCTCGGCCGGGTATAATATCGCAGGCCCGGAGGTCGAGGCGGCGCTGCTGTCGCATGAGGCGGTGGCCGAATGCGCGGTCATTGGCGCCAAGGATGAGGCGCGCGGAGAGATTGTGCAGGCGCATGTGGTGCTGGCCGAGGGCAGCAGCCCGTCGGATGTTTTGACCAAGGCGCTTCAGGACCACGTCAAGGCGACCATCGCGCCCTATAAATATCCCCGCGATATCGTCTACATCGACGCCCTGCCGAAAACCGAAACCGGCAAGATCCAGCGGTTTCGCCTGAAAGCGGAGTAGCGCAGGGATCCGCCTCGGGGCTCCGGCTGCTAGAGGACAGGCACCTGTTCCAGCCGCCGTATCAGGTCGGGAGAGATTGCGTCCGGGCCATCGTTGAACTGGGCACGGGAGACGAAATTCAGATGCCGTGAAAGCAGCGTCAGCTTTGCCGAGGAGATCTCTTCGTAGAAGGCCTTCATGTCGTCGCGCGCCATCAGCTCGGTGATCTTGCTGCGGTGGGCGGTGACCGCAGCGTCATGCAGCGCCTTGATCCCCTTGAGCCGTTTGAGCCGGGTCAGTTCCTTTTTCGTTGCCGGAAGGCGGCGCTGTATGGTGAGATCCTGTTCCATGTTGAAGTTCATGCGCATCCAATAGGCCAGTCCCTGGTCGCGCTCCACATGGTTCACCCGGCCACGGTCGCGTTTGACAAGGAAGCTTTCGGTGCTGCGTACGGCGTAATGGTTCAGCGTCACCATGTCGTAGCCGTGGTCGCGAATGCCGAAACGCCAGCCCTGATCGGCCATATCCTCGGGCACCGGCTTTCCCGTGCCTGCCACCCAATTCGGCATCCCCTCTATGTGCCGTTTCAGCGGACGGTGGACGCCAATGCGGTCATAACCTCCGGCGACATGGTCTCCTCGCGTTCGGAACAGGGTTTTGATGCCCCAGGCCTGGATCGGGGCAGGGCAGTATTTGGGCGCGCAATAGGTATGCTGCTGTGTCAGAAGCACGTCCTCATAGGAATCGCGGAAACTGTTGCCGAACAGGCGCCATTGCATCGAGATCATGTCTGGATCACCGGTGGCAGCAAAAAGGCTGTCGAGGTCGCCGTCGCCAACGTGAATGTTCACGAACTCATCCACATCAGAGACCAGAACCCACTCGGCCTCCCGGACCAGATCAAGACCTTCTGCGAATTTCAACGCGCCTTTCTGCGGATTATAGCCGCTGCCCATCTCCTGATAGGGGTTGTCCATCCGGGTGACATAGCCACGGGCCGCCAGCGCATCGAGCAGCTCGACAGTTCCGTCGTCGCAGTCATTGGTGAAAACCAGGATATGATCGAACCCGAGGGCGCGGTGGTGGGCGACCCATTCCAGGATGAAGGGGCCTTCGTTTTTCATACAGGTGATGATCAGATGCTGAGCCGTCTTTGCGGGGCGTGTTGTCATGACCTAGCCCTCTGCCTCGGCGAGTTCGGCACGCAGCCGTTCCAGCGAGTTGCGAATGTTTTTCGCATTGCGTTTCTTCAGCGTGTATTCGCAGACCTGAATGGCCAGTTTCCTGTGGTTTTTCTCCTCGGCCTTCATCAGGAGGTCGTGCTGGTATCGGGGCAGGTCGCGGCGTGCGCGCAGCAGTTGGTAGAACCGTTGGGAGGTGAAACGGCCCTCGCAGATTTCGTTCAGCATCGGTTTGAGGATGTTCATATTGGCCAGCGCCTGCGGCAGCTGGTGGCCGAAGAACGGCATCCTCATCTTGCGGATATTGTCACCTGTGAGCCGGTTCACCTGTTCCACATCCGGCGCGAAATAGGGGTCGTACAGGACCACGACATCCTCTGCCGACTGGGTCGCCTGCGCTGCATCCGCATAACGGTCCTCCCAATCCAGACGCGCGGTCCAGCCCCAGCGGTTGTCATCCGGCAGGATGCGACGGTCGAGCGTGGTCTGCGGCGCGATGGCAAAGACCTTGGAGCCTGGCGCGCATTGCGAATAGGTGAGTGCGCCAAAGGCCCCCATGGAGGCGCCATAGAACAGAACCTCGTCAAATTGTGCAAAGAAGCCGCTGTCGCGCAGCTGGTCAAAGCTGTCATGCACAAAGGGGTTGCGGAACCAGTTCCGCTTGGCGCCGATCACGCCAAGCACCGAACAGCCCATGGTCTGCGACAGCAGCTTGTAACCCCAGGGCCAGCGCTGGCCCTCCTTTTGCTGGACGACATGGATATTGTCGAAGCTGACCACTAGCCGCTTGCCAAAAGGCTCGTAAAACAGCGCGTTGTCCTTGTCCTCCCAGAAGAAGCCGGCACGCTGGGCGGCATGGGCGCGCATGTCGGTGAACCGTGCATCACCGGTCATCGGCTGGGCGCTGTCCGGCGCGTCCGGACGCCTGACGGCGGAACGATCAAGGGCGCCCTGATTTTTGATCTGGGCATTGGTGGCGGCCGGCGCGATCGTGACCACGCGGCTGGCAGGTGCCGGGGCAGGCGCGACGACGGCAGGCGCAGGCGCAGAGGGGCGCTGCATCTTCTGGGCGAGGTCGGCGATATCGATATCGGCTCCCAGCTCGGCCTCGCGTGTTTTCAGGTCCGCAACACGGATCTTGCCCTGCACCATCTCTTTCAGCAGCCGGGTCTTGGCCTTGATCTGGGCGGGAGAGAGCAGCAGCGCCTCCGGTTCGGGGATCTGCACACCTGCCGGGGTGCCTGCCTCGGCCTGATCCTCAAGCTTGGTGAGGTAGATCGCATCCGGGCGCGCGACCTCGGTCAGGTTTTCATATAGATTGGCGTATTCCGGCTGAGATTTCAGATCGTCGATTTTGGCCCTATGCCATTGCACGGCCTCTCCGTGCAGGCGTGCCAGCTGCGGATCCGCCATCAGCTGATCCAGTTCGGCCCGCATCATCGGCAGGCGATTGAGCATCCGCCCGTCGGTTTCCGAGGCGTAGTTGCGGCGCGCCCAATAGTCGATCCCCTGATCCTGCTCGGTATGGTTGATCCGCCCACGATCCCGTTTCACCAGGAAACTGTCGGCCGACCGCAGCACATAGTGGTTCAGTGTCGCCATCCGATAGCCAAGCGAGCGTTTGGTGGAGCGCCAGCCGTTGTTGGTGAGCAGCATATCAGGCATGACGCGCCCGGACCCGTTGACCCAGCGCACCTGCGAGACGTTGTCTTCGTTGTCGATCTTCAGCGGGCGGTGAACGCCTATCTTGGTGTAGGGCGCGGATTTATGCACCATGCTCTTGAACCCCCAGCCAAGCCTGGGTTTTGGGATGAACTCGGGCGCGCAGCGGGTGAACTGTTCGATAATGGGGCGGTCTTCATAGGTGCCGACCCCGCCATTGCCGAAGAATTTCCAGGTAAAGGAGATCACATTCGGATCGCCAGCGGCCCTGAACAGATCGGCAAATCTGCCGTCACCGACATGGATGTTCACAAATTCATCGACATCAATGGTCAGAACCCAATCCGCAGCCTTGAAGGCAGGCTGTCTCATGGCGTCCTCCAGCGCGACATGCTGGGGCTTCTTGCCGGAGGCCGGATCCCAGGGATTGTCAACGCGGGTGACCAGCCCCAGTTCTGCCAGACGGTCCAGCATCGCACCGGTATTGTCGCGGCAGTCGTTGGTGTAGATCAGGAAGTGTTTCGCCCCGATTGCCTTGTGATAGGCGATCCACTCCAGAATGAACGGGGCCTCGTTCTTCATCGAGGTGAGGATCAGGATATTGTCGTGGGAAACCGGCTCTGCCAGCGGCGCGAGGCGATCCCCGAGTGTTTCGGTCCGCAGCTCCAGATTGTCGATCGCCCGCTGGTAATGGGCGCTCTGCGTGAGACGATCCAGCGGCATTTTGAGCAGGGGATGCGCGGTCTGATGTGCTGCTGCCCGTGGCGCCGGAGCCGGGGTTTTTGCGGTTGCAGCCGCGGCTTTGGCAAGTTCGGCCTGAGTGGGTTTGCCCTGTGGGGGCCGGTCCGGGATCGGTGCGGCGGCGGCGTCGATATCATGCCGGACCAGCGCGCGGCCGAGATAGCTGTCGGGATGAGGAATGCCGCCTTCATGGGTGATCAGGCGTCGGCTCAGCCGACGGTTCCACAGATGCACACCATAGCAGCCCTCGTCGATCTTCTTCTCTACGGTATAGCCCGGTGACAGCAGGTTCCGGCGTTCTTTGAAAGAGATCTGAAAGAAGGCCATCTGCGGTTTCACATGCGCCATCTCACCGGTTTCATTCAGGAAATAGGTCAGCGCCGACGGCCCCCAGACGCCCCATTTCAATTCGGAGACATGAACCGGGTTGCCAGCCGCATGAGCCGCTTCCAGGGCCGCGCGTTCCTCACCCTTGACCCAGGGCGGGATCGGGTATTCGTTTTCGCAGAACGTGTTCAGCCGCTGTAGCGTCCGCGAAAACCGGGGCAATCCCAGAACTGCATTACAGACCAGCCGTCCCGGTTTTTCCCAGCCAAAGACCCATTGGTCCTGAAAATCCCAGGGTTTGACGCAGAGAACATCGGCATCCACCCAGATCACATTCTGCATCGAAATCATCTTGTAGCGAAAGGCGTCGGCATGAACCGCAGGCGAGCCGGAGACCTTGTGGCGGATGAAATCCGACGCCGGGAAAATCCGGTTTGCATCCATCAGCTCGACACCCGGCGGGCAGTTGTCGACCGTCTCGTAGGTATAGAGCAGGGTGCGATGCCCGTGATCGGCAAAGGATTTCAGACAGGTTTGCTCAAGATAGCTGAGATTGCCACCAATCCAGAGGGAGGCGATTACCGGGAGGTCAGACATAGTATTGCGCACTGCTTCATTCTTATTCTGGGACTGTCGAAGGGGCGCTGGTCTACCGTCCGGGGCCGCGAGATCCGACGCGCGACCGCTGCCAGCTGCAAAGCTGAGCCTGCAGAACGGTTTTCTGTCCGGCAATGCCCTGTTCGACACTCATCCTCGTGACTGCGAGAGGTTCGCGAAGGGGCGTATCGCCACCAGAGCCCCTCTGATTAAGCAGGGACAGCCCAGGCCGCCCGCACGTCCTCAAACTCGTTTTTATCTAACTACCGGAGCCACTTGACCGTCTGCTTGCGATCATTGCCTGAGGTGACCCCACATGTCATAAGCGGACGATAACCTACCTTCAGGGCGCGTTCAAATGATTGTAAGCCACAAGCACAACTTTGTTTACGTCAAGCCCGGCAAGACCGCGGGCAGCTCGATCGAGCTGGCCATTAGCGCCTATTGCGGGCCACAGGATGTGATCACCAGGCTGCGCCCGCGCGAGGAATATCAGCGCGGCGACTGTGCGGCGCGGATCGAAAACCCACAATTCGTGAATATCAATTCCGGCGAGACCATCGAACTGCAAAACCATTCCAGATACAGCGATGCGCTGCGGGTATATGGCGAGCAGATCGTCGACTATGATGTGGTTTGCACCGAGCGGAACCCGTGGGAAAAGGCGATCTCGTCATTCTTCTGGAAGGGAAACAGGCGCCCCGAACGCCCGGTTGAGCCGCGCTTCAAGAGATTTGTCAACGACGGTCGCTGGCCGCAGGATTTCGATGTCTACTCCGTGAACGGTGTCTGTGTCGCCGATCACATCATCCGGGTCGAACGTCTGAAGGAAGACTACCGCGATTTCCTCGGATCATTGGGCATCGTGATCGAGGGGGAGATCAGCTTCCCGGCCTCTAAGGGCTTTCAGCGCCCCAAGGAGGCGACACGGGAGGTCATGTTCACGCGGCCTTGGGTGATCCGGGCAGTTGAGGAGCATTCCCAAGAGCTGCGCTCGGTGCTGCCCTACCGTTTCGAAGAGCGCAGCGCACCGGAGATCCACCTGAGCCCGGACCGCCGAACGGCCCGCTATCGGTTTCTGGAACAAAACGCCTGCGGTCCCGCCTATTGGCAGCGCGTGCCGACATCCACATCGGCCTGATCCGGGGGGGGGGCAGGCGCAGTGCCGATGAGTTCAGTTGACCGCCTGGAGGGAAGTGCCAGATCCACCTTCAGAGGCGACGCGAGCAAAACAGTCAAAGCTGTCGCGGATCGCGCTGTCAAATCTGACGTCTGGAGGCGAGTACCGGAATCGAACCGGTGTACACGGATTTGCAATCCAGAAAGAGCGTAAGCGAAAACAACGACTTAAGGGTGCAAAGCACCCCCTGACAAAAAGTGAGCAAAAAGCGAAAGTTTCAAAGCCAAATTCGCCGGTTCAAAACGAAAAAGGCCCCGTCACAGCGGCAACTGTGAACCGGGGCCAAATAGAAAAAGCCTGTCAGCTTTCGGAAGACATTAACACAGGCCAGCGCCGCACCGCAAACGCTCAGTCGGCTTTTTCGCGGGATCTGACTGGCGAGGTGGTCCAATGAGCTGGCGCATCGCAAATGAATGTGCCGAGCGCCGCTTTGGCAGCGCTGCACGCAAGCAGATCATCATGTTCCTGGCCGATAAGGCGAGCGATGATGGCTCAGGCATCTGGTGCTCCAAAGGAACGATCCAGCGCCACACAGAGCTCAGCGAGAGCACGGTGAAGCGCACCATCATCGACTTCCTGCGCGAAGGCATTCTGATCGAGACGGGGCGGCGGCACTGCAAGAACGGCTACACCGTCATTTACCGTATCGTTCTGGAGCGCGTGGCCGCGCTCGAACCCACAGCCGAGCCCGACATTGAGACGGGGGTCACTGTGAACCCCGTCCAGCCTGAACCCGGTACGGGGTCCACGGTGAACGGGGTACGGGGTTCACGGTGGACCCCAAACCATCCTAAAACCATCCATAAACCACCTACGCGCAGGCGCGAGGCGGCGGCGGAGGTTGAAGATTTTGAATCTGAGAAGATCTTGGCGGCCTATCCCGAGGACAGGATCCGAGACCGGCGGACCAGTCTGCGCCTGATCGCAGCGGCTGTGAAAGCCGGTGTGGAGCCCGATGACCTGCTTCAGGCGGTCAAAGCCTATGCGAAGGAAAGCGAGGGCTACACGCGCAGCAAGGTCTGCTTCTCAGACAACTGGTTCAAGATGGGGCGTTGGGAGAAGGGGCTTGCCCAGGTACAGGCGGACCGAGAGAAGGCGCGAGCGGCCGAAGCCAAGGGCCGTGCGAGCCTCGCCGAGTGGATCCACGGGCGTCATCCCCTGTGCCGCCACATCACCAACCGGCAGATCGAGGATTTGATTGCATCAAAGCTGGTGACGCCCGAACAGGTTCGTGCTGCGGGGCTGCAGGCGTGAAAAGGATCGGCGTGAACAGTGCGTTTCGTGCGCTTGAACTCAGGGCAAAGCCGTTGAGAATTTGCGTCCTCTGGTCAGCTGTTGATCTCGGTCTCGAAGGTCTCGATCATAGCAATGATTTCATCGAAGGTTGGTGCGTCACCGATGATCA
>NZ_JAYMWL010000021.1:0-785 GCF_048056275.1 Phaeobacter sp. JH20_26 | reverse complement strand
TTTACTGACGTAGACATCCCCTTGTTCTCTCCTGGAGTGGTGGATGAGTTCATTTTCTAAACTTGGCTTGTTAGGTTTGACTGGGAGATTTGAGCCTAATGTATGTACCGGCTGCTGTTCGCAAGTGAGATATTGGCGTGGCTTGCGGAAGTCGCTGATATGTATCCGGCCGGTTTGTCGGCTCGCGGGCCGTGGCCATTTTTGGGTTACGCACGCGCCGTGGTCTCATTACTGTCCAGACCGATGACGATCATTTGGGCTCTCAGACTCTGGGGGCGTAGTGTCTCCGTACCATGCTTTTCTCCTTCGCGAACTCCTTTGGGACTTGAGGCGCTTCAGATGGCGCCCAAAGCCTCGTCTCTCTGGACCGCATATTTCGATCCGTGGCGCAGAACGCTCCATGCGGTGCGGGCCAGCTTGTTGGCCAATGCAACTGCGGCCTTGTTGTGGGGCATGCGTGCCGTGACGCCCCTCAGCCAATTCCCCAAGCCCACGGCATCCCAGCGGTGTGGACGCATCAAGATGACATTGGCAGCCTGCACTAACAACATGCGTAAATACCCATTGCCGCGCTTGCTGATCCGACCAAGGATGGTCCGCCCACCTGTGCTGAACTGGCGCGGCACCAGACCTACCCACGCTGCAAAGTCCCAACCTCTGTCAAATACCTCGCCCTTGCCAATGGCGGCAACGATCGCCGTCGAGATCAGTGGACCGATCCCCGGAATGGTCATGATGTTGGCGCTGTTTTCTTCTGACTTGCTGATCTCTTCAACCTCTGAGGA
>NZ_JAYMWL010000020.1:0-1080 GCF_048056275.1 Phaeobacter sp. JH20_26 | reverse complement strand
GACCGGCAGGTCCATGCCGTGTTCTTTCAGCAGGGCGTGGCGGCGGGCGGTTTTGAGGTCTTCGCGCACCATTTCGGCGCACATCTCCTCGGTGGTGATCTCCGGCTCCCAGCCCAGTTTCTGCTTTGCCTTACCCGGATCGCCCAGCAGCGTCTCCACCTCGGCGGGGCGGAAATAGCGCGGATCGATGCGCAGCACCACATCGCCCACCTTCAGCGCCGGGGCCATATCGCCCTCAATCGCGGTCACGGTGGCAATTTCCGCTTCGCCTTCGCCCGAAAACGCCAGCGTCAGCCCCAGCTCCTGCGCCGACCAGGTGATGAACTGGCGCACCGAATATTGCTTGCCGGTGGCGATGACGAAATCCTCGGGCGCCTCCTGCTGCAGCATCATCCACTGCATCCGCACGTAATCCTTGGCATGGCCCCAGTCGCGCAAACTGTCGATATTGCCCATATAGAGGCACTCCTCGAGGCCTTGCGCGATATTGGCGAGACCGCGGGTGATCTTGCGCGTCACAAAGGTCTCGCCCCGGCGCGGGCTCTCGTGGTTGAACAGGATGCCGTTGCAGGCATAGATGCCATAGGCCTCGCGGTAATTGACCGTGATCCAGTAGGAATAAAGCTTGGCCACCGCATAAGGGCTGCGCGGATAAAACGGCGTGGTCTCGCGCTGCGGGGTTTCCTGCACCAACCCGTATAATTCCGAAGTCGAGGCCTGATAAAACCGGGTCTTTTTCTCCAGCCCCAGGAAACGGATCGCTTCCAGCAGGCGCAGGGTGCCGATGCCGTCGACATCTGCGGTATATTCCGGCGCCTCGAAACTGACGGCGACATGAGACTGCGCGCCGAGGTTATAGACCTCATCCGGTTCGATCTCGCTCAGCAGCCGCGTCAGGTTGGAGGTATCGGTGAGATCGCCGTAATGCAGCTTGAAGCGGGCATGATCCACATGCGGATCCTGATAGATGTGATCCACCCGGCTGGTGTTGAACGACGACGCCCGCCGCTTCAGCCCATGCACCTCATAGCCCTTCTCCAGAAGAAACTCCGCAAGGTAGGACCCATCCTGACCCGTCAC
>NZ_JAYMWL010000019.1:0-309797 GCF_048056275.1 Phaeobacter sp. JH20_26 | reverse complement strand
ATGGCCGCAAGCGGTTTTTTGACATTTTCATGAAGTTTCCGGGAAAAAGTAATATTATCAAGCAATATCAGACTGTTACACATCCATATTCGACAGATTAACCCAGCTTCCTTGATCCATTCTGCCCGCAACCGCAGGCGCGATCTCCAAAGATCCCCCTGCTCAAATCTATATATAGAGGTACGCATGCCCGGGACCACTAAACGCCTGCCGACTCGCGCTCATCCGACTCGGTGTCTCAGCGCGTCACGCGCCCCGAGCACGGGACTCTCAGCGTAAAAAGTCCACGCCGTGGCCCCCGGCTCGCAAAATCGACCCGCGCCGCGAGGTCACTATAAAGACTATGGCTTGTGTCGTCGCACCATCATAGGCTTTGGTGGAGCCGCAGCCGGGGCGTGGCGGCATCGGTCAGAACACTGGTCAATGTCCTCCTCATCGCCCGCCGACTGCGATGGAAGGCACGACCAGCCCGGGCCCGCTGATGCCTGGGCTGCCACGGAATCAACAGCGCAATCGCGGAACCAAGACAAAAGACGATGAGAGACCTTCCCCTATCCCAGTCCGCGCAGCGAGCGGCGGAGAGCCGTGCGTCAGCAGCCCCCCCGGCACCTGCCCCCGGCCAAGACGGAGCGCGCGCTACGAATGACGGTTTCCGCCACATGCTGCGCCGGATCACCCGTATGGAACATGACGCGGCAGAGCGGGCCTTTGCCCCGTTTCACGAAAGTCCCCTGCCCCATCTCGCCTGGTTTCTCAGCTGTCAGCATACTGCGCTCTACGCGCTATCGCGGACCAGCGGCGGCCAGACCGGTCGCGCCAGCCCGCTGCTGGCAGCGCTGATCGACGCCCTGCGCGCGGATTGCGCCGCCATCGGGCGACAGCCGGCCGTCATTGCAGCGGATACGCCAGAGCTGCACCCCACAGCCGTCGACTATCTGGTGCTTGGCTCGCGCATGGGCAATGAGGTGCTGCGCCGCCGCCTGAGCGATGCCGCAGGACCGGGGGAGCTGCCTGACTATTTCAGACCGCGCGACCATCTGGTGCCATGGCGGGCAACATGCGATGATCTGGATCACCTCCCCCCCGATGGCGCGCTGGCGCATCGGATCGTGGCGGATACCCGCAAGGGGTTTGACCTTTTCCAGACCGCCGCCCGGCTTACACCGTTCGGCACCACGCCGATTGAATTACCCGCTTGATATATAAGACTGCTGAGAAGACTGCGCGGATCGGACAGCGCGCATGATATTGATAACATCCCAATAAAAAGGGCCTGTATAATGGCTTTGGAACAAACCGTTTCCACGACGACCCTGACCAACTGCGATCGCGAACCCATTCATCAACTGGGCCGGGTGCAATCCTATGGCGGGCTGATCGCCTTATCGACCGATTGGATCGTGCAGCATGCTTCGGAGAACCTGCAGGAAATCCTGGGCATCGCGGCTGAGGAGGCCATCGGCCAGTCGCTGGCAGGGCTGATCACCGAGGCGGCCTTCAGCCGCGTTCGCCGCAATCTGGGCGCCTTGGAAGCCCCGGACAGCAGCCTGCGCTTTTTCAACATCCCGCTGAAGACCGGCGTTCAGGCCTTTGATATCAGCATCCATCAGAGCGGGCGCCATCTGGTGGTGGAGTTCGAACCGAAGTTCGACCGCAGCGAGCGCGATGTGATGTCGGAGATCTATCCGCATTTCTCGCAGCTGCGCCGCGATGAGGGCATCGCCCGACTGGCGCAGGGGGCGGCACGGGGGCTGCAGGCGCTTTCCGGTTTCGACAGCGTGATGGTCTATCAGTTTCAGCCCGATCAGTCCGGCCAGGTCATTGCCGAGGTGCGCAGCGACCGGACCAAGAAATACGAAAACATGTTCTTTCCCGCCTCCGATATCCCGGTTCAGGCACGCGCGCTCTACAAACGCTCGCTGCTGCGGCTGATTGCGGATGTGGATGATGCCGGCTCACCGATCACCCCTGCCTTCAAGATCGACGGCGCCCCGCTGGACCTGTCGCTGGCGGTGACGCGCGCCGTGTCGCCGATCCATCTGGAATATCTGCGCAACATGGGCGTGCGCGCCTCGATGTCGGTGTCGATCATGAAGGATGGCGAGCTTTGGGGGCTGTTTGCCTGCCACCACAATCGCCCGCGCTACATTGATTATGAGCGCCGCACCGCGATCGAGATGTTTGCCCATGTCTTCTCCTATGAGCTGAGCCAGTTCGAGACCAAGCAGCGCAGCCGCGAAGAAAAGAACATGAACCGGCTGCAAACGCAGCTGATGGCGATGCTGGCGGATGGCCGCCCGTTCAAGGACAGCCTGATATCGGTGTCCGAGGATATTCAGGACGTGATCCCGCATGACGGGCTAGTGCTCTACTCAGATGGCGACTTCCAGGCCACCGGCCTCACCCCGACCGCCGAGGAAACCCGGTCGCTGGCGCGGATGCTGGATCTGACCATCGGCACAACCGCCTTTTCCACCAACCAGCTGGAGAGCCTTCACGAACCCGCACGCGACTACATCGACCGCTGCGCAGGCATTCTGGCGATCCCGATCTCCAAACGCCCGCGCGACTATCTGATCCTGTGTCGGCGCAAGATCTCGCAGACCGTGGAATGGGCGGGGGATCCGACCAAACCGATGGAGGTCGGCCCCAATGGCGTGCGGCTTACCCCGCGCAAGAGCTTTGAGGCCTGGCAGGAAACCGTGGAATGGCGCAGTGTCCCCTGGGCAGAGGAAGCCCTTCACAGTGCCAATCTGCTGCGCACCGTGCTGCTGGAAATCTTCCTCAAGGTGACCGAGGCCGCCAATGCCGAACGGGCGCGGGCCGAGGAGCAGCAGCAATTGCTGATCTCCGAACTCAACCACCGGGTCCGCAATATCCTCAACCTGATGCGCGGGCTGGTCACCCAGACCAAGGGAACGGCGCGCACGCTGACCGAATTTACCGACAATCTTGATGGCCGCATCCATTCGCTGGCACGCGCCCATGACCAGCTGACCAGCGAACAATGGGAGCCCGCCTCTCTGCGCGCCCTTATAACCTGCGAACTGGAGGCCTATACCACCGGGCGTCCTGGTGAGGTGGTGATCAACGGTCCCGACGCGTTGATCTCGCCGACGGCGTTCACCACGCTGGCGCTTGTCCTGCATGAGCTGACCACAAACTCCGTCAAGCACGGCGCGCTCAGCAACGGGGTGGGCCGGGTCATCATCACCCTGAAGGAAGAAGACAGCGGCGCGCTTCTGATCGACTGGGTCGAACGGGGCGGGCCACCGGTTGCCCCTCCCTCGCGGCGCGGATTTGGCTCCTCGATCGTGGAGAATTCCATCCCGCATGAGCTGAAGGGCGATGCCACGATCCAGTACAAGACCACAGGTCTTGAGGCATCGTTCCGCATTCCCACCCTCTACCTGCACAAGATCGTCGATGAGACAACCGTCGCCGAGACCACCATCATGGTGGATCCGGCCCAACAGGCCGCGCAGCTTCAGGGCAAGGCGCTGGTGGTTGAGGACAGTTTCATCATCGCCATGGATCTTACCGCAATGCTCGAAGATATGGGTTTCTTCGAGGTCGCCAGCGCCTCCTCCGTCGGCAAGGCGCTGGACGCACTGGCGGAGGGCGGCTTTGAATATGCGGTGCTGGACGTCAATCTCGGCTCCGAACAATCGGTGCCGGTGGCCGAGGAGCTGGCCCGGCAGGGCATCCCCTTTGTGCTGACCACCGGCTATGGCGAGGTGCAGGATATCGTCGATATCTACCCGCCCTGCCCGATTGTGCAAAAACCGATCTCCGAAAGCGCGCTGGCCACGGCCCTGATCCGCGCAGTCGAGATGAAGGCCGCAAGGGATAGCTAAACCGCGACCTACCAGCACGATACGGGCCGCGCGATGTCACGCGCGGCCCGTTTTATTTGCGGCCGGCTGACGCCTCCGCGCAGCGCTCAGAGATCCACCTCGATCACGCCGCCCTTTTCTGCGGCCCGTGACTGGCACAGGATCACCGCGCCCTTGCGCTGCGCCTTGGACAGCACGAAATCGCGGTGTTCCACCTCGCCTGAAACCAGCCCGCATTTGCAAACACCACAGATGCCGTCGGAACATTTCACATCAATATGAATGCCGTTCTCCGCCAGCACATCGGTGGCGGTTTTCTCCGCAGGCACCAACACCTCACGCCCCGAGCGCGCCAGCTTCAGTGTGAAGTCGTGGTTTTCATACTCCGGCACCTCCGGCACCGAGAAATACTCAAGATGGCGCGCCTCCTCAGGGAAGCCCTGCCGCTCTGCTGCCTCCATCACCCCACTCATGTAGCGATCCGGCCCGCAGGTGTAGACATGCCAGCCGTCCTGATACCCTGCCAGCAGCTGGTCCAGATCGGCGCGGCTGCCCTCATCCGAGACATGCACCCGCACATTGTCCGCCCAGCGCATCGCTGCAAGATCGTCGAGATAGCCTGCATCCTTGCGCGAGGGGACGGAGTAATGCAGCTCAAACGGCTGTCCCAACGCATGCAGACGATGCGCCATCGCAATCATCGGCGTGACACCAATTCCGCCCCCCATCAGGAAACTGCGGCTGGCCTCCTCCACCAGTGGGAAATGGTTGATCGGTTTGGAGATAAAGACCCGCCGTCCCTTAGTGAAAATCCGGTGGAGCAGCTTCGATCCCCCTCGCCCCACATCCTCGCGCAACACCCCGATCTGATATTTCGACCGATCCGCCGGGTCACCGGACATGGAATACTGGCGCAGGAACTCCGGTGCCACCACGATGTCCAGATGCGCCCCCGCCGTCCATTCGGGCAAGGGGCTGCCGTCGAGGCTCTGGAACTCGTACTTGGTGACGCCATCGCTCATCACATCGACATTCGACACCTCCACCCGCAGAACCGGGCTGTCGCTGTCATTGGTATAAATGTGATCCCAATCGCCGGTCTCGCCGCGGGCGCGCCGGGCCTTGTATTCCTCAGCGGTGATCATCGCCTGATAGGCCTCAATCCCCGCCTCCCGGTCCATAGGAAACGGATAGGGCCAGGGATGCGGCGCCAGATGCGCGGGGTAAACCGCCAGCGTCTGATCCTCATAGCGCAGATCCAGATCCTTTTGCAGCGCGCGCGCATTGACCGGGTGGCGCGTCGGGCGATAGCCGCCGTCCTCTTCCAGCTCCAGATCCCACCACCATTTCTTGGCCGGGTTCATCTCGCCATTGCCGACCATGTCATCCAGCCGCGCCAGCGCAGGCGCCGCCGCTGGCATATTCATCGCCGCCCAGCGGAAGGGTTTTTCCTTGAATATCCCCTCCAGATTCCAGGGGCAGGTTTTCATACACCGCCCGCACATCGCCCCGCCGGGCGTGGTGATCCGGTAGGTGGTGCATTTCTGACTGTCCGACTTCCAGATTTCATAGCCATTGAACATCAGCTTCGGCCCGGCCGTGATCGCCCCCGACGGGCATTCGCGCGCACATTTGTTGCAAGCCTCGCAAAACTCCTGCAGGCCAAAATCAATCGGCTTGTCATGCGCCATCGGCATGTCGGTGGTCACAACCCCAGACTTCAGGCGCGGTCCGAGGAAGGGATTCAGGATCACCTCACCAATCCGGCTCACCTCCCCCAGCCCCGACAACAGCAGCAGCGGCGGTTGCAACACCTCACCATCCATCACCGTATGGGCCTTCGCCTTGTAGCCGAGGTTGCGGATCTGGCGCGCAATCACGCCGCCCAGCAGCGAAAACCGCAGATAGGCCCGCATCGACTGCGCCACTGCAATCCAGTCGTCCCCCGAGGTGCCCTCGGTGGTGTCAAAGCCCTGATCGACAATCATCGAAATCGCCTGATCATGTTCCGGGTGGATCTCGGCGCCGGTGGCGTCATGGCTGTACCAGGTCCACTCCGGGCAGCGGCTGATTCCCACCGCATCAATCCCCAGCCAATAGCTCGCCGCCTTGATGTTGGCGGCATTGCGCTCCGCATCCGTGGGGCGCGGTGCCTGCGTGGCCGGCGCACCATCCTGCAACAGCACAAAGGCCCCCAGCATCCGCCGCTGCGCCATCGAAGGCGCGGCCTTGCGCACGTAGAACCCGCCGGTTGCGGCCTGCTGATTGGTCTTGCCCATATCGCCGAACTGGCTGCGGGCAAACATGTCGGCGCGTTTGGGCACCCGCGCCACCCGCGCCTCGTCAATATAGGTGGTGGGATCCTCCACCCGCTTCAGCGTTTCAAACGGATGCGGGCCATCGCGGAAATCGCGGCGGGCAAAGGGGTCGCCATTCAGCGCTGAGCGTTCCGACCCGATCCCCAGCCACCATTTCGGCCCCTTCACCTGCATCACCGGTTGCAGATCCTGCGGCAACAGCGGCTTGTCCTGCACCATGTCGAAATCGGTGGTTACAACCGCAACGCCAAACCGCGTCCCCAGATAGGGGTTCACCAGCTTGCCATCCTCAACCGTCGCAAGCCCCGCCGCAACGGTCAGCTGATTGAGATCCACATCCGCCGACGTCCCGGTATGCGCCTTGGCATCCCAGCCCAGCAGACGGATGTAATTCGCCAGCACCACCGCCGTCTCCGAGGCCCGCAGACAGGCGCGGTGCCGCTCGGCCCCCTCCAGCCAGTCGCAGCCCACCTCCTCCGGGCGCGGGTCGCGCGGCATGTCGTACAGGAACACAATCGAATGGGTGTGATCGCCGATGGTGGTCGGCGGCGCCTCCATCGCATCGCGCAGATCCGCCATGATCATGTCGATGCCAGAGGCCAGCGTCTTGGTCTGGCGGGTCTTCAGGTCGTGGGCCAGACGGTCGATATCGGGGTTGCGATAAGGCACGTGCAGCCGGGCAGAGGCAGGCATCGGCCCGATCCCCACCATCGCCGCATCGCTGAAATAGCCAAAGGCCTTGATATGATCGGCCCGCTCCTGCGGATCGCTCGGGCAGTCAGCTTGCGCCTTGTTGACCAGCCCGTCGCGGATCGCATCCATCATCGCCTGATATTCGCCCATCGCATTGACGATAGAGGCAGGCATATCGGGCCGGGCAAAACTCAGCCGTTGAAATGGCGGCACCGCCGTCAGATCCGGCATCACCCCGGGCTGCAACCGCTCCATCGGAAAGGGGCCCAGATGTATGGGGCGTGAGCGGGTCGAGAACAGACGAAGAGGCATGGCAGGGACCTGATACAGGGATGGGCTGCCACAGGTTTACTCCAGAAATCGGAGATTGGAATAGGCTCCAACATCCAATTTATATACTCAGCGGTACAAACTACTGATATACATCAAAATTATTCACATCCAATTTCACATCACCCTGCCTAACCGCGGCGGCCCTCAAAGGCACGGATAGCGATTCCACCGTCAGAGAGCGACTGGCGCACCGAACGGGCCAGCTGCACCGCCGTGGGCGTGTCGCCATGCAGGCAGATGGTGTCGATGGCCGTGGGAATGCGGGCGCCACTCTCCGTGATGATCGCACCTTCCGCGACCATCTTCAGGATCCGCGGTCCCGCAATCTCCGGGTCATGGATCACCGCGCCGGGCAGCGACCGGTCCACCAGCGTGCCATCGTCATTATAGGCCCGGTCGGCAAAGATCTCACCGCACCAGTTGCAGCCCAGCTCGCGCACCACCTCCTCCATGGCGGTGGCGGCCAGCACCATGATGATCAGATCCGGGTCCAGATCCAGCGCCGCCTCATAGCAGGTCCGCGCCATGCCGTGATCGACGCAGGCCATATTCGACAGGGCGCCATGCAGCTTCAGATGGCGCACCTCGGCGCCCGCTGCCCGCGCCATGCCCTGCGCTGCGCCCAGCTGGTAGCGGATCAGATTGGCCAGCGTATCCTGCGGCACCTGCATCTTGCGGCGGCCAAACCCCTGCAAATCATCGAAACCGGGATGCGCGCCGATCCCGACGCCATGATCCCGCGCCAGTGCCATGGTCGCGGCCATCACATCCGGGTCGCCCGCATGAAACCCGCAGGCAATATTGGCCGAGGAGACCACGTCAAGCAGGGCTGCATCATCGCCCATCGTCCAAGGTCCAAAGCTTTCGCCCATATCGGCGTTCAGATCGACGGTTTTGCTCATGTCTCGGCTCCAGGCTCATCTCGGGGTTCAAAAGGATCCGCTGCGGCGGAAACCACGCCACCAATCAACTGATAGGACAGAAGGTCAGCCATATCAGCCGGATCGCGCAGCAACGGTCGGCAGGCAGAGGGAAGCCGCGCCAGCGCCGCGTCATGCGCCGCCTGCTGCGCCAGCCCTTCGGCCAGCGAGACCCAGCGAAACCGCAGCACAGCCCCAGCAGCCGCCTGAACCGCCCGCGACAGATCGCAGGGCAGAACCGTACCGATCCGGGGATAGCCGCCGGTGGTCTGCGCCTCGCGCAGCAGCAGGAACGGGCGGCCATCGCCGGTCATCTGCACATCGCCCGGCACGATGACCTCCGACAGAACGTTCAGCTGCCCCGCTGCGGCAAATCCCTCGCCCTCGGACATCAGTTGCAGCGCCATGCGGCTGGCGCGCCGCCCCGGCGTGAACGGCGTCTCGGCAAACCGCCGACGCACCGCCGGGTCAAAAAGATCGGACTGGAAACTCTCGACCAGCCGCAGCTCGCCGCCGGAGAACCGATCCGCCACATCAAGGCAAAGCCCGGTCACCCGCCGCGCCGCCGGCGTCGTCTCCTCGCCAACCGGCAGGATATCGCCCTCGGCCAGCGGCGCGCCAAGAGCTGCCACCAGATGCGTCGACCGTCCGCCCAGCCGCTGTGGTGTGGCCAATCCGCCGCCCAGATGCAGATAGCCATAGACGCCGCGCCGGGCCGCGCCGATCTCCAGCCGCTGCCCCGGTTCAATCCTGTGCGAGCCGTTCCAGACCAGCGGCGCACCATCCAGCGTAGCCTGCATCTCGGCGCCGGTCAGAGCAATCCGCATGGGTTCGGTTGCCTCGAACAGCCCGCCCATGCCGGCCATCTCCAGCGCCGCCAACCCGGCATCCTGCCGCAGCAGCGCCGCGCCCTCGGCGAGCGCCAGCCGATCCGCCGCGCCGCCCTGCGACAGCCCCTGCCCGATATAGCCAACCCGTCCGCCGTCCTGCACCGTGCAGGAGGGACCGATCCGCAGAACCCGCAGCGCTCTCATGATGTGACCTCGCTGACAATTGCACCGCCCTGTTCGGCGCCGCTGTCCCGCAACCGCTGAAACGCCGCGCGGCTCACCGGCTCGAACTGCAACTCATCCCCCGCCCGCAGCGCAAATGGATCGGCGGCTTCGGGTTGAAACAGCGTCAGGCCAGTCTGCCCGACATGGCGCCAGCCGGTCGGTGACGCGGTCGAAAACAGGACGAACTGGCGGATCGCAAGCACCAGCGCCCCGACCGGCACCTGAGGGGTGACTTCGCTCTGGCGCGGGATGTCCCAATGTTCGCCCAAAGTGCCCAGATAGGGCTGCCCGGGGGCAAATCCGATGGTCAGCACCCTGACCCGCGCCGCGCCCAGCTCGTCAATTGCCGCCTGTTCGCTCAGGCCCGCCAGATCCGCCGCCTCGGCCAGCTGCGGTGCAAGCTCGGTCCCATAGACCGTGGGCACCCGCCAGAACCGCCGCCCCTGCGGCAAGGGCGCTTCGCGCCAGTCCCGTGTCTGCAACAGATCCGCCAGTGCCGCGTGCAAACGCTCATGCGGCAGCTCTGCCGGGTCAAACCGCACAAAGACCGAGGCCAGCGATGTCGCGGTTTCCACCACACCGCTCAGCGCCAGATCGTCGACCGCACCGCGAAAGGCCAGCGTGGCGCGATTGGTGGCCTCATCCAGCTGATCGCCAAAGCTGACCAGCATACCGGACAGCCCGACATTTCGGATCAACGGGTAGGTGGGTGATCCCTCACGCGACATGGTTCCTCCGACACAGGTCCGGGCGCCGGACCACCCCTGCCGGGCGGCTCAGCTATCCCCGTCCATTTTCGCCACAGGGTTGCGCTGCATCGTAGGGATAGTCAACCGGCCTCTTCCCGCGATCCCCCTGATATATCGGAGGGCGGGCAGAGGCCCAGTTTAGGGGCCAGTCAATAGCCCGGTCAAAGGCTCAGCTACAGGCAAGATCTGAGACCCGTCAGAGCCCCCGCTCTGACCCGCCCGGATGGCTACGCTGCCAGCGCCGCGGTGAACGGCAGCTCGACAACCCGCCCCCCTTCGACGACCAGCGCACGGTTCGGCTGCACCTCGATCCAGTTCCGGGTGTCGCTGTCCAGCGGCTCGGAGGTGACAATCACCCCCTCATCGTAGATCCGGTAATAGAGGCTCGGTGCGTATTGATCAGAGGCATAGCGCGCCGCAAAAAGCCGGGTGCCATCGGACCAGCAGGCGCCAAACCGCATATGCGGCGTGGTGCCATGATCGCGCGACACCGCTTCGACCTGCTGTACCGCCGCCGCCACCGCGCCAATCGGATCCTCATCAAGGCCAAGCCCAAGCGCGATCAGGAAAATCGCCTCACTCTCGGTGCCGCCCAGACGGTGATCGTAGAAAGCATCCGGGATCATCGTGTCCAGCCGCTTGCGGAACATCATATGCCCGCCGGCCTGACCATTGTGCATGAAGCTCCATTTGCCACTGGCAAACGGATGGCAATTGTTGCGCGAGGTCGCCGTCCCGGTCGAGGCGCGCACATGCGCCAGAAACAGCCCGGTCTTGGTGTGGCGCGAAATCTGCGCCAGATTTGGATCGGACCAGGCCGGATGGGTATCCTTGTACAGACAGGGTTCGGGCCGGTCCGAATACCAGGCCATCCCAAACCCATCAGCATTGATCGGCGTCTTGCAGATCAACGCGTTACGGCACTGATGCACCAGCGAATGTTCCGGTACGAAGACCAGATCCTCAAGATAGCGCGGGGCCCCGTTCCAGGCGAGCAGACGGCACATTATGCCACCTTCGGCGCAAAGCGCGCGGTAGAGACATCGACGTTATAGCCCTCGCAGAACCGTTGCGGATCCTGCGCCAGGTCCCGCACCGCATGGATGATCGCATCGGCTTTCTCATCGCTCAGCGTGGCGGAGAAGTTGAGCCGCGTCCAACCCGGCTTCTCGATCTCCTTGCCACCCAGAATGGCCGCCCGCATGGCGCGGGACTGCACATGCCCGATGTTCAGCAGCCGATGCGCGTAAGGTCCGGCACAGGCGCAGCCGCCGCGGGCCTGAACGCCATAGTGATCCGACAGCATCCGGGTGAACAGCTGCTGGTGGATCGGCGCGCCGGTCTCGGGGTCCTGCACCTGAAACGAAAAGATCGGCAGCTTCTGCTTGGCGTTCGGATTGCCAAGGATTTGCAGATTGGGCAGACCCTGCCAGGCCGCCAGCGCCCGCTGGCGCAGCTCTTCCTGCCGCCGGTCCATAAACGCCTGACCCATCGCCTCCTTGACCAGCAGGCAGAGCGCGACGCGGATATCGCCCACCACATTGGGCGTGCCGGCCTCTTCTCGGGCGGCAAGATCCTCGGCGTAGTCATGCTGCCAGGGCGAGACGAATTTCACCGTGCCGCCACCGGGCAGCGTCGGGCGTGTGCTGGCCACTGAAGCCTTGCGCAGGATCATCACGCCGGATGCCCCCGGCCCGCCCAGGAATTTATGGGCAGAGAATACAATCGCATCCTTCTCGGCATCGGTGCCCGCCGCCATATCCATCGGCAGATAGGGGCCACCGCCCGCATAATCCCAGACCACCCGCGCGCCGTACCGGCGCAGCAACCGGCTGACCGCATCGGTGTCGGTGACAATCCCCGTCACGTTGGAGGCCGCTGAAAACGCCCCCACGATCAGGCGGTCGCCGCCTGCCGCCCCCTGCAAGACCGCCTCCAGCTCCGCCATGTCCGGCCCACCCTCGGCCGCTTCGGCAATCTCCACCACCTCGGCGCCGCTTTCGCGCCAGGGCAGGATGTTTGAGTGATGCTCATAAGGGCCAAGGATCACCAGCGGCCGCTGCCCCGCCGCCACCGCGCCGGACACCCCCAGCAGATGCACCAGCCGGTTCAGACCCGCCGTTGCACCCGATCCGGTAAACACCGTGGCAAAGCGATCATCGGCGCCGCAGATCCGCGCAATCGTCTGCCGTGCCGCGCCACGCAGCCGGGTCATGAAGCTGCCGCAATAAGACGCCTCGGTGTGACTGTTGGCATAAAACGGCAGCACCTCCGCCAGAACGAAGTCCTCAACCTGCCGCAGGGCGCGGCCAGAGGCGACATAATCGGCGTAGATCATCTTGACCGGCCCATTTGGCCCCGGCAGCTCGGCCCCCTCACCAATGACACCCGCACGCAGGCGCTCCAGACAATCCGCCCCGGCAAGTGATGCGCGAAAGCGATCAAGAAGGTTGGCAGGGGCGATATCTGTGGTCATTTGATCGGTCCTCTTGGAGTTATGCAGAGATACTACCAAGAAGATATGAAGAAACATCACTCATATACTGCGTGAGCACATCATTCTTTTCACGGAATGATCTCAAAACCTGCCAGTCCGCCGATCAAAACCTGCACAATCCGGCTACGGCCCACCAACGTGATCGCCAAACGACCGAGTCGCCCGCGATCTCACCCGGTTCCAGAGCCCGAAGCAGGCAGAACCTGCGCCAGCGCAATCTTCAGCTTGTCAGTGATCTCGCCGATCTGATCCTGCGTCAGGATGAAGGGCGGCGCGAGCAGGATATGATCGCCGTTGCGCCCATCCCGCGTGCCCGCCATCGGATAGCAGATCAGCCCGGCCTCGAACGCGGCCTTCTTCAGCTTGCCCGCAATACCTAGGCCGGGATCAAAGGGCGTCTTGCTCTCCCGGTCGGCCACCAGCTCGATCCCGCGGAACAACCCGCGCCCGCGCAGATCGCCAACATGAGGATGCTGGCCAAAGGCCTCGACCAATGCGCCATGCAATGTCTCGCCCATCTCGGCGCTGCGCTGCACCAGCCCGCGATCCAGCAGCGCCCGCACCACTGCCAGCCCCGCCGCCGTTGCCACCGGGTGCCCGATATAGGTGTGGCCATGTTGGAAAAACCCGCTGCCGCCTTCAATGGCGTCATAGATCCGGCGGCTGCACAGCATCGCGCCAATCGGCTGATAGCCAGCGCCCAGCCCCTTGGCGATACAGAGGATATCGGGCGCAACACCATCCGCCTCGCAGGCAAACAGATGCCCGGTGCGCCCCATGCCGCACATCACCTCATCCAGAATGAGCAACACGCCATATTGGTCGCAGATTTCGCGGATACGCTTGAAATAGCCCTCAACCGCAGGCACCGCGCCGGATGTCGCCCCCACCACAGGCTCCGCCATGAAGGCCATGACCGTCTCAGGCCCAAGCCGCAGGATCTCCGCCTCCAGCTCATTGGCGACACGCTGGCCATAGTCATAGCTGCTCTCGCCGTCGCCCCGATCGACATATTCATAGCAGGGCGCGATATGCGAAATATCAATCAACAGCGGCGCAAACTGCTGGCGTCGCCATTCATTGCCGCCGGCCGCCAGCGCCCCCAGCGTATTGCCGTGATAGCTCTGCCTGCGCGCGATCACATGACGCCGCGCGCTGTCGCCGCGCTCCAGATGATACTGCCGCGCCAGCTTGATCGCGGCCTCGGTCGCCTCGGATCCGCCAGAGACGAAATAGACCCGGTCCAGATCCCCCGGCGCCTGTGAAATCAACAGATCCGCCAGCGCCTCGGCCGGTTCCGAGGTCATGAACCCGGTATGGGCAAAGGCCAGCTGGCCCACCTGCGCCTGCACGGCTGCAATCACCTCGGCATCGGAATGCCCCAGACAGGACACCGCCGCGCCGCCGGAGCCATCGAAATAGCGTTTGCCATTGGCATCAATCAGATAACAGCCATCGCCCCCAACGGCAGTGGGCAGATTGGCCTTGGTGTGGCGCGGAAAAACATGGCTCATGGCTGAGCTCCTTGATCATTGAAAACAGAGCGCGCACAGGGCAGATGCCCCGCCGCACCGGCACGTTCGACAAAAGCCGCGACAGAGGCCGCGTTGTCAGGATACTCCGAACCGTCCGCAGCCTGGGTATTGTTTTCAAACCCGATCCGCAGCCGCCCCCCGGCCTCAAGCCCTGCCAGCAGGCAATCATGTTCCCTATGGCCAAAAGCGCAGAGCCCCCAGTCCAGATCCAGATCCGCAGTTGCCGCCAGAAACGGGCGCAGCTCCGCTGGATGGGCCAGACACGGCGGCGCGTATTGGCCAAGCACAAAAATCGCGGACCGCATTTGCGCCGGAACATCCCCGCGCTCATAGGCCCGGCGCAACTCCGCAATGCAGTCGGCACCGTATAGAATATGCTGCACCTCGGTCCCCGCCTCCGCACAGACCGCATAAGCCCGCGATGCCAATCGCCAATCCCGCGCCATCTCTCGGATAGACACAGAGGCCGCCGCCGGACGCAGCGCCTCCAGACAGGCCAGCTGATCGGCCACGTCAAAAATCCCGGCACTCTCGGTGGTAATCTGGATCGCCATGCCCGGCGCGGCCTCGGCCACCGCCGCCATCGCCTCCCGGTAGCGCGCGGCATCCAGCGAATGCCCCCCGTCCCGGTCGCGCACATGCAAATGCAGCGCATCCGCCCCGGCGCGCTGGCAGGCCGCCGCCGTCGCAGCAATCTCCGCCGTGCGCAGTGGCAGCCCTGCATGATCCGCCTGCTGCCGCCGTGCCCCATTGGGGGCCGCCATCAGATGATATGTCGTCAACGCGTCGCTCCGCCTGTGTCCTGCACCGATCTGGCGCATAACAACACACGTTCTCAATCCGGCAATTACAGAACATATGTTTTTTTGCAGAACTCATCCGCCAGCTCCGCGTCTGGAGCTAAATTGCTCCGACAACTGGACCTAGAGCAAAACGTAATTATAGCGTTTCGTAGTGACAGGGCGAGTCTGGCCAGCCGACCGGTGGCGGATCGCATTTTCGAACAACTTGGAAAGGGCATGTCATGGATGGCACGTTCAATGAAAACGACCTGAGCCGGGTCATCGCTGCCGACAAGGCCAACGTCTGGCATCACCTGATCCAGCACAAACCGTTTGAGGAAAACGACCCCCGCATCATCGTCGAGGGCAAGGGTATGCGGGTCTGGGACCAGAACGGCAAGGAATGGCTCGATGCCGTCTCCGGCGGTGTCTGGACCGTCAACGTCGGCTATGGCCGCGAGGAGATCGCCAAGGCGGTCTACGATCAGCTGATGAAACTCTGCTATTTTGCCCAGTCGGCAGGGTCCATCCCCGGTGCACTGTTCGCCGAGAAGCTGATCTCGAAAATGCCGGGGATGAGCCGGGTTTATTACAACAACTCCGGCTCCGAGGCGAATGAGAAAGCCTTCAAGATGGTGCGCCAGATCGCGCACAAGAAATACGGCGGCAAGAAAACCAAGATCCTCTACCGCGACCGCGACTACCACGGCTCGACCCTCGCGACGATGTCCGCAGGCGGTCAGGAAGAGCGCAATATGCAATACGGCCCCTTCGCGCCCGATTTCGTGAAGGTTCCCCACTGCATGGAGTACCGCAAGCACGAGCTGGGTCTGGAGCATCTCTCCGGCAAGGAGTTCGGCATTGCCGCCGCCAACCTGATCGAAGAGGTCATCCTGCGCGAAGGCCCCGACACCGTCGGCGCGCTCTGCCTTGAACCGGTGACCGCAGGCGGCGGCGTCATTGAGGCGCCCGAAGGCTACTGGCCGCGCGTGCAGGAGATCTGCAAACAGTACGACATCCTCTTGCACATCGACGAAGTGGTCTGTGGCGTTGGCCGCACCGGCACCTGGTTCGGCTATCAGCACTACGGCATCCAGCCTGATTTCGTGACCATGGCCAAAGGTGTGGCCTCCGGCTATGCCGCGATTGCCTGCCTTGTCACCACCGAGGAGGTCTTCAACATGTTCAAGGATGACGCCAGTGATCCGATGAACTACTTCCGCGATATCTCCACCTTTGGCGGCTGCACCGCCGGCCCGGCGGCCGCGCTGGTCAATATGCAGATCATCGAGGACGAGAACCTGCTCGACAATTGCACCGCCATGGGCGCGCGGATGAAGGCCAACCTTGAGGCGTTGATGGAGAAACATCAGGTCATCGGCGATGTCCGCGGCAAGGGTCTGTTCCTCGGCGCCGAACTGGTCGCGGATCGCGAGACCAAGGAACCGGTGGACGAGAAACTGGCGCAGGCGGTTGTGGCTGAATGTGGCAATCAGAACGTCATCATCGGTGTGACCAACCGCTCCATTCCGGGCAAGAACAACACCCTGTGCTTCAGCCCCGCGCTGATCGTCACGCCGGAAGATGTGGACAAGATCACCGACGCGGTGGATGTGGCCCTGACCAAGGTGTTTGGCTGATCACCCCCCATCAGGCCTGATAAGTCAGGCCTGGCAGACCGGTCCAATCTGGCCTGATCGAAAAATCCAAAGGTGGCCCTTACCACAGGGCCACCTTTTCTGCATCTCTGGGTCGGATGTTTCAGATCAAAGGTGCGCAACCATGTGGGCGTCTCCCCTGCCGCTGACGGGCAAGACCGTCAGCCTCACCCCGCTTCTGCCCGATCACGCCAGCGATCTGGCAGAAGCCGCCGCCGACGGTGACCTGCACCGGCTGTGGTACACGACAGTGCCCGCACCGCAGGATATCGGAGCCGAAATCAGCCGTCGCCTTGCCCTGCAACAGAGCGGCAAAATGGCCCCCTTCGCCGTGCTGGATCAGACAGGTCGCGCGGTCGGCATGACCACCTATATGAACATCGACGCCGCCAACCGCAGGCTGGAAATCGGCTCCACCTGGTATCGCAGATCGGTGCAGCGCAGCGGGATCAACACCGAATGCAAACGGCTGCTGCTCACCCATGCGTTTGAAACGCTCGGGGCCATCGCGGTGGAGTTCCGCACCCATCGTCTCAACCGCCAGAGCCGGGCCGCCATCGAACGGCTCGGCGCACAGCTCGACGGGATCCTTCGGGCGCATATGATACTGGCCAATGGCACCCTGCGCGACACCGCCGTCTATTCCATCACCGCCGCCGAATGGCCCACGATCCGCGCCCACCTGCAACATCTGTCAGACAGGTAACCCGGCCCAGTACGGAAGATCCGCTTTCTCACCATCACCATCATCACGGGCAAGATGCGGCATCACGGGCCAGACGCGGCGGCTGGGTTTTCCTCCGCAAGCGTGCAAAAAACACGTAAGTCCAGATTGCACCCCATTTATGTCCAGCCTACAGTGATTCATGGCTATCTCTGTCGACACCTTCTTTCTGAACCCTGACGCGCAAGGCACCCTGCAGGCGCAGATCCAGGAAATGATTGCCGAGGGCATTCTCTCCGGCCGCCTGCGGGTCGGGGAAAAACTGCCGTCCTCGCGCAAACTCGCCGCGCATCTGGGCATCAGCCGCATCACCGTGACGCTGGCCTACACAGAGCTGCTGGCCAATGATTACCTGATCTCCAGAGGGCGGTCGGGCTATTATGTCTCCGAGAATGCCCCGGTGCCGCCCAGCTATGCGCCCTCGCAGAAATCGGCCGATACGGTCGACTGGGCCTCCACCATCGTCGGCAACTACTGCGGCGGCGATACGCCCCGCAAACCGCAGAACTGGCGCGACTACCGCTATCCCTTCATCTACGGGCAGGCCGATGCCACGCTGTTTGACCACGCCAACTGGCGGCTCTGTGCCCTGCGCGCGCTGGGGCAAAAGGATTTTGCGGCCCTGACCAACGACTATTTCGATCAGGACGACCCGCTTCTGGTGGAATATATCGCCCGCCATACCCTGCCCCGGCGCGGCATCTCTGCCCGGCCCGAGGAGATCCTGATCACCCTTGGCGCCCAGAACGCGCTCTGGCTGGTGACCCAGCTGCTGCTGGGACCGGGCCGCAAGGCCGCGCTTGAGGATCCGACCTATTACACCTTGCGCGATCAGCTGGTCTATCGCGGCTGTCAGATCGACTGCCTGCCGGTGGATCACGACGGGCTGCCCCCGGATGCCATTCGCGATGACACCGATGTCATCTTCACCACCCCCAGCCACCAGAGCCCGACAACCGCCACCATGCCGATGGCGCGGCGCAAGCAGCTGCTGGAACGCGCCCGCGAGATCGACGCGGTGATTGTCGAAGACGATTATGAGTTTGAAATGTCCTTCCTCGGCGCGCCCTCCCCCGCGCTGAAGTCGCTCGATGCCGATGGCCGGGTGGTCTATGTCGGCAGCTTCTCCAAATCGCTCTTTCCGGGGCTGCGCCTTGGCTATCTGGTCGGCTCCGAGCCATTTATCCGTCAGGCCCGCGCGCTGCGCGCCAATGTGCTGCGCCACCCGCCCGGCCATGTGCAGCGCACCGTGGCCTATTTCCTGTCGCTCGGCCATTACGACGCCCAGATCCGCCGCATGGCCAAGGTGCTGCATGACCGCCGCTGCGTGATCGAAACGGCGGTGACCGATCACGGGCTCAGCGTCGCCGGGGTCGGCGTCTACGGCGGCTCTTCCCTCTGGATGCGGGCCGAGGATCACGTGGACACTGCGGTTGTTGCCCGATCGCTGGTTGAAAAAAGCGTCCTGATCGAACCCGGCGCGCCCTTCTTTGCCGCCGAACACCGCAAACAGAACTATTACCGGCTGGGCTATTCCTCGATCCCGTCCAGCCGGATCGAGCCGGGTCTGGCGCTGCTGGCCGATGCCCTGCGCCCCTGCAGCGCAAAGGCAGGCTAGCCCTGCAAGGCAATCCCACCCGGACCGGCCCCCAAAGCGTGCCCGGTGCCTGCCCCAAGCGTGCCTGAAGCGCCATCAGGCCGCGATCAGAACGCGCTCGGGACGCGCCGTGCCTGCGCCCCGTTTGCCGCCGCAGCGCAGCATTCGGCACGCCCTGGAATACTGGTCTTAATCCAGCCCGTGAACTGGCCCTAACCGCCCCTCGCGCGGCGGAATACACCAGAGTCATCCCGGCCTCTGTGCCGGCCCTATTGGCGTCTCATCAGGAGAACACGCGATGAAAATGACCACCGAGGAAGCATTTGTAAAAACACTGCAAATGCACGGCATCCAACATGCGTTTGGCATCATCGGCTCGGCCATGATGCCGATTTCCGACATCTTCCCCGAAGCCGGCATCACTTTCTGGGACTGCGCCCATGAAGGCTCCGGCGGGATGATGGCCGATGGCTACACCCGCGCCACCGGCAAGATGTCGATGATGATCGCCCAGAACGGCCCCGGCATCACCAACTTCGTAACCGCCGTCAAAACCGCTTACTGGAACCACACCCCGCTGCTGCTGGTCACCCCGCAGGCCGCGAACAAGACCATCGGTCAGGGCGGTTTCCAGGAAATGGAACAAATGCGCATGTTCGCCGACTGCGTGGCCTATCAGGAAGAGGTCCGCGACCCCTCCCGCGTGGCCGAAGTGCTGAACCGTGTGATCATGAACGCCAAACGCGCCTCAGCACCTGCGCAGCTGAACATCCCGCGCGACATGTGGACCCAGGTCATCGACATCGAACTGCCCGCCATCGTCGAATTCGAACGCCCCTCCGGTGGCGAAACCGCTGTCAGCGATGCGGCCAAACTGCTCTCCGAAGCCAAGAACCCGGTGATCCTGAACGGTGCCGGTGTTGTCCTGTCCAAGGGCGGCATCGCCGCGTCGAAAGCACTGGCCGAGCGTCTGGATGCTCCGGTCTGCGTGGGCTACCAGCACAACGATGCCTTCCCCGGCAACCACCCGCTGTTTGCAGGTCCGCTGGGCTACAACGGGTCCAAGGCCGGCATGGAGCTGATCAAGGACGCCGACGTCGTCCTCTGCCTCGGCACCCGTCTGAACCCGTTCTCCACCCTGCCGGGGTACGGCATGGAATACTGGCCGGCCAATGCCAAGATCATTCAGGTCGATATCAATCCCGACCGCATCGGCCTGACCAAGAAAGTCTCCGTCGGCATCATCGGCGATGCCGCCAAAGTGGCCAATGGCATTCTGGCGCAGCTGAGCGACACCGCCGGTGACGCGGGCCGCGACGAGCGCAGGAACCGCATCGCGGAAACCAAATCCCGCTGGGCGCAGCAGCTGACTGAAATGACCCACGAGGACGACGATCCGGGCACCACCTGGAACCAGCGCGCCCGCGACGACAAACCCGACTGGATGAGCCCGCGCATGGCATGGCGCGCCATCCAGCAGGCCCTCCCCCGTGAGGCGATCATCTCCTCCGACATCGGCAACAACTGTGCCATCGGCAACGCCTACCCCTCCTTTGACGAAGGCCGCAAATACCTCGCCCCCGGCCTGTTCGGCCCCTGCGGCTATGGTCTGCCCGCTGTCATCGGCGCCAAGATCGGCTGCCCGGACACCCCTGTCGTCGGCTTCTCCGGCGACGGCGCATTCGGCATCGCCGTGACCGAGCTGACCGCCATCGGCCGCGAGGAATGGCCCGCCATCACCCATGTCGTGTTCCGCAACTACCAGTGGGGCGCGGAGAAACGGAACTCCACCCTGTGGTTTGACGACAACTTCGTCGGCACCGAGCTGGACGAGCAGGTCTCTTATGCAGGCATCGCCAAGGCCTGTGGTCTCAACGGCGTTGTGGCCCGCACCATGGACGAGCTGACCTCGGCGCTGGCGCAGGCCATCGAGGACCAGAAAAACGGCAAGACCACCCTGATCGAAGCCATGATCAACCAGGAACTGGGGGAACCGTTCCGCCGTGACGCCATGAAGAAGCCGGTCCGCGTGGCAGGCATCGACAAGGCCGACATGCGCGAACAGCAGGTCTGACGCAAATGCCCCTGCCTTTTGATCTCTCAATGGGCGCGGGCGCCTTTCTGGCCGCCGCATTGTTTGCGGCGGCCTTTATCCGCGGTTACTCCGGCTTTGGCTTTTCCGCGATCTTCATCATCCTTGCCGCTCTCATCACCAACCCGCTGCCGCTGATCCCTGTGGTCTTTGCCTGCGAGATTGCGATGACCGTCTTTCAGGCGCGCGGCATCCGCCCCCATATCGACTGGCGCAGATCGGCGGCCCTCTTGGCAGGTGCCGCCGTTGCCACCCTGCCCGCCGTGGCCGTGATGGCGCGCCTTGGCCCGGATCAGGCCCGGCTGGTGATCTCGGTGCTGATCTTTGCGCTCAGCCTGCTCCTGCTCAGCGGCTGGAGCCTCGCGCGGCCCATCGGCACTACCGGTCATGTCGCTGTGGGCATGGCCTCCGGCATGGCCAACAGCGCAGGTGTCGGCGGTCTGCCCGCCGCCGCCTTCATGACCGCGCAGCCGATCCCGCCTGCGGTGTTTCGCGCCACTATGATCGTGTTTCTCACCGGCATCGACCTGATGGCCCTGCCGGTGATGTCCGCCCATGGGCTGACCGGGCCGGACACGCTCTGGGGGGTTCTCCTTGCCTTTCCGATCCTCGGCGCGGGCGTCTGGGTCGGTTCACGCGGCTTTGCGCTCGCCGCGCCGCATCTGTTTCGTCGCTATGTCGTCACCCTGCTGGCGGCTCTGGCCGCCCTCAATATCGCGAAGGTTGCGCTATGAGCCCCCGATCCGCCGCCGATATCCTGATCCTCAATGCAGGATCCTCCTCGATCAAATTCGCGATCTTCGACGCCGACCTCACTCAGCGGCTCGCCGGTCTGGCCGAGGGGATCGGCACGCCGCAATCGCGCCTGCGCATCGCGGGCGACAGCCGGGACAGCCAGTTCCCCACCCATGCCGAGGCGCTGGCGGCCATTCTGGCAGCGCTGCCGGACCATGGCATTGATCCCGCAGATCTGGCCGCCGTGGGCCACCGGGTGGTGCATGGCGGGCGCAAGCTGACCAAGCCGGTGCGGATCACCCCCGATATCCGGGCCGAGATCGCCGACTGCACGCCGCTTGCCCCGCTGCATAACCCCCACAGCCTTGCCGCGATCGACACCATGGCCGCCACCGCACCCGATCTGCCGCAGTTTGCCAGCTTTGACACCTCGTTTCACGCCACCAACCCCGAGGTCGCAACGCGCTACGCGATCCCCCGCGTGGAAGAGACCAAGGGCATCCGCCGCTACGGGTTTCACGGTCTGTCCTACGCCTCGCTGGTGCGGCGCCTGCCGGAGATTTCCGGCGCCGCCCTGCCCTCGCGCCTGCTGGCGTTTCACCTCGGCAATGGCGCGTCGCTCTGTGCGATCCGCAATGGCCAGTCCGTTGCCACCACCATGGGCTATTCGCCCCTGGATGGCCTCACCATGGGCACGCGGTCAGGCGGGATCGACGCCAATGCGGTGCTGCGCCTGGTCGAGGACAACGGTCTCGACCGCACCAAGGCGATCCTCAACAACGAAAGTGGCCTGCTCGGCCTGTCAGGTGGCAAATCCGACATGCGCAACCTGATGCTCGACCCCAGTGCTGACAGCGCCTTTGCCATCGAACATTTCTGCTATTGGAGCCTGCGCCACGCAGGCAGTCTGATTGCCGCAATGGAGGGGCTTGATGCCATCGCCTTCACCGGCGGCATCGGTGAAAACGCGGTGGGTGTGCGCGCCCGCATCCTGCGCGGTCTGGAGTGGATCGGCGCGCGGATGGATGTCGATGCCAACCACGCCCGCAAATCGCGCCTGCATGCGGGCAGCTCCAAGGTGGCGATCTGGGTGGTCGAGGCCGAGGAAGAGCGCCAGATCGCCATGGATGCCCAGACCCTGATGGGGACGCCATGATCGCCGCCCCCGCCCTCGTGCCATCTCACGCGCCGGATCAAATCTGCGCCACCGTCAGCACAGTCGCCGCCACGATATCCTCGACCGAGGCGCCCCGGCTCAGATCGCAGACCGGCTTGGCAAAGCCCTGCAAGAACGGCCCCAGCGCCTGCGCGCCGCCCAATTCCTGGCAGAGTTTGTATCCGATATTGCCCGCATCCAGCGTCGGGAAGATCAGCACATTGGCCTTAACCGGGGCGATGCCCTTCTTCTCGGCAATCGCAGGATTGAGCGCCGCATCCGCCTGCACCGGACCTGCAAACCCGCTGGCCTCTGCCGCCGCGCGCACCAGCGCCACACTGTCGCCATCGCCCGAGGTGCCGGTGGAAAACGACAGCATCGCAACCCGCGCAGCCCCCAAGAGCGCCTCGGCAGAGCGCGCAGAAGCCCGTGCAATATCAGCCAGTTGCGCGGCATCCGGCGCCACGTTGACGGCACAGTCGGCAAACACCAATTCGCGCCCATCGGGAAAGATCATCAGGAAAAACGACGAGGCGGTGCTGACCCCTGCATTCAGCCCGATGCCGATACTCGCCGCTTCGATCACCCGGCGCGTGGGCACATCCGCACCCGCCACCATCGCATCCGCTTCGCCCGCAGAAACCATCGCGGCCGCGCGGTACAAGGGTTTTGCGAGCATCCGCTTGGCAATCCCCTCTTTCATGCCGCGCGCGGCCACCAGCACCTCCACATGCGCGTCAGACAGCGGCGCCAAAGGCACCGCCTCCACCAGCCCCGCGCGGGTCAGCTGGTCGACGGCGGCCGCCACTCTCGGATCCTCCATTTCGGGGAACACCACCCGCGCCTTGCGGTTGCGGGCCTGCGCATATGCCTTTTCAAGTACAGTCATTTTTATCTCCCTTGCGGGGAAAGGAGCCAGCAATGAGCGATGACGTCAAGATCAACCGGGGCCTCAAGGGGATCTACTTCGAACGCTCCGGGGTCTCCGACATTGATGGCGCCAAGGGCGAGCTGAGCTATCGCGGCTATTCGATTCACGATCTGGCGACGCACTCGACCTTTGAAGAAGTCTCCTACCTGCTGATCCACGGCGAGCTGCCCACTACCGAGGAACTGGCCGGTTTTGACGCCGCGTTGAAATCCGCGCGGGTGCTGCCGCCGGCGGTGCTCGATATCATCCGCGCCACCAAGGATGGCCATCCGATGGACGTGCTGCGCACTGCCGTCTCCGCCCTCGCCGCGCTCGAACCAGACAGCCAGCAGGTGGGCGAAGACGCCTTCGTTGCCAACGGGATCCGGCTGATTTCGCAGGTGCCAATCATCATCGCCGCCCATGACGCGATCCGAAATGACCGCGAAGTGGTCGCGCCCGACATGGATCTCAGCCATGCGGGCAACTGGCTGTGGATGCTGAAGGGGGAAAAACCCACAACCGAGGCCACCCGACTGGCGGATGTGGATTTCATCCTGCACGCCGAACATGGCGCCAATGCCTCCAGCTTTGCCGCGCGCGTCACCATCGGGACCGAAACCAATCTGCACGGCGGCATTGTCACCGCGCTCTCCACCCTTGCAGGTCCGGCCCATGGCGGCGCTGCCGAAGACGTGATGAAGATGGTGCATGAGATCGGCACCCCCGACAAAGCCGCCGCCTACGTGAAGGCCAAACGCGCCGCCAAGGAGGCCGTCACCGGATTTGGCCACCGCGTCTACCGCAAGGAAGACCCCCGCGCGCGGCACATGCGCGACGGCGTGCGCCAGCTGGGTGCGGAAATGGGCGCGCCGGAATGGTATGAAATCCTGCAAGCCGTGGTCGAGGCGATGCAACCCTACGCGCGCCATGGTCTCAACGTGAATGTCGATTTCTACTCCGGCGTGATCTACCAATTGCATGGTATCGCGATGGATCTCTACGTGCCGATCTTTGCCATCGGGCGGATGCCCGGCTGGATCATCCAGTGCATCGAACAGCAGCGCGGCAATATCCTGATCCGCCCGCTGACCCTTTACAACGGGCCGGAACCCCGCGCCTATATTCCGATAAATACGCGCTGATCCGCGACACTCCGCGCCATATCACATAACGCCGCCCGGCCCATGCAGGCCCGGCGCATCATCAAACAGGGACACCATGGCACATACCCAGCCCCAGCTAGACACCTCGCCGCCCGTGTCGGACGAGATCCGCCAGACCACCTGCTACATGTGCGCCTGCCGCTGCGGCATCAACGTCCACATGAAAACCGGCGAGGACGGCCAGAAGAAAGTCGCCTATATCGAAGGCAACCGCGATCACCCGGTGAACAAGGGCGTGCTCTGCGCCAAAGGCTCCGCCGGCATCATGCAGCACAACGCGCCCTCGCGTCTGCGTGCGCCGATGAAACGCGTCGGCCCGCGCGGCTCCGGCAAGTTCGAGGAAATCTCCTGGGACGAGGCGCTGGACATCGCTGCGGGCTGGCTGGAACCGATCCGCGAGGATAACCCCGAAAAGCTGGCGTTTTTCACCGGTCGCGACCAGTCCCAGAGCTTCACCAGCTTCTGGGCGCAGAACTTCGGCACCTGCAACTATGCAGCCCATGGCGGTTTCTGCTCGGTCAATATGGCCACCGCCGGCATCTACACCATGGGCGGCGCGTTCTGGGAATTCGGCCAGCCCGACTGGGACCATACCAAGCTGTTCCTGCTGTTCGGCGTCGCCGAGGATCACGACAGCAACCCCATCAAGATGGGCATCGGCAAGATCAAGGCGCGCGGCGCGCGGGTCATCGGGGTAAACCCGATCCGCTCCGGCTATAATGCCGTGGCCGACGATTGGGTCGGCATCACGCCGGGCACCGACGGGCTGTTCATCCTGTCGCTGGTGCATGTGCTGATGAAGGCCGGCAAGATCGACCTCGACTACCTCGGCCAGTTCACCA
Source organism: Phaeobacter sp. JH20_26 (assembly GCF_048056275.1). Lineage (NCBI taxonomy): Bacteria > Pseudomonadati > Pseudomonadota > Alphaproteobacteria > Rhodobacterales > Roseobacteraceae > Phaeobacter > Phaeobacter sp. JH20_26. The sequence goes on along the minus strand of NZ_JAYMWL010000019.1, from coordinate 284,199 downwards.
ATGCGCCGGTGCTGGTCAATCAGGATCCCGCCAGCCCCGACTATGGCCTGTTCCTGCGCGACGATCACGGCGCGCCGCTGGTGATCAATCGCACCACCGGCAAGCTGGCGCCCTTTGACATGCGCGGCGTGCGCCCCGATCTGGGCGGCTCGTTCGAACTCGATGGCATCACCCATGTGTCGGTGTTCCAGCTGATGGCCCAGCGCTATCTCAGCGACGATTACGCCCCCGAAGCGGTGGCTGAGCGCTGCGGCATCCCCGCCAAACGCATCCGTGCCATCGCCGCCGAACTGGCCCGCGTCGCCTTTGACGAGGCGTTCGAGCTGGATCAGGAATGGACCGATTTCCGCGGCGAAACCCATAAAACCATGAAGGGCCGCCCGGTTGCCATGCACTCCATGCGCGGTGTCTCGGCCCATGCCAACGGGTTCCAGACCTGCCGCGCCCTGCATGTGTTGCAGATCCTTCTGGGCACGGTCGAGGCCCCCGGCGGCTTCCGTTTCAAACCACCCTACCCCAAACCGGTAGAGGCGCATCCCGCCCCCCATTGCCGCGTCACGCCGAACAAACCGCTGGATGGCCCGCATCTGGGCTTTGTCCATGGGCCGGAACATCTGGCGCTGAAAACCGACGGCAGCCCGGCGCGCATCGACAAGGCCTTTACCTGGGAAAACCCAATGTCCAGCCACGGGCTGATGCATATGGTGATCTCCAACGCCCATGCCGGCGATCCCTACAAGATCGACACGCTGTTCATGTATATGGCGAATATGTCGTGGAACTCCTCGATGAACACGCGCGGCGTGATGGAGATGCTGACCGATACCGACGACAACGGCGACTATGTGATCCCCCGGATCATCTATTCGGACGCCTATTCGTCGGAGATGGTGGCCTATGCCGATCTGATCTTGCCCGACACCACCTATCTGGAGCGCCACGACTGTATTTCCCTGCTGGACCGCCCGATCTGCGAAGCCGATGGCGCAGCCGATGCGATCCGCTGGCCTGTGGTCGAACCCGACCGCGATGTGCGGGGTTTCCAGACCGTGCTGGTGCAGCTTGCCAACAAGATGAAACTGCCCGGCTTCACCCATGAGGATGGCACCGCCAAATGGCAGGACTATGCCGATTATATCGTGAACCACGAACGCAAACCCGGCATCGGTCCGCTGGCTGGCTTTCGCGGTGAAAATGGCGACAAGGTTGGCCGGGGCGAGGTGAACCCCGAACAGCTGAACAAATACATCGAAAACGGCGGTTTCTTTGTCGAACATATCCCGGCAGAGGCCAGCTATTTCAAACCCTGGAACATGGCCTATCAGGACTGGGCGGTGAACCTCGGTCTGTTCGACAGCCCGCAGCCCTATCTGTTCCAGCTCTATGTCGAACCGCTGCGCAAATTCCAGCTGGCCGCCGAAGGCCACGGCGAACGTCAGCCGCCCGACCATCTGCGCGACCGCATTCGCCAGACCATGGACCCGCTGCCGATCTGGTACGAGACCGATCAGCAGGGCAACGAAGGCTTCACCGTCAACGCCCTGACCCAGCGCCCGATGGCGATGTATCACTCCTGGGGCACGCAGAACGCCTGGCTGCGCCAGATCCACGGCCGCAACCCGCTTTATGTGCCGACCAAACTGATGCGGCAAAACAATCTCAGCGATGGCGACTGGGCCAAGGTCACCTCCCCCCATGGCGAAATCACCGTTCCGGTGATGGAGATGGCCGCGCTCAATGAAAACACCGTCTGGACCTGGAACGCCATCGGCAAGCGCAAGGGCGCCTGGGCGCTGGAGGAAAACGCCCCCGAAGCCACCAAGGGCTTCCTGCTGAACCATCTGATTCACGAATTGCTGCCGCCCAAGGGCGACGGCCTCCGCTGGGCCAACTCCGACCCGATCACCGGTCAGGCCGCATGGTTCGACCTCAAGGTGAAGATCGAGAAAGCCGCCGCGCCGGAAGATCTGAGCGAAAGCCAACCCGCCATCCCGGCGCAGGCCTCGCCGGTGGGCACCGGCCCCAAAGACCTCACATGGAAGGTGGGCAAATGATCGACCCAATTTTCTTCGAAGAAAATTGCCAAGAAAATACCCGTCTTCTTGGTTCCGCAACTTGTACTGAGGGTATGCAATGACCGAGCTTCCCACCAGGACCGACCGCAAGATGGGTCTGGTCATTGACCTTGATACCTGCGTCGGCTGCCATGCCTGTGTGATCTCCTGCAAGGGCTGGAACACCGAAAACTATGGCGCGCCGCTCAGCGATCAGAACGCCTATGGCGCTGATCCCTCCGGCACCTTCCTTAACCGTGTGCATTCCTATGAGGTGCAGCCCTCCCCCTGTGCCAGCCAGCCCAACCCAGCAGCCCAGCTGGTGCATTTCCCGAAATCCTGCCTGCACTGTGAAGACGCTCCCTGCGTCACCGTCTGCCCCACCGGCGCCAGCTACAAGCGGGTGGAAGACGGTATCGTGCTGGTGAACGAGGACAATTGCATCGGCTGTGGCCTATGTGCCTGGTCCTGCCCCTATGGCGCGCGCGAGCTGGATCTGGCCGAAGGGGTGATGAAGAAATGCACCCTCTGCGTCGACCGGATCTACAATGAGAACCTGCCGGAGGTGGACCGTGTGCCCTCCTGCGTGCGGACCTGCCCGGCAGGCGCGCGCCATTTTGGCGATCTGGGGGATCCCGACAGCGATGTCTCCAAACTGGTAGCCGCGCGCGGCGGCATGGATCTGATGCCGGAAATGGGCACCAAACCGGTTAACAAATACCTGCCGCCCCGCCCCAAGGACCAGATCGAGGACCAGATCGACATCCTCGCCCCGCTGCTGGCCCCCGTCGCCGAAGATCCCAAAGGCTTCCTTGGCTGGCTGGACAAGGCGCTTGATAAGCTTCCGGGACAGACTTCAGGGGGGGCAAGCTGATGCATCCGGCACCATCCGTTATCATCTTCACCACCCTCTCCGGTCTGGGCTTTGGCCTTCTGGCCTTCCTTGGCCTCGGCAAGCCCGAGGTCACCGGCTGGGTTGCCTTTGTGTTCTATGCCATCGCCTTTGGCTTTGCGGTGGGCGGGCTACTGGCTTCGACGTTTCACCTCGGCCGACCGGAACGGGCCTGGCGCGCCTTCACCCAGTGGAAAACCAGCTGGCTCAGCCGTGAGGGCATCTGCGCGGTTGCAGCCCTCATCGTGATGGGGCTTTTTGCCTTTGGCGCGGTGTTTCTGGACACCCATTGGTGGGCGCTTGGCTGGCTCGGTGCGGCGCTGTCGCTGGCAACGGTCTTTACCACCTCGATGATCTACACCCAGCTGAAGACCATCCCGCGCTGGAACATGTCCCTGACGCCGGTGATGTTCCTGTCCTTCAGCCTTGCGGGCGGGTCGCTGCTGGCTGGGGCCGAGGCGCTGGCGCCCTGGCTTCTGGCCATCGCGGGCTCGGTGCAGCTGGCCTATTGGGCCAAGGGCGATCAGGCCTTTGCCACCTCTGGCACCAATATGGGCACCGCCACCGGCCTTGGCGATCGCGGCACCGTGCGCGCGTTTGAGCCGCCCCATACCGGCTCCAATTATCTGCTGCGCGAATTCGTGCATGTTGTCGGGCGCAAACACGCGCAGAAACTGCGGGTCATTGCCTTTGCCCTTGGCTTTGCGCTGCCCTTGATCTGCCTGATCCTGCCAGTTGAGGGTCTGATGCTCAAACACCTGCTCGCAGGCGTCGCCGTGCTGCTGCATATCGCCGGTATTGCCGTGTCGCGCTGGCTGTTCTTTGCCCAGGCCGAACATGTGGTCGGGCTTTATTACGGCAAACGCTGATCACCACCAAAGACCACGATCAGGGCGCCCCAGCGGCGCCCTTTTTCATTGAATGCGCATCCTTTTTCAAAAAAATCGCGCCGGTCATGTCACAAACCCGCCCGCTGCCTCGTCCTGTTTCTGAACCCATCAGAAAGGACCAAACCCATGACCCAACGTCTCGATTATTTCTCCGTCGCCGGTGATCTCTTCAAACCGATGCTGGAGCAGGAGAATCTGTTCAAGAACAGCACATTGGAATTCAGCGTTGTGGAGCTGGTAAAGCTGCGCGCCTCGCAGATCAACGGCTGCGCCTTCTGCATCCACATGCACACCCATGAGATGCGCGCCCACGGCGAGAGCGAGGATCGGATGCATCTGCTGAACGCCTGGCGTGAATCGCCGCTCTACACGCCCCGCGAACGCGCCGCCCTGGCGTGGTGCGAGGCACTAACGCGGGTGGAGGCCACCGCCGCACCGGATGCCGATTATGACGCCATGGCAGACCTGTTTGAGCCGCGCGAACAGGTGCTGCTGACCCTGCTGATTGGCGCCATCAACAGCTGGAACCGCATTGCAATCGGCTTTCGCAGCGCCCACCCTGTGAGCGAGGACCAGACCACAGGGGCCAACGCCGCGTGACAGCACAGATGAAAGACACAGGAACCGATGCGTTCCTGACAGCGCGGCCGCGATTGTTTGCGGCCGCCTATAGGATGCTGGGCAGTGTGACGGACGCCGAGGACGTCTTGCAGGATGCCTATCTGCGCTGGCAATCCGCACCCCAGGGCGAGATTCTGGATACCACCGGCTATCTGATGCGGATCACCACGCGGCTGTGCCTTGATCAACTGAAATCGGCCCGCAAACGGCGCGAGACCTACCCCGGTGAATGGCTGCCGGAACCGGTGCTCACCGATGACGCCACAGAGCAGCTGGACCATGACGTCTCGGTTGCGCTGCTCCTGGCGCTGGACGCGCTGTCGCCGCTCGAACGCGCGGCCTTTCTGCTGCATGATATCTTCGACAGCTCTTACGGGGATGTGGCCGCCGCCCTGAACCGCTCGCCCGAGGCCTGCCGCCAGCTCGCCACCCGCGCCCGCCGCAAGGTGCAGGCGCTGCGCCCCCAGCGCCCCGGCAACCCGGATGAGGGGCGCGCGCTGACCGAGGCGTTCTTTCGCGCCTCAAAGACCGGTGACACCGCCGCCCTGACCCGGCTGCTGACCGAAGATGTGCAGCTTATTTCCGATGGCGGTGGCAAGGCGACTGCGGCGCTCAACCCGATCTACGGGCGCGACAAGGTGCTGCGGCTGCTGGCGGGGCTTGCCCGCAAGAGCAATCAGACAGCCCCCGAACAATGGCGGTTGTGCCAGCTGAACGGGTTGCCTGCGATGCTGACCCGAGCCGAGGACGGCATCCTGCAAGCCACCTCTCTGGATATCCGCGACGGCCGGATTGCCCGCATCTATGTCACCCGCAACCCGGACAAGACCCGGCATCTGGCGGCGGCTCTGCCGTGATGGGCAGCCCCCCGTTGCCCGGCGGCGCGCGCAGCGTTTACGGGGCCTGCACGCCGATTGGCTAACCTGCTGGGGATCGCGATCTGCTCCGGGATTTACGACCCCGGACACCATGGAAACCGACCCTGTTGGCAGTGATGCCGCCGGGGTCCGTGCAAAACAGTTTGGCACCGGGGCAGTGACGCGCCCCGCAGCTTCCAGCCTTTCCCGGGATCCTTCCTCGGGGCGGCGCCGCCTTTTTATTCTCGACGGATCTGGCGCTGGGGATGTGACCCTGAACCGCCAGTTAGAGACAGAAGACAGCCCAAACGAAACAGACCGGAACGCAGCAGCGTCCCGGTCCGAAGAACCATGTCTATGGTCGGTGTTCTACGCTTACAGCAGGCCCGCGTGTACCATCGCGGCATCAATCGCGGCCTTGGTGCTGTCGGTCAGACCGGTCAGCGGCAGGCGGATCTCCTCGCTGCACAGACCCAGTTTCGACAGGCCGTATTTCGCCCCGACCAAACCCGGCTCAATGAAAATCGCCTCATGCAGCGGCATCAGTTTGTCCTGATACTCCAGCGCCAATGCGTAATCACCCGCCAGCGTCGCCGCCTGGAATTCCGCGCAGAGCTTCGGCGCCACATTGGCCGTCACCGAGATGCAGCCGACGCCGCCATGGGCGTTGAACCCCAGCGCCGAGGCATCCTCGCCGGACAGCTGCACAAAATCCGCACCACAGGAGGCGCGCTGCTGCGACACACGGGCGATATCGCCGGTTGCATCCTTCACGCCGATGATGCGCTCCAGCTTGGCCAGTTCGCCCATGGTGGCGGGGGTCATATCGACAACCGAGCGACCGGGGATATTGTAGATCACGATCGGAATATCGGCGCAGTCATGCAGCTCGGTGAAATGCGCAATCAACCCGCGCTGAGTCGGCCTGTTGTAGTACGGCGTCACCACCAGCGCGGCATCGGCACCGACCTCGGCTGCAAACTGCACAAACCGCTTGCCCTCAACCGTGTTGTTGGAGCCCGCACCGGCAATCACCGGCACCCGGCCAGCAGCGGTTTTCACCACCTCGGCAATCACGGTTTCATGCTCTTCATGGGTCAGCGTCGGGCTTTCACCGGTGGTCCCGACCGGGACCAGCGCCGTGGAACCCTGGTCAATGTGCCATTCGACCAAGCGTTTGAGCGTATCCAGATCCAGCTCGCCGTTGGAAAACGGGGTGACGAGGGCTGGCATAGAGCCTTTGAACATGGGCACGCTCCCTTTGCTGTTCGTGCAGGCGCGATTGCGCCGCCTTGGGTGATGGACATGCCGGGGATTTGAGTTGATACCGGCAGGTCACGGATTATCGTCATTGGCTCTATCCCCGGAACGTTGGAAAATGCAAGAGATGACACGCATTCTGGCCCTCATTGCCCTCATTTCCGCCAGCCTGAGCGGCCAACCTGCCATGGCGGTCGACCTTGGTCGCGCGCTGGAGCTGATGCGCTCGGAAAAATGGAGCGAGGCGGGGCGCAGTGCCGGGCGCGAAACCACCGTGGCCCGCGACGTCATCGAATGGCACCGCCTGCGGGAGGGCATGGGGTCGGTCTCCGATGTTGTGGCCTTTCTGGCGCGGCGTGCCGACTGGCCGGGGCTGGACCTTCTGCGGCGCAAGCACGAGCCGCAGATCGCCGAGGCCAGCCGCGACACCATTCTGGCCTTTTACCGCGACCATCGCCCGCAGACCGCCGAGGGCGCGCTGAGCTATGGGCGTGCGCTGATCGGGGCCGGGCAAAAGGGCGAAGGCGAGGCCGAGCTGGTGCTGGCCTGGCGTACAATGCCGATGGGGTCGGTGATCCAGGACGACTATCTGAAAGACCACGCCAAGCTGCTCTCAGCGCATCACGCGGCCCGGCTCGACCAGATGTTGTGGGACAATCACAAGGTCAGCGCGCGGCAGATGCTGTCCCTGGTCAGCGCCGATCAGCGCAGGCTGGCGGAGGCGCGCCTCGCCCTGCAAGACGCCGAGCCGGGCGTTGACGGCAAAATCGCCGCCGTCCCCGACGCGCTGAAGGATGACGCGGGTCTCGCCTATGACCGCTTTGCCTGGCGCGACCGCAAGCGGCGGCAGGAGGATGCCATCAGCCTGATGATGGACCGCAGCACCTCGGCCAAGAAACTGGGGCAGCCCGAAAAATGGCTGCGCCGCCGCCGGGATCTGGCGCGGCAGGACATGCGCGACGGCAACCACGAACGCGCCTATCAGCTGGCCGCCCATCACTTTGCCACGGCGGATGCAGGCTATGGCTATTCCGACTGCGAATGGCTGGCCGGCTATATCGCCCTGCGCAAGCTCAACGACCCCGAGCTGGCCGCCTATCACTTCGAACGCTTCCTCGCTTCGGTCGAAAGCCCGATCTCAATCGGACGCGGCGGCTATTGGCTGGGTCAGGCCTATGGTGCCCACGGCGATATCGAAAAAGCCCATGCCGCCTATGCCAAGGCGGCAGATTATCAGACGTCTTTCTACGGGTTGCTGGCGGCAGAGGTTCTGGGCCGCCCTTTTGATCCCGATCTGATCACCCCGCCGCAGCTGCCCGACTGGCGCGCGGCCAGCTTTTTGAACTCCACCGTCGCAGAGGCCGGCCTGCTGCTGTTGCAGGCTGGCGATCTGGCCCTGGCGGAACGCTTCCTCACCCATCTGGTTGAGGGGCTGGGCCCGGTCGAGGCGCGGCAGCTGGGCGAGATGGCGGTGGCCATGAACGAACCGCATCTGGCAGTGATGATCGCCAAACGCGCCGCGCAGACCGGCGAAGAGCTGGAAGCGGCCTATTTTCCGCTGCATCCCGTGGCCGAGAAAGATCTGCCAATGGCGCGGGAGATGACCCTTGCCATTGCCCGCCGCGAGAGCGAATTCGACCCCATCGTGATCAGCCATGCCGGCGCGCGCGGATTGATGCAGGTGATGCCCGCCACCGCCAAGCTGGTGGCCTCGAACATGGGTCTTCTGGCCGATCACACCACCGGGCGGCTGATCTCCGACTGGTCCTATAACGCGCTTCTGGGGAGCAATTATCTGGCCGATCTGGCGGGCGAGTTCAAAGGCAATGTGGTGATGATGGCGGCAGGTTATAACGCCGGCCCCCATCGCCCAAAGGCCTGGATGGAACGCTACGGCGACCCGCGCGACGGCACGCCGGGGATTGTCGACTGGATCGAACACATCCCCTTCAACGAGACCCGCAACTACGTGATGCGCGTCACCGAGAGCCTGCCGGTCTATCGCGCGCGCCTTGGCAAACCGCCGCTGCCGGTGCCGTTTTCCAAGGAACTGGCCGGATCAACTCTTGACGCGTTCGCGCCATAGGGTGAACAGGCCGGCCGCCACGATAATGGACGCACCGATGGCGACATTGGTGCGGATCACCTCGCCAAAGACAACCACCCCAAGTGCCGCGGCCCAGATCAGGTGGAAATAGGCAAAGGGCTGCACCGCGCTGGCCTCGGCCATCTCATAGCATTTGATCAGCAGCCAATGCCCGGTCACACCCGTGAGGCACAGGACGGCCATCCACATCCAGTCGCCCTGGCTCATCGGCTCCCAGTACCAGATGCCGACAAGGGTCATCGCCACCATGCCCGCAACCCCGGTCCAGAAGAAACTGGTCGCCGTGCTGTCGCGCCGCGCTGCATAGCGGGTGATCAGACCATAAAGCGCAAACATCAGCGCCGAAACAAACGGGATGATCGCCAGCGGATCAAAGACACCGACGCCCGGTTGCAAGATGATCAGCACACCAATCAGCCCCACCGAGATCGCCGCCCAGCGCCGCCAGCCGACCTTCTCGCCCAGCACCGGCCCGCTCAGGGCCGCCACCAGCAGCGGATAGCAGATAAACACCGCCACGCTTTCGACCAGCCCAAGCACGGTGAAGGCATAGACAGCCACGCAGATTTCCGCCACCAGCAGCACGCCGCGAAAGACCTGCAACCCCAGCTGATCGGTGCGGGCCGTGGCGCGAATACCTCCCGGTGCGCGCGCCGCAAGTGCAATCACAAACAGCGCAAAGAACCAGTAACGCACCATGATCACCATGAAGGTGTTGTACTGCCCCGCCAGATGCCGCGAGATGCCATCCTGCAAGGCAAACACTATGGTTGCCGCAATCATCAGAAGCACGCCCGCGGTGACGTTGTTCTGCTGGATGATCCGGGGCGGATGAGGCTCCAGCATCTTGGCGTCGGGGCGCATGGTCATCGCAATATTGCCTTTGTCATATGCCGCTTGCGCCCGAAACCGGGCGTGCGTGTTACGTCAAATCCGGCAGCCTCCAGCCCGCGGCGGACAAATCCCGCCGCCGTGTAGGTCGCCGCCGTGCCGCCTGCCGCCGTGTGACGGGCAACCTCTTTCATCAGGTCGTCCTGCCACAGCTCCGGGTTCTTTGCCGGGGAGAACCCGTCCAAGAACCAGGCATCCGCCTTGCCTGTCCACTCCGGCAGCGACACGCGGGCGTCGCCGGTGAGGACAGTGACACGCAGGTTGCCGAGATCGCAGACGCCCGCCCCGCCCCAGACCGCAAGGAACCGTTCGGCCCAGGGCGCCACCTCGGGAAAGGCCTGAAGCGCACGGGCCATATCGTCCGTGGCCATGGGGAATGCCTCGAAACTGGTGAAATGCAGCACCGCTGCGGTGTCATGTTCAGCCTGCGCCGTCTCCCAGGCCCGCCAGGCGGCCAGCAGGTTCAGACCGGTGCCAAAGCCGAGTTCGGCAATATGGAAATCCGCGCCCGCCTCCGCCGCAGCGGCAAAGCGATCAGAAAGATCATTGCCGCCCAGAAACACATGCTCCGTCTCGGCCAGCCCATCATGGATGGAGAAATAGGGATCGTCGAACTGATCCGACACCGGAATGCTGCCATCCCGCCAGCTGAGCCGGGCCTGCTGGTCTGCCATGCTATAATCCCCTAAGTGATGTGGTGAACGACGCGACACTGGCGAAAGGGTGCAGAAATGGCAATGGCGGATATCACCATACGCGGGGCCGGGATCTTTGGCCTGTCGATTGCCTGGGCCTGCGCACGGCGCGGCGCCAAGGTCCAGATCATTGATCCCTTTGGCGCCGGGTCAGGCTCCAGCGGCGGTCTGGTCGGCGCGCTGGCGCCGCATGTGCCGGAGAACTGGAACCCAAAGAAACAATATCAGCTGGAAAGCCTGCTGATGGCCGACGCCTTCTGGGCCGAGGTTGAGGCAACCGGCGGGGTGTCTCCCGGCTATGGGCGCACCGGGCGGCTGCAACCGATCAATGATCAGCGGACATTGGATCTGGCCCATGACCGCGCAGAAAGCGCCCGGTCGCTGTGGCAGGGACTGGCGGACTGGTCCGTCATCGCCGCCGCCGACGCAGGGCCATGGGTGCCGCCCAGCGCCAGCGGATATGTCATCCACGATACGCTGAGCGCCCGGATGCACCCGCGCCGCGCCTGTGCCGCGCTGGTGGCAGGGTTGTCCGTCATGGGGATCGAGGTGCAGGCAGAGGGCGCCGATCAGGGGCAGGTGATCCATGCCAAGGGCTATGCAGGACTGCTGGAGCTGAACGACAGGCTGGCAGGCCCCGGCGGCCCGGCCGAGGGCAAGACGCTGGGCAATGGGGTCAAGGGTCAGGCGGCGCTGTTGCGCTTTGCCGAGGGGAATGTGCCGCAGCTATATGCCGACGGGCTGCACATCATTCCCCATGCCGATGGCACCCTCGCGATTGGCTCCACCAGCGAACGTGAGTTTGACGACCCGACCAGCACCGACAGCCAGCTTGACGATGTGATCGCGCGCGCCTGCGCCGCCTTGCCGGTGCTGCATGGTGCCGAGGTGATCGAACGCTGGGCCGGGGTGCGGCCCCGCGCCCGCTCACGCGCGCCGATGCTGGGCGGCTGGCCCGGCAGGAATGGTCATTTCATTGCCAATGGCGGCTTCAAGATCGGCTTTGGCATGGCGCCAAAGGTCGCCGGGACAATGGCAGATCTGGTTCTGGACGGAAACGACGATATCCCCGACGGGTTCCGGGTCGAAGATAACTTCTGAATGTCAGGCGAAGGGGAAGAGCAATGATCGCCTATATCACCATCGGTGCCAATGATATGGCAAAGGCGAAGGCCTTTTACACTGCGTTTCTGCCGGTGCTTGGCTATGGTCTCAGCGAGGGGCCGGAAGGGCTGAGCTTTGCCCTGCCAGTGCCGGAGGGAGAGCTGCCGACCCTGCCCGATTTCTATGTGAAGCCGCCGTTTGATGGCGCTGCCGCCTCGGCTGGTAATGGCGTGATGGTGGCGTTTCAGGCCCGCGATCAGCAGCAGGTGCGCGACCTGCACGCGGCGGCGGTTGCGGCGGGCGGATCTGATGACGGCCAGCCGGGGTTTCGCGCGGCCTATAGCGCCGGGTTTTATGTCGGCTATCTGCGCGACCCTGACGGCAATAAGATCGCGCTGTTTTCCAACTCTCCCGACGAGCCGGGCCGCGACGGGTGATCAACGCGGCAGACGCCGACACAAAGACAGCCCCGAAGCGGTGGTTGCGCTGCGGGGCTGGTTGATCTCTGGTCTGGTTGATCTCTGGTCTGGGTCCGCTCAGCGCGCGATTTCGGCCCGCAGCGCCGTCATCAGCGTTTCCAGCGTTTTGACATACATCTCGCCCTTTAGGCGGCCGCCTTCGTCGAATTCGGACTGCGATGCCGCCACATGCACCTGCGGTGCGGTCAGCACGCGGGGCTGAAACGGCACGAGGAATGTGCGCAGCAGCATCTGCGACTTCTCCCCGCCGGCGCGGCCCGCAGCGGCGGACATGACGGCCACCGGTTTGTCCTGAAACGGTTTGTTGCTGGTGCGGCTGACCCAGTCGAGAGCGTTCTTCAACACGCCAGAGGGCGCGCCGTTATATTCCGGGGTGGAGATGATCACCGCATCCGCCGCCTCGATCTGATCCGCAAGCCGCTGAACCGCTGCGGGAATGCCATTGGCCTGTTCGTCGTCACCGTCATAAAGCGGCAGATTGAGATCGGCCTCGCTCACCTCGGCGGGACCAAACAGGCGCAGGGCCTCGGCCAGCAGTTTACGGTTGGTGGCGCCCGCACGCAGCGAACCGGAGATGGTCAGGATTTTGGGGTCGGACATGGTGTGATGCCTCTTTCGGTTTTGAATTTCTGTCTCGGACAAACCTATGCCGTCAGGCCGGTGAGAAAACCCCGACGCCTGCGCAGCCGATGTGCAGTCATCCACACAACGCCACGCAGTCTGGAATAGTTACATAACTGCGCAGAAAAAAGACCGCACCCTGCGGCGCGGTCTTTCTGCTTGGACGGGGCAACACCCCGGATATGGCTGTGTCAGGAGGCTCAGGCGCCCTGCGGGATCACGACGATTTCCACGCGGCGGTTGCGCGCCTTGCCATCGGGTGTGAGGTTCGACGCCACCGGCTGGCTTTCGCCGCGGCCAATGATCTGCACGCGGTTGTAGGGCACGCCACCGGCCTGGATCTGATCGGCGACCGCATTGGCGCGACGCTCCGACAGGCCCTGGTTATAGGCGGCATCGCCATCACTGTCGGTATGGCCGATCACCTGAACCTGACTGTTGGGGTAGCGCACCAGGCTGGCGGCAACCTTGTTCAGGTCAGAGCGCACCGCGGGCGAGATCGCCGCGCTGTCGGTGGCAAAGGTGAGGTCATTGGGCAGCGACACGATCAGACGGTCGCCGGTGTTGACGATGGAGATGCCATCATTGGAGATCGACTGGCGCAGCTCGCGCTCTTGCGCGTCCAGCTGGTTGCCGATGACGCTGCCGGCGGCGGCACCGACCAGCGCGCCGGTGACAGCACCCAGACCCCGGTCGGAATCATTGGCAGCAGCGCCAACGCCCGCGCCGATCAGGCCCCCGATCAGAGCGCCGCTCTGGGTCTTGCTGCCGGGGGTGCCGACGGTTGCGGGATCGGTACAGGCGGTCAGGCCCAGGCCTGCGGCCAGGATGGCTGCGGTGGTAAGTTTCATCTGCATCATCAAAAATCTGCCTTTTGCTTGCTCAATCCGGGCGGGGCCCGTGCTGCGGAGAATATCGTGTTGCGGTGCCGTCATCACAAGGTAACGTCTTTTTGGCTCGGCGAAAACCTGCCCAAGCTCTGCTTTAGGCTGAGGTGATCCGGGCCGCATCCTCCTCAAGCCCCCCGCCCTGCTCCATCCAGAGTTTGCGCAGCAGATCGGCCTCTGCCGCAAAGCTGTCCGCCAGCAGATCGGCGCAGAGCATCCGGTCGGCGCGAAAATGGCGAAAGCCGCCGCGCAATTCGCACCAGGCCGCCAGCAGCGTGGTTTCGACGTTGTAGATCAGCGCCAGCGGGCGCAGGACCCGCAGGGTTTCGCCGCTGTCGGGACAGAGATAGGTGAGCCGCAGTTTGCGGCTGTCCCGGACCGCCTGTCGCAGCAACCCCTTTGACACGCAGCCCCGCTCGGGATCATCCAGCGGCGCGCCGCCCCAGGGTGCCACCTGCAACCGATCTCCGGGCGAGCGGCATTCCATGACTTTGCGACAGACCCTTTTGGCCGCCTCCTGCAAGGCGCCGTCGCCGGTTCGCATCAACAGGGACAGGCCGACATAAAGCGCCTCCAGCTCTTCTTCGTCGAAGTTGAGCGGCGGCAGATCATAGCCCTTGCGCAGCACATAGCCGATACCCGCCTCCCCCTCGATCGGGGTGCGCATCCCCTGAAGCGCGGCGATATCGCGGTAGACGGTGCGTTTTGAGACCTCCAGCTTTTCCGCCAGATCCTCCGCCCGGATCGGGGCGGAGGCGGCGCGCAGGATTTGGATGACTTCGAACAGGCGGCCGGTGCGCTCCATGATCTCTCTCCGCTGACAGGCTGCTGACATCTTAGCACAGGCCGCTGACAAAGCGTGTCAGCAGCGTTGTGGTGTTCTGACTTCAGACAGAAGGAGAAACACCATGCTGACCTATGACTGGATTGTTCTGATCACGCTGGGCAAAGACAAATGGGAGGCGCAGCGCCAGTTTCCCAAATCCTACGAAGTGGAGCGGGAGGCCGCTCAGATCCGGGGCGCGGCAAAGGCCGCCGCAATGGCCGCAGCGCGGGCCGAGGCCGAGATCGCGCCGGGTGGCAAGCGCCCCGCCCTGCTGCGGCGCCTGTTTGCGCGGCGCGCGGGTCAGGACAGGGTGCGCGCGGATCAGGCCGCGCCGTCCTGCTGCCCCTCCTCCCGCGCCGCCTCATAGGCCAGCATCGCGCGTTTGACCGGCAGCCCCCAGTGGTAGCCGCCAAGAGCACCGGATTTGCGCAGGGCGCGGTGGCAGGGGATCAGCCAGCTGATCGGGTTGCGCCCCACCGCCGTGCCGACGGCGCGCACCGCCCGCGGCGCGCCGATGGATTGGGCGATCTCGGAATAGGTGGTGACCTGCCCGGACGGGATGCGCAGCAGCGCCTCCCAGACCTTGATCTGCAAGGGGGCGCCGATCATATGCAGGGCCGCCTCACCGCGCTGTGCAAAGATCGCCTCCGCCTGCGGCCGCAACAGCTCCGGGGTTTCGGCAAACGCGGCCTGAGGCCAGCGTGACCGCATATCCGCCATCGCCGCCTCCGGCCCGGTTTCCGCCGCGAAGGCCAGCCCGCAGATGCCTTTCTGCGTGCCCATCACCAGCGCCAGACCGAAGGGGCTGTCAAACCAGCCCCAGTGGATTGTCAGACCGGCCCCCTTGCGGGCGTATTCACCGGGGCTCATCGCCTCCCAGCGCAGGAACAGATCGTGCAGTCGGCCACTGCCCGAAAGACCCACCGCATGGGCGGCCTCCAGCGTGGTGAAGCGATCCTCCAGCAGGCTCTTGGCATGGCCCAGCCGCAGATATTGCTGGTAGCGTTTCGGGGAGACGCCGACCCAGGCCGAGAACAGCCGCTGGAAATGCGAGGGGCTCATCCCCATCGCGGCAGAGAGTTCGGCCAGCGTCAGATCCTCGCCGCCATCGTCAATCAGCGCAATCGCCCGGCGCATGACGCCGTAATGATAGCTCTCCTCGCGCGTCTGCAATGTCATGGGTCGCACTCCCGCCTGTGGTCCTGTGCTCCAGTATATGGCGCTGGCCGGGCAGTGCGACCCGGATCTTGCGCGAAGGGCCTGCGCGAGACCGGCAAGCCGCAGTGTAACGCTTCGCTCACCCTGACCCGCTTTTCTGTTTGCGCCGACTGTTCCTCCGCGGCATTAAGGGCCGCGATGGCAAAGCAACTCGATTATCACACGCTGCGTGAGATCTTCACGCGGTTTCAGGCAGCGGATCCAGAGCCGAAGGGCGAACTGGATCACGTCAACGTCTATACGCTTGTGGTGGCGGTGGCGCTGTCGGCGCAGGCCACCGATGCGGGCGTGAACCGGGCAACACGCGAGCTGTTCAAGATTGCCGACACCCCGCAGAAGATGCTGGATCTGGGCGAAGAAGGTCTGATCGAGCATATCAAGACCATCGGATTATATCGCCAGAAGGCCAAGAACGTGATCAAGATGTCGCGGATTCTGGTCGAGGAGTATGACGGCATCGTGCCCAATTCCCGCGCGGCGCTGCAATCCCTGCCCGGTGTCGGGCGCAAGACCGCAAATGTGGTGCTGAACATGTGGTGGCGCCAGCCCGCACAGGCGGTGGACACCCATATCTTTCGCGTTGGCAACCGGGCGGGCATTGCGCCGGGCAAGGATGTCGATGCGGTCGAACGTGCCATCGAAGACAATATTCCGGCGGATTTCCAGCTTCATGCCCATCATTGGCTGATCCTGCACGGACGATACCATTGCAAGGCTCGCAAGCCGATGTGCCCCACCTGCATCATCCGCGATCTCTGCCAGTTTGAGGACAAGACTCTATGAAAACCTACCAGCTCGTCGGGATCGGCAATGCCGTTGTGGACGTGATCAGCCAATGTGACGACAGCTTTCTGGAGCATATGGGCATCGAGAAAGGCATCATGCAGCTGATCGAACGTGATCGCGGCGAGGTGCTCTATGCGGCTATGCAGGAACGGGTGCAGACGCCTGGCGGTTCGGTGGCGAATACCATTGCGGGCGCGGGTGCACTGGGGCTGGATGCGGCCTTTATCGGGCGGGTGCATGACGATGCGCTGGGGCGGTTCTACGCCAAGGCGATGGCGGATGACGGCGTGGATTTTGTGAACCCGCCGGTTGCGGGCGGCGAGCTGCCGACCTCGCGGTCGATGATCTTTGTCTCCGGCGATGGCGAGCGGTCGATGAACACCTATCTGGGCATCTCCTCCGAGCTGTCCTCGTCGGATGTGCCGGACACGGTGGCCGGCAAGGCGCAGCTGATGTTCCTTGAGGGCTATCTGTTCGACAAAGACAAGGGCAAGAGCGCCTTTATGGAAGCGGCGCGGGACTGCCGCAACGGCGGCGGCAAATGCGGCATCGCGATTTCCGATCCCTTCTGTGTGGAACGCCACCGGGCCGACTTCCTGTCGCTGATCGAACACGACCTCGATTTCGTGATCGGCAATGAGGCCGAGATCAAATCGCTGTTTGAAACCGACGATCTGGAAGAGGCGCTGGCCAAGACAGCCGCCATCTGCCCGCTGGTGGTCTGCACCCGCTCCGGCGATGGCGTCACCGTGGTTGAGGGCGACACCCGCGTGACAGTGCCGGTTGAGCGGGTGGTGCCGGTGGATGCCACCGGGGCCGGCGATCAATTTGCGGCCGGGTTCCTGTTCGGCATGGCCAAGGGGCTGGATATCGAGACCTGCGCCAGGATCGGCAATGTCTGCGCCGCCGAGGTGATCAGCCATATCGGCCCCCGCCCCAAGGCGGTGATGAATCAGGTGCTGCGCCGCGAAGGGCTGATCTGAGCCGGGGCGTGCCCGCAGCCACTATTGCACAGCCGTCCCGGAGCAATCGGGGGCGGCTTTTTTCATCGGTGATCGGCCCTGACGGTCGTGGGGGGCTTCAGGCGGTTTCTGCCGCGTTCAGCGCCTTGGACAGAAGCTGTGTCAGGCTGCGCTGTTCGGTATCCGACAGATCGCCGAGCAGGCGGGCCTGAGTGGCGACATGGGCCTCGACCACCTCGTTGATCAGCTTCAGCCCCTCTGGCGTCAGCTCAATCAGGAAGCCGCGGCTGTCCTCGGGGTTGACGCTGCGCGCCACCAGACCGGCGTCCACCAGCCGGTCGATGCGGTTGGTCATGGTGCCGGAGGCGACCATGGTGGCCTGCAACAGATCGCCCGGTGACAGCCGATAAGGCGCGCCTGCCCGGCGCAGGGTGGCCAGCACATCGAACTTGGCCGCGTTCAGATCATAGCGCGCCCAGGTTTTCTGCATTTCTTTCTGATAGGCTTGCGCCAATCGTCCGACCCGCCCGATGACGGCCATCGCCGATACATCAAGGTCGGGGCGCTCTCGCTCCCATTGCTGGGTCACAAAATCCACATGGTCCATGTGGGAAGGTTTTATCGCCTGATATCTTGACGTCAAGAAAAACCGATATATCTTGATGTCGAGAAATAAAGGAATCTCTGCCATGCAAAGCCGCGATCTGATCCTTACCGCGCTGGCCCCCGTGATCTGGGGCAGCAGCTATATTGTCACCACCACCCTGCTGCCGGGGCAGTCGCCGCTACTGGTGGCACTGCTGCGCGCGCTGCCTGCGGGGCTGTTGCTGATGCTGATGGTGCGGCAACTGCCGCCGCTGAGCTGGGTGCCGCGGTTGTTGGTGCTGGGGGCGCTGAACTTCTCGATCTTCTGGAGCCTGCTGTTTGTCGCTGCCTATCGCCTGCCCGGCGGGGTTGCTGCGACCCTTGGCGCGGTGCAGCCGCTGGTGGTGGTGTTCCTGTCGGCGCTGATGCTGAAGACGCCGGTGCGCACGGCGGCAGTGCTGGCGGCGGCCCTGAGCATTCTGGGCGTGGCGCTGCTGGTGCTGACGCCGAGTGCGCAGCTGGACGGGATCGGTGTTCTGGCGGGGCTCGCCGGGGCCATTGCGATGGCAGCCGGCGTGGTGCTGAGCCGCAAGTGGCAGCCGCCTGTGTCCCTGCTGACCTTCACCGCCTGGCAGTTGACGGCGGGCGGGCTGCTGCTGATCCCGGTCACCCTGTGGTCGCTGCCATCGCTGCCGCAGCTGAGTGCCGAGAACCTGTTGGGGTTGGCGTACATGAGCCTGATCGGCGGCGCTGCGACCTATGTGTTGTGGTTTCGCGGCATCGCCCGGCTGGAACCATCGGTGGTGTCGCTTCTCGGGGTGCTCAGCCCGCTGTCAGCGGTGGTGCTCGGCTGGGTGTTCCTTGGCGAGGTGCTGACGGCGAAACAGGCGATTGGCGCGGGCCTTGCGCTGTTCAGCCTGTGGCTGGGGCAAAGCGGTTTGCGCTGGCGCAGGCGGCGGGTGGCTAGCATCTAGTCTCCCAAACCGGGACCGGGTTAGCGTTCAGACCAAGGGGTGCAGGATGTGCCCGCGTGGCAGGCCAGCACCTCCTCTCGGGCGGCACCATCGGTGCCCCCGAAGCCAAAGCCGCCACAGGGATCCATGCGCAGCACGTAATCGCCTGCGCGCTGCTCCAGAAAGGCCAGATAGTCCACGCCATCCGCAGCGCCAGCACACCACGGCCCAAAGCAGAGGATTTCCAGCGTGATGTCCAGATCGACGTCTTTTGAAAAGCCGTCCGGGGTCATCACCTTGCCGTTGATCCGCGCGGGGATCAGGCTGCGCGGCGGCGCATCATTGGGATTGTCCTGCGGCGGTTTCGGCAGGGCGGTTTCATCAAAGCTGAGCTTACCCTCGACCACGACGTAGTTTTTGTCGGATTTCACCGCCTCCAGATAGGCGTCCGACGGTCCCCACGGCAGGCAGCTGAGGGCGGATGCGGGACCGGCCAGCGCAGACAGGAGGGCAACGGGCAGAAAAAGCGTGCGAAGCGGCGACATCAGGACATCCTTTGTCAGACGGGGGGCAGTCCGAACCATCATAGATGGTCCTGAAACTCCTGAATAACCCGTTCGTAGACCTCGCGTTTGAATGGCACGATCTTGCCGACCAGCTGATCGACCGGCTGCCAGCACCAAGCGGAGAATTCCGGGTGGTCGGTGGCGATATTGATCTGATCGTCGCGCCCGAGAAAGCGCATCAGATACCATTTCTGTTCCTGCCCGCGATACTTGCCGCCCCAGAAATGCGGCACCACTTCGGCGGGCAGATCATAGGGCAGCCAGCCGTTGCTTTCGGCGATGATCTCGACCAGATCGGCGGTGACGCCGGTTTCTTCCTCCAGTTCGCGCAGCGCCGCCAGCCTGGGATCTTCGTCTGCGTCGATACCACCCTGGGGCATCTGCCAGGCGTCCTTGTGCCGGTCCATGCGCTGGCCGACCCAGACCTCACCCGCTGCATTGACCAGCATCACGCCGACATTGGGCCGGTACGGCAGGGTTGCGATATCTTCGGGGGTCATCCAGTCTCTCCTTGGTTGGATGCACCCCTTGTGCACCTGTGCCCCAGCGTCGTGCAAGAGGTTGACGCCGCGTCCAAAGTGACAATCCCTTTCAGGCCGGGCCATTTTCGCGCAAACGAAGACCAAAGACTTATCAGAGAACTACCAGGGAGAGTGTCATGACTGCGTACCCGAAAATGTTGGCGCCGCTGGATCTCGGCTTTACCACGTTGAAAAACCGCGTGCTGATGGGATCCATGCACACCGGGCTTGAGGAAACCAAGGACTGGAACCGGGTGGCCGAATTCTATGCCGACCGGGCGCGCGGTGGCGTGGCGCTGATGGTCACCGGTGGCATTGGTCCGAACCTTGAAGGATCGGTTCTGCCGGGGGCGGCGATGATGGCGAGCGAGCAGGATGTGGCCAACCACAGCATCGTCACAAACCGCGTGCATGAGGCCGGGGGCAAGATCGCGATGCAGATCCTGCATGCCGGGCGTTATGCCTATGGTCCGAAATGCGTGGCGCCAAGCCCGATAAAATCGCCGATCTCGCCCTTCCCGCCGCAGGAGCTGGATGAAGAGGGTATCGAGAAGCAGATTTCCGACATCGTGAATGCCGCAGTGCTGGCACAGCAGGCGGGCTATGATGGCGTTGAGATCATGGGGTCGGAGGGCTATTTCCTGAACCAGTTCCTCGTCACCCATACCAACAAGCGCGAGGACCGCTGGGGCGGGTCCTATGAGAACCGGATGCGCCTGCCGATCGAGGTGGTGCGCCGCACCCGTGAG
This sequence comes from Phaeobacter sp. JH20_26, assembly GCF_048056275.1. Lineage (NCBI taxonomy): Bacteria > Pseudomonadati > Pseudomonadota > Alphaproteobacteria > Rhodobacterales > Roseobacteraceae > Phaeobacter > Phaeobacter sp. JH20_26. The sequence goes on along the minus strand of NZ_JAYMWL010000019.1, from coordinate 263,675 downwards.
GCGGTGGGGACGGATTTCATCATCATCTACCGCCTGTCGATGATCGATCTTGTGCCCAATGGCTCCACCTATGACGAGGTGGTCGAACTGGCGCAGGAGATCGAGAAGGCCGGTGCCACCATCCTGAACACCGGTATTGGCTGGCATGAAGCGCGTATTCCGACGATTGCCACATCTGTTCCCCGCGCGGCCTTTGCCTGGGTCACCAAAAAGCTGATGGGCAAGGTTGGCATTCCGGTGATCACATCGAACCGGATCAACACGCCGGAGGTTGCCGAGCAGGTGCTGTCCGAGGGCTGCGCCGATATGGTGTCGATGGCGCGGCCAATGCTGGCGGATGCGGATTTTGTCGCCAAGGCGGCGGAGGGCAAGGCCGATCAGATCGCACCCTGCATCGCCTGCAATCAGGCCTGTCTGGACCATACGTTCAGCGGCAAGCTGACCTCCTGCCTGGTGAATCCGCGCGCCTGCCATGAGACCGAACTGGTGCTGACGCCTGCGGAGAGCGTGAAGACCGTCGCCATTGTCGGCGCGGGTCCTGCGGGTCTGTCCACCGCGCTGGCGGCAGCGGAGCGCGGCCACAAGGTGACGCTGTTTGATCGCGCAAGCGAGATCGGCGGCCAGCTGAACATGGCCAAGCAGGTGCCGGGCAAGGAAGAATTCTGGGGGCTGGTCGATTGGTATCGCACCATGCTGGCCCAGAGCGATGTGACGCTGGAGCTGAACCGCGAGGTGTCGGCGGGCGATCTCAAGGGCTTTGACGAGGTGGTGATTGCCACCGGTGTGGTGCCGCGCGATCCGCAGATCCCCGGTCAGGACCGCGACAATGTGGTCGATTACATCGACGTGCTGCGCCACAAGGCCAAGGTGGGCAAGCGGGTGGCGGTGATCGGCGCAGGCGGCATCGGCTTTGATGTGTCGGAATTCCTGCTGCACGAAGGTGAAAGCGCCACAGAGAACCTGCCCCTGTGGATGAAGGAATGGGGCGTTGCGGACCCGGCCGAGCATCGCGCCGGTCTGGCCCCCGAAGGCCCGCAACCCGAGGCCCCGGCCCGCGAGGTGACGCTGTTGCAGCGCAAGGCGGAGCGCCACGGCAAGCGGCTGGGCAAGACCACCGGCTGGATCCACCGCGCCACGCTGAAGATGAAGGATGTGAATTTCGTCGGCGGCGTGAACTATGAGAAGATCGACGACGACGGGCTGCATGTCAGCTTTGGCGAGGCGCGCGAGAATCCAACCGTGATCGCGGCGGATACCGTCGTGCTGTGCTCTGGCCAGCTGTCGGAGCGGTCGCTGGCGGATGCGCTGGCGGCACAAGGCACATCCTGCCACGTGATTGGCGGCGCCGATCTGGCGGCCGAACTGGACGCCAAACGGGCCATCAATCAGGGTACACGGCTGGCGGCCAGCCTCTGATCCGGCACCGTCTCGCCGCTGTGTAAATCTTGCGACCCTCGCCGCCTGTGGTGGCGGGGGTCGTTTGCGGTTGTGGAACCTCCGGCGCCCAGTGGCGTTTTGTCTGTGAACGGCGCCGCCCCGGTGGCGCGATTACCGCCACGACAGACAGGAGAGTTTCATGCCCCGTATCACCGACGCCAAGATCCTGATGATTGCCACCCATGGGTTCGAGCAGTCCGAACTGGAATTCCCGCGCGATCAGCTGCGGGTCAAGGGCGCTGAGGTCTCTGTCGCCAGCCTCAATGGCAAGGCGATCAAGGGCTGGGAAGGCGATGACTGGGGCCGTGAGGCCAAGGCGGATCTGGCGCTGGAGGCGGTCCGTGTCGAGGAGTACGACGCCCTGGTCCTGCCCGGCGGTCAGATCAACCCGGATCTGCTGCGCATCAATGACGATGTGATCGAGCTGATCAACGTTTTCTACGATCAGGGCAAGGTTGTCGCCGCAATCTGCCATGCGCCCTGGCTGCTGATCGAGGCCGGTCTGGTCAAGGGCCGCACCATGACCTCGTTTCAGTCGATCAAGACCGACATGATCAACGCGGGGGCCGATTGGCAGGATGCGGAGGTCGTCGCGGACAACGGGATCGTGACCAGCCGCAACCCCGACGATCTGAAGGCATTTGTCGGCAAGATCGTGGAAGAGATCGAAGAAGGCCGCCACCCGCGCTGAAGCTGCGACCGGTTAATGTGTCTATTTCCACAACGGCCCCGGTTCGCAACCGGGGTCTTTGACGTAACGATCAAGGGCGGCGCAAACCGCCACAGGCGAGGCAGTTTTTGTCGTCCGGCAAGGTGATCCGGTCAACAAGCACGGTGATAGCCTGACCGCTGACGGCGGCGCCCATCTGGCGCACGTCGAGTTCGTGGACCCCTGTTGGCACATCCAATGTCAGGCGGATGTCGCCCACGGGCAACCCATCGGAACCGACAGGGTCGCCATCGACATAGAGGTGATATGCGCCCTTTGCGGTTACGCGGATACCAACTGTGATGGGCGACGCGACGATATCGCCATCTCGGGGCGACAGGATCGCCGCGCCGGGTATTCGCGCCTCTTCCGCCCCAACAAGAGAGGTGAAGAGGGCCATACCGATCACGGCACAGCCCCAGAGGTGTAGCCTGCGCCCCTCGTGTTTCACGTGGCAACAGGGTCGTGGGCCGCGCGGGCATCGGCGGGGGCTTCGTCGCGCCGCTCCATGCCGTAGTCGCGCAGCACGCCTGCCACCCGCAGGCGGTAATCCCTGAACACATGGTCCCTGCCCTCTTTCTGCCCCGCGCGGTGGGCGCTGAGCTGGCGCCAGTTGGCCACGGCGTCCTCGCTCTCCCAGAACGACAGCGACAGGAGTTTGCCCGGCGTGGTGAGGCTCTGGAACCGTTCGACGGAGATGAAGCCTTCGATCTGTTCCAGAAGCGGCTTCAGACTGGCTGCGATCTCAAGATAGCGGTCCTTGGCGCCATCCTTGATTTCAACCTCGAATATGACTGCGATCATCATGTGGATCCTTCTGGGTCGGAAACTTTTTTCAGCCAGGTGCGATCCTCGCGCAGGATGAAGCGGCGCTCCTGGGCGAAGGCGTAGTTTTCGCGGCCCAGTGGGTCGGCTGCGAGGCGCGCGCGGTAGGCTTCGTATTCGGCAAGGTTTGCCACATCATAGATGCCATAGGCCAGCGTCGATGAGCCTTCATGCGGGGCATAATAGCCGATCAGATCGGCGCCGCAGCGGGGGATCGCCTGCCCCCAGTTGCGGGCGTAGGTGGCGAAATCCTCACGTTTGGTGGGGTCGATATGGTAGCGGATGACACAGGTGAGCATATGGGGCGTCCTTCGTTGAGAAATACGCCCCTGATCTAGCAGCCGGCCCGACGGCGATGCTTCGCCCTGCGCCGAAGTATCGCCGCCCGTTGCCTCGCCTATTCGACCGTGATGGTGATCACCTGCGATACCACCGGGGTGGAATGCGGCACATGGCCGTAATCGCCCATCACCAGTTGCAGCGTATGTTCGCCCGGTGCCAGATCCAGTGTCGTTTCGGTCTGGCCGCCGCCAAAATGGATGTGGTTTTCATCCGATGGCAGACCGTAGGACAGTTCATCCGCGCCATCCTCGCCCTCGCCCAGCGGCGAGCGGTCGATCAGCAGGTGATGGTGACCGGTGTTTTCCTTTTCGGTGCCCGCCGGGGCCACCCCCATGCCGCGCAGGCCAAAGACCACGGTGACCGGGGATGAGACGGTATCGCCATCCCTGGGCATCACGAAGTAGACCTCCGCCCCCTCCGGTGCCGGGGTTTCGCCGCCGGCCAGGGCCGCGGAAACCGGCAGGGCACAGGCGACGAGGGCCGCCAGCGTGGTTCTCATCGTGGATCTGATGATCGCAGTCATAAGTTGTCCTCCCATTGATGTAAGCCCTTCTCAACATAGTGGCTTTGACTGCTATTGCGATCTTCGGGCCGAGCCGCAGGTGTTTCCAGCTGGTAAACTATGGGTGAATAACCCTGCAATTATCCCATCCTCGCCCCGTTCTTGCCCGATTTGCCCGCGACATTTGAGGCAACACGGGTAAACAAGGACGCGAGTGCTATGGACCGACTGACCGAAATGGAGGCCTTTGCCAATGTGGTGGACCAGGGCGGATTCACCGATGCGGCAAAGAAGATGGGGATCTCCAAATCGGCGGTGTCCAAACATGTCTCAAGCCTTGAGGCCCGTCTGGGCGCGCGGCTGCTGAACCGGACCACGCGGCGGGTCTCGCCCACCGAAATTGGGCTGGCCTACTATGACCGCGCCCGCCGTGTCCTGAATGATGCCGGTGAGGCGGATGCGCTGGTCACCTCCATGCAATCGGCGCCATCGGGGCTGCTGCGGATTTCAGTGGCGACGGATTTCGGCGTCAATCACCTGTCGCCGGTGCTGTCGGACTTCCTGCGCGACTATCCCGATATCACCGTCAACATGGTGCTGAACAACCGCTATGTGGAGCTGATCTCCGAAGGGTTTGATATGGCGCTGCGGATCGGCGAGCTGGAAGACAGCTCTCTGCGTGCGCGCAAGCTGACCGAAACCACCAAGCGGATGATCGCCTCCCCCGCCTATCTGGAGAAATTCGGTCGTCCACAGAAGATCGACGATCTCAACATGCACAAGCTGCTGCATTATTCGAACCAGTCCAGCGGCAGCATGTGGAAGATCACCGCGCCGTCGGGCGAAAAACGGCAGGTGCGGACCTCTGGCTGGCTGTCGGTGAATGACGGGCAGTCGCTGCTGAATGCGGCCATTTCCGGCCTCGGGATCGCCTATCTGCCAAGCTATCTCTATTCAGATGCCATGGCCGAGGGGCTGGTCGAGGACGTCATGCCCTCGCTGCCGATGGAAACCCAAGGCATCTATGCGGTCTACCCTCCTGGCCGCTTTACCCAGCCCAAGGTGCGGGCGTTCATCGACTTTCTCGCTGAGGCCTTTGCCGATAAGGATGGCATCACCTGGTGAGCCGCGCGCCCCGTTGGAACTGGAGAGGACCCGGCCATTGTGCCGGGTTTTCCCGTTCCGGGCCTCTGGGCGGTGGCCATGGGAGATCTGCGGGCGGCCTGCGGGCTTCCTGTGGGCGTCCTGTCAGCGGGCGATCAGAACCACCTCGACCCGGCGGTTGGCCTCGCGCCCCTCGGGGCTGAGGTTGCTGGTCAGCGGCGCCATGAAGCCCGCACCTGCCACCGAAACGCGACCAGGCTCCAGATCGCCCTCCTCCAGCAGACGGGTCCGCACCGCATCGGCGCGCCGTTCGGAGAGCGCGATATTCTGGCTAAGACTGCCGACGGTATCAGTATGGCCCACCAAGAGCACGGAATAGTCGGGGTTCTGGCTGAGGAACTCTGCCAGCGCCGCCAGACTGGCATAGGGTTTGGCCCCAAGCGCCACCGCGCCGGTTTCAAATTCGAGATCTGCCAGAACCGCGCGCCCATTGCGGCGCAGGCGCTCGATCAGCTCTGCCGCGCCGACCAGCGGCGGTGCCACGATCGGCGCCTCCTCTGGCTGGCTGGCGGTGGCGGCGGTGTCGTCGCGCGGTGCCGCGCTGGCGGTTTCCGCGGGGCGGACTTCGATCATCTGCACAAAGGTTGCATTGCCGGAGCGGGAAACCAGCAGGGTGACGATCCGCCCGTCGGGCTGTTCGGCAGAGAGGAAGCTGAAGTTGCTGACATCCACCGTCATATCCGGCGCCGGGATCACCTCGATATCAAAGCGGAAATCAAAGCCGCCGCAGCTGCGCGCCGGACATTGAAACAGCAGGTCATAGCCGGCATCGACCAGCTGCGCGCGCAATGGCGCCAGCACCTGCAAAACCGTGGAATCGCCGGAAATCCGCCAGCTGCGGCGCAGAATCTGACCTTCGACCTGGCGTTCGGGCACGCCGTCGTCGCTGGCCGCGCCTAGCGGCACCGCGTAGCTGCCAAGGGCGGTTGGCCGTTCGGCCAGCTGGCGCGCGCCGGGCGGCAGCTCGATACCCTGGGCTGCCACAAGGGACGGCAGGGCCGCACAGAGCAGCCCCGCCACCGCAGGCGTCAGCCGCCGGGCGGCAAGGACAGCGCGACGGATCACCGGTGCTGCGCGTGATAGGCGTCGTTGGGGACCATGCCGGTGGCACTGGCAACCCGATTGGACATGTTAAAGAAGCCGGTGACATTGGCGATATCCCAGATATCGCGGTCGCTGAAGCCGTGGTCGCGCAGGGTCTGGCGGTCGGCCTCTTCGATCTCGGCGCTGGCCTTGGTCGCCTTGGCCGCGAAATCCAGCATGGCGCGCTGGCGCGGCTCCAACGGAGCAACCCGGTAGTTCATCACCAGCATTTCGCCCAGCTTGGGATCGCCCGACAGCTGACGCACGGCCGCGCCATGGGCTGCGAGGCAGTAGAAACAGCTGTTGATGGCGGAGACCACCACCGCGATCATCTCGCGCTCCAGCTTTGACAGGCCGCTGTCCGCCAGCATCAGGTCGTTATACATCGCGGTAAAGGCGTTGAGCTTGTCGATGTCGAAGGCATTGGCCCGCAACACGTTGGGCACCATGCCGAGTTTGTCCTGGCAGATGTCGAAATATTTCTGCGTCTCCGGCGGCAGCGGGTCCACCATCGGCAGGTCCAATGCGGTTGGGGCATCAGCGTCGCGGGTCATCGGTTACACTCCCTCTGGGTTGTGACGATAGTGGTAACGCCCGGCGCGCAGCATGCCAAGTGAGGCATATAGACCGTTTGCCCCGGCGTTGGCTTCGGTGCAGAGAACCGCCAGTTCGCGCGCGCCCTGATCAGCGGCCCATTGCGCAGCGCGGTGCATCAGCCAGACGCCCATGCCCTTGCGCCGCTGGTGCGGCAGGATTTCCAGCGCGTGCACCATGGCGGTGCCGTCGTGAATCGCCACAAAGCCGGTGCCCGCAGGGGAATCATCGCAGCGGCCCAGCAGCGAGGTCTTGGCCCCCGCCGTGCGCTGCATGACCGCAAAGCGCTCGGGACCGATGCCACCGGCGGCCCAGATTTCATGCTGGATCGCAAGGGGTTCCCAGACGCAGAAGGCGGTCACGGGCGGGATTTCAACATGGCAGAGCTGTTCGACGGGACAGGTCCAGAGCACCACCGGATCCTTGATCACATAGCCCCGCGCAGCGAGCTGCGCATCAAGGGCGTCCTGACCGTCGCGGATCATGAACAGATGATCCTGCACCATCTCCGACATGGCCTGTTCGGCGGCGGTGATTTCTGCCTCGCTTGCGTGGCCTGTGATGACGGTTGCTGCGGAGACCCGGCTGCCGCCGCCATCGCCCCGGCGCAGGGTGACCGGACCCAGCTGGCGGACCTCGGCGGCAGGCCAGGTGTGGTCGGTGACGTCATAGTATTTCGGGTCGGTCAGCGACGGCGTGGCAGTCAAAGATCAAGATCCCGCGCCAGCGCGGTAATCGCCGCATCCACCCTCGCGCCATCGGCACCGCGCACCACCACATTGGCGCCAAAGGCACCATTCTGCTGGAACGGGTAACAGCCGATGGAAAGATCATCATAGGCCTCGGCAATGGCGGTCAGGATAGGGGCAATGTCGCCCTCGCCCCGCTGCACTCGCAGGGTCTGCGACAAAAGCGGCGCACCGCCGGTGAGCGTCGGCAGGACCGAGGCGACCATGGCCTGAAACACGCTGGGCACCCCGGCCATCACATGCACGTTGCGCAGGGTGAAACCGGGCGCGGTGGAGACCGGGTTTTCAATCAGCGTGGCGCCATCGGGGATCCGGGCCATGCGCAGGCGGGCGGCGTTCAGCTCCTGCCCGGATTTGTCGTAATGGGCCTGCAACAGCGCGCGCGCATCCTCGCGCACGTCCAGATGCACATCAAAGGCCTTGCTGATGCAATCGGCGGTGATGTCGTCATGGGTGGGGCCGATACCGCCGCTGGTAAAGACATGGTCAAAACCATCCGAGAGCGCCCTGACGGCGGCGATGATCGCGGCCTCATTGTCGCTGACGACGCGCACTTCCTGCAGGTCGATGCCATGTTTGCTCAGCTCGCCGGCGAGGTAATACATATTGGCATCGCGGGTGCGCCCGGACAGAATCTCGTCACCGATGACAAGCATCGCTGCGGTTGGCATAGCGCCGGTTGGGGTGGCCATCTGCGCTCCTCCTCTTGAACCAATGATAGCGCAGGTATAGGCCCTGTCACATGCGCTTTCAAACCCCTCTGCTGCCCGCCACGCTGATCCGACGCTACAAGAGGTTTCTGGCGGACTGCCAGTTGCCGGATGGGCGCGAAATAACCGCGCATTGTGCCAATCCCGGCTCGATGATGGGGCTGGCGGACCCGGGCAGCACGGTCTGGCTGGAGCCGAATGACGATCCGAAGAAGAAGCTGAAATACGGCTGGCGGCTGGTCGAGGTTGCCGGTGGCACCCTGGTGGGTGTGGATACATCGGTGCCGAACCGCGCGCTGAAATCGGCGCTGGAGGCGCGCCAGATCGCAGCGCTGTCGGCCTATGAAACGGTCCGGGCCGAGGTGAAATATGCCGAGAAGAGCCGCATTGATTTCCTGCTGAGCCAGCCCGGCCTGCCCGATTGCTATGTTGAGGTCAAAAGCGTGACGCTGTCACGCCAGCCCGGTCTGGCGGAGTTCCCCGACAGCGTGACCGCGCGCGGGGCCAAGCATCTGGGCAACCTGGCCGACATGTGCCGGTCCGGTCACCGGGCGGTGCTGCTCTATCTGGTGCAGCGCGGTGATTGTGAGCGGTTTCAGATCGCCGGCGATATCGACCCGACCTATGCCGCCGCCTGGGATGCGGCGGCGGCTGCGGGGGTGGAGCGGCTGGTGATCGCCACCCGCATCACCCCGGAGGGTGTTGCAATTGCGGGCGCGATTGGCGCAGGCGCGGGCTGAGCGCTGCGGGTCGCCTGTCAGGCTGCTTCGCTCTGCGTGTCGCTGGCGCCACTTTTGCTCTGCTCGGCGCTATCCGAGCTGTCCGAGCTGTCGGGGCTGGCCTGCACCAGCGTCCGGGTCGGGAAGGGAATATCGATTCCGGCCGCGTCCAGTGCTTCCTTCACCCGGCGTTTCATATCCGCCTGATACTGGAAATATTCCGCCGCATCGACCCAGACACGGACCAGGAAATCCACCGAGCTGCTGTTGAGATTATTGACCTGGATGAAGGGTTCCGGCTCTGCGTGCGAGCGGCTGTCGGACATGATGGCGTCGCGGATGACCTGCTCGGCGGTGGCAAGATTGGCCCCGTAGCCGACGCCGAAGGTCCATTCCGCGCGGCGGGTGTCATATTCGGAGTAATTGGTGATCGTGTTGCCCCAGACTTCGGAGTTGGGGATGATCACCTTGAGGTTCGACAGGTCGGCGATCACCGTGTTGTTCAAGGTGATTTCCTTGACCGTGCCCATTTCGCCGTCCACTTCGATGAAATCACCCAGTTTGAACGGGCGGAACAGGATCAGCATGATGCCAGCTGCCACATTGGACAGCGCGCCCTGCATGGCCAGACCGATGGCCAGACCCGCGGCACCGATGGCCGCGATGATCGAGGTGGTCTGGACCCCGAAGGTGTTGAGAACAAAGAGCACCGCAAAGGCAAGGATCACATAGCGTGCCAGATTGCCGAGGAAGTGGAACAGCGTCACATCAAGGCTGGCATGGCTGTCGCCGATCTGAACGATCCGTCGTTTGACCCAGCCCGCGACGATGAAGCCAGCCATCAGGATCAGCATGGCGGCGAGCACGCTGCCCATGGCCTGAGCCAGAAATTCCAGCGTGATCAGATCGGCCAGCGCTTTTCCGTTATAGATTTCGGTCTGCATCAGGGCATTCATGCTGTCCATGGCTGCGGGTCCCTCCGTGGTGCGATTGCAATTCGTCAGGGAGGGGAACGCATCCGGGTGGTAAAAAGTTCCCGGCAGGCGGTGGTGCCGGCTCTGGCCCTTTTGGCGCAGAGCGCGTAGATAGCTATGTCAAAGACACCCGATGGAGCCTCATCTGATGAGATCGAAAGACGGCCGCACCACCAAAGACGGCATTCGCATTTATGAGCCCGGCGATTTTGCCGGAATGCACGCTGCCGGGGCGCTGGCGGCACGGATCCTTGACGATATCGCTGCCCATGTCGTCCCCGGTCAGACCACCGGCGAGCTGGACCGGCTGATCACCCAGATGGTGGAGGACGCAGGCGCGACCTCGGCCACCATCGGCTACAAGGGCTATCAGCACGCCAGCTGCATCAGCGTGAATCATGTGGTCTGTCACGGGATTCCCGGCGACAAGAAGCTGAAGGATGGCGATATCCTGAATATCGACGTCACCGTCATCGTCGATGGCTGGTTCGGCGACACCAGCCGGATGTATGTGGCAGGCAAGCTGTCGCGCAAGACCGAGCGGCTGATCCAGGTGACCCATGACTCCCTGATGAAGGGGATCGAGGCGGTGAAACCCGGCAACACCTTTGGCGACATTGGCCATGCGATCCAATCCTATGTGGAAGCGCAGCGGATGAGCGTGGTGCGGGATTTCTGCGGCCATGGTCTGGGTCAGGTGTTCCACGCGCCGCCCAATGTGCTGCATTATGGCCGCCCGGGCACCGGCCCGGTACTGGAGGAAGGCATGTTCTTCACCATTGAACCGATGGTGAACCTTGGCCGCCCGGAAACCAAGATCCTGGCGGATGAATGGACCGCTGTTACCCGCGATAAATCGCTGTCGGCGCAGTTTGAACATTCGGTTGGCGTTACGGCTGATGGGGCCGAGATCTTTACCCTGTCGCCCGGCGGGACGTTTCACCCGACCTACGGCTGATGCCGTATCATTTACCAAAAAAGGGGCGTGCCTTGTGGCGCGCCCCTTTGTCGTTCTGCGATACGGGTTGCCCCGTACCGATATCACAGCTTGCAGCGTTTGCGCTCTGCCAGGGCTACCAGAACCTCGTGACGCTCGTTCGCGGCTTCTAGCGCCTGCTTGGCGTTGGAATGGTTGCCGATAACAGCCGGCCAGAACAACAGCGCGGCGGCGATATTCTCGCCGGACATGCTCTTGCCCTTCTTGGCTTCTTTGCGGATCTCTTCCAGCTGGTTCAGCTGGACCGCGATTTCGGTGCAGGTCAGCTTGGCATCCCCCACCTGCGTTTTGGTGACAACATCAGGCGACACGCAGGCCGACAGGGCCAAGGCGCTGGCGAGCGCCAGGCCAATACGGAGATTGAATTTCATATTGTGTCCTACGTCAATTTTGAGCATCTGAAATGAAGTGCTGAACGAAACGATTGATCGTCCGTTTCACAGGTCGAATATTGCCTGCATCGAACGGTGTAAATCCTGCGGGTGGATCGTGGGGTTTTCGCTGAACAAAGCGTATAGATTGCTGTGAAAATGTCGCACTCTACCTGAGGGTGCCTTTAGGGAATATGTCCAATCAGGCGCGGAACCTCTGACATGGCGGTGATATGTTCGGCGTTGTGGCGGGTCAGGCGGCTGGCGTTGCCCTGCGGGTCAAAGCCAAGGCAGCGCATCCCGGCGCGGGCGGCGGCGAGGGCGCCGTTTTCGCTGTCTTCGATCACCAGACAGTCGCGCGCCTGCACGTCGAAATGACAGGCCGCCGCAAGAAACAGATCGGGATCGGGTTTGCCGGTCTTCAGCGTCTGGGCCGAGAACATGGCATGGGGATGGAACAGGTCCCAGAGGCCGTTCTGACCAAGGGTGATCCGCATCTTTTTCTCGCTGCCGTTGGAGGCGACGCAGAAGGCGATGCCGCGGGCTTGTAACAGCGCCAGCAGATCCGGGATACCCGGCACCAGATCCACCCCCTGCCGCAGCCTTGCGTAGGTTTCATCATAGACCTGCGCCACCCAGTTCTCGGGCAGATCCGCACCGCGCGCGATGGCCTTGGTTCGGACATCCGCCATGGTGCCACCAACAAAGAGGTCCATGCACTCCGCCAGCGACAGTTGCAGACCATACCGTCCAAGATTGTCGACCAGCACCTGATTGCTAAGTGTTTCGCTATCGACCAGCACACCGTCGCAATCAAAAATCACCAGTTTCGGCGTGGGATATGTAATCGGCATGGTGCTGTCCTTTTGGGCTGATGCTCAGCTCTCGCGCCACAGAAGGGTGACATGGGTGTCCCCGTATTTGCGGCTGTCGTGCAGAGTGAATCCTTCGGGGGGCTGCATGGGGCTGCTTTCTTCCCAGACGACCAGCGCCTCCTCGGCCAGCCAGCCGCCTTTTGTCACCGCCGCCAGCGCCTTTTGCCCCAGCGACTTGCCGTAAGGCGGATCGAGAAAGACCACATCGTAAGGCGCAGCGTCATTGACCGGCAGGCGGGTGGCATCACGGCGGATGAGGCGGGCGCGATCCTTGATGCGCAGCAGGTCGATGTTCTTGGTGATCAGCCCCTGCGACACCCGGCCATCATCCACAAACACGGCCTCGGCCGCGCCGCGCGACAGCGCCTCAAGCCCCAGGGCACCCGTGCCTGCAAACAGATCCAGCACCCGCGCGCCGTCGAAATCGACGATATGGCCCAGCACGTTGAACAGGCTTTCGCGCACACGGTCGGTGGTGGGGCGCAGATGCGCGCCCGCGTCGCCCTTGCCCAGGCTGGTGAGCGCGCGGCCACGAAACTCGCCGGCGATGATCCTCATGTGCGCAGCAGCGGCTTCAGATCCGCGTCAGCGTCCGCCACGACGGATTTGTCAGCGGTGCGCCCGGCCTCGATCAGACGTTTGGCAACCATATAGGCGCGCGGATCATTCATTGCGTCCACCGCCACCAGCTGATCGCCGGTATAGTACCAGAACGACATGGTGCCATCGCTGCCGGTGCGGGTGACCACGTTGTCGTAGCCTGTGTTGAGGCCCGCGATCTGCAGTTTGACGTCGTATTGATCGGACCAGAACCAGGGTTTGGCCACATAGGTTTCATTCGCGCCGAGCATATTGCGGGCGGCGACTTCGGCCTGGTCAATGGCGTTGGGCACGCTTTCCAGCCGGATACGGCTGCCGCGATAGGGGAAGGACGCACAATCGCCCGCCGCCCAGATCGACGGATCCGAGGTGCGGCCCTGTTCATCCACCCGGATGCCATTCTCCAGCGCGAGGCCTGCCGCCTCTGCCAGATCGGTGGCCGGGGTGATGCCGACGCCGACAATGACGAAGTCCACCTCGACCGTGCTGCCATCGCTGAGCACTGCGCGCTTGACGGCGCCGCCCTCGCCTTCCAGCCGCACAAGACCCACGCCTTCGCGCAGATCAACACCGTGGCCCGTGTGAAGCGCGCGGAAATAATCCGAGGTTTCGGGAGCTGCGACCCGTTGCAGGATGCGCTCCGCCATCTCGACCAGCGTCACGGCAACCCCGCGTTTGGCGCAGACCGCTGCGGCCTCCAGCCCGATGTAGCCACCGCCGACGATAAGTGTGCGCGCGCCATCCGTGACCGCCGGGGCCATGGCATCCACATCCGCCAGATCGCGCAGGACGTAGACCCCGCCCAGATCGCCGCCGATGGCCGCAGGCAGGCGGCGGGGGGTGGAGCCGGTGGTGAGCGCCAGCTGATCGTAGTGCAGCACCTCATCCGCCAGCGTCACGGTTTTCGCCGCCGGGTCGATGGCCTGCACCTGCTGGCCGAGTTTCAGGGTGATATTGGCCTCGGCATAAAAACTCTCGGGCCGCAGGAACAGGCGGTCCATCTCCATCTCCCCCAGAAGATAGGCCTTTGACAGAGGCGGGCGCTGATAGGGCACAACGGGTTCGCCGCCAATCAGCGTAATCTCTCCGTCAAAACCCTGCTTGCGCAGCTGCGCCACCAGCGAGGCCCCCGCCTGGCCTGCCCCGATCACGACAAAATGGGTCATTTGCTATTGTGCCTTCTGCTGTCTTTCGGAAATGCCATTGCCAGTTTGCGTGCTGGTCAGGCTGTTGCCGAACCCTATATGTGGGGGAACATAAAACACAATCAGCACGGAGAGGAACACAGCATGATTTCACAAGGGGACAGCCTGCCGGAGGCAACATTGACGCGGATGGGCAAGGACGGGCCGGAGCAGGTCGCGATCAGCGATCTGACAAAGGGGCGCACGGTGGCGATCTTTGCGGTGCCGGGTGCGTTTACGCCGACCTGCCATTCCGCCCATGTGCCCAGTTTCGTGCGCAACGCCGAGGCGCTGGCGGCCAAGGGCGTGGATGAAATCATCTGCATTGCGGGCAACGATCCCTTTGTGATGCAGGCCTGGTCAGAGGCGACCGGTGCCGGTGCAGCGGGGATCACCATGCTGTCGGACGCCGAATGCGGCTTTACCGATGCGATCGGGATGCGGCTGGACGCGCCTGCGGCGGGGCTGGTCGGGCGCTCTCTGCGCTATGCGATGTTGGCCCGCGACGGCAAGGTCGAGATCATGAATGCCGAGGATTCGCCCGGCAAATGTGAGCTGTCGGCAGGCGAGGCCCTGCTGGAGGCGATGGGCTGAGCCCCTGCCCCAGACCAAGATCGGGGCGCTAGAAACACCAAGAGAGGCGCGGATACCCGTGCCTCTCTTGTCATTCTACCGCGGATGAAGACGGCGCCTGTCAGACAAGGCTCTCCATCTTGCGCGCCAGCTTGGCGTCCAGCGCGCTGATACCGCCGACGTCATGGGTGGTCAGGGTCACTGTAACGGTATTGTAGACATTGCTCCATTCCGGGTGGTGGTCCCATTTTTCGGCCCAGATTGCAGCCCGCGTCATCCAGCCAAAGGCATCGACGAAGCTGGCGAATTTAAAGGTCTTGGTGATGGCGTCGCGGCCCTCGACCACCTCCCATCCGGCGCTGAACAGCGGGTCCAGCAGCGGGCCACGGGTGGCTTCAGAAAGTTTCTCGGTCATTGTTGCTCCTCCACATGGGGTTTGCGGAACGGACCGTAGTCCGTCAGGATCTCGATCTCTTCCTCGATGGCGCCGCGTTCGGCGTCCAGATAGCGGGCAATTGCATCGGCAAAGCCGGGATCGCCCACCCAATGCAGGCTGTGGGTCTGCCGGGGCAGATAGCCGCGCGCCAGTTTATGTTCGCCCTGCGCGCCTGCTTCGACGGCCTTCAGGCCACGCGCAATCGCGTGTTCAATAGCCTTATAGTAGCACAGTTCGAAGTGCAGACAGGGGTGGTGTTCGGTGCACCCCCAGTAGCGACCGTAAAGCGTCTCACGGCCTAGGAAATTCAGTGCACCGGCCACCGGTATCCCGTCGCGTTCGGCAAGAATCAGCAGCATGTCGTCGGCCATGGTGTCATGGGCGATGTCGAAGAACGCCCGGCTGAGATAGGGCGAGCCCCATTTGCGCGCGCCGGTGTCCTGATAGAAGGTCCAGAAGGCATCCCAGTGTTCGCGGCGCAGATCGCTGCCGTGGTAACAGCGGATCTCGCCGCCGAAGCCCTGCGCCTGAGCGCGTTCCTTGCGGATGGTCTTGCGTTTGCGCGACGCTAGCGCGGCGAGGAAATCGTCAAAGCTGCGGTAGCCGTCGTTCAGCCAGTGAAACTGCTGGGTGACCCGCGCCATCAGACCCATTTCGGCGCCCATGGCGGCCTCATCCTCGGTGCAGAAGGTGACATGCAGCGAGGAGACGCGGTTATTGGCGGCAAGCTGCACGGCGCCCTGTACCAGCGCGGACTGGCCCACGCCTTCATACCCGGGCCTGACCAGAAAGCGGCGGCCTGTCGCGGGGGTAAAGGGGGCCGCGATCTGAAGTTTGGGATAGTAATGCCCGCCTGCGCGTTCATAGGCATGGGCCCAGTTGTGGTCGAAGATATATTCGCCCTGGCTGTGGGATTTCACATACATAGGGGCGCAGGCAATCAGCAGGCCGTCGCGCCGCGCGGTCAGATACTGCGGCTGCCAGCCGGTGCCCCGCCCCACCGATCCGCTGTCCTCCAGCGCGGACAGGAACCGGTAGGTGGTAAAGGGGTCGAGCGGTGGGCCGCCATCAGCGGCCTCGGGACAGGCGCAGGCGTCCCATTCCGCAGCCTCCAGCTGCGACAGCGCAGCCAGCACTTCGATTTCGATCTGCGCCTGTTCCATTCAATGCCTCCGCGACAGACAGTATCTGTGTCCGTCGCGGACGGGTTCAACCCGGAATATCAGAAAGATAGCGCTCGAAGGTGACATTATGCGCAATTTTGCGTGCCTCGGTTTCCATCGCGGCAGAGGTCACCGTCCAGCACAGGATCGGCACACCCTGATCACGCAGCTGCGTGACGCGATCCCGGCCGAGGTCCTGCACCTCGTGACTGATGAAACTGGCTTCGACGCGGTCGAAATCGGGGATCGCGCGCAGGTGGTCGCAGGTCGGCGTGCTCAATTCGCGCCAGCTGACCGGATCATAGGCGCTGGTGGTCAGTCCGCGCGGCACCTCGGGCGCCAGCCGTGCCAGCTCTGCCACGGAATGCGGGTTGAAGGACATCAGGGCGACATCGCCCTTGTAGCCCTGCAACTGGCGCAGGGTGTCTGCCTCCAGCGCGCCGATGTTGGGGCCCATATCGCCGTCCTGATCCTTCAGCTCGATCAGCAGCGGCGCACGGCCTGCCACCAGATCAAGGATCTCGGCCAGATCGGGGATACATTCACCGTCGCCGCCCTTGAGCGGGATCGCGCGCAGCTGATCGCGGGTGTGATCCGCCACCAGACCGGTGCCTTCGGCCAGCCGGTCCAGGGCGTAATCGTGAAACACCATGGCGCAGCCGTCCGAGGACAGCTGCAAATCCATTTCGATACCATAGCCAGCCTCGATCGCGGCGCGCATGGCGGCGCGGCTGTTTTCCGGGCGGCCATCGCGCACATCATGCAGCGCGCGATGGGTTATGGGCTGGCGCAGGAGTGCGGCAGGCAGGTCAGCTCTCATGAGATCTGGAACACGCCGTCGATTTCCACAGCGACCCCCAGCGGCAGCGAAGGCGAACTGACGGCGGCACGGGCATGACGGCCGGCATCGCCCAGCACTTCGACCATCAGATCGGAAGCGCCGTTCACCACCTGCGGCTGGTCGGTGAAACTGTCGGTGGAATTCACAAAAGCGCCGAGTTTGACGACGCGCTTCAGGCGATTGAGATCGCCATCACAGGCGGCTTTCAGCTGCGCCAGCAGCGCGATGGCACATTGGCGGGCGGCTTTCTGACCTGCGGCCACATCCATGTCGGCGCCCAGTTTGCCGGTGATCAGCCCTTCGGGGCCGGCCGAGATCTGGCCGGAGATGTAGACCATATCGCCGACCACGACATAGGGGACGTAATTGGCAGCCGGGGCCGGTGCGCTCGGCAGCTGAATGCCCAGTTCTTTGAGTTTGGCTTCGATATCCATGGGTGCAGTCCTTTGCATCAGGTTTTGCGGAACGCTAACCGGGAAGCGGCAGGGCGGAAAGCAAAAAACCGCCCCGGGTGGGGCGGTTTTGCGACGTGTCCGCGGCTTCGCGCTGCTCGGCCCCGTCAGCTTTCCCTGAAGGCTTTGACGAAGTAGTCGGCAAGGGGTTTCACGAGATAGGCCAGCGGCGTGCGCTCGGCGGTGCGGATGTATCCTTCGACCGGCATACCGGGGATCAGCACCGTGCCCTCGGGCAGGGTTTCCAGCTGGCCGGGATCCAGTTCGATCTCGGTGCGGTAGTAGGAGAGCTTGCTCGCCTGATCCTCAAACGCATCGGCAGAGACCTGTTTCACCGTGCCGAAAAGTTCCGGCGTCAGGCGCTGATCCAGAGCCGGGAAGCGCAGGGTTACCGGCTGACCGACATAGATCTGATCGACATCGGTGGGGGCCACCTGCGCGGCAATCACCAGCGGCCTGTCCTGCGGCACCAGATAAAGCACCGGCTCCGCCGCCCGGATCACCGAGCGCGGCGTATGGACCTGCAGACCATAGACGATGCCGGAGACCGGTGCAGTGATATCGAGCCGCGCCAGACGTTCCTTCAGCGCGCGGCGGGTCTCGGCCAATTCCAGCTCCTGATAGCGCAGATCGCGCAGCCGGGTGATGGCCTGCTCGCGCTGCTGGGTGCCCAGTTTGAGGATTTCGATGTCGATTTCGGTGATGCGCCCCTCGGCCTGGGCCTCGGTGGCAATCAGCTCGCCCAGCGAACCTTGCAGGTCGGCCTCGGTCCGGCGCAGGTTCAGAACCGTGCCGGCCTGCGCCAGCCCGCGATCCAGCAGCGACTGCTGGTTTGCCAGCTCCTCCTCGATCAGCTCGAGCTGGGTGCGGCGCGAGGCCTGCTGCGCCAGAACGCCTTTGATCTGATCCTGTATCTGCGAGCGTCGTTTTTCCAGCTGGTCGATTTCGCGCGCCACCGAATCCTTGCGCGCCTGAAACAGGCGGAGCTGGCCCTGCATCAGGTCGGCCACCTCTGGCCGGGTTTCGGCCAGTTCGGAAAGCTCGGCGTCGAACTCAACCGTCTCGGCACTGTCCCGCTCGGCATCAAGGCGCGCGCGGCGTGCCATCAGTTCAAACAGCTGACCTTCGGTGATGACCAGTTGCGAGTACAGCTCCTTGGCATCCAGCCGCAGCAGCACCGCGCCCTCGGCCACGGTGTCGCCCTCTTCCACCAGAATGTCCTGCACGATGCCGCCGTCGAGGTGCTGCACAACCTGCCGGTTGCGGTCGACCTCAATCCGGCCCGAGGCCACGATGGCACCGGCGATGGAGGTGGCAACCGACCAGGTGCCAAAGCCCCCGAGCAGGATCACAACGCCGAACAGGCCGATCAGCAGCGGACGGCGGGCGGACCAGGATGTGGCCCCGGTATCGGTCTGGTTCATCGCACACCTCCTGGCGCTGCCTGTTGAATGCTCTGGTGGTTCGAAACCATTTCCCGCAGGACCTTGTCCTTGGGGCCAAAGGCGGTCTGGATCCCCTGATCAATGACCAGCAAAAGGTCACATTCCTGAATGGCCGCCGGGCGATGGGCCATGATCAGCACCGATCTGCCATCGGCCTTGAGCTGTTTGATCGCCCGGTTGAGCGCCACCGACCCGTCGTTGTCGAGGTTCGAATTCGGCTCATCCAGAATGACGATCACCGGATCGTCATAAAGCGCGCGCGCCAGGGCGACACGCTGCATCTGACCGCCGGAGAGCCGCCCGCCCCCAGCCGTGATCCGGGTGTCATAGCCATCGGGCAGATGGACGATCATATCATGGGCCGCAGCCTTTTTCGCGGCGGCGACGACTTTTTCGGAATCCGGGTTGGACGACAGCCGGGCGATGTTCTGGGCAATGGTGCCCTCGAACAGCTGCACGCGCTGCGGCAGGTAGCCGATGTTCTGGCCCAGCACCTCGGGGGCGTATTGCTCCAGCGAGGCGCCATCCAGCCGCACCGTGCCCGCCGCCGGGCGCCAGGCGCCGGTCAGTGCCCGCGCGAGGGTGGATTTGCCGGAGCCTGAGGGGCCGATCACGCCGATGGCCTGACCCGGCTGCACCCGGAAGCTGACATTGCGCAGCTGCGGGCGGCTGTCCCCCGGCGGCACCACCGCCAGCGCCTGTACTTCGAGATTGGCGGAGGGTTTGGGCAATTCGGTGCGCTGCGGCTCTTCCGGGACTTTCTCCAGCAGCTCGGCGAGATTGCGCCAGCCCTTCAGCGCGCGCTGCACCATCGCCCATTGACCAAGCGCCAGTTCGATAGGCGCCAGCGCCCGGCCCATCAGGATCGAGCCTGCAATCATCGCGCCGGCGGTCACCTCGTTCTGCAGCACCAGATACGCGCCCAGACCCAGCATCGCCGATTGCAGGAACAGGCGCAGGGTTTTGGTCAATGTGGTGAAGCCGCCGCCGACGTCGCTGGCGGCGACACTGTCCACCAGTGCGGCATCGCGGCCCGCTTTCCAGCGCTGAAACGCGGCGCGGCGCATACCCATCGACTGGATCATCTCCGCTTCGGTGCGGATTTCCTCGGACATCAGATTGGCCCGATGGCCGGAAATGCCTGCCTGCATCTGCGGGCGGCGCGACAGGAACTGGTTCAGCACCGCGATGGCGATGAGAACCGCACCACCGCCAAGCGCCAGCAGCCCGAGCCAGGGGTGGAACAAAGCGATGCCAAACAGGAAGATCGGCGTCCAGGGCAGATCGAATGCGGCACCGAGCACCGGGGAGGCGATCAGACGTTGCACCGATTCCAGATCGCTGAGACCGGTCTGCGCCACCGGATCCTGAGCCACCGCAGAACGGCGGATCATGGCATCGAACACGCGCTGATCCAGCCCGGCCTGAAACCGCGCCCCGGCCCGCGACAGAATGCGACCGCGCGCATAATCCAGAATACCCATGGTGCCGTAGAGAAACACGACCAGCAGTGACAGCGCGATCAGCGTCGCCACCGACCGGCTGCCCAGCACCCGGTCATAGACCTGCATCATGTATAGCGGTCCCGTCAGCATCAGCATATTCACGAAGAAGCTGAAGATACCGACCGACCAATAGAGACCACGACTGCGGCGACGATGCGCCCGCAGCTCATCGAAGCCGGATTTATTAGTAGTTTTCGTCATGAGAGGTCTGCAATTCCCTGTCAATATGCCCTATGTATCAGCCACGCGCGCAGAAAACCGGACCACATATGTTCCAAATCTGCCACAACTGTGTAAACAAGCCCAGTCTCTGACTAGGCAGAGCTGAGAAACACCCTAAGTGGGTCCAACGCGCCCACAGCAGACAGATTGGACACCGAAGCGAATGACCTTCCCGCTGCGACCTTTTTTGATTATGGCCCTGGTAACTGTTACGTCGACACTGGCAGGCTGCGCAACCCAAGATAGTGTCTCGCGCGCGTCGGGTGAGGTGTTCGATCCTTACGAGAACACCAACCGGTCCATTCACAATTTCAACCGTGGTGTTGACCGCTTTGCCTTTCGCCCCGCTGCCAAGGGTTATGTCGCGATTGTGCCGCCGGATATGGTGACCAGTTTCAACAACTTTGCCGAGAACCTGTCGATGCCGGGTCAGGCGGTGAATGCGCTGTTGCAGGGCAATTTCAAGGAATCGGGCATCGCTGTATCGCGCTTTGTGATCAATACGATCTTCGGCATCGGCGGCCTTGGCGATCCGGCCTCTGACTTCAACGTGCCGCGTGTGGACACCAATTTCGGCGAGACGCTGCATGTCTGGGGTGTTGGCGAAGGCGCCTATGTCGAGCTGCCGTTCTTTGGCCCCTCCACCGCCCGCGACGGGGCTGGCATCGTGGTGGATTTCTTCACCAATCCGATCAGCTACGCTCGGCATAATCCAGCCGACAACATCGGCATCTATGCCGAGGTGGTGCGTCGTCTGGGGGATCGTGGCACATATTCCGACACCATCGACTCGATTTTGTATGAGAGCGCCGACAGCTACGCGCAGGCGCGGCTGATCTACCTTCAGAACCGCCGCTTCGAGTTGGGCGGCGATCAAAGTGAATACGAAGGGGTCTATGGCGATCCCTATTCAGATCCGTATGAGGACATCTATGCCGAGTAATTTTCTGACCCGCCGCAGTTTCCTGGCCACTGGCGTTGCCTTTCTCGGGCTGGCCGCCCTGCCCGGTAAAGTGCTTGCCCTGAGTGAAGCCGCCGCGCGCAGCCTTGTCGGCAGCGTCGTTGGCGACATCAACAAGGTCATCGCCTCCGGCAAGTCCGAAGGTGCGATGATCCGTGATTTCGAGAAGATTTTCGTGCGCTATGCGGATGTGAACATCATGGCGCGCTATGCGCTGGGTGTGGATGCCCGCCGCGCCTCGGGCGCGCAGATGAACGCTTTTGCCGATGCATTCCAGGGCTATATCTCCCGCAAATACGGCAAGCGGTTCCGCGAGTTCATCGGCGGTTCGGTCGAGGTGCAATCCGCGCGCAAGATCAAGGCGGGTTATGAGATCAAATCGCTGGCCAAGCTGAAAGGTCAGGCGCCGTTTGAGGTGACCTTCCTCGTGTCCGATAAATCCGGTCGCGACAAATTCTACAACATGTTCATCGAAGGCGTGAACCTGCTGTTGACCGAACGCACCGAGATCGGGGCCATCCTTGACCGCAACAAGGGTGATATCAACAAGCTGATCGCCGAGCTGAAGCGGCTGAGCTGAGTTCAGCCACCGCAGCGTCAGACAGATCACGAAGAAGGGGCCCGGCGGCCCCTTTTTCTATTTCAGGATTGCCGTTTGTGCGCCGCGCCCGGTCAGCGCGCATAAGGTCGCGCGATGATCCCCAGCGCGGTGCGACACCACACGGGGCTACCGGCGGTCACCAAACGGAGTGACTGACCGCCGACGACCGCGCCGGAACGCTGCACGGTGACAGCGCAGAAACATGCGGGACATATGACCCATATTGGCCCGGCTTGGTCCGGCGTGATGCGCTATCGGTTGCCGAAGATGTCACGCAGCAGACCGTCCACCGCGCGCCCCAGTTCCTGCCCGACGTTGGGCCGCTGGCGACGCTGTGGCTGCGGTTGTGGCGGTGGTGCGATGGGCTGCGGTGCGATCATCGGCAGCGGTTTGGGTGTCAGACCGTCATGCACCCGCACCATGACCTCGCGCCAGATATCGGCGGGCAGACCGCCACCGGTCACGCCGGAGAGCGGCGTGTTGTCATCATAACCCATCCAGACGCCCGCGACATAATCGGCAGTGAAGCCCACAAACCAGGCATCACGGGCCGCCTGTGTCGTGCCGGTCTTGCCGGCCGCCTGCCAGCCGGGGATCTGCGCCCGCCGACCGCTGCCCTGCGACACCACCTGTTCCATCATCCAGATCAGTTCCCGCGCCGCCTTGGTCTGGATCACCCGCTCGCCCAGACCGCCGCTGGCGCCCATCAGAGGGGTGTTGTCGCCAATGATCGTCAGCTCCGTCACGCCATATGGGGTCACTGAGGAGCCACCATTGAGAATGCCCGCATAGGCTCCGGTCATATCAAGCAGCGTGCTTTCGGAGGCACCCAGCGCCAGCGCCGGGCCGGCGGCCAGCTCACTGTCCAGTCCGAAATCACCGGCCACGCGACGCACCAGATCGCGGCCCACCGCCTCGGACACTTTCACAGCCGGGACGTTCAGCGAATCCCGCAGGGCCTGCGCCAGGGTGACCTCGCCATAGAATTTCCGCGTATAGTTCTTTGGGCACCACTGGCCGGACCCCGGAACATCAAGGCAATATTGCGCGTCCAGCACCCGGTCGAGCGGCGAATACCCCAGCTCAAGCGCCGTGGCATAGACAAAGGGTTTGAAGGCCGAGCCGGTCTGACGCTTGGCCTGGGTCGCGCGGTTGAACACACCGGAGACACGGGATTTGCGCCCACCCACCATGGCCCGGACCGCGCCATCCGCGCTCATCACCACAATGGCGGCCTGCGCCTTGGAGCCTTCGCGGACCTTGGTGTCAAAGACATGGTTCAGCGCATCTTCGGCTGCGCGTTGCAGGCGCTGGTCGATGGTGGTGCGGATCACCACATCCTCGGTTGTCTCATTGCCAAAGAAATCCGGGATGGTGTCCATCACCCAATCGGCGAAATAGCCACCGGCGCGGGCGGCGGCGGCCTCGCTCAGGACCGCAGGGGTATTCTGCGCCGCGCGCATTTCAGCGGTGGTCAGATACCCCTGCTCCTGCATCAGGCGCAGCACGGTGGCGGCGCGATCCTGCGAGCGTTGCAGATTATTGGTCGGTGCCAGCGTTGAAGGGGCTGTCAGCAGACCCGCCAGCATCGCCGCCTCTGCGGCATCCACCTGATTGGCGGATTTGCCGAAATAGCGCTGCGCTGCAGCCTCGGCCCCATAGGCGCCGCCGCCCAGATAGGCGCGGTTCATATAGATCGAGAGGATTTCATCCTTGGTGTATTTGGCCTCCATCGCCATCGCGAAGATGGCTTCCTTGGCCTTGCGCCACAGCGACCCCTGGCGGCAGTCGCGTTCATAAGCGCGCTCGCTCTCCCATTCGGTCGGATCATAGACCACGCCGAGGCACAGCAGCTTGGCGGTCTGCTGCGTGATGGTGGAGCCGCCATGGCCGGACAGCGGGCCGCGCCCTTCGCTCAGGTTGATGCGGACAGCGCTGGCAACGCCGCGCGGCGATACACCGAAGTGGCGGTAGAACCGTTTATCCTCGGTCGCGACGATCGCGTTCTTCAGGTAGGGCGAGACGGTTTCGCTGGTGACCACGCCGCCGAATTGATCCCCCCGCCAGGCAAAGACCTCGCCGTTGCGATCGGTGAGCGTGACAGAGCCGCGCGCGCGCCCGTCCAACAGTTCAGCAACCTCGGGCAGTTTCATGTAGTGGTAGCCCACCGCCAGCGCCACCAGCGCGGTCGAGATCATGCCGATCCGCCAGGCAAATCCCCAGGCCAGCCGGAACGCCCAGCGAAACGGTGCCAGCAGCAGCGCGAGGATCTTGCCCAGCAGGGTCTTTGGTTTCTGCGGTTTGCGCGGGCCTCTGCCGCCGCCCCCGGTGCCACCCGTTTTGCGACCGCCGCCGAACAGGCCAAGCCAGCCCGATTTACGCGGCCTTGCGGTTGATTTCGGCCGTGGTTTGGCCTTGCGCGCGGGCGCTTTGCCCTGCGTGCCGCGCCCCGCTGTCGCGTAGCGCTTGTCTGCGACCAGAGGTCGGCGCCGCGGTCCTTGTGCCATCTTCCAGATCCTGCCCGGTTTGCCCGTTTTGCGGACCATACCGTGTCTGCGACGGTTTGTTGAGGGGCAGTTTCACGACATTTCCCCTCTGAAAGCCGGGTGTTTTTTAGGCGGACTGGCAAAAGATCGCCTATTTTTTAGCCGTCCCGCCGCAACCGCCCTCAAAACCCGGCCCCGAACGTTCCACCGACTCGGCTCTGCGGATTTGCTGCACCTGCAAACAGTTCAGGCGCTGTCACCACGCGCCGCCATCATCACAGGGGGTCGGGCATGAAAATGATCATAGCAACCATCAAGCCGTTCAAGCTGGAGGAGGTCCGCGAGGCGCTGACATCCATCGGCGTGTCCGGGCTGATGGTCACGGAAATCAAGGGGTTCGGCGCCCAGTCCGGCCATACGGAGATCTATCGTGGGGCGGAATATGAGGTGAATTTCGTGCCCAAGATGCGGCTGGATCTGGTGGTGCCCTCCGGGCTGGCCGATCAGGTCGTCGACACCATCACCCAGACCGCCCGCACCGGCAAGATCGGTGACGGCAAGATTTTTGTTCTCGACGTTGAGCAGGCGATCCGCGTGCGCACCGGCGAAACCAATCACGACGCGCTGTGAAAACGCGCAAAGGAAGGAAATCAGTTATGCGTAAATCAACCCTTTCCCTTGCAGCGGTGGCGACGCTGGCCCTGCCCGGCCTCGCCCTCGCCCAAGAGACCGCCGCTGCGGCCCCGGCGCCCGGAGCGGCGGCCACCGACACGGTGTTTATCCTCAACTCGCTGCTGTTTCTGGTCGGCGGCTTCCTCGTATTCTGGATGGCGGCCGGTTTTGCCATGCTGGAAGCGGGTCTGGTGCGGTCGAAAAACGTCACCATGCAGCTGACAAAAAACGTTGCGCTGTTCTCTCTGGCGGCCATCTTCTATTACCTGATCGGCTATAACCTGATGTATCCGCTGGGCACCTGGTCGATTGAGGGCGTCCTCTCCGGTGTCTGGGGTCCAGGCGTTCTGGAGGCGGTGGGCATCACCGCCGAGCAGGCGGATGATTACTCCTATGCCTCCACCGGATCGGATTTCTTCTTCCAGCTGATGTTCTGTGCAACCACGGCCTCCATTGTCTCCGGCACCCTCGCCGAGCGCGTGAAACTCTGGCCCTTCCTCGCCTTTACCATCGTGCTGACCGCAGTGATCTACCCGCTGCAGGCCAGCTGGAAATGGGGCGGCGGCTTCCTGGACGAGATGGGGTTCCTCGACTTTGCAGGCTCCACCGTGGTGCATTCCGTTGGGGGCTGGGCGGCTCTGACCGGCGCGCTGATCCTTGGCCCGCGCATTGGCAAGTACAAGAACGGCAAGACCGTCCCGATGCCCGGATCCAACCTGGCGCTGGCCACCCTTGGGACGTTCATCCTGTGGCTGGGCTGGTTCGGCTTTAACGGTGGCTCGCAGCTGGCGATGGGCACTGTCGGGGATGTCGCGGACGTGAGCCGGATCTTTGCCAATACCAACGCAGCCGCAGCTGGCGGCGCCGTGGCCGCGCTGATCCTGACGCAGCTGCTGTTCAAGAAGCCCGATCTTACCATGATCCTGAACGGCGCGCTGGCGGGTCTGGTGTCGATCACCGCAGAACCGCTGACGCCCGGTCTGGGCATGGCCACGCTGATCGGGGCTGCTGGCGGCATCATCGTGGTCTTTGTGGTGCCACTGCTGGACAAGCTGAAAATCGACGATGTGGTCGGCGCCATCCCGGTTCACCTGGTGGCCGGTATCTGGGGCACCATCGCGGTTGTGCTGACCAACCCCGAAGCCAGCCTGATCACACAGCTGACCGGGATCGTGGTTGTCGCGCTCTTCGTCATTATCTCTTCCGCCGTGGTCTGGCTGATCCTGCGGGCGGTGACCGGTATCCGGGTTGGCGAAGAGGACGAAGTCAACGGTCTGGACATGGCGGAACTGGGTATGGAAGCCTATCCCGAATTTTCCCCCAGCTGATCCGAACCCGGCTTGACACTGAACGCGGTTCCCGGTGCCTCCGGGGGCCGCGTTTTCATTTGGGTGCCCCCCGGGCCGCAGCCAAAAGTCTTTGAAGGCTTTTGCCCAGACGAATTGAGAAAGTCTGGTGAGCCGTCGCAAAACGCCCCGCCGAAGCGGGGCGTGATCATCGGTTCTGACAGCCTGAATCAGACAGGCGGGATCAGCCAGGCAGGATCAGACGCCAGCGTCGACAATCGCCCGGGCGAGGATCGGCACCGTCTGGGTGTTCAGACCTGCGATATTCATGCGGCTGTCGCCGACCATGTAGATGCCGCTGTCGGCGCGCATCTTCTCGACCATTTCAGGCGTGGTGCCGAGCAGTGAGAACATGCCGCGATGCTGGGCCAGGAAGGCAAAGCGGTCAGACCCGGTCAGGCGCTGCAGCTCATCCGCGAGCTGCTGGCGGAGTTTCAGCATGCCAAGGCGGGTCTCTTCCAGTTCCGCCGCCCAATCGGCGCGCAGCGCGTCGTCATTCAGGATCATGGTCACCAGACGCGCGCCATGATCCGGCGGGAAGGAATAGTTCTGCCGGTTCAGGAACGCCAGCGTGCCCTGGTTCAGCCCCTGTGCGCCTGCATCCTGCGATACTGCCATCAGCAGGCCGGTGCGTTCGCGGTAGATGCCGAAGTTCTTTGAACAGCTGGCCGCGATCAGACATTCCGGCGTGTTGGCCGCCACATAGCGCACGCCCTGGGCGTCCTCTTCCAGACCGTCGCCAAAGCCCTGATAGGCAATGTCGATCATCGGAATGAGACCGCGTTCGTTCAGCAGCGCCACCACTTCCTGCCACTGCACGATGTTGAGGTTGGCACCGGTCGGGTTGTGGCAGCAGCCATGCAGCAGCACCACGTCGCCTTTGTTGGCGGTTTTCAGATCTTCAATCATGCCATCGAAATCAACGCCGCAGGTCTCGCGGTCGAAATAGCGATAGGCGACGGTTTCGATGTGCAGATAGTTCAGGATCGAGATGTGGTTGGGCCAGGTCGGGTTCGACACGAACACCCGCGCGCCCGGGTTGGCCATCTTGATCAGCTCAAACGCCTGACGCACGGCACCGGTGCCACCGGGGGTGGCGGCTGCCGCGACATTGCCCCGCTCGACGCTATCCGCAAGGATCAGCTTGATCATCGCGTCGGAATAGGCCGGATCACCGGCCAGGCCGACGTAGGATTTGGAGGTCTGCTCTTCCCACAGTTTATGTTCTGCCGCCTTGATGGCGCGCATCACCGGGGTCACCCCTTCGGCGTTCTTGTAGACGCCGACGCCAAGGTCGATCTTGTCATCGCGCGGGTCGTCGCGATACGTCTGCATCAGCATCAGGATCTTGTCCGCCGGCTGGGGTTTCAGGGTTTCGAACATCAGGTCTCTCCGGTTGCAACGGGAAGGGTTGGGAAGGCGCCCCACTCAGTCCAGGAGCCGTCATAAAGCGAATGATCGGTCTTGCCGATCCGCTCCATGGCGAGGCTGAGGACTGCGGCGGTCACGCCTGACCCACAGGTGGTGATGGCAGGCTTGCTGAGATCGACACCAGCCCGTTCAAAGGCGGCACGCAGCGCGTCCGGCGCTTTCATCGTCTGGTCAGCGTTCAGCAGTTCGGTATAGGGCAGGTTCTTGGAGCCGGGGATATGACCCGACCGCAGACCTTCGCGGGGTTCGGCAACCGTGCCCTGAAACCGCGCGGCCGCACGGGCGTCGATGATCTCGTGATCGCCAAGCTTGGCGGCGGAGGACACTTGCGTCACATCACGCAGCAGATGGTTCTGCACCCGCACGGTCATATGGCGGTCGCGGATGACCGGCGGCAGATCTTCGACCGGGTTGCCCTCGGCCTGCCATTTCGGCAGACCACCGTCCAGCACCGCAACATTGGTCTGCCCCATCAGGCGGAACAGCCACCACACCCGCGCCGCCGACCGCAGGCCAGTGCCGTCATAGACCACAACCTGATGGCCGTCTCCGACCCCCATCGCGCGCAGGCGGGACATGAATTTCTCCACCGGGGGAACCATATGCGGCAGCTCGGAGCGATTGTCGGCGATATCGTCGATATCAAAGAAGCGCGCGCCGGGAATATGAGCTGCGTCATACTCCGCCTTGGCGTCTCGCCCTTCGTGCGGCATGTACCATGAGGCATCAAGGAGCCGCAGATCAGGGTCCTTCAGATGCGCAGCAAGCCAGTCTGTCGACACAAGCGTTTTAGGATCATCCAACGTTACCGCCTCCCCTCATATGTGCTGAGGCATCCGTACAACCGCGCGGACAGAGTCGCAAGGGAGGCCAGGCCTGCAGCGCAACAATCTGTCCCACCGGGCCGGATCGGAGGCGCTGCGCCGGGCATCTGCACTCCCTGTCAGCGGACAATCCGCAGCCGAGGGCGCGCGGATTCGGTGGCAGGTTGTGACCGAGGGGCCGGATCCGTCTTGCCCGCCGGGAAGCGATGGGCAAAGGACAGCGCCGCGCGGATCACATGCGGGTCCATCCAGCCGCCGGTCAGATCGGCTACGGCGTCGCGGGCCGCTGGGGTGTTGTCGCGGCGCATGTGATGCAGCATCCGCAGACAGGCCGCTTCATCTGCGGTGACACTGGCTCGGGTCGAGAGGGTCAGCGCGTCATGCCCCTGATAAAGCTCGCCGCGCAGGTCATGCAGGCAGCGCACCACCTTGAACAGCGCATGCGCGACCCCCAGGCCGAAACTCTCACCCCAGCGCTCAGCCGCGCTGCAGCAGGCGTGCTGCCAGGCCTGGCTCTGCGGCTCTCGCAGGCAGGTGGTGAAATGGCGCAGCTGTGGCAGCAGCGCGACCTCAAACGGATCAAGCCCCAGTTCCGCTAGCGCGGTTTCTGCGGGCATAGTAGGCATGTCAGCGGCGGGCGCAGGGGTCAGAGGTCGCGAATCAGAAAGGGCCTCAGGCATCGGCATCATCCTTGTCACAGGGAGGAAAACAGAAGATGCCGGGCCTGACCGAGGGATGTGTCTGCTGGGTTGGGCTTATCTGACTTATTTAGTCAGTTATTGCAATGGCCACGCGTTACCCCGTGCCACTGCCGGGCAGGATAGGGTGGCCGGGAAGCGACGGTCGTAGGTCCGGCGCAGGTCCGGCGCAGGTCCGGCGCAGGTCCGGCGGCAGATCCAGACGTGGCCCTGTCCCACCGCAGCTACAATGCGTCGCACTCAGCTGTGGTCTTTCAGCAGGCGTTGCTTCTGGCGCGACCAATCGCGTTTGGCCTCGGTCTCGCGCTTGTCGTGGTTCTTCTTGCCCTTGGCGATGCCGATCTTCACCTTGGCCAGACCGCGATGGTTGAAATACATCACCAGCGGCACCAGGGTCATCCCCTTGCGCTGGGTTGCATTCCAAAGGTTCGACAACTCCTTGCGCGACACCAGCAGCTTGCGGCGACGACGCTCCTCATGCTTGAACATCTTCGCCTGCTCGTAAGGCGCGATATAGGAGTTCACCAACCAGAGTTCGCCATCATCCACCGTCGCGTAGCTCTCGGCGATATTGGTACCGCCGGCGCGCAGGGATTTGACCTCGGATCCTTCCAGCAGGATCCCGCATTCCAGATCGTCCTCGATCGCATAGTCAAACCGCGCGCGGCGGTTCTCTGCGATCACTTTGTAATTCGGGTCTGATTTTTGCTTGGCCATGGGCGCAGATGTAAGCTGCCGGGGGGAGAGGTGCAAGATGGTGATGCAGCGGAGGACTGGCCCCCGCCCCACCGACCGGATTCAGGTAGGCTGACGGCGACGGCTGCGCATCAGGGTAAAGCCGCCACTGATCACGATGACCGCGCTGCCCATCAGGGTCCAGAGGTCGGGGCGCTCGTGGAAGACCACCACCCCAAGCACCATGGCAAACACCAGCCGGGTGTAGCGGAAGGGAGCGATGACCGAAATCTCGCCGCTCCGCATGGCGCCGGTCAGGGCGTGATAGGCCACCACCCCTACCACCGTTGCAGCCACCAGACCGGCCCCGGTGGCGAGATCCGGCATCACCATCGGCGCGCCAAAGGGCTGCGCCATGACCCCCGCAACGATCAGCATGGCAAATCCGGCCAGCCCGAGATGCGCGTTCGACAGCCCGGCCGGAGCCGCGCGGGTGGCCAGATCGCGGCCTGCAAAGCCAAGCGTTCCCGCCACCGCAAAGAGCGAGGCCAGCTCAAACCCGCTGGCGCCCGGGCGCAGGATCATCAAGACGCCGACAAAACCCGCCGCAATCGCCAGCCAGCGGCGCAGGCCCACATGCTCGTTAAAGAAGACCACCGCGCCGGCAGCAACCACCAGCGGCGTCGCCTGCAGGATTGCGGAGGCCGAAGAAAGCGGCGTCAGCGCAATTGCCAGCGTGTAGCACAGTCGCCCTGCAACCTCGGCGACAGAGCGCAGCACAAGCGCGCGCGTGCAGAACACCGGGGTCCACAGGCGGTGCCCCTGTGCACGCGCCATGATGGCAAAGATCACCATGCCCCCGGCCCCGAACAGGATCAGGATCTGCCCGACCGGCAGGCTTCGGGCCGCGGATTTGATGAACATATCCTCCAGCGCAAAGGCGGCCATAGCGAGCACCATCAGGAGACTGCCGCGCAGAGTGTCCATGGATCAGATCGCTTTCGTAATAAGGCCGGTGGAAAACTCTCCGGCAATAGGTCAATGGAAACAGGGGCAAGACGCGCGCACCCCGGAGGGTCTGGCGCCTCGTCATCAATGCCACCAGCATTAGGCATCCTCTGCCCCGGCGACAAGCCGCGCCGCTGCGGCCAATTGATCCGGCTGCCGCTAGCCGCGAGAGGCCACGCGGCGGTAGTGGTGCATGTTCAAGAACGCAGCACCGCTGTCGCCACAGCGATAGCCATGTGGCTGATCCGCCGCAAAGCGCAGCCCCTGCCCGGTATCCAGCGCCACCCAATCGTCGCCCCGCAACACCTCCATCGCGCCCTCCAGCACGAAGACCTCTTCAGTCACGCCGCTGTCATGGGGCTGGGACAGGTGGCATTGGCCGGGACGCAGGCTCACGTGAAAGGTCTCGGCCGCAAGCGCAGGATCAAAGGGAAACACCATCTTCACCGCGATCGAACCGGGAAACTGGACCGAGCGGAACACCCGCTCGCCGCTGGCGGCCAGATCAGGGGCTGCCGCCTCGCCGATCAGCGCGCTGAGCGGCAGATGAAACCCCTTGGCAATTTTCCACAGGGTGGCAATCGTCGGGCTTGATTCGCCGCGCTCGATCTGGCCCAGCATCGCCTTGCTGACGCCGGTGACCTCGGCAGCCCGTGACAGGCTTAGCCCTGCGCCCTGGCGAATGTCCCGCAAATTCAGAGTGATGCTATCTTCGCTCATGCCTGCTGCCCGTTTCTGGTCCGCCTGATGCGGATTGGTTCATGCCGCGCTTCAAAAACCTCTTGTGCGTTATAACGCACAAACGCTACTGTGCGCTATAACGCACAGACCTGCGATCTCTAGCGGATCCGCCAGCTCAGGAAAACCCGGATGCTCAGCCCCTTGAAACTGTCGCATATTGTTGCCGGCGCTGTTGCCGTGCTGCTGGGCTACACCGGATCTGTCGTGATCATCGCTCAGGCCAGCGGCGCCCCCGGCGCCAATCTGGCGCAGGCCGACAGCTGGATTCTGGTCTTGGTTATGGGCATGGGTGTGGGCATGGGGCTCAACAGCCTCGGCCTGTCGCTGATGTCCCGGATGCCGATCCTGACCGCCCGGTTCGCCACTCCGCCCCGCCAAAGCCTGCGAAAACCGGCAGAAACCACCAGATAATTACCGAAGACCGCCCCGACATGTTGCCTTTGTTGCGCAAATCGTGTCCCTGAGGGGCAAAGACAAGGGAACCAGCCAGATGCCAATGTACCGATCCAGAACTTCCACCCATGGCCGCAATATGGCGGGCGCACGCGGATTGTGGCGCGCCACAGGGATGAAGGACGATGATTTCGGCAAGCCGATCATCGCCATCGTCAACTCCTTTACCCAGTTCGTACCCGGCCACGTCCACCTCAAGGATCTGGGCCAGATGGTCGCCCGCGAGGTCGAGGCGGCCGGCGGCGTCGCCAAGGAGTTCAACACCATCGCGGTGGATGACGGTATCGCCATGGGCCATGACGGGATGCTCTACTCGCTGCCCTCGCGCGAGGTGATCGCGGATTCCGTCGAATATATGGTCAACGCCCATTGTGCCGATGCCATGGTCTGCATCTCCAACTGCGACAAGATCACTCCCGGCATGCTGATGGCAGCGATGCGGCTGAATATCCCGGCGATCTTCGTTTCCGGTGGACCGATGGAAGCGGGCAAGATCGACATTGCCGATCTCGACGCCAAGAAGATCGACCTCGTCGATGCGATGGTTGCGGCGGCCAACGAGAACCTCACCGATGAGCAGGTGCAGCATATCGAGGAAAACGCCTGCCCCACCTGCGGCTCCTGCTCCGGCATGTTCACCGCCAACTCGATGAACTGTCTGGCCGAGGCGCTGGGTCTGGCGCTGCCGGGCAATGGCTCGACACTGGCCACCCACGCCGACCGCAAACACCTGTTCCTTGAGGCGGGCCGCAAGATCGTCGACATCACCAAGCGCCACTACGTGGGCGAGGAGAAAGGCCTGCTGCCGCGCGAAATCGCCACCTTTGATGCGTTTGAAAACGCCATGAGCCTCGATATCGCCATGGGCGGGTCGACCAATACGGTGCTGCACCTCCTGGCCATCGCCAATGAAGGCAGGGTCGATTTCACCATGACCGATATGGACCGCCTGTCGCGCAAGGTGCCGTGCCTGTGCAAGGTCGCACCGAACACCGAAAACGTTCATATGGAAGACGTCCACCGCGCCGGTGGCATCTTCTCCATCCTGGGTGAACTCAGCCGCGCGGGACTGTTGCATGACCATTGCGCCACCGTCCACTCCAGCTCCATGGGCGAGGCAATCGCCAAATGGGACATCAAGGTTGCCAACAACCCCGAGGCCGAAGAGCTGTTCAAGGCCGCCCCCGGCGGCGTGCGCACCACCGAAGCGTTTTCGCAGTCCAACCGCTACAAGGAGCTGGACACCGACCGTGCAGGCGGGGTGATCCGCTCCAAGGAACATGCCTTCAGCCAGGACGGCGGTCTGGCGGTGCTGTTTGGCAATATCGCCCGCGACGGCTGCATCGTGAAAACCGCAGGGGTGGATGAAAACATCCTGAAATTCACCGGTTCGGCCTATGTCTGCGAAAGTCAGGATCAGGCGGTGAACGACATCCTGACCGGCAAGGTCAAGGAGGGTGACGTGGTGGTGATCCGCTATGAGGGCCCGCGCGGCGGTCCGGGGATGCAGGAAATGCTCTACCCGACCTCCTATCTGAAATCAAAAGGGCTGGGCAAAGCCTGCGCGCTTCTGACCGACGGGCGTTTTTCCGGCGGCACCTCCGGGCTGTCAATCGGCCATGTCTCGCCTGAGGCAGCTGAAGGCGGCACCATCGGCCTGGTGCACCAGGGCGACACCATCGAGATCGACATCCCCAACCGCACCATCCACCTGGCGGTCTCCGACGAGGAGCTGGCGACACGGCGCGCCGCCCAGGACGCAGCAGGCTGGAAACCGGTGAAGCCGCGCAAGCGCAAGGTCTCCACCGCGCTCAAGGCCTATGCCCTGCTGGCCACCTCCGCCGCAAAAGGCGCCGTGCGCGCCCTGCCCGACGACGAATAATCAGCGCTGTCAGTGAGTCCGCTTTTGAAGACCCCGGCATCTTGGATGTCGGGGCTTTTTCTTTCATAGAGATCCAGCCCTACTCGACCCACCTCGGCACCGCAGGAGATCCGACATGACCATTTGGCGCCCGGCCCAGTCCATTCGCGTGAAAACCATTGGTCTGCCCTGGCGCGATGGCCGTTTCCTCGCGGCGGAGGTGCCCGATGACAGCGGCCGGACCAAAGGCGTCCGCCCCTTGGGTGGCACCGTTGAATTTGGCGAAACCTGGCAACAGGCGCTGCGACGGGAGTTTCAGGAAGAGCTCGCTGTGGAAATCACCATCATCGGCGCGCCGGTGGTGCTGGAAAACATCTATCGGCACGAAGGCCAGACCGGCCATGAAATCATCTTCGCCGCGCAGGTCACCTGGCCAGAGACCCCGCATCTGGCAGGCGATACGATTGAGTTCTACGAAGACAACGGCCTGAAATCTATTGCCAGATGGGTGCATCCTGATGTGCTGGAGACTGGCGGGATTGAGTTGTTTCCAACCGGACTGCAAGCCCAGCTGCAAGATCTGGGATCCCCGACCCGCCCATAAGGCACAAAACCCCTCACCTTTCCCGAAATACTCCCGCCGGAGGCGCGCCGCGCCAGCGGCGCCACGCCCAACCGGGACAAGATCATGTCAATGATTGCAGCTCGGGCGGGAGCTGATGGTCGGGTGTGACCTATTCGCCCAGTTTGGCATGCACCTCATCGAGGTCGATCTCGCCGATGGGCATCTTGTTGGCGGGGTTTTCAAAATCGTATTTGAACACCTCGAAATCGCGCTTGTAGATCTCATAGACCAGATGCATCGACAGATCGTCAAAGTACTCCTCGACCGGATGAGCCCGCTTGGGACCGTGACCTTCGCTTTCGTTGAAGCGCGGGATCTGCGCCAGATCGACCTGATGCGGCGTCTCGATGGCGTCCAGTACATCCTGCATGCCCTCGTTGAAGGCTTCGGTCCAGATCACCTTATCGTAGCGCCCGCCGTTGCAGATGAAGGTGGAAACATGGCCCGAGGTTGCCGACCAGTGGATATCGGGATCCATCGGGCGGCGAAACTTCACCGTGTCGCGGACAAACAGCAGGAAACGGCGAAAGCTCTTGATCTGGTCAAAGGGCTGCTTGCCATCGTCACCGCCCACTTCGATCCCGTAGTCATAGGTGAGCCGCGGCACCAGATTGCCCCGGTAGCGTTTGCCATTGCGCTGGATGCCGCAAATCTTGTCGAAGAAGGAACTCAGCACGCGCGTGTAAGGGTTGCGCACGCAGGTGAACGCATAGGATTTCTGCGACTGCACATTGCCGGTAATCAGCGGCTGGCTGTCCGGCAGAGCCCATTTATGCAGCCCGCTGGTGGCATCATGGATATCGCCATCGAAGAACCGGCCATGATCTGAGTAATACATGATCTGACCAATGGTCGAGCAGGCACATTTGGGCACCACGCGGTAGACCACGCTTTCGCTCTCTGTCATCCAAGTGCCCGGAAATCCCATTCTTGCTCTCCCAGTCCGATGCGCTGCAATAGGCGCCATCTGCCAGCCTAGTCGTTAAAAGCTAAATAATGCGGTTTATTCAGTGAGAATTCGTCAGTATCAAGGAAACAATCAATCAAAATAAGACCCCGGGGCGTCGTCATGGCAAAAATCGCATATGTTCTGCTGTGCCATAAGGACCCAGAGGCGATTATCCAGCAGGCAGAGCAACTGACTGCCGCCGGGGATTACATGGCGATCCACTTCGATGGCCGGTCTCCTGCGCGTGATTTCCAGCAAATCCGAGCCGCGCTGAAGGACAACCCGAATGTCTGCTTTGCCCGCAAGCGGGTCAAATGCGGCTGGGGCGAATGGTCTCTGGTTCAGGCGACGCTCCACGCGCTTGAAAGCGCCGTCGCCACCTTCCCTCGGGCGACGCATTTCTACATGGTGTCCGGCGACTGCATGGCGATCAAGACGGCCGAATACGCGCGCCAGCTGCTGGACGCGCAGGATTGCGATTACATCGAGAGCTTCGATTTTTTTGAAAGCGACTGGATCAAGACCGGCATGAAGGAAGACCGGCTGATCTATCGCCATATCTTCAACGAACGCAGGAACAAACGCCTCTTTGATCTGAGCCACATGGTGCAGAAACGGCTGGGCCTGACGCGCGTCCTGCCCGAGGATATGCAGATCCAGATCGGCAGCCAGTGGTGGTGCCTGCGCCGCCGCACCGTGGAATGGATCCTGGCGTTCCTGAAGGACCGCCGCGATGTGCTGCGGTTCTTTCGCACCACCTGGATCCCGGATGAGACCTTCTTTCAGACCCTGGTGCGCCATCTGGTTCCCGCCAGGGAGATCGAGAGCCGCACGCTGACATTGCTGATGTTCTCTGACTACGGAATGCCGGTACAGTTCTACAACGACCATTACGACATGCTGATGGGGCAGGATTTTCTCTTTGCCCGCAAGATCAGCCCCGAGGCACAGGAGCTGAAATCCCGGCTCGGCGCGCTTTATGCCGCACAGGGGGTTGAGTTTCAGATCTCCAACGAGGGTCGTAACCTCTATGAGTTTCTGACCAAACGCGGACGCAACGGGCTGCGCTTTGCCCCCCGTTTCTGGGAAACCGAAAGCACGCTCGGGCGCAACCGCGAATTGCTGATCATCACCTGCAAGAAATGGCATGTGGCCAAACGCCTGATCGAGCGGCTGCGTGAGGTCAGCAACATCCCGGCGCTCGCCTATCTGTTTGACGAAGAAGGCACCGAGATGCCCGACCTCGGCGGTATCGAGGCGACATTATGGAAACGCACCCGCCACCGCCGCGCGCTGGTTCGGATGCTGTTTGACTATTATGAGACCGACCGGCTGGTGATCTGCCTTGACCCTTCGGCGTTGGAGCTGATGCAGGATTTCTGCGCGGACCGGGCGGTGACACGTCTGCTACAGATCGAATGCTACCTGAGCGACGATTATCTCACCGGTCATGCCGAACGCATTGGTCTGGCCGGTCAACAAACCTCAGCCGCCGCACTGGAGCGGCTGTTGCCGACGATCCGCAACGATATCCAGCATGAATCCGACCGCATCCGCGATGTGGGATTTGATCACCTCAGCCTGATCCGCGAAAGCGACAGTGACGAGCAGATCGCCGAACAGCTGATGCCGTTTCTGGCGCTGGACCATGACGCCGCATTGAGCCTTGCCCGGACCGAGCATCTGTTCTCTGACTAGGGGGCCATCTGGGGCTGCGCAGTCGGCAGCCCCGCTTGTCCTGCGCTATTTCTGCTTCCAGCTGTCCAGCCAGCGGCGCAACCGGCCACGGCGTTCCGACAGCGCATCGCCGGCAGCATAAAGGCTGTCTTCGACATTCTCGACCATCGGGTCGATGCGCGCCCGGCGGAAACGGCGCCAGCGCACATATATCGCCCAGACCACCGCTGCCAGCAGCGTGAGGAAGATGATGTTGAACCAGTTCACCTGGGTATGATCCGGGCCGTCAACCGGTTTGACCGCAACCGCGTTGGGAAAGATCGACAGGAATTCATTGCGCCAGCCATAGTGGCGGACCAGCACCCACTGCGGGTCTGATTTGGTGGACGCGAGATCGGTCAGCTCGGCCTGAAGATTGGAGCTGTCCAGCTTGAAATACGGCGGCCAGCCCCAGCCGGTGTCCTCGTTGCGATAGACGATCGGGCGACCATTGGGAAAGAAAGCCTCGACAAAGCGCACGTCGCGGTTGACGCTGGTCGCGCTTTCCTGTGCGGTATCCTGCTGCGCCCAGAAGATCGAGTTTTCACCAAAATCGACCCGGCGCACCTCGGTCTTGACCACGCGCACCACGTCGTTCTGCGGCAGCGTGTAATGCAGAAAGGCCCCCGCCAGCAGCCAGAAGGTGAGAATGAACACCCATTTTACGTAACGCATCAGCGACCTCACATGAAATTCATGACATAAACCAGAAGCGCAATGGCCCCCAGCGGCACGATATAGACCAGCAGGATCAGCCTGCGCCGCAGCGAGCGATCATATTGGTGCAGCCCGCGCTGGATGAAGGCGGAACGGTCTCCGGTCAACCCCTTCTCGGTCCAGCGGCGTTTCAGCTTGGCCCGACGTACCTCGCGCGAGTAGAGCGACACCAGGGCATAGATCACCGTCAGCACCACAAGAAGGATCGCCATCAGGCGAATGAAGGCAAACATCAGCGCCGCCCCCGCGTATTGCCCCGGCGACCTACCGCCCCCCAGGGGCCGACCCGCTCGACCAGACGATCCGGGGAAGGCGCCTGCTCGGCCCCCCGACGGCGGGCCTCGACCGCAGGGCTGCGACCGCTCATATCCGGCTCATGGCCAAAGAGAGCAGCCCGCGCGCCGGCCTTGTCCACGGCATATTCCCGCGCAAGGAAGGTCACGACGTGATCCTTCTTGTTCTCTGGCCAGCCGCGATACTGCTGATAGAACGCCTCCTTGTGGCAGATGAACAGCTGGCGGAAATCCAGCGGGGTCAGCTCTGCCAGCAGCATGTTGACCAGATCGCGATCCGGCGTATTGGTTGCCCGCAGGCAATAGAAATAGGCGGGATGGTCCGATTTGATCTGGGGCCATGCGCCGCCGCTATCTGCCCAGCGGACCATGGCCGCCATACCCTCGAACTCCGCAGGCAGATCACTGGCGTGACGCGCTGCCAGCCGCCGCAGATCGCTGCGCGACAGGCCGGAGAGGTCCATGCCCTTATCCGCCAGCACACTGATCGCCAGAAATCCCATCTTCTGGCGCAGGATGGCCGCGCCATCGACACCGCGTGCGCGGATGATCGGCTCCACCAGCCCGTTCAGCTCCAGAAACTTGGCAATGGCGTTCTTCTGGCCAAGGTCGAACACATGGTCCAGCGGCACGCCCTCGGGCTTGGCGCCGCTGGCGATCACCGCCGGGTGCTCCACCTTCTGAAACACGTAAAGCCCGCCGAAATGCGCGGTCCAGAAATTCTGCTGCTCAAACACCTCATGCTTCAGCCGCACCGGGTTGCGGGTGACATCGCCGGTTTTTTCCGCCGTCTCGATCATCTCGGCGATCAGCGCGTCATCGAACCAGCCGTCTTCCTCACTCTTGAACCGTTCCACCAGCTCCGCCAGCCGATCCGCCTGCCGCAGCGTGGCCCGCGTGGTGTCGGCCTCGATCCGCACCTGACGGATATCGAACAATTTGGCCGGGGTCGTGACCTCGAAGACCGAATTCACCAGCTCGCCCGCCACCGCATCCGTGGCCGTCAGTGCAAAAAGCTGGCTTTCATTGGCGGCAATGAACCGGCGCAGAATGTCCCGGCTGGTGGAGAATTTCACATTCAGGAGCGGGCAGCGCTTCTGCTCGGTACTGAGCAGGATGAACTGCCGGTTGACGCCCGCGTGGTTCAGATAGTGATCATCGCCCAGCTCATCGCCCACCTCCGGCGAGTAGCCAGAGATATCGACGTGGAAATCCGTGAGGGTGGTGGTTTTGCCGGTCAGATGCTTCAGCGCGCGGTTATACCGCTCCACCAGCGCGGGCGAGGCCACATGGAAAAGATTGCCGAACATCAGACCGTTTTGGATGAGGCGTTTCAATCAACCAATCCTTTCGAGAAAATTCGCTGGGTTCATTGGGTCGCTTGCATCATCGGACCAGATATTGTCATCGACAAACCTGTTAATGGCATGGTGCAAATCAGTGAAGCCAATGCTACTAAGTCTCGCGAGCTGATCTTCGGGCAAAGCGTCCCACAAGTTACTGATCTGCTGGGTAAGGCCAGCTATTTTGAGATAAGGCGCGATGGATCCTCTAAGGAGTGACTGACCGCCAAGATCCAGATCTTCATTCCTGATGTAAAAGTCTGTCACAGCATCCTTATTTCGAAAGATATGGATATCGATGTCCTCTGCGGCACGTCGCTCAAATAGCTTCTCGTTATGCGCATCATTCATCCCAAACAGGTCGCCTGCACGGCTTTCTAAATCGAGCAAGTCAGACAAAGATTTTAGCTGTACATTCAGCAGCTTTCGCGAGCGCTCACCTTGTCTGTCCTCTAACTCTGCAGCAAAGACAGCGGCTTGTTTTTGCAGAAGCTTCACCTGTTCACTTTGCGCGTCAGCCATCCGCTCAAACTCTTCTCGCTGCTCGCGGAGTTCAGTAGCTTGCAACAACACAGTCGCAATAAGCCAAACGAAAGCTAACACACCGGCCAAACCTGCGAGCGTATCACCAACTTCATTTGGAGGAGCCACCAGCAAGTGCCTCCATTTCGGAGGGCAGTCGCCTTTTGGAAAAAGAATCTCATTGCATGTACTTGCTAGTCCGAACCAAAGAATGAGACAGACAAAAGTTAGCGTCACCAAACATGCCCACATGATTGGGTTTTGCAGTCTCCAAAAGGCACGCGGGCTTTTCTCAGCCATTTAAGCCTCCCCG
Organism: Phaeobacter sp. JH20_26; assembly: GCF_048056275.1. NCBI lineage: Bacteria > Pseudomonadati > Pseudomonadota > Alphaproteobacteria > Rhodobacterales > Roseobacteraceae > Phaeobacter > Phaeobacter sp. JH20_26. Next base: position 222,968 of record NZ_JAYMWL010000019.1, on the reverse strand, counting down.
CCCGAGGCGCTTGCGGTTCGGGTAGCGCCCGTCCGCCCCCATGGGCGGGCGCCATGCTTCCGCCCGCGGGCGGACTCTGCCCTTCTGTGGAGAAGAATGCTCACCCCTTCCCCTCCAGATACCGCCGCTTGGCTTCTTCCTGCCGCCCGAAATCGCGCACCATGTTTTCAATCGCCACCTCATCCGACTTGTCGGCATAGCGGAACTCGCTGTCGGCGTAGCGGTTGATCTCCTGCACCACCATGTCGACCGTGATGGGCACCCGCAGCTCCGCAATCATCGCGGATTTGGTCTCGTAATCCTTGAACAGGAACAGCTCCGGGTTCTCCATCCAGTCGTCCGGCAGCTCGAAATCCATCGCCCGGACCTTGACCGCATCGGTGATGTTCTTGATGGCACGGCCGGTGAACCGCTCATCCGCCTGCTGGATTGCCTTGAGGTACGTGCCGAGCTTGGCCAGATCATCCAGCGCGCCGATCTGGTCATGCACCCGGCCAAAGACCTCCATCAGCCCCGGCTCCTGCGGGCGGTTGTGCGCCTCGAACGACCGTGCAACGGCCTGTTTGATCTCCTGCGCGCCGTAAAGGTCATGGTCGCCCAGCGGAATGCTGTGGTTCTTGCCCATCAGGAGGGTCAGGATGTCGATGTAATCCTCCCGCGTCTGCGGCCCGTCCACCAGGAACCGCGCGCCGGCCCGCTGCCGCAGGGCGTCATCCACATTTTCCGGGTAGTTGGAGAACATGCCAAAGGTGCAGTTGCCGCGTACCACGGTATTGGCGCCGGCAAAGGCCTCCATGAACACCGCCGTCACCTCCTGCTGGCCCGCGCTGGACTGGCGGTCGCCGCGTTTCCCTGCGATCTGGTCGATGTCGTCGATGGTGCCAAAGCCGATGACATGCGGGTCGATCACATTCTGGATGAAGGATTTGGCGTTCTGGCCGGACTTGCCCTGATAGCTGTCGATATTGTCGATGCCGAAATTCTGGTAGCGGAAGGCATAGCCTGCGTTCTGGCAATAATCATGGATGAGGCCGGCCATCATCTGAATGAGCGTCGTCTTGCCCGTCCCGGGCTTGCCATCCCCCATGAAGGTGAAGATGAAGCCACCCATCTCGGCAAACGGGTTCAGGCGGCGGTCGAAATCATAGGCCATCAGCATTTTGGACAGGCGCAGTGCCTGGTATTTGGCGATATGGTTGCCGACCACCTCATGCGGTTTCTTGAACGCCATGGTGAGCGTTGTGGACTTTGCCTTCGCCGCCGGTTCAAAGCCGCTGATGGTCAGGTCATCCGCCTCCACCCGCCAGTCCGCAGCGGTGAACGCTTCCAGCCGCGGCGCGTTCTGGGCGCGCAAGGCCGCCTTTTCCATCAGCTGCTCCGCATAGGCGGCCGTGGCCGCGATCAGATGCGCATCATTGGGGGCATGCAGCGCCAGTTTCTGGTCCAGTTCCCACAGTGCCCCGTGCAGCGCCAGCGGCGCGTTATCCGTCAGCAGCTCCTCCGCCTCGCCCACCTCGGCCTGCGCCTCGGAGCCGTGCGGTGCCAGCAGATAGGCCGCGGCATTGGCAAACACATGCGCCGCAATCAGCGCCTCGGCGGCCAGCAGTTCGGTGAACTCCCCCTTGCGCGCCGCGTCCAAAGAACCGGCCAGATTGGCCCGCTTCAGATCCGCCAATCCGGACACATCCGCATAGGCCTCCCCCATCGCCAGGGAGACCGCCAGCGCCCGGCGCAAGGCATGCTGCAGGGTCGCCTGAAGCGGCGAGGTCAGCGGATCATCGTCATCCGCCGCCTCGATGCGGGCAATCAGATGCACACCCTCAGGGCGCGCGGTGGAGCGTGTGACCAGCCCCGGCGTGGTGGAGCGGAAACGCCGACGCGTGCCAATCCCGGCTGAGCGCTCCGGCGCCTTGCCCTCGATCGCAGGCTTGGCAATGCGCGGGGTGTGGTCAAACCCCTCCAGCATCGCCGCAGCCGCCGCGTAGTGCTTGCGGATATCCTCTTCCCGCAGTTCCATCTGGTTGCCTGAAATGCTCATCTCACCCTCTCAATCCGTCGCTTGCGGGCCTAAAATCCAACCCGCGCTTCTTCTGGCCATAAAATATCCCCGCCGGAGGCTCCCGCACTCACGGCTCGCGCAGCCGCTCAATACCGCAGCACCTGCCCAGTGTCGCTCACCACAAACTTCTGCACGTCGGCAAATCCCGGCGGATCCAGCTCTGCCAGCACCTGGAACGGGCGCTGCGGCAGGATGATGGCGCGCTGGGTCCGGGTCGCGCCGGTATCCGCGCCGCGGCCGCCAAAGGGGTCAAGCGCAAAGATCTGCCGCTCCACGGTGCCGAACCAGCCGGCGCGCTCCTCGCGCACGTCTTCGCTCTCCAGCTCCTCCAGCGTCCAGGCCAAGGCCCAGTCCTGGCCCGCGGGCGCCTCCGCCTCCTCCAGCACCCGGTGCAGCGGGCCGGACTGATCGGTATAGGCGGAGGAATACATCGGCCCCACATGGTAGCGGCGCAGATGCTTGGGGTGGAGGTCGTCGAAATCCTCGTCAAACCCCTTGGCAATCGTGACCAGCTTCAGCCCGGCCAAGGCCTGTGCCATCAGATGCGCCTGCACCTCGGGCCAGCGGCGCTCATCCTTGGGCAGCGCCACCTTGCCGCTGTCCTCCAGCTCCATCAGGTAGATCACCGGCAGGTTCACCTGGCTGTCGTAGGCTGCCCAATGCAAAAGGAAGCGCCGACGGCGCGGGCCAAGGTTTTCCAGCCATTCGCAGACCGGATCATTTTGGGTCCAGAACAGCTGCCCCTTCATGAGCTCCTGATAATAAAGCCGTTGCGACAGAGCGAATTGCAGTTTTGATGGCGTTGTGCGCTCCGAGATGATGGTGCGCACCATATCGTCCTTCAGCTGCGCCTCACTGGCCATATTGGCCAGGTGCCGCTCCGCCTGCTGGGCGTCATTGGCCATGGTCATCAACTCGGCGGCGACGGGAAATCCGCTGTCGCGCTTGTCCATCGCCAGGCTACCAAAAAAGCGGCCCGTGTCGCGCCCCGCCATCAGGTATTTCATCGACAGCGCGCGGAAGGTGAAGTTCAGCCGCATCAGGTAGGCGGTCAGCACCTTCACATCGGATTTCGATAGCCGCCCCTCCGCCTGCATCGCTGCCGACACCCGGGTTAGGTGCCGGATAATGGTCTCGAACTTCTTGAAATACCGGCGTGAGGCGAAGGTATCGCTGAGGCCGGCGTGATCATGCGAGGGATCGGTCATGACAACCCTCCGGGATGCACAGCAGCCCAGATTGCGCCCGACCCGCCCCCCAGAGCGGGCGCGGAGTACGCCCACCCTCGGGCCGGGCGTGACCCTCTGTTGAATTTTCTGAACATCTCAATTCCAATACTGAGTGACACCAAGTGCCTAGCCATCCCGCTCCTTACGCAGATCCCAGGCAAATGCCGCAAACATCCCAGCCACTGCAACTAAAACCCAGCCCGCATAAGGGTCGCCAACAGCGAAGTAGAGAACAGCCAAAGTCCCAAAAATGACCGCCAGCACGCTCCACCAGAACCAATTCGGCGGCCACGAGACATTCAGGAACTCCAGCCAGTCCAAGCTCACCCCCCATACAGGTTCTTATCGTGCTTCTCGACAATCGCCGCGAACCGGCGGGCAAAGCGTTCATCGGCCTTGGCCTTCTTCTCCAGCACGTCGCGGGCGAACACCATGTTGTCCTCGTGGCTTTCCAGCATGTCGGCCATCTTCTGGTTGGTCGCAGTACCGATTGCGGCCATTGCGGTCTGGGCTTCTTTATCTGTCTGCACGCCGATCTCGTTGATCCGGTGCGCCACATCCTGCTGCTGTGCGGTCTTCAGCGATTTGGTCAGCGCGTCATACAGCACCACCCGCTGCTGGGTGTCCGTCTGCAGCTTGTTGATCAGCACCATCTGCGTCGCCGCCTGGTTTTGCAGGGAGTCGACCCAGGTCTTGCCCTTCTCGATATAGCGCTCCAGCGTCTGGGATTTCGCCAGTTTTACCTGCTCGTCCTGCACCATCGCGTTGTATTTTGCGTTGATCTCCGCCAGCTCTGTCTCCAGCTTGGTGCGTGCCGCGGCGTCCTGCTCGACAGAGATTTTGTTCTCGAGCTCGATGATCTGCGGGTCCAGCGCCACAATCTCTGCACGCACGCCTTCCAGCTCCTGCACCGTCAACTCGCGGTCGTCCAGAGTGGCCGAGAGGTTCACCTGTACCTTCTCGCGCTGCTCTTCCAGAGTGGCCAGCTGGCCCTCCAAGAGTTTCACGATGACGTCGGATTTGGCGATCAGATCCTGAAGCTTGTCGTCGATACTGGCGGTGCGCATCCGCTCCTGGCGCATCGAGTCCGATTTGCCCTTGGAGAAGAAGCCGACAAAGCTCTCCCAGCCGGTTTTCGAGCGCATCTCGTCGAAATCTCTGGAGAAGGCTGTTGTCACATCGTCGAGGCCCATGATCAGCTCGGCGATATTGGCGTTCATCACCTCGGTGTGGGCGTGAACATCCTCCAGCGTCGCGTTTTCGATGTCGATGCTGGCATCCTCGCCCGCCTCGATCTTGCTACGCGCCACCTCGATGCGCGAGGTCAGCGCCTCGATCTTGGATTGCGACTCGCGCACCTTGTCCTGGGAGGCGCGTACCATCTCGTCAAATTGTGATTGGCTCATAAAGTGCCCTTTCTGCAATGTCTTATGTGTCATATGGGGAATGTGAACAGAATTTACATCCCCCGGATAAAGAAAACCCGACTGCCGTGCCGTCATCAGGCACCAGACATCAGGCCGGTTGGCGATAGTTTTGCAGAGCCACCCCGCAATGAAAAGACCGACCGGCTCCCCGATCGGTCTTTGCCGTCAGATGACGCCCCCACCGTGCGGCACGGCGGCTCAGACGGACTGAATTTTGGACAGCACCAGAAACGTCATCAGGCCAAAGGGCGGCAAGGGCTGATGATGCTCCACGGACAGATGATCTTCACCGAGGATCGTGTCGAGTTCAAAATCCGAATGCCAGCCCAGCACATTGGCAAAGGGCGCCGAAACCCGTTCAATGAAGGCCAGCACCCCCTGTTCGCGCAGAAAATGATTGGTGATGACAACCTTGCCCCCGGGTTTGAGGACACGGGCAATCTCGCCCATCACCTTCTCTGGATCGGGTACAACCGACAGGACATGCATGGCAGAAACGGTGTCGAAGGTGGCATCGGGGAAATCGAGCGCGCGCGCATCCATCTGGCGCAGTGCCTCGACATGATGCAGCTTGTTTTCGGCGACACGTTTTTTCGCCTTGCGCAGCATGTCTTCGCTGAAGTCGATACCGGTGACTTTCAGGTGGGATTTGTAGAGCGGCAGAGAGAGGCCGGTGCCAACGCCCACCTCCAGAACCCGACCGCTGCGATGTTCATTGACGTACCCAACAGCGCGGCGGCGGCCGACATTGGTGATCGCCCCGAAGGTCTTGTCATAAACGGGCGCCCAACGGGCATACGACGTTTCAACAGCCTTTATATCCAATTCTCCACCCTTACTCTTTTATGCGCCGGTCTCCGGCGTTTTCCTCTTAACCAATCCCCAGGCCACCATCGCGGCATACCCAAGGCACAGGATCACCAACGTAATCCATGCGTAAATCAGGACGGCTGCCCCCGCAAAGGCAAAACCGACCAGAAAGTACTTCACGTTTTCGCGCGAAATTTTGACAGCCTTCAGCGACCAGGTTGGCACATGGCTGATCATAAGCAATCCAATGACAACCATGTGAAGGCAAATGAGAATGTCCGGGACCACCGGCGCGTCGGCGAAGGCAAATGAGATGAACATCGGCAGCATGGCCAGGAGCGCCCCCGCCGGAGATGGGACGCCTTCGAAATAGACGCTTTTTGCGGTGACTTTCTGCTCGGACTTGGTGGAGACATTAAAGCGCGCCAGACGCACCACGCAGCAGACCGAGAACACCAGCACCGCGAGCCAGCCGAGGCCGCGCATATCCTGCAATGCCCAATAGTATATCACCAGCGGTGAGGCGACGCCGAAGTTGAGGAAATCCGCCAGCGAATCGAGCTCAGCGCCCATCTTGCTGTCGCTGCGCAGGATACGCGCCAGACGCCCGTCAAACCCGTCAAGGATCGCAGCCGCCAGGATCAGCTGAACCGCCAGCGTGTAATTGCCCTGCACCCCAAAGCGGATCGCAGACAGCCCCGCACAGATGGCCGCGATGGTCATCATGTTCGGCAACAGCTGGATCAGCGCATATTCGGATTTTCGCTTCTCCGGGGGGTGGTGCATGGCTGTGATATGTCCTTGTTCACGACCGGGATCCACCGCAGCCCCGCATAAGCCGGGAACCGGGCGTGATCGCTGGATCAGATGTCGCCTTAGCGCACATATGCCTCATGCCGGACGCCAGCGCAATCTTTGCGACACACCGGTCCGGTCTGACGGCAGGATCATCCGACACCCGCAGCGAAGACGCGCGGCACCCCGCCGCTCGCAGATCGGGGGAGACCTTCGGAAGTGCGATGTGGCACCGTGCCTTGCACGGTGCCACGCCCAACTGGGACGGCCTCCCTTCGGGAGGCGGGGAGCAGGCGGGAGCACTCGCCTGCCGACAATATTTCAGCCCATCCAGCGCCGGGGTCAGCCGACGACGTTGAACTCCGGCCCGTAGGGGTATTTGGTGATGTTCTCGTTGCCGTCCTCGTGGATGATCAGGATGTCATGCTCACGGTAGCCGCCGGCGCCCGGCTGGCCGTCGGCAATGGTCAGCATCGGCTCCATAGAAATCACCATGCCCGGCTCCAGCACCGTGTCGATGTCCTCGCGCAGCTCCAGCCCGGCCTCGCGGCCATAGTAGTGCGACAGGACGCCGAACGAGTGACCATAGCCGAAGGTGCGGTATTGCAGCAGGTCCTGTTCCTCAAAGAAGGCATTGATCTGATGAGTGATCTCCGCACAGCTTGCCCCCGGTTTCAAGAGCGAGATGCCCAGCTCATGAGCCGCCACATTGGCCTCCCAGATGCGCAGCGAGTCGGCATCCACCTCCTTTACGAACATGGTCCGCTCCAGCGCGGTGTAATATCCTGAAATCATGGGGAAAGTATTCAGGGAAAGGATATCTCCGCGCTGCAGGGTGCGACCGGTCACCGGGTTATGGGCGCCATCGGTGTTGATGCCGGACTGGAACCAGACCCAGGTATCGCGGTATTCGGCATCCGGGAAACGCTTGGCAATCTCCAGCTCCATCGCGTCACGGCCCGCCATCGCCACGTCAATCTCCCGCGCACCTTCCCTGACCGCGTCGCGGATGGCAAAGCCGCCGACGTCCGCCACCGCAGCACCGGCCCGGATCATCTCCAGTTCAGCTGCGGATTTGCCCATCCGCTGGCGCATGGTCGGCTCATAGAGGTCGACCAGCTGTGACGGCTTCAGGAAGCCCTCCAGCTTGGCCTTCTGCAGCAGGGTCAGGTGGTCGCTCTCATAGCCGACAACCGCGCCCTCGCCCGATACCGACTTGATTGCACGCCAGAAATTGTCACGCTGCCAGTCGGTATAGGTGATGTTGTCGCAGAACGAACGGCGCCAGGGCTGGCCCGCGTCGATACCTGCCGAGATGGTCACGGCTTCGCTTGCGGTCACCACCAGACCGTAGGGGCGGCCAAAGGCGCAATAGGTGAAGCCCGAATAATAAGAGATGTTGTGCATCGAGGTGAAGACCGCGGCGGACACACCGGTGTCTGCCATGATCTTGCGCAGGCCTGCGATCCGCGTCTCATATTCGGAAACGGCAAATTGCAGCGGCGCCTTCTCACCATTGTGAAAACGATACATTTCAGGACGTGAAGTCATAGTCGACCCTTCCATCTTACAAGAAAGGTCCCGGCGTTCAGGACGTGTTTTTTGAGATCAATCATGGGCAATATGCTGTGCATGCGGCGACGCCATCGCCTTACCCGTGACACCACGATAGGCCGAGCGCCACCACGGCGCTGGTTCGAAATCACCAGCTATCGCCCAAAAGCGACCTCGACACGGGCTGCCGAAACGCCCCCTGGAAAGATAAGGGCCGCAAATTTATGCGGCCCGGTGATCGTAATCTTTCGGATCGGCTACCTGGTCAGCAGCTTCACCAGATCGCTTTCAGGATCGGCCAGCGGTTCGACCACGTTGAAATGGTGCTTGCCAAAGGCGATCACGTGATCTGCGTCCCAGGCTTCGGTGAGCCAGACCGCCTGATCCAGAAACGCCGGGCGTTCTTCACCGCCAACCCAGACAGTGACCTCCGCCGGATAGCGGTCCTGCATATCCACCGGGCTTTCCGCCGCCGCACTGGCTGCCTCCATCTTGAACTTGTCGTTCATTGAGGTCCGCAGAAGCGGTCTCAGATCCGCAAGAGGCGAAATCGGCACAACCGTCTGGATGCGCTCCCCCACCTCGGCGGGCAGCAGCGCCCTGTCCAGCATCCGCGCCACCAGATGCCCCCCGGCCGAATGCCCGGCCAGCGAGATCGGGCCGGGCACCTCTGCTGCAATGGCCGTCACCGCCGCCGCAATCTGGCGGGTGATATCGGCAATGCGCACCTCGGGGCAGAGGTCATAAGAGGGCATGGCGACAGCATAGCCATGGGCCAGCGCCCCGACCGCAAGATGGGACCAGCTGGATTTGTCAAAGGCGAGCCAATAGCCGCCATGGACAAAGACAAGGAGACCCCTACTCTCTCCTTTCGGGAAGAACAGGTCATATTTCTGGCGTTCGCTGTCCCCATAGGAGACGTCAATACGCGACCGCTCCCGCATGGCGTTGCGGAAATCCTCGGCCGAGGCCGCCCAGCGTGGCGGATAGCTTTCAGCGTTCTCAATATAGGCCCCGTTGGAATATGCGTCGTCCAGTTCCATGCCGGACCTCCCCTTTTTTGGTATTTGCCCTACCTGACTACCTTGGGTCGGACATGTCAAACGGCCCACGGCAACCGGCGGCGCAATAGCGAGCCACATACCGCCGGTATATTTGATCAAATTCTGGACTCATCACTCTTTCTGGACATATCAAGTGACAGCTGATTTCCATTGCCAGCAAACGACATCCGGGAGGCAAGCCATGCTTGACGCGACTACAGATCTGAAATCCCTGCTCAAAGACCCCAGCCTGCTGGAAAGCCGGGCCTATATCGGCGGCCAGTTCGTTGATGGCGACGACGGCACCTTTGACGTGATCAACCCGGCCCGTGGCGATGTGATCGCGCAGGTGGCCGATGTCAGCCGCAGCCAGGTGGCAGGCGCCATCGCCCATGCAGAGGCGGCGCAGAAGGACTGGGCCAAATGGACCGGCAAGGAGCGCGCGGGTGTGCTGCGCAAATGGTTCGACCTGATGATGGCAAACCAGGAGGATCTGGCGGTGATCCTGACCGCCGAGATGGGCAAGCCTCTGGCGGAATCGCGCGGCGAAATCGCCTATGGCGCATCGTTCATCGAGTTTTTCGCCGAGGAAGCCAAACGCATCTATGGCGAGACTATTCCGGGCCACCAGCGTGACAAGCGCATCACCGTTCTGAAACAGCCGATCGGCGTTGCAGCCTCCATCACGCCGTGGAATTTTCCCAATGCGATGATTACCCGCAAGGCGGGCCCGGCGCTGGCGGCTGGCTGCGCCTTTGTCTCCCGGCCCGCCGAGCTGACCCCGCTGTCGGCGACCGCTCTGGCGGTTCTGGCGGAGCGCGCCGGCATTCCTGCGGGTGTGTTCAATGTCGTCCCCTCCTCCAATGCGTCTGAGACCGGCAAGGAGTTCTGCGAGAACAAAGCCGTGCGCAAGCTGACCTTTACCGGCTCCACCGAGGTTGGTCGTATCCTGATGCGGCAGGCGGCAGATACCGTCATGAAATGTTCGATGGAACTGGGCGGCAACGCGCCATTTATCGTGTTTGACGACGCCGATCTCGACGCGGCTGTCGAAGGCGCGATCATGTGCAAATTCCGCAACAACGGCCAGACCTGTGTCTGTGCCAACCGGATCTACGTGCAGGCCGGTGTCTATGACGCCTTTGCTGCCAAGCTGAAGGTGGCCGTGGCCAAGATGACGGTTGGTGATGGCCTGAGTGAGGGCACACAGTTCGGGCCGCTGATCAACCAGAAAGCTGTTGAAAAAGTGCAGGCACATATTGCCGATGCCAAAGAGAAAGGTGCAGAGGTGATCCTGGGCGGCAATCCTTCGGAGCTGGGCGGCACCTTCTTTGAGCCGACGATCATCACCGGCGCCACACAGGATATGGTGTTCTCTCAGGACGAAACCTTTGGCCCGATGGCACCTCTGTTCAAATTCGAGACCGAGGACGACGTGATCGAGATGGCCAATGATACCATCTTTGGCCTTGCCTCCTATTTCTATGCCAAGGATCTGAGCCGGGTCTACAAGGTGGCCGAAGCGCTCGAATACGGGATTGTCGGCGTTAACACCGGCATCATCTCGACCGAGGTGGCGCCGTTTGGCGGCGTCAAGCAATCGGGGCTGGGCCGAGAGGGCAGCCACCACGGCATCGAGGACTATCTGGAGATGAAATACATCTGCATGTCGGTCTGATCCGCAACATAGGGCCCCGACAGATCGCTGTCGGGGCCTTCTTGCATCATCAAAACTACATCGAACCGTCACATTCCCGTTAGGCAGAACGGGCAGGAGCATGGGCAGTCAATTGTCCAATTTTCGGAGTAGCCGATGTTTCCGCGCCTCATGTGCCTGACTTCTGTGCTGGCCCTCACCGCTGGTGTCGCCCAGGCAGAGAAATCCTTTAACCGCGTCGCCGCCTTTCCCGTCGTCCAGAATATGGCCGCCGGTGAGGATCAGACGCGCGAGACCTCGCCCGAGATCATCGACGCTACAGCCGATGGCATGACGCTGGTCTATACCGACAGCCCGCTGGGCGCGCTGGGGCTGATTGATATCACCGACCCGGCCAATCCGTCCCCCAAGGGCAATATCGCCCTGCCGGGTGAGCCGACATCGGTCGCGGTTGTTGGCAGCACGGCCTATGTGGGCGTGAACACCTCTGAGAGCTACACGCAGCCCTCGGGCCTGCTGACATCCTTTGACACGGAAACAGGCGCTGAAACCGGATCCTGCGACCTGGGTGGTCAGCCGGATTCACTCGCCAAGTCCAAAGATGGCGCCTTCCTCGCCGTGGCGATCGAAAACGAGCGGGACGAGGATCTGAATGATGGCATGCTGCCGCAGATGCCTGCGGGCAATCTGGTGCTGGTGAATACCACCGAGGGAGGCCTTGATTGCGCGTCGATGAAGATGGTGAACCTGACAGGCCTTGCTGACATCGCAGGCGAGGACCCGGAACCAGAGTATGTCTCTGTGAATGGGCTGGGGGAAACCGTCGTCACCCTTCAGGAGAACAATCATCTGGTGATCGTCTCCAGGGACGGCGAGATCGTGAACCATTTCTCGGCAGGGGCTGTCGATCTGGAGGGTATCGACGCCACGGACGAACGCGGTGCACTGATTTTTGAGGAGAACCAGACGGGTCGCCTGCGCGAACCGGATGCGGTGACCTGGATTGATGACGCCCATTTCGCCACCGCAAACGAAGGCGACTATCAGGGCGGATCGCGCGGCTGGACGATCTTTAACAAGGACGGCACCGTCGTCTATGACAGTGGCACTTCCTTCGAACATGCAATCGTGCAGATCGGCCACTACCCTGACAAACGCTCTGACGCCAAAGGAGTGGAACCCGAAAGCGTGATCTTCGCGGAGTTCGACGGCACACCCTATGTATTTGTCGGGGCTGAGCGGGCGTCTGTTGTCGGCGTCTACGATGTCAGCGATATGGCCAACCCGGTGCTGACACAGCTCTTGCCCTCGGGCGTCGGCCCGGAAGGCTACGCTGTACTGCCTGAGCGCAATCTGCTGGTCTCCGCCAATGAAAAGGACCTGATCGACGACAAGGGCCCCCGCGCCCACGTGATGATGTACGCGCTACAGGATGGCGCGCCGGTCTATCCGCATCTGACCTCTGCCGGGGCGGATGAACTGATCGGCTGGGGCGCGCTATCGGGCATGGTCGCGGATGCCGATGGCATGATCTACGCGGTCAACGACAGTTTCTATGGCTTCCAGCCCTCGATCTTCAAGATTGACCCCAGCCAGACACCGGCCCGCATCGTCGATGTGATCCGCATCCATCGGCAGGACGGCAACCCCGCCCAGAAACTGGATCTGGAAGGCATTACGCTTGACGGCGCAGGCGGCTTTTACGTGGCCTCCGAAGGCCGCAGCGATCGCGTCATCCCGCACGCGATCTATCACGTTTCCAAGGATGGTCTGATAAAGGCAAAGACGGGTGAAATCGGTCTGCCCGCCGAACTGATGGCGGTTGAAAAACGCTTTGGCTTTGAAGGCATCACCAGGATCGGCGAGACGCTCTGGATGGCGGTTCAGCGCGAGTGGAAAGACGATCCCAAGAACCACGTCAAACTTGTGGCCTACAATCTGGAAACCAAGGAATGGGGGGCGGTCCATTATCCCAAGGCTGAGCCGCAGACCGGCTGGACCGGCCTGTCGGAGATCGTGGCGCATGGCGATTATGTCTATGTGATCGAACGCGACAACCAGCATGATTTCCGCGCCATCACCAAGAAGATCTACCGCGTTCCGCTGGCTGAGATGCAGCCTGCACCGCTGGGCGGCGATCTGCCGGTTGTCAGCAAGGAGCTGGTCCGCGATCTGCTGCCCGATCTGACCGCAACCGGTGGCTACGTGCTGGACAAGGTCGAAGGCCTCGCGATCACTGCCGAGGGAGAAGGCTTTGTCGTGACGGACAACGACGGCGTCGATGATGCCTCCGGCGAGACGATGTTCTTCTCCATCGGGATGGTCAGCCAGCTCAAGGTGAACTGAGCCGACTCCCGACACAAAATCAAACAGCCCCCCGGCGGATCCGGGGGGCTGTTGTGTTTCTGGATTAACCGAACTCAGCGATCAGCGCGGATCAGTTGACCGGTTTGGCGTCCAATTCGCGGGTATTGTTTGAGGTGATCTCGATCCGGCGCGGTTTCAGCGCCTCGGGCACCTCGCGCTGCAGGTCGATATGCAGCATCCCGTCGGAGTGGCTGGCGCCGGTGACGCGCACGTGGTCGGCCAAGGTGAACCGGCGCTCAAACGCGCGGGTCGCGATACCGCGATGCAGGTAGGTGCGGTCGCTGTCATCCTCGGATTTCTTGGCCGAAACGACGAGCGCGTTTTCCTTCACCTCGACACCCAGATCGGCTTCGGAGAAGCCCGCAACGGCAATCGAGATCCGATAGGCATCAGCGGCGGTTTTTTCGATATTGTAAGGGGGATAGCTCGGCTGCGCGACATCAGAGCTGAGTGCACGATCCATCAGGTCGGCGATCTGGTCAAAGCCAATGGTGGCCCGGTGCAGCGGTGCAAAATCAAAACTACGCATGTGTCATCCTCATCAGTGAGCGATTTCAACCTGCCCTCCCAATCGGGACGGGCGTCTGAAGCGTCGGACCCCGTTCATCGGCGATCCGAACAGCACTGAGATAAGGACTGGAATTGCCGGTTCAAGAGGGCGTCCACCCTCTGGGGCGCACAAATTTCTCAGCTTTCATCCGGTTGCCGACAGCCGCCGAAATGCGCCTGAACCGCCGATCTACCGACCGGCTGCGGCCAGCGGCGCGAAATCTCATTGCTTGATGAACTTGGCCCCTGAGGTCGTACCCCGTTCGCCCACGGTCACACGCCCGACACCGGGCGGCATCTGGCCACCGATCCGGCTTCCGGCCAGCTGCGCGCGCAACAGCGCCAGTTCCTCAGCCAGGGCGGCCCCGAGCGCAACCTGCTGGCCTGAGACCTCGGCCTTGGCAGAGACGACCGACACAATCTTGGGCCGACCGGCATCAAAGGAAAACACCGGCGCACCGGAGGAGCCGTAGTCCACATCGCAGGACATCACCAGCACCCCCTCCTGCCGGGCCATGACGGCACAGACATCCTGAAGCGACGGCGCCTCCGATCGGTCATGCGCATAAGAGACAACGCCAATCCGGGCGCCTTTCTCCGGGCGCTGGTCGGTTTCAAACGGGGTCACTGTGGTGTTGCGGATCGGTCGTTGCAGCTGCAGGAGTGCGATATCGTTGCGCACCCTGTCGGTCGACACCTTGCCATCGTAGATGTAGCTTGGATGGATCACCGCCTGACGCACGCTGCGGTAGGCCGAGGCCCGACCATTGCGCCACCCGGCTAGAAATTCGATAGTCTGCGGCTCGATCCGGGTGCGGCTGTCCCGATCATAGAGGCAATGCGCTGCCGTCAGCACCAGATCCGGCGCGATCAGCGCACCGGTACAGAACCCTTCGCCATTGACGTCCAGCCGACCAACCGCCTGCCAGTCACGGCCCGCCTCTGTGGTTTCGAGGCGCTGGAGACGGCTGTCATCGGCAAGCGTTGCCGAGGGCACAGCAACGCCCGACAGCGCAGCTGCCAGCGACAGCACCAGCTGCCTGATCCGTATTCCCGCGCTCATCATTTCGCCGCCCCATGTCCCAATCGCTCGCCTCCGAGGGTAAGCACTGCTTGGGGCAAAATTACGGCAAGCGGACGTGGAATGCACCCGGGCAGTTTAGCGCCTGCGGCGGCTTCTTGCCGACCGCGTCAGCGCAAGATCGGGATCTCACCGGCCCGTGTGTCAGTGACGCTACCGCCCAGCTGGAGCGCGCGCGGCTTGGGCCCGCCTGTCGCCCAGTCCAACAGCTCAACAGTGTGCACGATAGGCAGCTCAGTACCCGATCCGATCTGCATCATGCAGCCAATATTCCCGGCCGCGATGAGATCCGGTTTCTTCGCCTCAAGCGTCTTGACCTTGCGCGCCTTCAGCTCTGCCGAAATTTCCGGCTGCATCAGATTGTAAGTTCCGGCCGACCCGCAGCACAGATGTGGATCCGCCGGTTCAACAATAGAGAAACCTGCCCGCTTCAGAAGGGTCTTGGGGTGGGTTTTGATCTGCTGGCCATGTTGCAGTGAACAGGCCGCGTGATAGGCCACGGTCAGCTGCTTGTCCTCACCTTCTGGCAGTTCCAGCTGCATCAGCAGTTCCGATATGTCCATGGCAATGGCCGACACCCGCGCCGCATCTGCCGCCAGAGGATCATTTCGGAACATATGCCCGTAGTCTTTCACCGTCGTGCCGCAACCGGAGGTGTTGATCACAATCGCATCGAGGCCCTTCCAGTCCATCTCTGTGCACCAGGCGCGGATGTTCTTGGCAGCGGTGGCATGGCTTTCGTCTTCGCGACCCATATGATGTGTCAGCGCCCCGCAGCACCCCCCCCCTTCGGCGACGACAACCTCGCAGCCGAGACGGCGTAACAGGCGGATGGTGGCATCATTGATATCGGTGTTGAGCGCCTTCTGCGCGCACCCGGTCATCAGGGCCACGCGTTTCTTGCGCGGTCCAATTGGTGCAAATCGCTGCGGATCATCGTTGCGGCTGACCGGCGGAATGCGCTTCGGCGCCATGTCCAGCATCGCCCGCAATCGCGCGTCAGGCACAAATGCACGAAACGGCCGTGCCAGCTTCGCCCCGACGAGCGCCAGCCGGAAGCGGCCGGGATAGGGCAGGATCCGCGCCAGCAGCCAGCGCAGGGCACGATCGCTCCAGGGCCGGTCATAGTGTTTTTCGATATAGGCACGGGCGTGATCGACGAGATGCATGTAATGCACACCCGACGGGCAGGTCGACATGCAGGCGAGGCAGGACAGGCAGCGGTCGATGTGCTTCACCGTCTTGGCGTCGGGCTTGCGCTCGTTCTCCAGCATGTCCTTGATCAGATAGATCCGTCCGCGCGGGCTGTCCAACTCATCGCCGAGAACCTGATAGGTCGGGCAGGTTGCCGTGCAAAAGCCGCAGTGCACACAGGTCCGCAGAATCTCATTGGCCCGCTGGGTGCCGGGATCGCGCAGTTGCTCTTCGGTAAACGTGGTTTGCATGATCTACCCCATCAGTCCCGGATTAAGAATGCCGCGCGGATCGAACTGCTGGCGCAGCCCCGCAGATATCGCGCCAAGCGTGGCAGGTTGCGGATGAAATTGTCCCAGCTGCTGCCGGGTTTGAGCAGACGCCCGCACCAGCGTTGCATGGCCTGGCACGCCGATCCGCGCCCGCAGGTCAGTCCCCTCGGGCACCAGCGCCCAGATCAGCCCGCCGCCCCAGTCAAACTGCAAAGCCTCCGCCCGCAGCGCGGGCGCCAGCGCCACCGCGTCGGAGGGTTTCACCGAAATACGCCAGACATCGCCCGGTTTGTCGTGGAAAGTTGCCACATCGCGAACCCCCTCCCACAATGCGGTGCTCTCACCAAGAGAGATCTCCGGGGCGCCAAATCCAGCCAACTCCTTCGCCAGGGCTTCGGCACGGTAGGCAACGGAGGCCTCAAACCCCTCAAGCCGGATATAGGCCCTTCGCGCATCCGGATCATAGGCGGCCCCGGTCACATCATAAGGAGAGCCCAGCGCAAGCGACATGGCCGCCACTGCTGTTGCCAGATCGGCGACGTCAACCGCCACGGTTCCGCAGGCTTCAGCCTTGGGCAAGACTTTCAACGACAGCTCACTCAACACACCCAGGGTGCCATGGGCACCGGCCATCAGCTTGACCAGATCATAGCCGGTGACATTCTTCATGACCCGGCCACCATTGCTCAGCACGTCACCGCGGCCGTCCACAAACCGCACCCCCAACAGGAAATCGCGCGCCGCACCACATTGGATGCGGCGGGGACCGGAGATATTGGCGGCAAACACACCGCCCATAGTGGGCGCGCCATCGGTTCCAAGCAGTCCGCGATGGTCCATCGGCTCAAAGGCGAGGCGCTGGTTTTCACCTGCCAGGATCTGCTTTACCTCCTCAACCGGTGTGCCCGCCTGCACAACAAGCGTCAACGCTCCCGGCTCGTAAAGGGTGACACCGCTCAACCCCGCGACCGACAGCGGCGCGCCGTTGTCGGCGATACCACGGGTGCCGCTGCCTCGGATACTCAAAGGCCCCTTGGCCCCCGCAATAATCTCGGCCAGTTCGGCCTCACTCTGAGGTGTCATGATTTCACCTTTTCAAAAATACTCTGGGGGTGTGGGGGCAAGGCCCCCGCAACAGGCCCACATCGGGGCCTGTCGACTACCATCAGTTACTGAGCCGCGATTGCGGGCGCGCGTCTGCTTTGGGTCGTGGACAGCGGGAACACTTTCGCCGGGTTGAGCAGCCATTTCGGATCGAACACATCTTTCACCCGCAGCTGCGCCTCGATATCGGCGGGCCGGTACTGATGTAGCATCAGATCGCGCTTTTCGATCCCCACGCCATGCTCTCCGGTGAGGCATCCGCCCACCTCCACGCAGAGCTTCAGGATTTCGGCACCAAAGGCTTCGCAGGTCTCCAGATCGCCGGGCTTGTTGGCATCGAACAGGATCAGCGGGTGCATATTGCCATCGCCCGCATGGAACACATTGGCGACGTCCAGTCCGAACTCCCGGCTCATTTCCCCAATGCGGCGCAGGACAAGCGGCAGCGCGGTGACAGGGATCGTGCCATCCAGACACATATAGTCGTTGATCTGCCCCATCGCCCCGAAGGCCGATTTTCGGCCCAGCCAGATCCGCGCGGCCTCGTCGCTGTCACGCGCCTCGCGCAGCTCCACCGGATTGTGCGAACGGGCTATCTCGGTGATCAGGCTCAGCTGGAGGTCAATTTCCGCATCGCTGCCTTCGACCTCGATGATCAACAGCGCCTCGCACATCGGGTAACCCGCCTTGGCAAAGGCCTCGCAGGCCTCGATGCAGGGCCGGTCCATGAATTCGATCGCAACCGGCAGAACCCCTGCCCTGATGATATCGCTGACGCAGGCCCCCGCCACCTCGTTGCTGTCATAACCGATCAGCACCGGGCGCGCGCCTTCGGGTTTGCGCAGGATCCGCAGGGTCGCCTCGGTCACCACGCCCAGCTGCCCTTCACTGCCGCAGATCACCCCCAGCAGATCCAGCCCGCCCGCATCCAGATGGGCGCCGCCGATCTCGACCACCGTGCCATCCATCATCACCATGGTGACACCCATGAGGTTGTTGGTGGTCACACCGTATTTGAGACAATGCGCGCCACCGGAGTTCATCGCGATATTGCCGGCGATGGCGCAGGCCAGCTGCGAGGACGGATCAGGAGCATAGAAGAAATCCTGTTCCTCCACCGCGCCCGAAACACTCAGGTTGGTGCGACCGGTTTGCACCCGGATAATGCGGTTGTCGTAATCCGTTTCCAGCACCGCGTTCATCCGCGCGACGCCCAGAAGGACACAATCGGCCGTTGGCAGCGCCCCGCCGGCCAGCGACGTCCCGGCCCCGCGCGGGACCACCGGCACGCCTGCCTCGTGGCAGATCCGCAGCACATCCGAGACCTCTTGCGTGCTCCGCGGCAGCACCACCAGCATCGGCGGGCATTTGTAGGCGGTCAGCGCATCACATTCGTAGGCCCGCGTCTCTGCGGGATCTTCGACCAGCGCATCCGCAGGCAACACAGCAGAAAGACGCGAAACAAGTTCAGCCTTGCGCGACAGGACGGTCTGATCCGGGGCTGGCATCTCCATGGGGCTCTCCTGTGGATTGCTAAATTTGGTAAACTAATATTACCAATTATACGATCTGGCAAGCCCCGAGTTCCGGAGGTAGGGTCGAGCCATGACACTGCTTGACCGTATCGCCCTGTTTTCGCCCCTAGATCTGGCGGCCTGCCTGTTGTTGATGCTCTGCTGGATCGGCATCGGCTGGCGCATTGAACACGCCACTTCGGAGCATCCCTCGGTCTCTGGCCTGATGGCCGAGTTCCGCCATGCCTGGATGATTCAGATGGTGCAGCGTGATCCCCGCATCTTTGACGCCCAGCTGATCGCAAATCTGCGACAAGGCAGCGCGTTCTTTGCCTCTGCCTCGATGATCGCCATCGGCGGAGGGCTGGCACTGATCGGCAATACCGATCAACTGGCCGGTGTGGCGCAGGATCTCAGTCTGGAGAGCGCGCCTGCCTTTGTCTGGGATGTCAAAATCCTGTTGGTGCTGTTGCTGTTGTCCAATGCGTTCCTGAAATATGTCTGGGCGCATCGGCTGTTCGGCTATTGTTTTGTGCTGATGGCCGCTGTGCCCAATACCGACGCCGACCCCCGTGCCTATCCCCGCGCGCGACAGGCAGCAGACCTGAGCATCACGGCCGCGCGCAGTTTCAACCGCGCCATGCGGTCCACCTATTTCGCGCTCGCCGCCGTCGCATGGCTGATCGGACCATGGGCGCTGGTTGCGGCGACAATCGTGACCTTTGCGGTGCTTTATCGGCGGGAGTTTGCCTCGCAGTCCCGCCAGATTCTGCAGCGGGTCCCAGCAAACGCGACCCCACCCTTAAACGAACCCTCAGGATCCGCTGCCAACACAGAGTTGTGACATTACCGCGGCAGGCTTCGGACCTATACTCGCGCCATGACAAAACTCTTCGCCTTGCTCGTGGCGGTAAGCCTGCCTGCGGCGGCGCTGGCCGATGATCCGCAAATAACTGATGCTGTCGCGCAGCAGACAGCTGGCAGCTGGCGCATCAGCGTCACCCTGCGCCACCCCGATACCGGCTGGGGTCACTATACCGACGGCTGGCGGGTGCTCGATATGGACGGGAATGTGCTGGGCCTGAGGGAACTGGCGCATCCGCATGTCAACGAACAGCCATTCACCAGATCACTGGCCGGTGTGGCGATACCAGACGGGCTGGACAGCGTCCTCATTCAGGCGCGCTGCAATGTCGACGGCTGGGCTGAGACAACATATACGCTCCGCCTGACCTGCACCTCATGCTGAACACCGCGCGGTGGCCGGTGCCTGCGCACCAGACGCTCTGCGCCTGCTAAACCCGGTGATAGGGGCTGCCCGCCAGTATGGTTGCGGCACGATAGACCTGTTCTGCCAGCAGCACCCGCACCAGCATATGCGGCCAGACCATCTTGCCCAATGAAATTGAAAAATCGGCTTCAGCGCGCAGGCTCGGATCAATGCCGTCCGCCCCGCCGATCACAAAAGCAACATCCTGACGGCCGGTATCGCGCCAATCAGACAGACGTTTGGAGAAATCCGGCGAGCTGAGCAGCTTGCCACGCTCGTCCAACACGCAGATGACAGCCCCCTTGGGGATTGCCTTGCGCAGCAGTTCCGCCTCAGCGGCCATGCCTGCGTTTTTCTTGTCCTCAACTTCAACAATCCGGCAGGGACCCAGACCCAGCGCACGACCGGTACGGTCAAAACGCTCGATATAATCGTCGATCAGCTGCTTTTCCGGGCTGGCCCTGAGGCGCCCGACCACACAGAAATGGAGTCGCATGAGGAACTTTCGATACGGGTCCGCGCCAGACGCAAAGGGCAAGCTGCGCGGACCGATCTCTTGGAACCGGATCCCGTCGCTGGATCAGTTCTCGCTCTGGGCTGGTGACGTGCCTACGGGCAGCCACATTTTTTCGAGCTGATAGAATTCGCGCACTTCCGGGCGGAACAGATGGACGATGATATCGCCGGTATCGATCAGCACCCAGTCGCCGGTGTCCTTGCCTTCGACCTTGCAGACCATGCCATAGTCTTGCTTCAGGCGGTCGGCCAGCTTTTCAGCCATCGACGCCACCTGACGGGTCGAGCGACCCGAGGCGATGACCATATGGTCGCCAATAGCCGTTTTGCCGCGCAGGTCGATCTGCACAACATCTTCGGCCTTGTCGTCATTCAGCGAGGAAAGAACACGCGCCAGCAGCTCGTCGCTGGTTGGCTGTGATGTGGTAGCCATTACGGCCACTCCGCGACCAGCATCTGGGGCCGCCTGAGGTTCGGGTGACAGGACATTGTCCTCCTTGTAGCGCGCCGCCGGTCCCCCGGCGCTGGGGTTGAGTTAATGTAGCAAGCTACAAGCGGTTTTTCAATGAAGCTTGATGGTCGGCGGCTATGCGTCTTGTGCAGGCGTGAAAGCAGCGCGAAACGCATGGTCGTGCGGCCGGGTGATGTCAGTCCTGAATTGGCCGCGCGGCGGCTTCTGGGCCTGCCCCCGAACCATCCACTGTGCCGCCGCCCCGCCGTGCCTCCGTATCCTGCATTGCGACCGGCAGTGCGTCGTTCAGGACGCGCACTTCCCGTTGTGGGAAAGGTATGGAGATTCCGGCGCCTTTAAAGGCGTCCCAGAGCGCCAGATAGACATTGCCGCGAATATTCGTCAGACCGCCGGTCGGATCGCTGATCCAGAAACGCAGGACGTAATCCACGCTGCTGTCGCCAAAGCCGACGATGTGGCAGACGGGGGCACGCTTGCCACCGCTGAGCACCCGACCCACCGTTTTTGTGGCCTCGATGGCGACGCGGCGCACCTCATGCGGGTCATCATTGTAACCGGTGCCAAAATTCAGATCGAGCCTTACGAATCGGTCCGAATGGGACCAGTTGACCACCTGGCTGGTGATAAAATCCTCGTTCGGGATCAGATATTCACGCCCGTCGCGGGTCACCACGGATACGTAACGGGCGCCAAGCGCATTGATCCAGCCAAAGGTCTCGCCCAGCGAAATCACATCACCCGGTTTGATCGACCGGTCCATCAGGATAATGATTCCCGAGACCAGGTTCGACACCACTTTTTGCAGGCCGAACCCGATACCGACACCGATCGCGCCAGACAGGACTGCAAGCCCGGTAAGATCGAATCCGATGGCGCGAATGCTGAACAGCAAAGCCAAACCATAGAGCACAACCTGCACAGCCTTGCCCATCAGGACCTGCATCGACGGCGAGATATCCTCGTTCCGGCGCAAGCCACCGGCTGCGGCCTGCGTCCCGAGCCGCGCCATCGTCAGCAGCACCGCCCCCAGAACACAGGCTTTCAGGACCGCAAGCAACGACAGGTGCATGGACCCGATATCCAGCGCGACCCCATCGAGGAACTGCGCCACGTCATCGACAAGGTTGAGCGCGACCAGCGTGGCGTAGATCCACAGCGACCATGTCACCAGACGGCGCAATGTCCGGTTATGCACGAATCGGGCCAGAAACCCGATCATCAGCCAGGCCACCCCCAGCGTTGCCGCAACACCGATCAGGTAACTTCGCGAAGGCCAGGTCATCTGCTGCATGACGACATAGGTGCCCCAGCAAAGAATAACGAAGTAAATCAGGGTGATGCGCCGCAGTACCTGCACCAGAACCCGCAAGCGCCACTTGGGCCAGCCGCTTCTGGATCTGGCCCAGCGGTCCCAGCCCGGCTGCGTCACGAGCCTCAGAACATAGGCGACGATGAAGAGACATATGATGATGGCGATCTGATACTGCCGCCAGCCGGGCGTCAGCCCCAACTCCACGACATGCAGGATCTGATCCCAAAGCGTGACCACCGTTGCTGGCAGTTCCAGTTCTTCCATGACGCGCCTCCTGCTTTTCAGGATGCCGATAGAGACCTGCCAAAAGCAAGGGGTCGCGGCCAGGCCTGTCAAAGATTTGGTTGTTTTTGCAACGCGGTAGGTCCGCCCACCCGGCGACAGGAGCTTCATTGACCGCCATTGGCACGACGCGCGCCGGGCGAATGGCACGGTCATGACGGGCTGGCCGCTCAGAACGAATCTTGATTGCCGTGGCGTAGCGCGGTATCCCAGCGCTCATGACGCTCGTTTTGGCCCATCATATCGAACTGCAAGACCGCGCGCGCCTGCGCGAACGGTTCTTTGGCGCCGCCCGCACGGTCCTGGCGCGGCTATAAGGCTGCCGCCAAGCCCTTTTGCCAGCTACATTCCAAAAACTACGGGAGAGGACTCATGTCCCCCAAGACGCTCTACGATAAAATCTGGGATGCGCATGTCGCGCATGAAGCAGAGGATGGCACCTGCCTGCTCTATATCGACCGCCACCTGGTTCACGAAGTGACCAGCCCGCAGGCGTTCGAAGGCCTGCGCATGGCGGGCCGCAAAGTGCACGCGCCCGAGAAGACCATCGCGGTGCCGGACCATAACGTGCCGACCACACTGGACCGTGCCAAAGGCATCGAAAACGAGGAAAGCCGTATTCAGGTCGAGGCGCTCGACAAGAACGCCCGCGAATTCGGCGTGCATTACTACCCGGTGGATGACATTCGCCAGGGCATCGTGCATATCGTTGGCCCGGAACAGGGTTGGACCCTGCCCGGCATGACCGTGGTCTGCGGCGACAGCCACACCGCCACCCACGGTGCCTTCGGCGCGTTGGCGCATGGCATCGGCACTTCCGAGGTGGAGCATGTGCTGGCCACCCAGACGCTGATCCAGAAAAAGTCCAAGAACATGAAGGTGGAGATCACCGGCAAGCTGAAGCCGGGTGTGACTGCCAAGGACATCACCCTGGCGGTGATCGGCGAGACCGGCACCGCCGGCGGCACCGGCTATGTCATCGAATACTGCGGTGAAGCGATCCGCGACCTGTCGATGGAAGGCCGCATGACCGTCTGCAACATGGCAATCGAAGGCGGCGCTCGCGCAGGCCTCATCGCACCGGACGAGACCACCTTTGACTATGTCAAAGGTCGCCCGCACGCCCCGAAAGGCGCCCAGTGGGAAGCGGCGCTGAACTGGTGGAAGACGCTTTACACCGACGAGGGCGCTCATTTCGACAAGGTCGTCACCCTGAAGGGCGAAGATATCGAGCCGGTTGTGACCTGGGGCACCAGCCCTGAGGACGTGCTGCCGATCACCGGCGTGGTGCCGAACCCCGAGGATTTCGAGGGCGGCAAGGTTGAAGCCGCGCGCCGCTCGATCGAATACATGGGGCTGACCCCCGGCCAGAAGCTCACTGACATCGAAATCGACACCGTGTTCATCGGCTCCTGCACCAATGGCCGCATCGAAGATCTGCGCGCTGTTGCCGAGGTGGTGAAGGGCAAGAAGATCAAGGAAGGCATGCGGGCGATGATCGTACCGGGTTCCGGTCTGGTGCGCGCTCAGGCCGAGGAGGAAGGCCTGGCCGAGATCTTTGCCGAGGCCGGGTTTGAATGGCGCCTTGCGGGTTGTTCCATGTGTCTGGCTATGAACCCCGATCAGCTGTCCGAGGGCGAGCGTTGCGCCGCCACTTCGAACCGCAATTTCGAGGGGCGTCAGGGCTACAAGGGCCGCACCCATCTGGTGTCGCCTGCCATGGCTGCCGCTGCCGCGCTGACCGGCAAGCTGACCGATATTCGCGAGCTGATGTAAGGAATACGCCCAATGGATAAGTTTCAAAAACTCACCGGCGTCGCCGCACCGATGCCGCTCGTCAATATCGACACCGACATGATCATCCCGAAGGTGTTTCTGAAGTCCATTCAGCGCACCGGGTTCGGCAAGAATCTGTTCGATGAGATGCGCTACAACCGCGACGGGTCTGAGATTGCGGATTTCGTGCTGAACAAGCCGCAGTATCGCAACGCCGAGATTCTGGTTGCAGGCGACAACTTTGGATGTGGCTCCTCGCGCGAACATGCGCCCTGGGCGATCAAGGATTTCGGTATCAAATGCGTGATCTCGACCTCCTTTGCGGACATCTTCTACAACAACTGCTTCAAAAACGGGATCCTGCCCATCGTATTGCCGCAGGAGCAGGTTGATCTGCTGATGAAGGACGCGGAGAAGGGTGAGAATGCCCGTATGACCGTGGATCTGGAAGCACAGGAAGTCACCACCTCCGACGGCGAAGTCGTCGCATTTGAAGTCGACGGTCACCGCAAGCACTGTCTGCTGAACGGGCTGGATGATATCGGCCTGACCTTGGAAAAATCCGCGTCCATCGCCAGCTTTGAAGACAAGGCCGCGCAGGAGCGCCCCTGGGTCTGACCCGACGGTTCAAACCAACTATGCACAGAAAAGCCGCCCCGCATGGGCGGCTTTTTCCATGAGGCGGATCGCGGGCGAAAATCGGCAAACTCGAGGTTTCAACGATTTTCTGGCAGCCACTCGATCGCCTGGCCATGCGGGCCGGTCCAGGCCAGCGGATGGCCATTCTGCGTCAGCAGAAACATATTGTCCCGCACCGGTCCCGCACGGTCCGCAAACTGCGGGAAGACCCGCGTACCCTCGTTGCTGATCCAGATCGCCCCGCTGTTCAACATCATTTCCGCGAAGGCGTCGCGCTGGCCCTGATCGGCAACATAAGTCACCACCGCTGTATGAAAGACGACAACCGTCGCCTCGGAAGGTGCCTTGGCAATTAGAGCAGGCAGATCCTGGGTCAGATCCCCGGCGACAATCGACGGAGGAGCCTTCCTGGCAACGGCGATAGCGGCGCGCAGCCTGTCGAGGCACGACTGATGTTCGGGCCATATCAGGTGTTCGAGCCAGCGGACATCCGCCTCGCAATTGACATCAAGCGGGTTCAGATCCAGCCCCGCGCGCCAGATGATTTCGGGATGCGCCCGCGGCAAAGGTGTACCGGGTGACGCATTGCAGATCATCACAGGGGCACGAACCCCGACTTGCTGCGACGGCGGCAGCTGATAACCTTCCCAATCATAGCCATAGTAGTCCGGCAACAGACAAAGCCCTGCGGATGCTCCGACCTCAATCAGGGCAATCGGTCCCATGATCTGGGCCAATACGGGCAACAGGACCGCACAGCGTCCCGGCTCGTTCGTCTGGGTTGTCCGGCACAGCATCACGGCTGCGATATCATCCCCCTGCTTGTGGATTGCCCTATCCAGCCGGTCATCGCATGGGATATCGCCTGTAACCGAACGCAGTGCCGCGAACAGCAGATTCGGTTGCTGGCGATCCGCAGGGAGCGCTGACAGGAACGCCAGACAGCGCGGCGAGCGGGCCACCTGCAATGCAAGCCGTTCGTAAATCAGCGACTGACCTGCAGCCTCCACCTGCGCGAATCTGGTGTAACGTGCGGCAATCTCGCTGGTCATGGCTCCCCCGGTCAGATGGTGCGGCGGTTGTCAGTGCGCTGACTGGGCTGAGCTGCGTCCCCTCGTCCCGTGAAACGATTCTACTAGCCCTTTACGGCTGACATTCCACAATATCTTGTGAAGAAGTCGATAAGCCATTGTTTTCATTGCAACTCAAGATATGCAACTGATGCAAACCGGCACCAGTCTGCAACCCAAAGTACACGGAAGGATCCCAAATCACGTCATCAAACTTGAGCAAATTCCCGCTGACAGGCAGAAATAAGGCAGAAATGAGGCAGCGCTCGGCAACAACATTTCATCAAGAAATGACTCCGAGCATCAAGTTGGAACAACGGCACGGCAATGCACCGGCCAGTCCAGTTTGAAGGGATCGAAGCGTGATTGCACGGATTACAGGCGCGGCCATCCGCGGCATCTTTGTTGCATTGTTGATCGCAATGCCATCGCTGTTGTTGCCGGATACGGCAACCAGATCACCGGAGGTGATTGCCCTTCTTGCGATCCTCGCAGCGGCGCTGACTTTTGCCGAATATTTCTCAAGCTACCCCAGTTTCGTCGAGTTTCGCGAAGCCCCGCCGCTGAACCGAATGCGGTTTATCGCCTTGGCGCTGATTGTCATTCTGGTCAGTCTGCTGGCGCGCCACCCGATCGAGGCAACAGCCCTGACGTCGCTGGTGCATGGGCTGGCCTCCTGGTTAGGAACTACGCTGGATTTTGCCTTTTCCCCCGTCCAGCTTATCGGGTTGATGATGCCAGCGCATGTGGAGCCTGAACTGGTGACCCGGGTGATGGCAGCGGCAGCGCTGACCTATATCGTTGCACTGCTTGCGATCACTGGTTTTGCTTTGGCGATCCGGCTTTATGACTGGCCGCTCGGTAATGGGCCCTTCAACGTCTGGACAAATCTGCCGCTCTTCGACCCGACAACCGGCGGCGATGTGGTCGAACGACTGCAACGGGATGCGCGCATCAATATTGTTGGCGGGGTGCTTTTTCCCTTTGCGCTTCCGGCCGTTGTCAAACTGGCCTCGGGCCTGGTCGATCCCGGTCTTTTGTCCGCCCCGCAGACGCTGGTCTGGGTCATCGCCGCCTGGGCGTTTGTGCCTGCCTCCATGGTGATGCGCGGTCTTGCCATGCTGCGTGTCTCCGACCTGATCGCACAGAAGCGCCGCGCTGCTTACGCCAGTTCCGAGGCGTTGCAGACCGCATGAGAGCGCTGGCCACCCTGCTGCTGGCCGCCCTCTTTCCGCTGATTTGTCATGCCCAGCCCCAGGTCAAGCCACTGATCCGTATCGCCAGTTTCAACACCGAGCTGTCGCGCAAGGGGCCGGGTTTATTGCTGCGCGATCTGCGCCGCGGCGAAGATCCACAAATCACCGCCATTCTGGACAGCCTAAGTGCGGCAGAGGCTGATATCCTGCTGTTGCAGGGCATTGATTGGGATCACGATGGTCACGCCATCGCCGAGCTGCGCGATCAGCTGGACAAACGCCTGCCCCGCTATGATCACATCTATGCCCCACGTCCCAATAGCGGGTTGCACACCGGGCTGGACATGGACGGAGACGGGGAGCCTTCGACCGCCCGGGATGCGCAGGGCTATGGCCGGTTTACCGGACAGGGCGGGCTTGCGTTGCTGTCGCGGTTTCCGATCCTGCATGCCAAGGCGCGCGATCTCTCCGATCTGCTGTGGCGGGATCTTCCCGGAGCCATCCTTCCTGCCCACCCCGATGGTCGTCCGTTTCCCAGCCCACAGGCGCTAGCGATCCAGCGCCTGCCAAGCACCGGCCATTGGATCGTCCCGATCCTGTTGCCCGATGGTTCTGAACTGTCTGTCCTGACCTTTCAGGCGACACCGCCGCTGTTTGACGGCCCTGAGGGTCGTAACGCGTTGCGCAACCGGGATGAGATCCGGCTCTGGCAGGTGTTGCTGGATGGCCGGCTTGGCCCCGTTCCCGCCGAACCCTGGGTTATCGCTGGCGGTGCGAACCTTGATCCCGACCGGGGGGCAGGCTATCGGCAGGCCATTGCAGATCTGCTCCGCGACCCAAGGCTACAGGACCCGCGCCCGGTGGATCAGACCGGAGGCGCGGAAACCGTAAACTGGGGCAGATCCGGCCGTATGCGCGTAGACTACATCCTCCCGTCACAGTCTGCGCAGGTCGTCGCCTCGGGACTGATATGGACCGAAGACATCGCGGATCGGTATAGCGGTTCTGAGCGCCCTGCCAGCCGTCACGCTCTGGTCTGGACAGATTTGCAAATCCAGAACTAAGGTCACGGCAACAAGATGGCGCAGGAACCGCCCTCTCAGCCATAAAAACAAAGCGATGGCGCGCTATATGCGCCCGGAACATTGACCCACGGGCGATGTGCCGTTACCCCCGGCTGCAAGCTTTCAAGGAGTATCCCTATGTCCAACCCATCGATTCTGATTCTGCCCGGCGACGGGATCGGCCCCGAAGTCATGGCCGAGGTCCGCAAGGTCATTACCTGGTATGGCGAAAAGCGCGATCTACAGTTCGATGTGAGCGAGGATCTGGTCGGTGGTGCCGCCTATGACGTGCACGGCAAACCGCTGGCGGATGAGACCATGGCAAAGGCGCAAGAGGTCGACGCTGTCCTGCTGGGTGCCGTGGGTGGCCCGAAATACGACGATCTCGACTTCTCTGTGAAGCCGGAGCGTGGGCTGCTGCGCCTGCGCAAGGAGATGGATCTCTACTCCAACCTGCGCCCGGCGCAGTGCTTTGACGCGCTGGCGGATTTCTCCTCGCTGAAGAAGGATATCGTCGCGGGTCTCGATATCATGATCGTGCGCGAACTGACCTCCGGCGTCTATTTCGGCGAGCCGCGCGGCATCTTCGAAGAGGGCAACGAGCGCGTCGGCATCAATACCCAGCGCTATACGGAGTCGGAGATCGAGCGCGCCGCCCGCTCTGCGTTCGAACTGGCGATGCGCCGGAACAAGAAACTCTGCTCGATGGAAAAAGCCAACGTGATGGAATCCGGCATCCTGTGGCGCGAGGTGGTGACCCGCGTTGCTGCGGACTATCCCGAGGTCGAGCTGTCCCACATGTATGCCGATAATGGCGCCATGCAGCTGGTGCGCGCACCCAAGCAGTTTGACGTGATCCTGACCGATAACCTGTTCGGTGACATCCTGTCCGACTGTGCTGCTATGCTGACCGGCAGCCTGGGCATGTTGCCCTCTGCGTCCCTTGGCGCACCGATGGCCAATGGCCGTCCGAAAGCGCTTTACGAGCCGGTTCATGGCTCCGCCCCGGATATCGCGGGCCAGGGCAAGGCCAACCCGATCGCCTGTATCCTCAGCTTTGCCATGGCGCTGCGCTACAGCTTTGATCAGGGCGCCGAGGCTGATCGTCTTGAAGCGGCGGTCGAAAAAGTTCTCGCTGATGGCCACCGCACCGCCGACCTGCTGGGCGAAGAAGGCGTATCGCCGATCAGCACCTCGGACATGGGCGATGCGATCATCGGCGCCCTCGACGCGAGCCTGTAAGGTTTCGGTCCATTGATCAGCGCGAGGGCCATATCGGGCCCTCGCAGCACCGTAGCCAGCCCTCGTCGGACCTTCATATCCGCGGTGCAGGAGGCCGGCGAACCAAGAGCGTGCGGCTCCATGCGCGCGAACGGGTTTTAGTATTTTCCTGATAATGTTAGCGCTATAGTGCAATAGCTCGCCCGCCCTGTTGCGCTTAGTCGGATTGTCCCATGAACATAAAAGCCGCCCTGCTTGCTCTTTTGGCCTATGCGATATTTTCAACCCACGACGTGGTGGTAAAGGTGCTTGGCGCAGATGTGTCGCCGATTCAGCTGGTGTTCTTCAGCAGTCTTCTGTCATTTCCGCTGCTGGTACTGATGCTGGTCAAGGATGCAACCCAAGGCCACCTGCGACCGGTACACCCCTGGTGGATGACGGCACGGTCGGCGACGATGGCGGTGATTCCGGCCAGCGCCTTTTATGCGTTTTCAGAGCTGCCGCTCGCCGAGACCTATGCCCTGCTATTTGCCACGCCGCTTCTGATTACACTGCTGTCGATCCCGATTCTGGGCGAACGTGTCGGCTTGCCACGGCTGGCGGCCGTTGTGGTCGGGTTCATCGGCGTTATGGTGGTTTTGCGCCCCGGTGCGACCAGCTTTGGCCTCGGTCATGCGGCGGCGCTCTTCGCCGCACTCTGTGCGGCCTTCCAATCGGTTGTACTGCGTAAAATCAGCGCCGACGAACGCCGGGTGGTATTGATGATCTACCCGATGCTGATGACCTTTGCGGTTATGGGCCTGGCTCTGCCGCTGGTCTACGTCCCCATGGATGGCGTGACCTTCAGCGGGATCGCGGTCGTCGCTCTGTTCGGGTTTTGCGCGACCCTGCTGACGGTCAGCGCCTATACCATTGGCGAGGCGGCGATTGTCGCCCCCATGCAATATTCACAGATCATCTGGGCAACGATATTCAGCGTGGTTCTGTTCAATGAAAAGGTCGACCTGATGACACTGGTCGGTGCCGCGATAATTATTGCCAGCGGTATTTTCATCGTGTTGCGCGAAGCGTTTGGCGGGCGTTCGGACAACACCCCGGTTCTGCGCACCCGGACCCGTGGGTACACGGCTGGCGGCACCAATGTGTCGCTCATGCTGAAACGGCAAAGCCCGGAGAAACCGGCGGAATAGGGCTTGCATATCCAGCCGCTGCCGTGTAATTCCGCGCCACGGTCGGAGCGTAGCTCAGCCTGGTAGAGCACTGTCTTCGGGAGGCAGGGGCCGGAGGTTCGAATCCTCTCGCTCCGACCAATAAAATCAATAGCTTGCACAACCACAAAAGTGGGCTGTTTCTGTTACTAGTAACGGAAACTCCGATGAAGTGGCTGCCGCACCATTCTATTTGAGCGGTTCGGCTTCGATATTTGTGCGATATCCACCGCTATCGAGTTGATGCACAGCACGGCTGATCAGCCATTCCCCGTCGACGTATGACCGGAACCCAGCTGCCGACAGCTTCGCCTCGGCCATCGCGTCAGGATCGCCCGGCATGGTGACAGATAGGCCACGCCCTGCCCTTTTGAGCCGCTGCAACTCCGACGCCGCGGCCTGCTCTGCTGCATCCTTGTTCGGGAACCGGCGCTTGAGGCGTTGCTTTGGCTCGCCTTCACCCGCGGTGCATTCGACCGGTTTGCCTTTGCCATGATCCTGATAGACCGCAACGACAGAGCCCGCTTTCTCTCGGGTTGAATTTTGGTACTGCCAGCGACTGATCTTCTTCGGCGTGATGCTGAGCACCGGCATAGGTGCGCCGGATGCCGTCAGGCTTTCACCACGCTTTGCCATGATCAGTCGGCCATTCCCCGGCTTTGCGATTGCATCATGGTCCCGCGCGATCCGAGACAGGAGATTGATATCGCTCTCGTCAATCTGGTCGATATGAGACAGAACCACCTTTGCCAGGCTCTCAGAAACCGCATGCTCGAGGCCGTGCTCTCCCGCGATCTTCTGCACCAGTGCGCTGATCGTGGTGCCGCTGGGCCAGCTGCGTTTCTTCTGGTCGGTCAGCGCGGTCTTGCCGCTTGAGGTTTCGCCATTCACCGACGCAATACCGGTGATCGTCATCTGATCTGGCGGCCCTCCGACAATTACGTTGTCCGCGATAAACAGACCCATGTATTTCAGCTGAAAGGGATAGCCTAGCCAGACCCGGATCTCGGCCCCGGCCTTTGGCTCAGCCAGCCGCCCGAATAGGGTGGTGTCACTCAGGATAATCTGCACATTGTCAGACTGGACACCAGCTGCGTCGGTCAGCGAAAGGCTGATCAGCCTGGGGGCCAGGGTGCTGCTGATGTCTTTTCCGTCCACCTCGACCCGAAAAAACGGCCTGAAATCCATCAATCCCATAGACGGATCGCCTCCGCTTCCTTGGGGGTGTCAATTTCCGGCAGCCTGATCCGAGTACCCAGTGGCAGCACCGGCCCCAGTGCCGCAAGGCCTGGGTTGGCCTCAAGCACGATCTCAAGCGCCCCGGCTATGCGGTTGCCATAATGCCGCCAGACGATTTCGTCTGCGGTTTCACCCTCTTTAGAACGGTAGAAGACTGCGGAGTCCGCCATCATATCTCCTAATGCTGATCGTGAATTCCTGCCGAAGCGGGGCGCCTTGGGCCGCAAATATGCGTTGACCCTCGCTGACGGATTCAACCACCCAAATGCCGAGCACCCGACCGGTGCCAGCGACAAACGGCAGCGGAAAGCCAAGCGAGGCGGTGCGGCGCATCTTGTCGACCTGCCCCAGTCCACCCCGAAAATGCGGATAGATCACTCCCTGCAGAGTGATCGTGTCGGACCCGAACCCGGTGAACTGCAGGGCGTCCGAAGCGCCTACCCGCTCCTGTGCGGCCCAGCGGTATTCGGTGGAGCGTTGCAAGCTCTGATATGCAGCATTGTTGATGCTGAATTGATAGGTGCCGAGCTGCAGCATTGTTCCTGCCATCATGCGCCCCCGTATTGGCCATAATCATGCGCCTGGTCGTAAAGCGCGCCAGCTTGGGCCGCTCTTCCCCTGCGTTCCAATTCTTCGGCGATCTCGTTCGCCGTCATATGTTGCGCGTTGATCTGGGCGTAGATTGTTACCGGTGCAGCTGCGGCAGGGGCTGGCGCGGGTTGTACTGCCGGGGCTATGCGGTCTGCTGCCAGCTGAACCTGCTGTATCATAGGCGCCGAAACGTTCTCCGCTTTGGACATTGCGGATCGTAACCCGCCCCCAATCGCATCCAGCAGCGGTCCGGCGCGCTCAGACAAGCGGGCAAGCCGTTCGGTTGCATTGGCATGCGCGACATAGCCCCCTTTTGAGGTCCAAATCGTTTCGGGGCCCTGCTCTCCTACCTCGCGGAACCCACGGCCGATGCTGCCCCCTAGATAAGATCCAGAGACCTTTTTCGGGACAGCTTTGCCTGAGCGCGGATTTTGGGCCGCTGGGGGCTGGGTTGGTCCAGACGGATCACCACCAGCCGCGCGCTCTTGCCCCGGATCCTCACCAGTCCACAAGCTTCGGATTCCCGATCCGATATCCTGAATACCGGCAACAGCCCCAGCGCCCTTATCGCGCAGCCAGGACAGGCCATCCAGAACCGGCTGCAACTTTCCCATGAGCCAATCAAATTTCTCTGCCAGCCACTCGATCACCGCGCCCACTGCGGTTCTGACCTCATCCCACGCCGCAGAGATGCCCCCAGTGGATCCCAGCGCGTCGATCACTGGCTTGATTGTGCCGTTGTAGCCTTTCTGCAGAATAGACCCGATGCCGCTCACCACGGTGCCGAAGGTCGCCTCGGCGCCCTCCCATGCCGTCGTGATGGCGTCCGTGACCCCCAGCTTATCCGTTACCGGCTTGATGACGTTGACCCAGGCGGCCTTAAATACTGAACCGATGCCATCAAGCACCGTGGTCAGGTAGCCCTTGGCACCCTCCCAAGCGGTCGACAGGCCGTCCGCTGCAGCATCCCAATCTCCGCGCCACCCCCCAGTGATGAACCCGCCAACGCCGGAAAAGGTCTGTTTGACGTTCCCCCAGAGCTTCCCGAACCATGGGCCAACCTTGTCCCAGTGCTTGTAGATCAGATATGCGGATCCCGCTATGGCTCCGACAGCAAGCCCGATAGGGTTCATCATCAGCGCACGGCCGACAGTGATGATGCCGGTTTTTACCAGCGCCAGACCACCTGACAGCACGCCCATCGCCGCGCCCGCGCCGGTGGCAAGCGGTACGAGCGCGGCGACAGACACGCCCAGCCGTGCAACCGCAAAGCCAAAACTGAGGACGCTGCCAATTGTCCGCGCAGCAAAGAGGCCGCCGATGATCATGCCGAAGTTTTCCCAGCCGCCGACCATCGTGGCTACCTTGGAAATCACCCCGCCGATGGTGGTGGATACCTTACCCATGCCCTCAACCACCTGCCCGATCACTGGCAACGCAGCCTCTAGCTTGCGCGCCGCAGTGTCTGCAAAATCGGCGACATCCTCACGGTTCGATATCGCCCAGGCGCTGAAGGTCTTCATGGAACGCGTGACAACCGGCATCAGCTCCGCGCCGATGGTGTTTTTCAGGCCCTTGACCGTCAATTGTGCATCAAGCTGAGCATCGGCAAAGGCCTCTGCGTCGCGGGCGGCTTTTTCGCTCAGCACATATCCCGTCTTGCGCGCGTCTTCGCGGAGCTGTCGCAGAGCCTCAGACCCACCGCCCAGCATGTTGATCATGCCGATCCCTGCGCGGCTGAACAGCGCCGACGCGATGGCCGCGCGCTCTGCCGGGTTCTCGATGGTCTGCAGTCTATCCGCGATCTGCTCCATGGCACGCTCGGGACCCATCGCAACCAGGTCTTTTGCAGACAGGCCCATTTGGTCCAGCGCCTTCTTGGCAGCGCCGGAACCCTTTGCGGCCTCGCCAAGCCGTTTTTGCATCGCCGTCAAAGAGCTATCGAATGTGTCGGTTGAAACCCCGGAACGCTCAGCAGCGTATCTGTATTCCTGCAGTGCCTCGATGCCGATGCCCAGCTTGCCCGCAGTTTTGGCGACCTGGTCGCCATAAGATGCAGTCGAGCTTGCCAGCGCAAAAACACCAGCGCCGACGGCTGCGACACCAGCACCAACGCGGCGACCCATCCGCCCGAAATTGCTGGTCATGCGGTCGAAACTCTCACCAACCCGACGGCTGTCGCGCATAGCGCGTTCCCAGCGTCGCTGCTTTCGGGCCAAAGCCTCCAAGGTGCGCTCTAGGTCTTCATATTCACGGTCGAGCGCTTCCACCGACCGGCCCTGTTTGACCAGATCCACGCGCTGTCGCGACAGCTCTTTCTGTCGGGTCTTCACCGACTTGATGCTATCGCCAATGTTCTCGAAGCCTGACCGGATCAGGCCAATGTTCTTTTTGAAGGATTTCTCGAGAACGCCGCCGATTGTGATGCTGGCGCTAAGGCGTTGTTTTGCCATTGATACCCCCCAGCCACCATTTGAACTGGCTGACGCTCATTGCGGTGATCTCGGTGCGCGACCACCCGGTATGTCGGGCAAGGATCAACACCCCTGCCCGGCAGGATTCAGGCGTCAGCCATTCAAAAAACCCAGCGCCTCTTGCAGCCGGTCGTAATCCTTCATCTTGGCCGCCTTGATTGCATCGGGAGGCACCTCCGCAAGGTTTGCAATCAAGATGACCTCGGCCAGGGCGTTGTCATTTTTCCCCGTTTGGCGCGCGGCGATATGATCGCCCACGCTCGGCTCGCGCAGCGTCAAGGCTGTGCGCTTTTCACCGTCGACGGTCACACCCTTAAGCAGGGAAACGGAAATGGAATCCTCTTCCCCGTTCGAGTTCAGGGTTAGGTAGTCAGGCAATTCGTCCATGAGAGCTCCTTAGATGCCCAGTGCTGCGCGGATCTGGGCGAGGCGATCCACGCCGCCGGTCCTGCGCACCATGTTGATGATGTCGATTTCAGTGATCAGCTGACCACCGATGGTTTCCTTGAACGCCTCAAGCGTCATGTTGACGGTGAGGCTGGCAGTCTGACCGGGTGACCAGGTGCCCCGGTCTGGCTGAATGATCTTGCCGCGCATGTTGTGAATGACCGGCGTAACAGTCCCGTCCTCGCTTTCCAGCGCACCGCGGGCGGTGACAGGGATCAACACCCCCGGCGCGATGCCCCAGAGGGACAGCACGTCCGCGCTGTAGTTGCGCAAGACAAAGCTGGCGGTCATCTTCTCAATGCCCATATCGATATCGATTGGGCCATCCATGCCACCGGCGCGGTATTCTTCGGCGGCGATTGACGGGCTGGCCGGGGTGTAATCCCCGATCTCACCCGCAAAGCCGCGCCCGTCGGCAAATAGATTGAAGTTTTTCAGGATGTTCCGAATAGCCATCAGCCCAGTGCCTCCGCGATGTATTCATTGGTGAGGTCAGAGCGGAACGTCACCCGCTCGGCAGGATAAGGCGGCGTGAAGTCGAAATTAAACCACACCTGCCCATTTTGGATGCTGGCGGCAGTGTTCAAATCGGGGTCGGCCCAGCAGCTGCCGCCCAGCAATGCGTCTTGGGCAACCAGTGTGGCGATAAATCCGTTCACCCCCTCGACGACGTCATCCATGTAGGTTTTGGTGATCGCGCGGTCGACGGCCCACATATGCGCCCGCTGAATGCTCTCGTTGAGGACGTCAGCGGTGCGGCGCACACACAGGAACTGCCACTTTGGATCAGCTGTCGGAACCCGGTTGCCCCAAAGGCGATAGCCATCTTGGCGGATGATGGTAGCGACGTCGTTTTCGTTCAGAAGGTTGGCCCGGCTGGCCTTATCCCCGAGTTTGAAATCAACCGGCCGCGATGTGCCAATAATGCCAAAAATGCCTTGGTTGGATGGCGAAACCCAAAACCCCCGGTCATTGTCAGTGCGTGCGATCACACCAGCCACACGGGCCGATGCCGGTTGATCTACCGGAGCGCCATCGCTGCCGAGCACCTTGACCCATGGGTCAACCACATAGATGCGGCCGGAAGTGCCCCAGTCGCCAGCGTAGGCCTGCGCTGCGGCGTCGGTTGTATTGGGACCATCCGCGATGATCACTGCGCCGATGCGATCCGCGATCCCTTCCAGTTCAGCAACGACCGGGTTCGCAAGATAGGTGCCCGGATTGCCGCTATCCTCAAGGCGTTGATGCGTCCAGCCGGGCGCGCAAAGGATACGCGGGGCATGGCCGACAACACTCTCAGCCCCCAAGAGCGCATGCACACCTTCAAATTGTCCCGTTGTGGCGTTCACGCCGCCAATCATGTTCGCGAGTGTTTCGGTGTCGTCGGCACCTTCCTCGACGCGGACGGCGATCACAACCGCGCCAATCTG
The DNA here is from genome assembly GCF_048056275.1 of Phaeobacter sp. JH20_26. Classification (NCBI taxonomy): domain Bacteria; kingdom Pseudomonadati; phylum Pseudomonadota; class Alphaproteobacteria; order Rhodobacterales; family Roseobacteraceae; genus Phaeobacter; species Phaeobacter sp. JH20_26. The sequence goes on along the minus strand of NZ_JAYMWL010000019.1, from coordinate 186,106 downwards.
GTCGAAGATGCCATCGAGCGCGCCCGGCAGCGTCCCGCCACCGGTGCCGTCAGCCGTCATATCCAGCTTTGCGGCCTCAGAACGGCTACCCGCGATCAAAACGGGTGTATTTAAGGGGAAAGCGTCTGCATCAGCAGCGGGCGCAGTGCCCACAATACCGATAACGCCGGTCGAGATTGTGCGGATCGGGCGCGGGCCTGTGTCGATCTCGAGCACCTCGACGCCGTGAAGAAAACCAGACATTAGAGCCTCGCTGATGATTGCAGTTCCCTGCGATCATGCGAGGTTTGCAACCTCATTCCCTCTGGCGCATTTTCCGAACGCACGCCCGCCCGATAAGCGTCAGCCCTCGACCGGCCAGGCGGCCAGCATGGCGGCTTTGTGTTCGGCGGTGGCGTGGCCCTTGGCGATCAGCTCATCCAGAAAGAAGCCGACAACCGGGTTGTCGCGGTGGATGCTCTGAGGAACATCCGTTTCCCATTTCATCCATAGCAACTTGACGTTTTCAGCCTCGCGCAGGGCCAGTTCGCCCGCGTCATCCATGCCGGTGACGTGCCGAAACAGGGTCATGGCTTCCAGCTTGGTCAGGGGGCGGTAGACCGGATCGCGGGGCGGCAGCGGTTCGACCGTCCAGTTGCCATTCTGCCAGTCCAGCCGCTCAGTGGCCGGATCATAGGCGGGCCTGGCCGGGGCCAGCGCATATCCCGCAGCCGTCAGATCCGCCTCGGCATAGGGGGCTGTCCGCCAGCGGCCACTGGGCAGGCGCAGCTTTGCCGGGGGCAAGGCCGGGCGCGCGCCATTCAAGGAATAAAGGGGCTGTGTCATCTGCTTTGACCTCACATCAGTTCATAAAAGTATTCACGTCCAGGGTAGGCGTTCAGAACCCGACCCGGCGCAAAAGCGGTTTGACCGCTCAGATCCGCCAGCATCATTTGCCCGTGGTATTGAAGCGAGCTGATGTCGCCGGGCGCTGTGAAACTCAGCGTCTGGCCTCCGTAGCCTGTGGATGTGCCCGCCCGGTTCCCGGTAATGATCAGATCTTGCGTCGGCATCTCAATGCCGTATCCCCCGTTGTTCCAAAGCTCGGGGATATGCTGGCTCTGATCCGGGTTCGCGACGTCGATACCGGAGAAATCCCACGGGGTGGAGGCATCCCACTTTTCCAGCGTGGTGACATAGGGGTTTGACCCCGCCGTCAGGATACGCAGCATGAAACTGCCATCAGGCGCTACGCAGGAATAGCTGACATTGGGGATAGAAAGCTGCACCGCCGTCGTCAGATCCCAAGGCGTTGTCAGATTGTAGATCCGACAGGCTGACGATCCGTAGAGCGCAATATGCCGCCCGTCCTCTGCCATACAGATCCGACGGGTGGACCCCAGCGAAATCGGCGCGTAGCTGATGACCGAATTGACCGGATCGCTGAAATCGTCCCAGTTCTGAATATCGTAGATGACAATATTGCCACCCGAGGTCTCCGAACTGGTGATCAGCTTGCCCGTGCCATCTGAGTTGAGGACAGTAAAGATCCCCGGAATGTAACCCGTAGTTGGCGAACCCGGTATATCACGCGGGCGAATGGTTCGTTTCAGGAACCCCACTCCGGCAAGGCCAGCGAACCCAAAGCCGCCCCCGGCCTGACCTGCGCTGCCAATCGACAGCAGCGGGCTGCTCAGCGCCCCGTCATGTCCGACAACACGTCTCATGCGGGCACCGGGCGGTCGTGATAGCTGACCCAGATATCAAGTGCGGCATCGTCGCTGGCAACAAAGCGCAGCACGTCACCAGCCAAGAGCGTGCCGGGGCCGACGATACTGGCGCGGGCGTCGCCTTCGGTGATGGTCTGGGCGGGCGTCACTTTGTAGGTCTCGCCGCCTGCGTCGATTTCACAGGTCAGAATGACACCGGATGCCGCGTCATTGCTGGTCTGAATGGTGGCAATATGGCGGGTGTGATCCGCCGGAACCGGCGGCATGGTGACACCGGCTTGCGTGACGTGCGCCAGAAAACGGTTTGGAATGATGCTCATGGGTTAGGCTCCTGCAATCATGGCGAGGTGTTCGGCGTCGTTCATTGTTTGGAACGCGCCTGGATCAAGGGACAGATTGAGATTGCCGGAAAGATCCCCACCGCCGACCAGACCTGATCCGGTGTCAATGCGACGCTCTTCTGGCACCAGAGAACCCGGTGTAAGAACATTGATATTGAGGTTCTCGAGATCCGAAAAGGCGACCATAATGTCAAAGGTCAGCGCAAAATTCAGCGGCTTGGGCATCGGCACCGGATAGGTAACGATTGCCAGCATATTGCCCGCGGCATCGAACAGCCCCGCCTCGCTGATGATGTAAGGGCCATCCTGTGCCGCGAAATCATGGCGGAAAAACGCGACGCTGCTATTGTCCGGATGGATACCGGAAGCGATCACCGGGGCACGCCCAGTCTCGTTCTCAAGCGAGGTTTCCCCACCGGTGATTGCACGGGCACCCGTGCCCCAGGCGATCTCGGCAACGTTCAGTGCGGTTCCGTTTGCCAGGGCGGCAGCTTCCAGCTGGCGGCCCTTATTCGTCAGAAAACCATAGGGTTCGCTCATGCTGGCGCCTCCAAAATTGGTGAATAGATGTATCCTCGGCCACTGGCAGTAATGCCGTAATGCCGAAAGGCCGTAATATCCGGGGCATCAGGTATGCTGACGCTGTTCCCAAGACGGGCTTTGATGATGACCGGGGCAGCCCCGCCATGGGTTTGCAGTGCGACCGGCGGCGCATCTGGTATGCGCGCGGTATTGAAGCAGGCCCCTTTTGCGGTAGCGAAGGCACCACAATAAACTGGGGCTGGGCCTGTCATTCTCGCATGCGCCGTGTAGTGACTGCGAACAGGTTTGGCCGCATCGATCGCGCGCCGCAGTTTTACCAGTTCGGCGGGTAGATCAGCACCGTTGCGCAGCATCGCCCGCAGGTCCAACCACACTTTGAAGGTGTAAGGCGCTGATCCATCTTCGAACCATTCAATGATCTCTGCAGGCGTGCCGATGGCCTGCAAAGCACGCTTCACTGCGCCAACGGTTCCCTTGCGGCGATGAACCTGCACGGACTGTCGAACAACTTCGCGCTTGGCGGCCTCACTCCAAGATGGGTCCCATTCGTCGACTGAAAACGCAAACGCAAGCCAGGGCAGCAATTCAACAGGGCATGTGACCGGGTCCCAGATTGCCCGCAACGGCACCGGCGGCAAAAGGCCTGCGCGGATCACGGCCTCGAGCGCGCGCTCTTCGACCGTTGCATTGTGAGGAAGCAAGCTGTCAGACACCGGACCCCCCAACGGTTACGCTGATTCCGGTGCAAAAGGCGGCGCCGTCATTGCCAATCACGATATCCGCAGCTGGGCTTGTGAGCGTCACGTTTTGAACGCCCGGCTGGTGCAGCGCGGCGTAAATGCCCGACAATGTCACATCCCGCCCCAGTCGATGCTGCGCGGCGGCATAGGATATAGCCGCCTCTTGAGCCGCGCTGCGTGCCACCTCACTATCTGGCCCTGGCAATACAGTGAGGCTGGCATCAATAGAATATGGGGTAATGGCGGCGCTCTGGACAGTCACCATATCGGCAAGCGGTCGCACGTCGTCGGCGCTCAACACCTCGAGGGTGGATGCCTGCAGTTCCGGGCTTGCAGAACCATCGGCGACGCGCGTCAGGATCGTGACAAGCACCTCACCCGGCGCCGGACTTTCGACGCTTGCATCGGCAATATCTGGGTGAGCGCTCAGAGCGTGGAAGATATAGGACCCTGCAGAGCCTGCGGTCGTAAGCCCCTCAAAAGCGACCAGCATTCGGCGCCGGAAATCATCATCACTTTCGAGAACTGCCGGGACTGGCGGCAATGCCTCTGGATTACCCGGATCAATCACCTGTCGTGCAACCCCATAACGGGCCGCGATATTGTCCAGATCCGCACCAGTTGCTGTCGCGGGCATGACCGCCCGACCTGCATCGTTGATCTGCTGCAACGTCAGAGTTTGGAAAAACGCGGCAAGCTCAACCAGTTTGAATGCCGGGTCACTTTCAACCAGCGCATCAAAGGCCGGGGCCCGCGCGCGCAACTCACCCAGCATCGCTGATAATGCTGCCTCATAATCGACAGACTGAACCAGATCCGGCGCTGGCAACAGCGACATATCGATGGCAGAGAACCCACCAGCCATCAGCGCACCTCAATGCCATCGAGTGTTACCGGCTCACCAGTCGGCAAATATTGACCCTGGATGGACACAATGACCCCGCCCGGCTCAGGCATATCAACTGCAACCTGATCCAGCTGCAACCGCGGCTCCCATGTTTCAAGCGCCTCATAGGTCGCCGCCATCATCTCAAGGCGGGTCGCATCATTCATCGGCGCGTCCACCAGACGGTACAGCCGACTGCCATAGTCTCGCCGCATCACGCGGGTGCCGATGGGGGTGGTCAGGATATCGCGCACGGACTGGCGCAGATGAGCCAGACCCGAAAGCGGTTTTCCCGTGGATGCGTTGATGCCGTTCATGTCGCCATGATGGCGCAGACCGTGACACCCGGTCCTCTGGCGTTTTTCCCTAGCCCCCGGCGAATACATCCCCGGAACCGCTCGCGACAGCTGACCCACAATCGACAGGATCACCAATCCGGCCCAGCTGTTTGCCATTTGCATATACCGTGCTGGACCCTGCTCCTAGGCTGCCGCCGTGGCACACGGGCTGTGGATCACAATGCACCGCCCAGGCGTCGCCCTGCCTGTGCCCGGAGATACCATTGATGAAGACCGACCCGCTGCCCACGGTGCTGGCCCGCGGCGGAAAGGGGCCATGGCCGGTGCAGCTGTCACCTTTTCTGGTCACGCCCGGCATCAGTTCAGATCGATCCGAACGCCGTTGATGGAAACGCCGTCCGCATCAATCACCACCGTCGACCCGTTGCACGCCAGGGTGATGGCATCGGCGGTGATGGTGATCGATGAGCCTGCGATCTTCACTCGGTGCGTGGCTTCATTGGTTCCGGGACCCGGGTTATTGCTGCTGAACACAGATCCAAGAATGACGCCCTGCGCCGTATCCCCGGATTCGGACAGGATGACGACTTGTTCGCCAATGCTGACCGGCGCCCAGACTGAGATTTCCGCGGCCCGCTCTGCCATCCACGCCAGCCAGTCACTCTCGCTTTCACCGCCAAAGGACACTTTTGCCCGGGCCCGCCCCGTGTCCACCGCAGTAACAACGCCAAACCGGACTATGCCTTCCCGAACCTGCTCGTTTCGCGCAGCTGAATAACTCATGAATTGCCCCCAAGTTCGCTGTAATCACCTTCCTGACCCGGCCCAATTTTCGGCGCGTAGCCGATCATCACGCGATCCGGTGTGACCCCCTCGCCTATCCATACACTTTGCCCCAGATCGATCTGTTGATCCCATTCGACGGCCCAGACCTCGACATTGTCGAAGTCTGGGTCGAAGGCATCCGGCCCGATGTAAGTCACCTGGGCTGGGCCTGCCTTCAGCGCCCAGCGGTTTTGATGCACCAGAACCCCAAGCGCACCTGCAAGTTTGCGGATTTCACGTTTTACGTTGTCATCGCGAAAGCTCAGAACCACACGCGCGGCCCACTTGGAGATGACCGGCAATTGCTCTGTGCCAGGGTCGCTATCCGGATCAGCCTCCATATCAACCAGCTCAACCAGGATGGCGGGTAAAGCGAGATCTTTGCGCGGGACGCCATAGTCTTCGACGGTCCCGACGGCGGGAAACTTTGCAGATATCTCCGCCTTGATGGCCTCATGAAGATTGTCCAGATCGATACCGTCAGTCATGTCTTACCTGTTGCCCACATTGTAGATTGTACGGGCGCGGATCTCGGCCCGGAAATTCTTGAAAAACACCTCTTCGATCTCGTCGAAAACCTGATCCTCGATAAAGATCTGGGCCTTATCCTCAATCGGCATGCGTTCCTCTTTGATCGGATAGGCCCGCTGAGTGGCGCGGCGCATCACGGTTGGCCGGCCCTTTGAGTTTTTGGCAATAAATGCGCCTGCAAACTGCTGGCCTGCATAGCTGGCACCGCTGCCGGTGCGAAGTGCGCGCCCCTTGAAAGCCGAAACGCGCATGTTGTTGAGGCCAAACCACATGCGGACCTCACCCATGCCTTTGCCCCGCGAGAACCGGAACCCTTGCAGGCGTTTGCGCATCTCGGCTGCCGTGCGCAATTCCAACTCTGTGCGCAGCCCCTTGCGCGCGCGGCTTTTCATTGTTTGAGCCGTGCGACGCAGCGCCCGGGAATAGGCAAATTGCAGATCCTTTTCGCTGGCGCCGAACTCTTCCGCGATCCTCGCCAACTCGCCTGCGTCGAAGTCGAAAGACAGCACCGCCTCAACCCCGCGCCAATTGGAGGACCGCCATTCCGGTTCCATCTTCCTGCGGATTGGTCAGCAGGAAATAAGGCTGACCGTTTATTTCGACCTCGGCCTTATCCTGCAAATCGGCAACATCAACGGCCTTGCAGGTGAAACGGGGCTGCGTTGCGTCCGCCTCATACTCGCCAAGTTGGGTATTGAAATACGGCTCGTCGAATACCCCCTTGATCTGACGCGGAACGCCTCCCCGCGGCGTGACGGTCGCCTCGATGGCGAAATCGTCAACCTGCAGGAAGGCGTCCAGATCATCCCAGGCGGGCGAAACCATCAGCTGCCTTTACCGGGATCTTGCTGGGGCGCGGCAGGTTTGCTGTTGGCAGCCTTCTTGGCAGGCGCCTGACGCCCGGTGCCCTCTTCAATCTTGCCGCGCTTGATCAGCCCATGGGCTTCTGTTTTCGTCAGCGACACTTTCATTCCGGGTTTCTGGATCTTGCCATCCCAGACAAACGCGCTCGCGACCTTGTACTCGGACTTTTGGGCCTTGGTCTGTTTTTCCATCTTCTCACATCCTTTCAGGGAGCATTCAGGCCCCGGCCCTAACAGGGCCAAGGCTCAGGATTTGTTCTCAGTCGTTAGCTGGCGTCGGTGCCGTAGCAGAGGCCAGCTGCGTGACGCAGGACGAAATCCGCATCCTGCATCGCAACCAGACGCAGGCGACCACGACGGCTGTGCGTGTAGGGGTCGACGGTGAGATCCAGGCCACCCCACATGCCAACCAGCACATTCCCAAAGTCGCCGTGGAATACATCACCATTCTTGACCTGGTTGGTGACTTCGCCGCGATACCCATTGACGGTGTTGTCGCTTTCCCAGATCGGCGCCCCGTTGGTGCCAGCAAACTTCTGTTTGCTCTTGAAGTGACCGCGCATCTTGGCGTTCTGGACGTAGGCCATGCGGTCAACATCCGCATTGGCGGCCGCGATCTCGCTTTCCATCTGAATGACGTCGTCCCACGTCGGCATCGCCGCGCCACCACCGGAACCCGCGCCGCCAAAGTCGACCACATTCACACCATTGGTGTTGGCGATCCCCAGGGGCTGATCATCCGTGCCGGTACCGTAGAACCCCGCAAAGTCCAGCGATGTCGCAAGTGCGAGCGCCAAATCGCTGCGGACAAGAGCCTCAATATCCATGCTGGTCTGTTTCAACGTGCGGCGCGTGATTTCGGAATAGGCGGCCACAGTCTTCGGCGAGAACTGACGCTGACCAAGGCTCAGAATATCCTCTGCCGCCTCTCCGTCTTCACCGATCCAGTAGCCTGTCGCGCCACCTTCCTGCGTCGGGATATCAGGATTTCCGACCAGCCCCATCAGAGGCGTCGCAAGGCGCAGCAGGATCGTACGGACCCGCAGCATCTGAATAAAGCTCTGGCTCAACAGCGGGTTTGCAATAGCATTGCCGCCGGTATCGCCTGCACCAACGCCGCCGGTGCCGGTGTTGAGCGGGGCACGCATCAGCACGTGCATCGGGACCATGATGCCCTGCGCATCCCGGCCCTGCGCTTCTGCGGCGGCGTCGGAGGCTTCAAATTCGAACGCCGCAGCTTCTTGGGCCGCCCGGTCTGTCGGATTAGCCAGCGCACGGATTGCACGCAGGAAAGAAAATTGATCGGCCTCGTCATCCGTCATACCGATATCGGAACGGTCCATGATCTGACGGTGATTGGTGCTGCGCTGGTGCAGATGGTCCAGCAGTCGGGCATTCATATCCTCGACACCTTGACCGCTGCGGATCAGTTCCAACGCCAGATCCTCTGCATCATACTGACTGCCAATCTCGGTCAGTTCGCGCACCCGGGTTGCTTCCTGCTCGCGCCCGCGTTGCAGCAGGGCCGCATCACCTGCACCTGCCCGTTCAAGCATTTCCACGACCTCGACAATATTGCCGTTGTCGTCAACTTTTGCCCGGACAAGATTGCCCTCATTGTCGCGGGTGATGATGGTTTTCATCTCAAATTCCCTTTGCTGATTACCTGCGGCCTCATTGCCCGCGCCTGTTTCATTCTCTGCAATCTGCCCGGTATCGTCCCCCGCCACCTCTGGCAGATTTTCTCCGGAACGCCCGACGCCCACGGTCTGATCTGCAGGAACAGCAACCATTGAGACTTCAAAAGGAGCCCAGCGGGTGACGGTCACCAGATTGGCCTGGCCGTCCCGTTTTTCTTCTTTGATCTCGCTGACGGAGTAGCCAACCGACACGTGGCTGCGGATACCGTCCACCACGTCTTGAAAGATCTCATCCGCCCGCGCGCTGCGACTGAACCGGACGACAGCACGGCCAACCTGATCGGCATCGATCCGGGCCGACACAATGACGCCAATCTGGTCGCGCCAATTGTGGTCCATCAACAGCGCGCCGCCATTGTTCAACCGCTCAAGGTCGACCGCGCCCGGTTCATGGGAAAGGACTTCCTCACCGAACCACCGCATGACCGGCGTCGTGGACGAAAACGCGAGCTCAACTGTGCGCGCCTCTTCGTCAATGTTGACAACCTCGGCCACCCGCTGCAGGCCCTGAGCACCGCCACGCTGCCCAGCGTTGATCTGTTCAGGTGTCAGCGAGCGGGTCAGGGATTTCCCGATCAGGTCACTCGGCTTACGCACTGTCGTTTCCTCCGCCTGCAACGGTTTCATCGGAGTCGGTTTCGACTGCTGGGACACTTGGGGGCCCTCCTTTTGATTTCGCGGTGATCAGCGCTGCTATGACTTCGGGCGGGATGCCTTCGTCTTTCATCGCCTGAATGTCCTCGGCAAATTCGCGATACACATCACGCGGGTTGCGGCCCCGCTCCCGGATCACTTGGCCGCGGGACTTGAACAGGTTGTCGACCGCGTCCGCGTCGGCCTTCACATCCTTGGAAGGGTCCATCCAATCCCACCGCCGGGCATGGAATGTTGCATCGAGGTAATTGGACAGGTGGCGTGGTGATAACGCCGCGCCGTTGCTCAAGATGATCTTTCCGGCAACCAACGAATACTCGAGCCATTTCTCAAAGACCTCTGAGACAAAGCTCTCGATCAGGCTTTCCTGGAGCTCTTTCCAGCGGTCACGCTCAGCCTGCATGCCATGGCGCATGCTCGACAGGTTCACGCCCTCGAGGTCATTGGCGAGATCGTTGTATGCGGCCCCCAGACCAGAGGCGACGCCGCGCAGGTTGTGTTTTGAAAACACCGCCATCTCGCCATTTGGATAAGGGCTCTCAACCCGTTTGAGACGCTGGCCTTGCAGCATCTCGTGATAGATCCCCTCTTCGCTGGTGAGCTCTACCTCTGCAGCCTCGCCGTCATCATCATCGCTTTCCGGCTCTGGCCCGAAACCTTCATCCCACTCAATCACGCCCAGCTTGTTCGCGCTCTCGCGCGCATTGGTTAGGGCAGCACGTTCGAATTGATCCAACTGGCGCATCCGCAGAAGTGCCGTTGCCATCCAGGGCAAGCCCCGCTTTTGCCCGACCAGATCCTCTTCGAACCAGTGGATGATCTGATCCGCAGGCACCCGAATGAAGGCGCGGCCTGCATGGGAATAGTCTGACTGCGATACATCGAGCGTGTGGAAGTAGTAATAAACGGGCCGCCCCATTTTGGTGTATTCGATGCCCGCCCGGATAAAGCGACCATTGGGGCGGCGGTCCTCATCGAAATCGACGGGGCAGTTGACCGGATCGAGGATCTGCAGCCCATAGCCCCAAGGCCCCGCGTCCCGGCCATAGACGTGACGTACCATGAATTCGCCATCGCTCGGCAGCCCGTTAACCAGTGTTTTCTGGATCTGCAGGAAGGATCTGACGCCCTTCACATCGCAGTTCTTGGCCTTGCTCCACGTCTTGAACGCCGCCTCAATTGCGCGGTTTGCATCTGCATCAGGCTTGCCATCAGCACCTTGCACCTGAGCCTGCAGGATGAACCCTTTTTGACCGATGACATTGCGGCGCACGCTGCGCTGAAACGCCTTGCCATAACTGTTGTTCACCAGCTGTTCACGGGAGCGAGCCACCAGCGCGCGCCAATTCCGGCGCACAATCTGATCAGCAGGAAGCGGCGACGTTGACCAACCGGAGGTGACCCGATCCGCCTGCGCGGCCTGATACAAGCGCGCGCCGCGTCGGCGGGCTGGCGCAATCATGGGCGGCGCTCCCCGCTGCACCTCATCGGCGACTGTTGCTTGAGAACGGCGAAACCATTTTCCGATCATGGCATGCGCACCTTGATAGTGCGGCCCATGCCCCGGCGCTTACGGCTCGCACTCTTCGATGCCAGCTCTGCCCGATAGCGGGAACGCAGCTTCAACAGCTCATTCAGTGGCGTCCGCTGCAGGGACCGGTTGTTGATTTGGTAGCTCTGCTGATCAATGCTGGCCCGGTTTTCGATCACGGCCTCAATCGCATCGAGCACCTTGCGTACGTGGTCGCGATTGTCGACACCAGCACCCTGCGCCGAAAGATCCGGCGCGATCCGCAGCTCGCCCGACTCGACCGTGACCAAGTCTGAACCATCGGCCACCCGCAGTTCATAGCGGTAGTGACCAGGCAACCAACTCGCAGTCTCGCTGGCCGCTGCATGTAGGTTGTGATTTTCGCCGTCACTATCCGCCACCAGATCAATCTGGCTGGCGCCGCGCATGATCAGCGAAAGCCCCCATTCCGTTGCAGGGTAGACCGGCAGGCATACACTCGCCCGAAAGGTAACCCCTGCCCCGATTTCAGCTGGTAGTGCGCCCACGTTTTTGCCCTATTCAAGGTTATGGCGCCGCCTGCGTTTTCGTCGGTTTGTCCGTCGGCGCTTTGGGCCACTGTCGGAGTTTGCGGACGATGTATCCTCTGGCATATTTTCCGGAGCCTCGCTTTGCGGCGCCTGATCAAGGTCTTGATCCTCGCCCCCCTGAACCTCCAAAGCCGTCACCAAGCGCTTTATGTTGGGTCGCAAGATGCTGAGTGCGGCATAAGCGTAGACGCGGCAATCGAAGGCCTCGTTTCGCGGGCGCACCTTCTGCCATTCCCGCATCGGGAACCCTTTCAGATACTTGGTGCGCAACGTCTCTGCCGTGAACATGTCATACCAGGCGGGATCTCGATTCACCGGGAAGTGACAATGCCCAGGGCCCGGGGCCGGGATGCGCGCCAGCTGAGCCACCACAACCTTCGCCTCATCCACACCGATTGAATGGAGCCATACAGGGCGCGCGCCGCGCTGGCGGATCTTGCTGGGTTGGGTCACAATGGGGCGGCCCCAGCCCCCAACGCCTTTCACGGCAAAGACTTTGCGGCCCAGCCGCTCGCGCGCGTAATCATAGGCGGCCTGCGTCCGTCCGCCCTCGCCGCCGGTGTCCAGGCAGGCGGCAGAGATCCGCAACTCCGCCCCGCTTTCATGGGTCCAGGTATCCGCGAGCACCTCGTCCAGTTCATCCCAGACGTCACCCTGCAGCGGGTCGCCCCACAAGACCTTGTAATCGACAGACCACGATTCTTCACCCAACCCCCAAGCCACGATTTCAACCTCGAGCCGGTCATTCTGCATGTCGATCCCAGCGGTCAGAACCCCCGCACCCATTGGCACCGGTGCCCGGAACTCCTCCGCCCGTGCCATCAGAACAGAGGATTCCAGCTGGTCGCCTGCCTCTTCCCACGTTTCGGCCAGCGACACGTTCACAAACGTCTGAAGATCCCCGGCAGCGCGTTTGTCCAGGAATGACTGCACAATGTCTTTCAGATACCGAAAGCAGCTGTAGAGCTCCGACAGATGATAAGAGGCATGGCCGCGAAACGGCTTCTTTGCGATCCATCCGCCGCCTTGGTCTTCTGCATTGCGGATCGCGGCGCATCGCTCGGCATCATTCCAAGCAGTGTGGCAACCCTCACCCTCGCAAAGATAGGTAGCGGTTTCTGGCAGGTGCTGCCCGTCGTCGTCTTTACACCAAGAAACCTGAGACCATTTCAGCGTCTGTCTATGGCTGCAATGCGGGCAAACAACGTGGAAGTGTCGCTGATCCCCCTCAAGAAACGCGGTTTCAATCCAGCTCTCGCCCTTGATTGTCGGGGTGCTGATCTCCAAAAGGAGTTTCTGATCGCCGAAGGTCGCAGCCCGTTGCCACAGAAGGCCAACCGGATGGCCCTCACCGGTTCGATCATAGCCGTCTGTTTCGTCGCAGACGATGAATGGCGCCGACCGGCCACGCATGGTCTTGGGCGATCCTGACCAGCTGAACATCAAGAACCCGCCGGGGTAGCTTTTCATCCGCTGGTTATTCACACCGTCGCGGCCACGTGGTTTTGCCAGAACGTTCTGCAATCCCTCGTTGGCCTCAACCATGGGATTGAACTTGGTTTCCAGCCACGTGGTCAGGTCACCCTGGCTGGGCTGCATCATCATCTGCGAAACGGGGTTGAAGCCAATCCGGTAGGCCTGCGCGGCAAGCGCGGTCTGCGTCTTCCCAACCTGCGCGCCCCACATCAACGTGATGCGATCACAGCGCGAGTTGGCGGTCATGTCGATCACTTCACGCTGATACGGCGCATTGTCAAAGCGCATCGGTCCCGGCACGGCATTGCCGACCGGGATCTTGATATTTGCCTCCGCCCAATCCGAGGGTTTCAGATCCGGTGGCGGCCGGAGAAATTCTCGCGCGCGCCGGGTTGCCTGAACCACCGCGCGTGCATTGGAGAAATCAGCCCGGGCGTTCACTCACCGTCCGCCCCCTCGCCCTCATCGTCTGCAAGCGCGATATCCGACTCCTCAACCAGATCCCGATCTGCAAGCGCCTCGAGGACGTGGTCGACTTCCTCGCGCAACACATCCTTGAACTTGGTTTCGTCGCTCTCGCCCATCAGTCGACGCGCGGCCCGCTGCGGCAGGACATTTCGCAGGCCAGCCCGCACCTCACCAAAGGCTTTTGTCAGAGCGCGTTCATATTGCTCGACAGGAACGACCTGTTCCTTTGCCTTGGCCAGATCCAGTTCCGCCTGCTCTGTTTCCGCTGCCAACTTGCGCAGCAGTAACTCATCTTTCGATGCATTTTCGGTGTGGCTGGTCTGGGCACGAATATCGTCATCGCGCCAGCTGCGCACCTCTGCCGTGTTGAAGATCCACGCCCGTCCGCGCGCCCCACGCTGAACGACCGGGCAGCCGCGGCTCACCCAGTCGTCAACCGTTGGCATGGACACGCCGTTGATTTCAGCCAGTTCGGTTCGGTTTACATTCCGCCCACGTGATTTTTTATTTTTTACAGACACTTAACGCCTCGCGAGAAAAAACCGGGCAGTAGCCCAAACCTGCCGCCAATTTATATTTCGGATCTGGATTGCTGTTTTTTTTCAAACGCTTGGACGATCTATATAATAAACAACCCTATGCCCCAGCCGCACCCACACATAAATTTCTGCGCATATGCATACCCACTGGCCTTACCCCCCAGGGAGGGACCCGCGAAAAGGTCTGGCGACCAGAGAAACGAACCCGGCGCCAATCTGCTGCGGTGTCGGTAGTAGCCAGCCAATCAGAGCCACCAGCAGCAACCACGCTGGCGGATCTTCTCGCAGGATCACGGTCTCAACGCGCTCGGTTCTGAGCTGAGTGTCTCCGGAACTCTGTTCGATGTTGCGGGCTTGCGTGTCATCGATCCGCTGATCCTGCAGCGTGGTTTGCCCAACGGTCTGGGCATTGGTACTGCCCGCCTGAACATTGGCTGCCACATTGGGACCACCTGCAATCGCCCCGGCGATAATCCCCGCCCCCTTTGCACAGGACGCCAGAACAACGCAGAGCATCAGCAGCGAGAGAGAGCGCATTACGTGAGCCCCTGCAGGCAGAGTGTTGCTTTGCTATCGGCCCGTCGGTTCGACAGACCACGCACGCGCTTGCCGCCCGCAATCACCCAACGTCGTAGTTCGTCACACGCGAGGCGATATCTGCCCGCATTGGCCAGACGCATCATCGTGGATCGACACACCGGACGTGATCCCACATTGAAGGCCAGTTCGAGCATTGATGCCTGAACACCAACTGGAATATCCGGATTTGTCATGCAAGCCGCGATCTCGGAATAGAAAGCCTGGACATCCTGCTCGAGCCGGTCGACGCATTCGCCCATGGTTGCCGTATCACCCAACCGCACGCCATGAGTATCGCCGAAACAGATCGTCGGCACGCCGATAATATCGCGGTAGGCCTCAAGCCTGACACCTTCCCATTTCGCGATGAATGGCGTGGCCAAGGCAATGACCAGCGCGCCCGCACCCACCTGTTTTACAAAGCGGGTGCTCACTACCCCTGATGTATCACGTCGGAATTCAGACAGCAGATCGGTAAACCCAACCTGTGCGATCAGGCGCGCGGGAATAGCAAGGGCATTGATCACCATGGCAACTGCCGCGAAAATCACTGGGTCAATGCCCAGCAAGCCGGGAGACACAAGCGAGAGGAAAACAGGGACGGCTGACACCAGGCACGCGATTGCGATCAGACGAATTGACCACGCCCCTTTAAGCGTTTGCTTCCAGTTTTGAATGAGCTGCATGGCAAAGATCTCCTTTCACCCCAGGCGGGGCATTGCCCGGGTTATCTGCGGTGAAGGAATTCGCGAATCTCGCGAACATCCGTTCTGACGTCGGAAAGGGCCTCGCGATCCTCGTCACGCTGCTTATCGCGCGCCTCGAGCGATTGCTGCAGGATCTCGATCTGCCTTTGATTGGTAAAGATGCGGCGGACCAGCCAGACAGCACCCGACGCGGCCGCGGTCATGGCTGTCACTGCAATGCCGGTTGATGCCTGCTCTATGCGTTCGATAAGCGTCATGCGCGCGACCCTCTGCCCTTTTTGGACAGGATCGTGCGTTTATGGGGCGATCACCTCTGGCGGATTTTCTGAGCGACCAAAGCCGACACGACTTTCGCTATGGGTCGTTTGCGCAGATAGCGACCTTTGCAAAGTCTTGGGATCTGCCAGCCGGGCGGCGGTCCTATGCTGCACGAGCAATGGAATGGAGCGGACCTTCGCCGCAGGTGCAGCTACCTACTATCATCGAACGGACGGGATGCCGGACGAAGCAGCCTTTGGCACCTAAAAATCCAAAGTCTGCTTTGGAATGGGTGCGCGAACTATTGATTATGGTTGTCGATCACCTTAACCGATCCCCATGGAAGAATTTATTCAACGATTTGAGAGTGATTTCACCCTTGCAGAATTTCCACATGGGATGTTCTACAAGTTCGACATAGGGCTCCGATTTGAACTTGGCGGCGAGGGAAGTCCTACTTCCCGACCTCTGAAGCGCTTCGCACAAGCATTTTCACGAGCTGATGCAGTTTCCTCAAGCTTGTTCAACAAATCATCGTCGCTGTGGCTGCTGTCGTCTACATATGGAACTGAACGTCCAGCAAAAAGAAGACTAAAACCCTACAAGTTATGTGGCCTTACCAAGTCATCATTTGAATATCTTGGTGCCACCCCGCAGAAGGATAGCGATCACGTCGATGCGCCTGGTTCAGATCTGTTTCGCCATTGGGATGTAGCTAAACTTGTTGATAAAGAGCAACTTCGGGAAGTTCTTTGGCTTACTCTGGGCTCAGAACTCGGCATAAAACCAACGGTGCATGCTGACACATATATCGTTGATTTTGAAAAGAGCATCGCGCTCCATCCCTATGATGACCGAGGAATGGACGTTGTATCGATGGACAAGGAAAATTTGGCTCACCTGTATGACGATCATAAATCATGGCTTCTTGAGCATGACGCTTCAAGGATGAAAGCTGTATTCGAAGGCTGAAGCCGCTAAAGCGGTCCTTATGAATAGATCGCAGCATTCGGAACTTTGGGCTGCCTGGCGTCGTCTGGTAGAATCGTCCTGGTGAAGTTTCGCTGCAATCCTGTCGCCGCACCGCCGTAAGGCGGCTCCGAGCCCATATTTCCCGATGCTGCAGACCCAACAAAGGTCCGCTAGCGAGTTTCCGTCAAACTTGCCCAGTAATCAGGGATCAACTCAATCGTTTTAATCAATTCCGGATCGCCTGCAGTTATTTGCTCACGGCGAACGCCTAGGGTGGCGCTTACTCTATTCGCTAACTCGAAAACAAGACGGCAGGTTACGCCTTGCCTGTCAGTTTCGGCAGGGTCGGGGCTATAGAAACATGTGACCCGTCCAGGCCCGAGCGCAGTGTCAGAGTATTGTGCGGTCAATTCCGGCTCGTCTCGGTCAGATGGGCCAGGCGTCGCATCTCTACGTAGTTCAAATTGCATCGTCGGTATGTCGCGGCACCAGATACTATCGGCCTGATCTGGGCGGATTTCGCGACACCAATGATCCACTTTTTCTTGTGTGAGGCAGTAGTCGTTTCCTAGGCGACAGTCATGCTCTACAGGTGAAACTCTGATGGTTCGAAAATTGATAGGGTCGCGACGTTCATGCAGGAGTACGTCGTTTGGCTTGGTGAAACCGGAAACGGGGTTGGTTAGGTTTGTTGAGCATCCGAATAGCCCAGCTTGAACATCCGGCGCACAGCCGTCGAATACGCGGAGGCGAGGACTCGCTGGAAAAGCAACCTGATGCTCTGCCAAGGTGCCCGTGAAATCCGCGCGGATGATTTCTGCGGCCCGAACATCTTGATCCTCAGCTAAATGGCGCTTTGCTATTTCACGCTGCGCGACTGGCAAAAGTGTTACCGATACTGTCAGCCCCAGGATTGCAACCCCAGTTGCCCATGAGGCCCACCTTGGTCGCTGGTGCCCGATCCACAACACAATCGAAGCGCCAGCCATGCCGAGCGCAGCGCTGCTTGCCACAAATGGAACTAGCATGATGGGTCCAAGCGCGAAGAAAGCAAAGTTCAGAACCGAACCAATGCCCTGCATAGGAGCATTGGCTGGTCCCAGCAGCAAAACCAAAGGGACGACACCCAATATTACTCCCCAGTTGAGAGCTTTGCGCGGGTTTCGAATAAACCGCAGAGAAAGTACAAACCCGATGAGAAATCCAAGAAAAATATATAGAAGCATGTCGACCAATAACACTCCCGTAGGGCCGATACGCAAGAACTATTGGATCTTTGACGAGCCCTAGTGTTCAAGAGCAGTCATTGGCGCAGCCGCTGCGAAAAGGCGCTTTGTCCCGCACTGAGTGAGTTCACCGGTTCCAAGAGCTCGCAGCTGCAGCGAACGACCGGAACGACGGGCTGCGCCGCAGCAGAAACCCTCGGCCAGTTGCGTCAAACGGCTGAGTTTGCAAAGGGCGCTTCCTGTGCTCCGCTGCCTCCGGTGCAACCCGCAGCATCCCGTGAAGCAGTTCGGCCCTGCCGAGGGTCCGCTTCCGGGAAATTGGCCCAAGACCTTTGCACCTGCGGCGATACCAGCGCCGGGCCTGGCACGACCGTCTGCTCTGGGCTGAAAGCAGAGAATGGCCTACGCCACCATGTTCACAGGTTGTTCTTCATAACCCCCATGTGTGCACGTTCGGGCCGGTTGGGCCATATAGATTGCACATTTCTAGATTGCACATTTCGCGCCCCTAAAGTCCGGCCCATCCCCGGATCATCTTCGCCACACGCAGGGCCTCCGCCCGACGCAGGCTTTGATTTTCTATCCGCAGCGCCTTGAAGAAGGCGCCCGTCAGCATCGGCCCTTTCTCTATGTTCTGCCGAACATAGAGCATGGCCTCCTGAAATTCTTCCGTCTCCACATTCCGATCTGCGCAATCGGCCGCGGCTGTTTCGACAATTGCAAGCACCTGGCGCAGCTCGCCCACGATCAGAATTTCTTCCGACCAGCTGCCGCCAAAGGCCACGTTTCGAAGCTGATCCTTGCGTTCCACCATGAGAACAAAATAAGAACATATGGCATTTCTTGACAAGCAGGATCGTGAAGCATGACCCCGATGCGGTCTTTATACATTGATATGAACAGCTTTTTTGCCAGCGTGGAGCAGCAGGCAGATCCTTCGCTGCGCGGCAAGCCTGTCGGCATTACCGCCATCACCGCCGAATCAGGGGCCTGTGTCGCAGCATCCTATGAGGCCAAAGCCTTCGGCGTCAAAACCGGAACGCGCGTCTACGACGCGCGCCGGTTGTGCCCGGGCATCATTTTCCGCCCGAGCCGCCACCGCCTCTATGTCCGCGTGAACCAGAAGATCGCCGACGTCATTGACCAGATCGCGGAGCTTCAGGCCGTCCGCTCCGTTGATGAATTTCAGATCGCCCTCGGCGGCCAGACAGCAGAGCTGTCGGCCGCGCTCGATCTCGGCCGCCGCCTGAAGGCCGCGATCCGCGAACAGGTCGGGTCCGAGCTGCGCTGTTCTGTCGGCATCGGCCCGAACCACCTGCTTGCAAAAATCGCAGGCAAGCTGGAAAAGCCGGACGGCCTGCAATGGCTGGCGCCTGAGAACATGCCGGACCGCATCGCGCATCTGTCGCTTGACGATCTGCCCGGGATTTCCCACGGCATCAAAGCCCGGTTGCAGCGCGCCGCCGTGTGGGGCGTCGCAGAACTCTATGCGCTCGATCCCCGCCATGCCCGGCAGATATGGCGCTCCGTCGAAGGCGAGCGGTTCGTTCGAGCCTTGCAGGGCATGGATATTCCGCTCTTGCCCACGCAGCGAAACGGTTACGGCAACTCGAAGGTTCTCGCTCCACAGCATCGGCGTCCAGATGCCGCGCGCCTTGTCGGCCGTTGGCTGACTGAAAAAGCGGTCGAGCGGATGCGGCGCGACGGGTTTTGCGCCCGGCGGTTTTCCCTCATGATCCGGCTTCCTGAAGGCCGCGGTTGGACCCGTACGAAAACCCTGACGGCGAGCCAGGATTCAGCGATTTTCCTGAAGCTGTTCGAGAGCCAGTGGGCGCAGTTTAGTGACGACCGGCACGGATATGTGCTGTCGATCGGTGTCCACCTAGGCGAAGTCATCCCGCTTTCAGAACGACCGGGTGAGCTGTTTCTTCCGCTGGCGCCGGGCGAGTCCAACAAGCGGGAGAAGCTGTCGGCAACCATCGACCGGATCAACCGCCGGTTTGGCCAGCGGGTGATCACCTACGGCATTCACCAGGATCATCCGGGCTTCTTCGAGAAGTGATAGTTTCAGGACTGAGACATATGAGAATGGGTATCTTCTGGAAGAGTTCGAAGCCTGATCGAGCTCAAGAAGCGGACAGACCTGTATGAAGTGCGTCTGGCCAACGAAGACTAACGCCGCTCCAATTCTAGACCTCAATCGAAACTTCGACAGGCACGGTTATGCTCCCTTCTCCTGCTGACCCCTGAAAACCGCTCCCAAACAATTAGCTGCAACCATTCCCTTGCATCCAATGCGGCCTCTTTTCGGTCTAGTGCCGCTTGCAATCGCAGGTCTTGTACATCGCACCAATCAAAGGCGTTCATCTTCCACACCCTTTACAGCAGACCGTAGCGCGCCACAGCTGGGGCACCGGTCTTGGCTGGTTGCTGTCCCGCAATAGGCGCACCGAGTTGGTACACTCGGCGGCTTTTCAGTCGGTTGTCGCGGCCCCCAAGACATTACCCCTCCCCCCTAAACCAACCGCGGCGCCCAGTAGTCCGCCAGATCCAGCAGGTTTGCGACCGTCTTACGCTCGACACCGAGCTCTGAGGCGATTTCGGCCTGATCCGCGCCCTGCCCCGCCATTTTGATCACGACGTCGGCCAGATAGGCTTTTCTCAGACCGTGGCAGCTGGGCAATTCTAGGACGCTGTTTGCATGGCTGAAACTTAGCGCCTGCGCTGCCTCCCAGCCGATCAGGGAAACAATCCGGTGATTTTCAGGAATGTCGCTAGGGATATAGAGATGGCGACGCCAACGGCGCGTGCCGCGCTGACGTGTGCCCTCCACCAGCTTGACCGCATTTTCGCGGCCTACGACCTCCGCAATCTCTTGTACCAACTCAGGCAGGGGAACCTTGCGGCCGCGACCGGCTGCGAACTGCGCCAAGGGGAAGCGAACAACATTCGGCAATTGGAGCTGCTGCGCTACGACCGCCGGTGATGAGCGCGACGGTGCAGACCGCCCAGCGCGTTGCGCTTGGTCGAGCAGTTTGCGCATATTCGCAAGTTCGTGTTTCAGATCGTCTTCAACACCCATTTCCTGCTCTCACCCCTTCGCGCGGGTGATCAGCAGCTCAATGCCCTGAGCCGCCAGAACTGACTTCACCAGTTTGAACTTGTCGGTCTCATGCCCCTTGCGGTCTTCAACCACCATAACGCCCAGCGCGTTGTCGACGTAGACGAAGTCGGCCCGGTAAACCCGCTGCTGGTTGCCGCTGTCCGTCATGATCGGGCCATCCCGGCCGATGAGCGGGATTGGGGCCTGACGTCGCAGACCACAGATCGCACCGCTGGCCTGCAACAGCTTCAGCTCTTCCCAGCGATCCGCCTCTGTCTTGCTATCGTGGGTGATGCCGTCAGCGGTCGTGGTGCGCTTTGTGCCGCGTACCCGGCGTCTGTCTTCCCCCTGCCCCTCCGTAGCGCGCTGGGCGGCCTTGTACTGCTCTGCCGTCATTCGCTCTGTCATTGTGCTGCCTTTCGCTGCTGTGCCTCTTCCTGCATCGCGGTGGCGAGTTCCGCCTCAAAGAACTGGGTCAGGCTGATTGTTTGGTGCCAGCCACCAGAATTGGTGCCGCCCTTGCCGCGTGTACGCGCAGGCAGACCAAGGATCCGGCGCCGGGCGCCAATGGCTGACCGGTGCGTGTATCCGAAATGTGCCGCCATGTCCGAGGTGCAGACACCTGCGTTCCACATCCGGGTGAAGGTCTCGTTGTCGACGTAGCACCGGCGCACCTTGGCGCGACTGGGGAGGCCGAGGCTCTTTGCTTTGTAGCTCACAGCTTGACGTGTCACGCCCAGCGCAGTTGCGATCCGTTCGGTGGGAATATCATGACGCCCCCATAGCGGCGCCAGCGTCTCTTTGGTGATATTGGCAAGCGGTCTCGGCATGGGCGCGCTCACATGCCCAGCGCTTCTTTGTACATCTCGAGAACGGCTTCCTCTTCAGAGATGTCATCCTTGTCGCGCTTACGCAGGGCGATCACCTTTCGGATGACCTTGGTGTCGTAGCCGCGGGCCTTGGCCTCTGCCATGACCTCTTTCTGTTGATCAGCCAGTTCTTTCTTCTCAGCGTCCAGGCGCTCGAACCGTTCAATGAACTGGCGCAGCTCGCCTGCTGTCACACGATAGCTGTCGCTCTGCTGGTCTTCGGTCATGTCCATCACTGTTTGCCTTTCGTTTGGTGTTTTACGCCCTGTGCGGCGCTCAGCGTCTTTCCTGCGAATTCCAGCGCTGCTGCGATGTCTTTGGCGTGGGGGTACTGATCCGGTACGCGCGCAGCGAGGCGGCTTTGGGTGCGGTAGGCCCCGCGGATCTCATCAAGGCTGTTCAGGCGCATGCGCTTGGGGCTGGTGCAGATCGGGCCGGGCTGCGGGGCGGTGACGATGCAATCGCCCAGTGCGGCGTCGACGGTCACAACCACCCGGCCAAACTGCACGCCATGGGTTTCTGGGTCGGAATGCGGCGACATCACAGCGAAACCCCGACCTGTCGGCAATCCTGCTCGGTCACCAGTCCTGCGCTCAGGCATTCCCGGGCCATGGACGGCGACACACGACCGCGCATGTGGGGCTTGGCCTCAAGGATCTCTTTCGCCCAGTAGGCCAGCACCTCGGATTGATCGGCCTGCGCCTTGGGGGTGGTCAGGTGCTGGCGCCAGCGTTTCTCAGCGATCCAGTTCTCGGAGAGCTTCACATACCGCGGGGCATTGCCATCCTGCTCAACCGCATAGGCGCGGGCACCAGCCAGGATCTCCGCCGGGTCTGCCCCCTCGCCCAGCGCCGCGCGCAGTGCGTCCTCGGTCGCCTCTGGCAGGCCCATCCGGGGATAGGCAGCCGAGAACTCAGCCATGAAACCATCAAAATCAAATTCAGGATTGTGCGGGGCGTCAGCCGCGCAATGTTCCCTTACGGGTTTATTTACTAAGGTTTGTGTCTCAATTTGAGACTCGGGAATCGCGATTTTTGAGACTCGGGAATCCGCTTTTTTGAGACTCGGGACCGTGTCGCAATTTGAGACACGGGATGCGCCTTTGTTCTCTTTTTGCCCCTTCTTTTTCCGTGTCTCATTTTGAGACACAGCAAATTCGACCTCTGGTGGATTGTCGAAATTCAGGCCCAATATGTAGAATGTCGAAAGCGCCTTGTTCGTGCGAGGATTTACCCGCGGGATACGGCGGATCAACCCTGTGTGTTCAAGGTCCTCAAGGTGCCGGTTGACCGTGGCGCGGGACATATTGCAGTCAGCCGCGATCAGATTCTGATCCGGATCACACTGCAGGGTGTCTTTGTTGTGCCGGTCAGCCAGTTGGATCAATACGATCCATGGCCCCGGCTTTAGGTGGCGTTGCTCAAGCGCCCAGCTGACTGCCTTGTGGCTCATGATTGGCTCCTGCTGCTCGTAGTGCGCCCAGCGCTGGGCGTTGTCTTTTTGGCTGCATCCGGCCTGCCGACAAACTCGGTGCGCCCGTGGCTCCCTGCTGTGAACAGATGCCAGGCGCAGTTGTCTTTTCCGGTGTGCTTGCTGCCCTCGATCCACTTCACCCGCCCGACCGAGACGATCTTGCGGCAGTGGCGCAGGTACGGCTGTGCCTGCAGCGTGTGGCACCAGTCCGCATCAAACAGCAGCCACGTCGGGCACAGGCCTGCCCAGCGCAATATCAGCGGGTGCAGGATCTCCCGCGACCAGGGCGGGTTTGTGATGATGTAATCGAGCGGACGGCGCGGCTTAGCCGTTGGCGTCCAGTGCAAAGCGTTGCCCTGCGTGACGTCACCACGCCCCGGATTGATATCAACCGCCTCGGTGCAGGTGCCGCCGATCCATCGAAGGTGATCAATCAGCCGCCCGTTTCCAGCGCATGGCTCGGCATATCGGAACCGTGTGGGCAGATGCGGCGCCAGCAGCGGCACCGGATCCCACGGTGTGCGGTACAGGTCGTTCTTGCGGCGCTTGAAGGTGCTGCGCTTACCCATGGGCTGCGCACCTCCGGAATGGCTGACGGTGACGGGAAAACCCGCCTCTGGCGCCCGCCCGCGCCCCGGTGATCGTGCTTCTCAGGCGTATATGTACCTTCAGAATGCGCCGGGTCCTGATGCCAGCACGATCTTGGTGTTCCGCTGTCCCGTGATGTTCAGCGGCGAAGTATCCCAGCGCATGTTCTTTTGCGGAATAACCGCCAGAGGCGACACTCCGTGAATCGAGAATTCCTGTGATCCTCAAAAACCGTGGGATGCGCTGTGGGGGCCGAACCCCACTGCGCGCAGCGCTCAGTTCAGTCAACGTCCCGACCTCCGAGCTTCCTGAGGGAGCGCGAGATCTCGGCGCCGCAATGCGGACAGGAATGACCGCCATCGATGCTGCGTTTGATCGAATTCGAGACAACCGAGATTGGAGCGGCTGAGATCGTCAACCCATCCTCAGTGAACATCAGGATCCCAAGATTAGAAGAGATCTCTACCCCATCTTCGGTGATCTTGATGCGGTCGTCGTGCTTACGAGGCTCCGTCATGCCGCCACCTCCAACGCCTGACCAAAGAACTCCGGCGCACCGGGATCGGTCAGCATAACCAACAGCGCGATATGGCTAGCGGGGGCGGTCACCGCCCCCCACCAGTTCAAAGCTGTCTGGAATGACACATCGCAAAACAGCGCGACTTCACGTGGGCTGTTAAAGCGGGATTTGAAGTAGCTGGACCAAAGGTCAGCCGCGCTAACCTTCAGTGCATACGGGTCAAACTTATTTGACCAAGACTTTTGCCCAGCGCCTGCCCCAGTGTCGGGGCATGGCACATCATTGTTCACAATCAGGGTTAAACGCGGGCGGCTCATGTGGCGGCCTCCGGCGCGTCCGCAGGTGCCGGATTGTCGGCCATATAGCGACGGAGGCGGTCGGCTACGCCAAGCGTACAACTTTTTCCATCCTTCAGGCGACGATACAGCCGACTGTTCCCCACCGCGCGACTAGTTACTGTCGCCGGAGCAATTCCCCTCAGGGAGGCGAATTTTTCGATCTCGGAAATCAACTGTGCGGTCATCATGCCACTATATAGGGATAAATATCCCCAACTCACAAGGGACAATCCTCTCCTATTCCCGGCATTCGGAAGGGAATATTGTCTCCCTATGCCCATGTCTTTCAGAGAAGCGCTCAATGCAGCAATGGCAGCATCAGGACTTTCGATGCGCAAACTGGCTGAGAAGGCTGGGGTTTCGTATGAGCAACTCAAAAAGATCAACCAAGGCAAAACTCAAAGCACGAATGCAGAAGATGCACTGCGCCTAGCTGCCGCGCTAGGAGTGTCTCTTGAGAGCTTTATGGCTGGAGAGTTTCAAGGGCACCCCACTATTGCCATAGCAGGCAAGGTCGGAGCTGGCGCTCAGGTTCCCGTGTTCGATGCCTATCCGAAGGGTTCCGGTCCGCAAGTCGAATGCCCGCCCGGCCTCACCCCTCACAATATTGTAGCGGTCGAGGTTGAAGGCGACAGCATGGAGCCAGTCTATTCCGCTGGTGATCTGCTGTTCTATAGCCGCAACGGCCATGACAGCGTGCCGTCTGACATTATTGGTCATCGCTGCGTCTGCGAGGACCTTGAAGGTATGGGTTGGGTAAAGCAGGTAAAGGCGGGTGATGAGCCAGGACTGTTCCACCTGATCTCGCTAAACCCCGGCGCCAACAATTTGTGGAACGTGCAGCTACGGTGGGCCGCGCGTGTGCAGCTTCACTGGCCAGCCGAACTGGCGAAAAAACATGGGCCTTGATGTCCCATCGGTCAATTTCGATTATCCTTAATTCAAACTCTCACCGCACGCGCCCAGCGCCCAGCCCACCAGTTTGCAAGACTTAGAACTCATTTCTAACAAAAAGGTATTACCCATGACCGACGACACATTTGAGGGTAAGGACATCAAGTCCATTGGCCATGCTGAAGCCATCAAGCCGGTTCGCATCGAGGGTGACAGCAGAACCGGGATAGTATTCGCTGTTCGTGGCGAGCAATTCGCTCTTACCATGTCAAACAAGGGAGCCGCGCAGTTGCTCCTGCACCTGCTGGCTTTGCAACAAAGTAGTGCGGACACCAAGAACCGTCCGGAGATCCAGCAGGCTATCACGGCAGTTGACGTGGAGGTTCACCCACAAGACGACGGCAGCCATGTCCTGTTCTTCGACCTCGGCGACTTCAATGTGCCAATCAATCTGAACAAAGAGCTGTCTCGTAAATTTCTTGAACAATTTCAGACAGTAGCCGCGCCTGAAAACGGCGATGCCCGACCTGTCGACAGGCTTGACACCCAACACCCCAACGCACTGGAAACTGACAGGCGTCTCCATGTGACACTTGGTGCAGATGGGGCGCAGATAAAGCTGGCGATGACACCTGAGACGGCGGCAAAATGGCACAGTGAAATTGAAGCGTATCTCCGGCGCGAGGGGAAACCTCCCGTCCATTGACCCAAATTTGCGCCTTTAAAACCATCTCATCCTCCATTGCCCCGCCTAGCGCGGGGCTTTTTGTTGCTGTGGTTGCAGCCTAACAGCATGTAAGCGGCGCGCCCACCTGCAAAAGGGGATTATAGTCCCCTTTTCTGATTGACAGGGATATTTGTCCCCTGCTACCAATTCCCTCATCAACCGATGGAGGATTGAATGCAAGACATTACCCAGACCGCCCGGCAGATCGCCGGCTCTCCCGAGGATCACCTCGACCAAATCCACCTGTTCACATCCGCATGGGCCACGCTGAAAGCGGCGCGCGGCCAAGGGTTCAACCCCGCCCGCCTGCGTCCGCAACATCTGATTGAACGCCCAGCGCCCACACCGGAGCCAACAGATATGGTTCTACATCGCGTCGGCCAGAAGGTTCGCGAGATTATGAATGCACGTGGTATCCAGCCGCACTGCCGCCATGCGGCGTAGAGCTCGACGCGCCCGAAATGCTCCGCCGATTTTCGCGGCCAAAGCAGAATACATCGGACAGCCCTCACGGGCACCACCCGCCCCACCATGACACACTACGCGGCAAGGATTTGAGGATTGGTCTTGCCGCGTATTCCAGAGGTTTCGCACCCGTCTTGCGGTGCGGATCGAGCGCGGGCGGTTCAATCCTCCAAATTGCAAGCCGCCTGCGCCACAGACAAACAGGACCCACTATGCAGATAGAACAGTCGGATAGAGCAGCCCGCTTTGCGCAGACCATTGCCCAGCTACAGGGCCGTGAACGCCGCGATGCCGTAGCCTGCGCGGTGATCGAAACCGGTGGCCTCTACCCCTTCCCTTTTCCAAAGCGCGCGTTGGTGGAAATCCAGCTGCACGGCGTCTGCGCGACTGGCATCGGCGAGGATGAAGCGATCAGCAACTGGATCGCCAAGCTGTCGCCTCAGGTGGAACCTCAAGAGGTTGCCGCGTGATGCCCGCCAGCGTTCAAGAGGTCTACGCCGCAGCGCTGGCGATGGAACACCGCGGCGTATTTGGGCGGGCAACCCTGCTGCGCACGCTTGGCGGCACAGCGCACCCGATTACGCCCGGTGTTCCGGCCCATGAGGCGCAGTGGCGCGTCGATCTTCTGGGCATCAGCGTAGACGGCATCGACCTGCCCAGCGCGTTGTCTGCGTGGATCAGCACGGCCCGAATATCCTGCCGATTGACCCCGGCCCGACGCGCCACCGACTGGCGGCCTGACTGCCCCTACAACGGACAGGCGCCGTTGCCACCCTCACTCCCTGTTGCAGAGGCCTGAAACCTGCTGAGGCACAAACTGGCCGGGGCTACGGTCCCGGTCCTTTTCCAACACATGCGGGGTGGCGCCCGCTCCACCCGGGCGCGGCAATCCCACTCACGGAAACCGGCCGCGCCCCAAATGAAACCATGCACCGAAAGGCCCTAAGATGAACGCTCACAGTGAAATCAAGACTGATGTCGCCACCAAATCACTCAAGGTCGACATCTCAGAACTTCGCGCCGCCCTCGCTTGGGTCAACAAGGTGCGGGAAACGTGGTCGCGTATCCCGATCTTGAGCCAGAACCTGTTTCAGGTTGAAGACGGTCAGCTGACGATTACTGCCACCTGCCTTGATCGCGAAGCACGACAGTCACTCTCCTGCGACACCTCTGACGCTTGGTCATTTGTGATGAACGGTCACCGGGTGATGAAAGTCACGGCAGGTCTGTCCGGCACCGTCACCATTGAGCATAACATTGCCAAGGATCTCCTCACTCTGACGGCTGACGGCATGTCCCTTGCCATGAACGTTATGGCACCGCCCGAGGACTGGCCAACTATCAATAAGCAAGAGCCTCTAGGCGGCATTGAGGTCGGTGAAAACGTCCTCCTCCGCGCGCTTACCTTGGTCAAACCGTGCATATCGACCGAAGAAACCCGGTACTATCTGAACGGGATCTACTGGACCTCATACGACGGTGCGTCACGCATGGTGACGACGAACGGGCATCGGCTCGCCCGCCTGGATCTCGAAGCACCAAATCCGCCATTTGATGTGATCTTCCCGCGGATCGGCATAACGCCGCTTTCAGCCATGCTGACCGCAAAGGGCAATCAGCTTGCCAAGATCACTTATCGCGGTGCCGATAAGACGCCCACCCTTCTTAGTATTGAGATCGGCGACCGAGAACTGCACTGCAAACTGATCGATGGCACATATCCCGATTACAACCGGGTCATCCCCTCAGTCGACGGGGAACAGGCATTCGATACCATCATTCCCAAATCCGCCACTCAGCGCCTTCGCTTGATGGCCGGACCGCACGACCTTGGCTGCAAGATTTCCCCTGAATACGGCACCATGACGATTGGCCGAGAGGATCACGATGGCAAGTTGTCTGTGACTTATGCCGCCAAGGGCAAGTCTGGGCCGGATATCGGTTTCAACACTCTCTACCTGGCCCAGACGACAGCAACGATGGGGAACATTCGCTTGCGCGCGAAAGACAAGGGCGCGCCCGCCTTGGCTACCAGTGAGGCACATACGGATCTGATCATGGTCCTGATGCCAATGCGGGTTTGAAGCGCCGTATCGACCACAACCGCACCCCTTTGATGGAGAGAGATATGGCTAAAGTCCTGATCGGATGTGAAACCAGCGGTATTGTCAGAGAGGCATTCCTTGCCCTCGGGCATGATGCGTGGTCGTGCGATCTGCTGCCCTCCGACACGCCGACCAACCGCCACATTCAAGGCGACATTCGCGATGTCATGCAGGACAGCTGGGATCTGATGGCCGTGATGCACCCGCCATGCACTCGACTGTGCAACAGCGGCGTGCGGTGGCTGACACAAGCGCCACCGGGCCGCAGTCTTGATGATATGTGGCGTGAGCTGGACGATGGCGCAGCGCTCTTTTCAGCCTGCTGGAACGTGCCCCACATCCCATGCGTGGCTATCGAAAACCCGGTAATGCACCGTCACGCCAAGGAGAGGATCGAGAACTACGAACCGCCAGCCCAAACCGTGCAGCCATGGCAGTTCGGCAGCGATCCCGACGGCCCCAACAATGAAAAGAAGCGGACCTGTCTTTGGCTTCGCGGCCTGCCCCAGCTGAACCACACCGGTCAGCTGGACGGCAGTACTGCGCGGGATAGCGTGCACAAAGCCAGCCCCGGCGCTGATCGTTGGAAGATCCGCAGCAAGTTCTTTCCAGGACTTGCCGCTGCGATGGCTGATCAATGGGGCGCTGCATCGCAAGCCCGCTACGCAGCCGCTTAACCCCAACCAACCCCGAAACGCACCCCGGAGGCCACATGCCCCTGCCCTTTGAACCCGACATCCTACCAGAAACCGCAGGCCTCGCTCTTTGCAAAATGGTTGGTGGCGAACTGAAGCTGGCCGATGAAGTTATTTTTGCCCGTGGCCGACCCGCTGTCATTCTGGCTCTCAAACGTGCGCGGATCGCAGGTCACGTGGGCGGTTCCATTGATGAGAACACTGACTTTTGGGCTGATCAGCTTGATACTAACGGCGACAACATCGGCGAAATTCGGCTGGATCGGCAAAGCTGGAATAGCCTCAAAAACCGCTGGATGCGGTGCAAAATGTCCACCTAACCCCAACCCCGGAGGCACCATGAACACGTACCACGTCGCGATAGACGAAGCCGCAGACCGGCGCTTGCATGCCATTGCCACGCAGCTCGGCCGCACCGTCGAAAGCTTGATCGAGAGCGCCGCAGAGGAAGCCGCACTCGCCCACTTCCGGCACCGAGACGATGACCCGGCCCGCCGCTCCACCTAACCCCGGAGACCAGTATGGCTAATCCTCAGCTATTGACCATTGACGCGGCGGCGGCGGAATTGGGCGTACCTAAAGGATCGCTAAAAACCGCAGCACAAGAGCATGGGTTCCTCATCAAAATGGGCCGTGCCACTCGCATTGATAGAAACGATTTTCCGAAATTGGTGAAAGCATGCCAAGACCAAGCAAGGGCGCCCGCCTGCACAAATTCAAACACCGGCCGTACTGGTACATCCGAGACACCGGAAGACCAGACCAGTCAACGGGCTGCACAAGCCGCGCAGATGCTGAAAAAGCGCTCGCCGCCTACATCGCAACCAAGGGGCGGGAAAGTGTTGCCAATGAGCCGGCCAACGTAACATGCGGCGAAGTCCTGGCGATCTATGCCGAGGAACACGCTCCCACTGTTGCAGACCCGGAGCGGATTGGATACGCGATTGAAGCGCTATTGCCATTCTGGGGCGGTCTGCGGCTGAGCCATGTGAAAGGCGAGACCTGCAGACGATATGCAAGGACCAGAAAGAAAGTCGCCCAGCGCGACCCAGAAACCAATGAGCCGGTTGCATATGAGCCGATTTCAACGGGCACGGTGCGCAGGGAGTTGGGGGCCCTTCAAAGCGCCATCAATTATGCGCATGCCGAAGGTTATGTGACATCCGCGCCAGTTGTCACGCTACCGCAAAAACCAGAGGCGAAAGAGCGCTGGCTCTCGCGCGATGAGGCAGCAAAACTGCTCTGGCAAGCATACCGGGGGCACAACACCCGGCACATCGCCCGCTTCATCTTAATCGCTCTCTACACCGGCACCCGCAAAGATGCGATCATGCGCATGGGCTTTGAACCGAACACCGTGGGCGGATGGTTCGATCTCGATCAAGGCATCATGTTTCGGCGTGGAGACGCTGAGCGCCAGACCAGCAAACGGCGGACACCAGCCCGCATTCCTCGTCAGCTGCTGGCCCACTTGCGCCGTTGGCATGCAAGCGGCTCCATCTGGGCGGTTGAGTACAAGGGCGCTCGCGTCGGCAACATCAAGCGGGCCTTTGCCAAGGCCGTACAGGATTCCGGCGTGACACCTTGCACACCTCACACCCTCAAGCACACCGCGATTACCTGGGCGCTACAGAACGGTGCCAGTGTTTGGGATGCAGCGGGGTTCTTTGCGACCAGCGCCGAGACGATTGAAAAAGTCTATGGTCACCATTCGCCGCATCACCAAGAAAGCGCCTTGCGCGCAGTGGAGCGGCGATAGTTTCTGTTACGCGTAACAGTTACGGTGTTTTTAATGGAAGTCGAACCGTGAACAAAACAAGGGAAAAGCATAAATATAACGCGAACAAATGGCCTGTTACTGTCTTCGGGAGGCAGGGGCCGGAGGTTCGAATCCTCTCGCTCCGACCAAATATAAAGGCGCCCTGGGGCGCCTTTTATGTTTTTCGGGCTTGGTCTGAGCAGGTCAGCCGCCGTTTGTCGCAAAACACATAAAGAGGCCGGCTCCTCCGGTCATCGCAAGCGCCTCCATCGAGCAGCCGCGCGAGTCATGCGCCGCATTCCAAGATGTATTGCCGCCACCATGCCGGTCATGATGCCCAACCGTTGCACTGCCCTCGCCGGAGCTGGTCCAGTTGCTGCAAGTTTTGTCGCCTTCCATCCACGGGAAATAGGCCGTGCCGTCAGCCATGGTCCCTGTCAGCAGGTCATGAACATTTGGCTTGTCACCACGCCCGTTCACCAGATTGCCGTTTTCATCCAGCCCTGTGGATTTGACGATATTCGGATTGAGGTGCAGCTCATCAAGGTTGGCGGCAATCTGCACCCCTTTGGCGTTATGCCAGGGGCCGCTTCCGATCCGGTCACGTGCCGAGATACCACGCTTGCCCTCTTCCTGGGTACTGAGATAGGCGCGCCAGGTTTTGCCAGTGACGCCTGCCGCCTCGGCGAGATTGGTGCAATGGGCGTCGGCACCCTCAAGCCCACCCAGATCGCCGCCTTTTCCCGAACCGACGCTGGTCACGAAGAAGCTCATGCTGGTGTCCTGGGCGAGTGCCGCCGGGCTGACAGCTAATAGCAGCGGAATAGCGGTGAGTGCCGCTTTGGCAGCGGCTTTGGTGGATATCATATCGGTCTCTCCCTGTTGATCGGACCAAGAGAGGCGAGATGCACAATACTGAGATCACGCAAACAGTCCCTCGCCCCCCCGTGTCCAAGGTATTCAGGTAGAGGCCGACGGAAGATTTTCAAATGAGCGGTTGGCGGCGCCGCTCGCGGGAAATGCACATCTGCGTGATCCAATGGCGCGCAAGCCGTCGCGCCGCCGGTAAACGATCCTAACCGAACCCCCACCACAAAAGAACAGAGAGGCCGCCACGGGGTGCGCGGGCGGCCTCTCGGAGGCATGTGCAGACATGTGGCTCTAACCCGCCCGATAGGCCCGCCGACGTTGGCGTGCCGCAATCAACCGTGCAGACGTTTCAGAAGCTCGCTCAGAGACGCTTTTTCACCAGCGCTGTATTTCGCCACGCGGCTGCGCCAAAGTGTTGCCTGCGACCGCAGGATCAGCCCGTCGGACATCAGCTTCAGATGGTTTGCCCGCAGGGTCTCCCCAGTTGATGTGATGTCTGCGACCATTTCGGCGGTCTCGTTCTTGACGGTCCCTTCGGTCGCGCCCTGGCTATCAACCAGCTGATAGTCCGCGACACCGGCATCCATCAGGAATTCCCGTACCAGGCGATGGTATTTCGTGGCGATCCGCAACCGATGGCCGTGTTTGGCCCGAAACGCCGCTGCGACCGCGTCCAGATCGTCGATGGTCTCGACATCCACCCAGATCTGCGGCACAGCAAGGATCAGGTCAGCGTGACCAAAGCCGAGGCCTGCAATCTCTTCAACCTGCTGTTCCCAGAGCGGTAGTTTTTCCTGCACCAGATCAGTACCGGTGACGCCCAGGTGAATCCGCCCCGCTGCGAGTTCGCGCGGCATCTCACCGGCAGACAGCAGCACCAGATCAATGCCGTCGATCCCATCAACCGCACCGGCATATTCACGATCCGACCCGGTACGCGACAGGATGATACCGCGTTTGGCAAACCATTCGAAGGTCTTTTCCATCAGCCGTCCCTTGGACGGCACACCAAGCTTCAGGCTCATGATTGTGCCCCTTCCAAGAGCAGCATCAGATCAGGACGAACGACGCCGCCGACGGCGGGGATCTCTGCTCCCTGCCCCAGCTGCCGTGTCAGCGCGTCATAGCGACCGCCGCTGGCAATCACCGGCAGATCGGGTCGCGCATCGGCGTAAAACCCGAACACGAAACCATCGTAATACTCCATTGATGTCCGCCCGTAGGAGGCTTCGAAATCAAGGCTGTCCACATCGATGCCTCGGGCTTTCATCGCGGCTGTCCGGGCGTCCAGCCGGTCAAGCGCCGGGTTGATCGCTGGCAGATCCACGGCGATATCGCGCAGCTGTTCCGAGGCATAGGGGATAGTCTCCCGCACCGCCATCAGCGCCTCAAGCGCGGCCAGTTCGTTCTCTGCAATCGGCGGGGCGGCTGCATCCGCACGCAATGCATCGACGCGCGCATCCACCTCCGCCGGGCGGCGTTTGCCAATCGCAGGCACTTGCCCGGTCAGAACGCCTTCGGTCGACAACAGCTTGCGACGGCTTTCGGCGACAGGGACGCGGCCAGCAAACTGGTCAAGCATCGCCCGGAACCGGCGCGGCCGCCAGATGTGGCGCATGAGCGCAGCCTTGCGCAGCCTGGTGGTGTTGAGCCCCTCCACCGCAGCCATCAGGATACCGATATCCCCGGTAGCCGCACGCACCGGCAAATCACGAAGCTGGAGCGCAATCAGCGCAAAAACTTCAGCATCAGAACCGGCGGCATCGTTGCGTTCGAAGACCTCATAGCCAACCTGAAGATATTCATTGGCGCGATCCTCGTCATGTTCCTGACGGCGGAACACATCGCCCGCATAGGTGTAACGCGCCGGTTCGGCCCCATGGCTCATGTGCATCTGCACCACCGGCACGGTGAAATCGGGGCGCAGCATCTGTTCCCCGCGCAGCGCATCGGAGGTCACATAGGCACGGGCGCGAATGTCCTCGCCATATAGATCCAGCAGCGTTTCGGCAGGCTGTAGAAATGGCGGCTCGACCACCCTTGCCCCGGCGGCCTCGAAACTCATGCGCAGCCGCGCGGCCAGCGACAGAGCGCTCAGACGATCACCCATGGTTCAGCCCTGCCCTGCAAGGATTTCGCGCACCTTGGCGACCAGATCAACGCGTGGCACCTCAAACTGGCTCGGACGCTCTTTCCACTCTTCGAGGGTGGCGTTCTCGGCAATCTGCGCGCCGAGGATCAAATCCTTGATCTGCACCACACCGCGATCTTTTTCCTCACCGCCTTCGATCACCGCTATGGGCGAGTTGCGCTTGTCCGCGTATTTCAGCTGGTTGCCGAAGTTCTTGGGATTGCCAAGATAGACCTCAGCCCGGATGCCTGCATTGCGCAGCTCGGCCACCATGGTCTGGTAATCCGCCATACGCGCCTTATCCATCACCGTCACCACAACGGGGCCGGTGGTCTTTGCCTCGATCCGGCCTTTCTCGCGCAGCGCGGCCAAGAGCCGGTCAACACCGATGGAGACGCCGGTCGCCGGGACTTCCTGACCCGTGAAGCGCATCACCAGATCGTCGTAACGCCCACCGCCCGAAACCGAGCCGAACTGCCGTTTACGGCCCTTCTCATCCAGAATCTCGAAGGTGAGTTCGGCCTCGTAAACCGGGCCGGTATAATAGCCGAGGCCCCGCACGACCGAAGGGTCGATATCGATGCGGTCAGCGCCATACCCACCAGCGGCCAGCAGATCGCCGATCTGCTCCAGCTCGGCGACCCCCTCCGCGCCAATCGCACTACCCCCAATGGCGGCGCGCAGGTTGGCAAGGGTCTTGGCGGCGTCAGCCCCCTTGGAGGTCAGGAACGCCAGCACCGGCGCCGCTTGGTCATCCGACAGGCCAACCCCGTCAATGAAGGCGCCGGAGGCATCCAGACGGCCCTTGGTCAGCAGCTCGCGGACACCAGCCTCGCCCACCTTGTCGAATTTGTCGATGGTGCGCAGCACGTCGTCACGTTTGGCATCGCCCGCCTCAAGGCCCATCGCCTCAAGCACGCCATTCAACACCTTGCGGTTATTCACCCGCACCAGATAGTCACCGCGCGGAATGCCGACGGTTTCCAGCGTGTCGGACAACATCGCGCAGATCTCGGCATCGGCGGCCATGGAGGCGGTTCCAACGGTATCCGCGTCGCACTGGTAGAACTGGCGATAGCGGCCCGGACCCGGTTTCTCGTTGCGCCAGACCGGCCCCATCGCATAGCGGCGGTAAGGCGTCGGCAGATCATTGCGGTGCTGGGCATAGACCCGTGCCAGCGGGGCGGTCAGATCATAGCGCAGCGCCATCCAGTCGCCGTTGCCGCTTTCGTCATATTCCTGCCAGGCAAAGACACCCTCGTTCGGGCGGTCGACATCGGGCAGAAACTTGCCCAGTGCCTCGACTGTTTCCACCGCCGAAGACTCCAGCGCATCAAACCCGTAATGATGATAGACACCCGCAATGGCCCGCAACATCTCGCTGCGCTGGCTCACCTCTTCGCCGAAATAGTCACGGAAGCCCTTCGGCGTGATCGCCTTGGGGCGGGGCTGTTTCTTGACTTTGGCCATCTTGGCCTCCTCGGGGTGTCAAATGGGTCAGATACTCGCCCGGCGGTCTAGCCCAAGGGCGGCCCAACAGCAAGGCGGCAGAGCGCGCAGGCCCTATGGCCGTGCCGTTGTTGCCTGATCTCCATGCAACCCAAAGCGGCGGCGTTGGCACAACCGAGCATGGACCCTGCACGCAACTGCCCCTATGACAGCGGCAGACCCGAAGGGAGAAACCGATGCAACATCTCGAAGAACAGATCGCCCACCTGACGCGCACCGTCGATGAGCTGAGCGATGTGGTCAACCGGCAGCAATCCGAGATTGACCGGCTGACCCATCGTGTCGCCATGCTGTTTCAGCGGGAAGCTTCACGCGAGCAGGACGGTGGCGGCGGGGTTGTCATTGGCGACGAACGTCCTCCGCATTATTGATCTCTCCCTCAGTCGGCGCCTGTCGCCCACGCCTGTGCTTAGCGCTCCTTCGACGTTGGCGAGGGTCTGAAAGACAGCAGCCGCAGCGCATTAAGCGTCACCAGGACCGTGGCGCCAGTGTCGGCCAGAATCGCGATCCACAGGCCCGTGATCCCCAGAACCGACGTCACGAGAAACACGCCTTTCAGCCCCAGTGCCACGGCAACGTTCTGGCGAATATTCGTCAAAGTGGCGCGCGACAGGCGAATAATGCCGATCACATCGCTGACCCGGTTGCGCAGGATCGCGGCATCTGCGGTCTCAAGGGCCACATCGGTGCCAGACCCCATTGCGACACCAACCTGCGCTGTCGCAAGCGCGGGCGCATCATTGATCCCGTCGCCGACCATCATGACCTGACCACGCTGTGTCAGCTCTTGCAGGGCCGCTACCTTGTCCTGCGGCATCAGCTCTGCACGGTGATCAATCCCCAGCTGGCCGGCGATGGCGGCTGCCGTGCGGGCATTGTCCCCTGTCAGCATCGTTGCGGTGATCCCCATCTGTCGGAGCGCGCGCATCGCTTCCACCGCATCTTCGCGCGGCTCGTCCCTGAGCGCGATCAATCCATATAGAACCTCGTCGCTGAACAGGGCGACAACGGTCTTCCCCTCGGCTTCAAGCTCGGCAGCCTGCACCATGGA
This sequence comes from Phaeobacter sp. JH20_26, assembly GCF_048056275.1. Lineage (NCBI taxonomy): Bacteria > Pseudomonadati > Pseudomonadota > Alphaproteobacteria > Rhodobacterales > Roseobacteraceae > Phaeobacter > Phaeobacter sp. JH20_26. The sequence goes on along the minus strand of NZ_JAYMWL010000019.1, from coordinate 149,593 downwards.
AGCCTGCGCCATCACACCTGTTTCTGCGGCAAAGCGCGGCGATCCGACGGTGATGACAACCGACCCGAGCTTGGCAGAGGCCCCCTTCCCCGGCACCGCGTGGGCTTCCTGCACCGGCGGAATATCTACCCCGGCTTCGACAGCTCGAGCATAGATCGCCTCGGCCAGAGGGTGGCTCGACTCCCGCTCGACCGCTGCGGCGAGTTGCAGAACGCTGCCCTCACTGCCCTGAACCACAACGATATCCGTGACCTGAGGTCGCCCACGGGTCAGCGTGCCTGTCTTGTCGAATGCAACATCGGTGGTGCGGGCGGCGGCCTCGATCACTGCGCCCCCTTTCAAAAGCAGACCATGGCGCGCACCGGACGACAGCGCCGAAGCGATGGCAGCGGGTACGCTGATCACCAGGGCACAGGGACACCCGATCAATAACAGGGCAAGGGCGCGGTAGATCCATGTGTCCCAATCCACCGCGAAGACCAGCGGCGGCACCAATGCGACCAGCAGCGCGATACCCACGATGATCGGCATATAGATCCGGCTGAAGCGGTCGATGAAACGCTCTGTCGGCGCACGGGCGCTTTCTGCCTCTTCCACCAGCCGGATAATCCGCGAAATGGTGTTGTTGGCTGCGGCGCGGGTCACCCGCACCCGCAGCACCGCCTGGGTGTTGATGGATCCGGCAAAGACTTCGGATCCCGGTTCCTTGAGGCTGGGCACGCTCTCGCCCGTCACCGGACTTTCGTCGACGCCCGAGATACCGTCGATCACTTCGCCATCCGCAGGCACGCGGTCACCTGGGCGCACCACGACAATCTGCCCCTCCCGCAGGCGATCTGCGGCGATCTCCTCCAGGGTGTCACCACCTTCAAGCAGCGCCGTCTTTGGCACCAAATCCGCAAGCGCCCGGATACCATCCCGCGCCTTGTTGGCAGCCAGGCCTTCGAGCATCTCACCCACGGCAAAGAGAAACACCACCAGTGCCGCCTCTTCGGCAGCACCGATAAACAGGGCGCCAATCGCTGCGATCGACATCAACATTTCAATGGTAAAGGGCATCCCCGCCCGCAGCATCGCAAAGGCACGCCGCGCCACAGGAGCCACTCCGATCAGGGTCGCCAGCATAAACGCCCAGAGACCAACCGTAGGCGATGCCAGCAGCTTAATGCTCCAGGCCAGCGCCAGCAGCAGCCCCGTCACCAGCAGTAATTGCCCCTTGGCACTGTGATACCAAGGCGGGGCCACTGCATCGGCGGCATCGGCGTGCTGTACGCCGCCACAGCAGGGCGCAGAGGTGCCAGCTGGTGCAGTGCTGCTTGCCGTGACACCAAACCCCAGCCCGCGCACCGCCTTCTCGACGGCCATCACCGAGCCTTGGCGTGGATCAAGCTCCAGGCGCAGCCGCTCCGACATCATGGCGACCTCGACGCCGCTGACACCCGGCAGTCGCTCAACCGCGCCACGCACCTTGGTCGCGCAGGACCCACAGTCCATTCCGGTTACCCGCCACTCCAGCTGCTCAATCGCATCCCTAGCCATTCCAATGTCACCTTTTTTGTCATCACATCGTGTCGGCTGCTTATGTAATTGCTACAGCAGCTGGAGCTTCAAGCGCTTTCTTCAGAAAAATCTGATCCGAAAACAGCAGTATTCGGGATGTGCCGCAACGGTCTTCTTGGGGCCGGGCAGAAAGCCGCTAGGCTGACAGCAAGGTCGCGACATCATCCGACATTACCCGACAGGAGGCCCGCCATGCTGACAGGAATTCGTGTAATCGAGATCGAAGGGCTGGGCCCTGCGCCCTTCGCCGCGATGATGCTGGCGGATCTGGGTGCGGATGTCATATGCGTTCACCGCAAAGGCGAGGGCGTGGGTTTGATGCCTGCACATCCGATCATTGATCGCGGCAAACGCTCCATCACGCTGGATCTGAAATCGCCGGCTGACGTCGAAACGCTGCTGCATCTCGTCGAGACTGCCGATGCGCTGGTCGAGGGCTTTCGACCCGGTGTTATGGAGCGGCTGGGGCTGGGGCCGATCACATGTCACGCCCGCAACCCCGACCTCATTTATGGGCGTATGACCGGATGGGGGCAGGATAGCGCCTTGGCCGAAACCGCCGGTCACGACCTGAACTATATCGCGCTGTCCGGGGCGCTTTGGTATGATGCAACGCCCGGCACCCCTCCCCAGCCACCGGCGACTTTGGTGGGCGATATCGGCGGTGGCGCGCTTTATCTGGTCGCGGGTATTCTGGCAGCGCTGGTAAGGCGCGAAACCCGTCACGGCGACACGCCAGCCGGATGCGTCGTCGATGCCGCGATCTACGATGGCTCGGCCCATATGATGAACCTGTTGATGACATTGCAGCAGGCCGGACAGTTCAGCAGCCAGCGTGGGAGAAGCCTGCTGGATGGGCCGCATTGGAGCCGCTGTTATGTCTGCGCCGATGGCGGGTACATCAGCGTGCAATGTCTGGAACCACAGTTTTACGCCGAGTTTCTGTCGCGCCTCGATCTGAGCGAGGATGCCCAATTCGCCCGGCAGCACGACAAAAGCCTCTGGCCGGTGCTGGGCGCAAGGCTGGCCGGTATCTTTGCCGCGCAGCCGCGCGACCACTGGGACAGGCTATTCAAGGGCAGCGACGCCTGCGTGGCACCGGTATTGTCACCCATCGAGGCAGAGGCACATCCGATGAACCAGCGCAGGACCTGGGTAACAGCTGAGAATGGCCTCCAGGCCGCTGCGGCGCCACGGTTCTCTGGTCAGGACAGCTGGGAGGTCCCACCGGCCCCGGCACGTGGCCAGCACAATTCCGAGATACTGGCGGAGCTGAGGCAACGGCAGCGCTAGGATCAGCTGTCTTTCTTGGCCTTCTCCGCCGCTGCTTTCATCCGCGCCAGGAGTTCGGCTTTGGTTTCGCGCGCACCATAGGGGTTCTTGGCGCTGCCCTTGGCATTATGCTCCTGATGACGCGGGCTGTTTTTGCCCATTCTGGGGGCTCCAGATTTCTTGTAATCCATCGACTTGCCCTTTCGGCGTGAGTGGAAAACGCGCTGATGCCGCAATTGGCCTCAGCGCGCAAGACGAACATGATCGCCGGACAGCTCTGTTCGGCCCGGTCAGCTGCCGCGCACCGCGTCGATCATCCGTTGCACATTGTCCGGATCGGCATCCGGGGTGATCCCGTGGCCGAGGTTAAAGATATGCGGCCCCTTGCCGAAAGCTTTGACGATACGGTGGGTGTCATCAATCAGCTCCTGCCCCCCCGTCACCATATGGCGCGAGGCAAGATTGCCCTGAACACAGCCGTCAACCTGCACATTGGCCGCCGCCCATTCGGGGTCAACGGAGTTATCAAGCGCCACACAATCGACACCCGTCGCCCCGGCAAAACCGACATATTTTTCCCCCGCCTCACGCGGGAAACCGATCACCGGAATTTCGGGATGGCGCTGTTTCAGCGCGGCAGTGATCTGGCGGCAGGGAGCCAATGCGTATTTCTCAAACGCCTCGCCACTCAGCGATCCTGCCCAGCTGTCAAAGATCTTGACCACTTCGGCACCGGCTTTGATCTGCATCGAGAGATATTCGATCGTCGCCTCAGTGATACGGTTCAGCAGCGCCTCAAACAGCGGATTGTTTTCCTGACGCAGCAGATGCGCAGGCCCCTGATCCGGCGTGCCGCGTCCCGCGATCATATAGGTCGCGACGGTCCAGGGCGCTCCGGCAAAGCCGATCAGCGTGGTTTCGCGGGGCAAGGCAGCCGAGAGCAGCCGCACGGTTTCATAGATCGGGTTCAGCGTCTCATGGATTTCGCTGACCGGTCCCAACTTGGCAAAATCGCTCTCCGTTGTGACCGTCGACAGGCGCGGCCCCTCGCCGGTCACGAACCAAAGATCAGCCCCGAGTGCCTGCGGCACCAAGAGGATATCGGCAAACAGAATCGCTGCATCGAAACCGTAGCGACGGATCGGCTGCAGCGTCACCTCAGTCGCCAGTTCCGGATTATAGCAGAGCGACAGAAAGTCGCCGGCCTCAGCCCTGGTGGCGCGGTACTCGGGCAAATAGCGGCCCGCCTGGCGCATCATCCAGATCGGCGGCACATCCTGTGTCTCGCCCGCCAATGCGCGCAGCAGCTTCTTCTGTTCGGCCATGATCACCCTCATATCTGTGTTGCATCTGAGGTCTAGCCTTGGCGGCAAATTGTCAAGGGCAGCAGGACCGGTGCTTGTCATGGCATTATGTCGCGATTAAGGGTCGATATATGACACAGATCGATCTGCCCTCCCCCGCTTCGCCCCTGAAAATCGGCACCCGCGGTTCGCCTTTGGCGCTGGCCCAGGCCCATGAAACCCGCGCCCGGCTCATGGCCGCCTTCGATCTGCCACAGGACGCATTCGACATTGTCGTGATCAAGACCAGCGGTGACAATCAGGCGCTGATCGAGGCAGATAAACCGCTGAAGACATTGGGTGGCAAGGGGCTGTTCACGAAGGAAATCGAAGAGGACCTGCTGTCCGGTGCCATCGACATTGCAGTGCATTCCATGAAGGACATGCCCGTAGCGCAGCCTGCGGGGTTGCTGCTGGACACCTATCTGCCGCGTGAAGACGTGCGTGATGCCTTCATCTGCGCCAATGTCTCATCCATCGCGGAGCTGCGCGAAGGCGCCGTTGTCGGCACCTCCTCACTGCGGCGGCGCGCACAGCTTCTGCATCGGCGTCCCGATCTCAAGGTCGTGGAATTTCGTGGCAATGTGCAGACACGGCTGACCAAACTGCGCGATGGTGTGGCCGAATGCACCTTTCTGGCGATGGCCGGGCTCAACCGTCTTGGCGCCGATCAGGTTCCGGCAACCGCCATCCCCCCAGAAGACATGCTGCCCGCCGTCGCCCAGGGTGCCATTGGCATTGAGCGCCGGCATGGCGACAGCCGTATCGGAGATATGCTGGCAGCTCTGCATGACCGCGAGACCGGGCTACGCCTGACCGCCGAGCGCGCATTTCTTGCCGCGCTGGATGGCTCTTGCGAGACCCCGATCGCTGGTCTTGCGACGTTGGAGGGCAACAGCCTGAGGCTGCGCGGCGAAGTCCTACGCCCTGACGGATCGGAAGCGATCAATGACGATCAGACCTGTGCGCTCGAAGATGGTGCGGAGCTGGGCCGCGAGATGGCCGCGAAACTTCTGGCGCAGGCCGGAGCGGGCTTTTTCGACTGGAAGCACCAGGATCAGCAGTAGAATGCGAGGCGCTGCCTCGCGCTCCGGGATATTTTGAGCCAGAAGATGGCCCGACCGGTGCAGCTCAGATCTGCCCCGACCACCGCAGCCAACGCTCTGGCCCGCCGCCAAAGACGTTGAGGTCGACGTTGCCAGCGATCCCGGGCACGCGTCCGGTGCCGGTATATTGCCAGAACCGCCAGAGCGCACCAGGATAGGTGACATGCGGGTGATCCGCGACCGAGCGCAACCAGAACTCAGTATCCCGCAGGCGGCCGATGCTGGTCTCACGGTAGAAATCCACCGTCGTGTAGAGCACAGGCCGCTGGCCATAATGCGCTTCCAGAAGGTCCAGAAACCGCTTTGCCTCCGCCCGCACCTTGGCGCCGGAGGGACGTTTGGTGCAGGTGCGAGAATGTGGCGTCCACTCCATGTCCAGCACATGCGGCAGGGCCGCGCTGTCGCGGGGGACATGACGGATGAACCAGCGCGCCTGTTCCGCGGCCGGGCGGCAGAAGTAGAAGTAATGATAGGCGCCGCGTTTGACGCCCGCCTGTCGTGCGGCACGCCAGTGATCGCGGAATTTCGGATCGGTGAGATCACCGCCTTCAGTTGCCTTCAGATAGGCAAAGCTGATGCCTGCAGCCCGAACCCGGCGCCAGTCGATGTCCCCCTGCCAGCGTGAGACGTCGATGCCATGGATGGGGTACGACCATGGCGTGCGCCCGTCCCAGGGGTGCGGATCGCTGTCGGCGAATTTAGGGTGGGTGATCAGCCGCGCCCGCGCCGCGGCAAGGCTGGCGGTGGTTTCTCCGGGCTGCACCGGCTGGCCTATTGGCGGTGTCGGTGGCGCAACCGGTGTTGTTCGGCCGCTACAAGCGGCAAGGACCATCATCCCTGCAAGCACCCACCAAAATCTGCTCATCCCGACCTGCCCGATCTCTGCGATTTTCGCTTTGGTTCAGTAAAGCCCGCCAGCCCGTTCAGAGCAATGATCAAGACAGCGCGCCCGCGCCATCAGCAGGAGATCGCGCGCCTTGATCAGACCCATTTCGCCATCGGCGGCAGGCTCATCAGGACGGCATTGGCGTCATGGCCGGTTTCCAGGCCGAATTTGGTGCCGCGGTCATAGACCAGATTATACTCGGCATAGAGGCCGCGATGGACCAGCTGGACGTCTTTCTCCGCTGCGCCAAATGCCATCGGCCTGCGTTTTTCGACCAACGGCAGATAGGCAGGAAGGAAGGCGCGGCCAATATCCTGCGTCAGGGCGAAATCCGCCTCCCAGTCGCCGCTGTTGCGGTCATCCATGAAGATGCCGCCAACCCCGCGCGCCCTCTGCCGGTGAGGGATGTAGAAATACTCATCCGCCCAGACCTTGAGCTGGGGATACAGCCCGGCGCCATGGGCCGCCAAGTGCTGTTCCTGCATGCGGTGGAAATGGGCGGTGTCCTCATCGTATTCGATACATGGATTCAGGTCAGACCCCCCGCCAAACCACCAGGCATGCGGGGTCCAGAACATCCGCGTGTTCATATGGACCGCGGGGGCATGGGGGTTCTGCATATGTGCCACAAGAGAGATGCCAGAGGCCCAGAAGCGCGGATCGTCCTTCATCCCCGGAATGCCCTTGCGCGCCGCCATGGCATTCTGGGCGCGCTCACCCAATGTGCCGTAGACCTCAGAGATATTCACGCCGACCTTTTCAAAGACGCGACCGCCGCGCATCACGCTCATCAGGCCACCACCGGCATCACTGCCATCCTCGGCAGAGCGCGTAGTTTCGCTGACCTCGAAACGGCCGGCAGGCTGATCACTGAAAGGGCCGCTGGCATGGCTGTCTTCCAGCGCCTCGAAGGCGGCCACAATCGTATCACGCAAGGATCTGAACCAAGCTGCCGCTCGGGCTTTTTCGTCGATCATTTCAATGCTCATCTGGTCGCCTATATGCGCAAAGGTGAAAGCCGCTTAATGGACCGGCACCGCGACAGTGTCCAGCAGCGTGCGGCCACCGTCCAGGGTAACGATCTGGCCGGTCATAAAAGCCGCCGCGTCAGAGGCCAGGAACTGCGCCGCCTCGGTCAGTTCACTGGGAGAGGCAATACGCCCCAAGGGGGTATGGCGTTCGATATCCTGCCGATAGGCGCGATTATCCTTGAGCGTCGCCTGCATCGACGCGCTCATTACAGAGCCGAACGCAATGGAGTTGACCCGGATCCTATGAGGGGCCAGCGAAACCGACAGCGACCGGGTCAACTGATCAAGCGCAGCCGAAGCCACACAATAGGCCAGCAGTTCCGGGTGCGAGCGGCGCGCGGCGATGGATGACAGGTTGATGATGGCGCCATTGGGCCCGCCATTGTCGCGTTGCTCACCCTGTTTGATCATCCGCCGTGCGACCTGTTGCGACAGGCGCATGGTCGGCAACAGCGTCTCGTTGAGCAGCAGCTCCATCGACTTGTCTTCCGGGTCCAGCGGATCGGTCGGCACCACCTGCCGTGCGCCATTGACCAGGATGTCGATATCGTCGAAGGCATCAATGGTTGCCGACAAAAGATTGGCAATGGTGAGCCGTTCCCGAAGGTCCCCGGCAAAGTACCGGATATTGCTTTCATCCGCTTGCGTGCCAAGCTCGCTCAGCAGCGCCGCCTCATCGGTATCGGCAAACATGACATTGGCACCGGCTGCTGCGAATTGTTTGCCAATGGCAAGACCGATGCCACTGGCCGAACCGGTGACGATGGCCGTTTTGCCGGAAATGGAAAAAGACATGAATGATCTCCGTCAGGATCCGGAGGGCGCCACGGCACCACCCCGTTTTTCAGCAACCTAGACTGCCGACAGAAACAAGGGAACCACCCTTTGTGTTTGGTCGTTGTCAGCGACGGTGACGACGCGGTCGGCTGGCCCGCAGCACCTTGAACCGATTGTCCCCGGCGACCTCATCGACTGTTACGAACTGCTCGGCAAGCGTCGCCTCATAGGGCAGATGCCGGTTTGCAACAATCCAGAGCGACCCTGACGGTGCCAGCATACCGGACGCCGCAGTGATAAACGCCTGTCCGAGCGACGGTTCTGCCGTGCGCCCGGTGTGGAACGGCGGATTGGAGATGACGCAATCGACCCGTTCTGGCGCAGACCAGCTGCGGGCATCGGCCCAGTGGAAGTGGGCGCGGGGATCGCTGACGTTCTTTCGTGCGCAGCTGAGGGCATTATGATCGGCCTCAATCAGATGCAGCGCCGTCACGCCCTCGCGTTGCAGGATCGCAGCGGCGAGATAGCCCCACCCAGCCCCAAGATCGACCACATTGCGGCCCAGCTTCTCCGGCAGTGCGGCGACCAGCAGAGCCGAAGCCGGATCAATGCCATCGGCGGAGAACACACCGGGAGCCGTCTGAAAACCACCCTCGACCTGGGCAGCTGCGCCCTGCCAGTCCGCCAGATCGGAGTGCGTCGCGTCGAACCAGAACGCCTTGCCGTGTGCCTTTGATATCGGGGCCGACACTTCGGTGCGGGCACGCAGCGCCTTCAGCACCGAATCGACCCCATCGGTCTTGCCACCATCGACAAGCACGGGGCCGTCGCAGACCCCGGCGGCCTTGGCCAACAGCGCGCGCGCCAGAGCCTTCGCCCGTGGCAAGAGAACAACCGCTGCCGCGAACCGCTCGTCCGCAGGCAGTTCGGGCACGCAATCGTAGCCTTGGCCCGCCAGCGCAATATGATCGGGCGCAAAGGGTTGTACGATCAGCAGCCGCTCTTTTGGCAGCGCCGACAGGTCAAGGTCGGACAGCGGGTGAAACACAACGATGCGGCCGGATTCGGGCACGGAAAATCCGCCCGTCTCGACGGCCAGGGACAGGCGAACAGACATCTAAAAGCCTCTTTTTATTCTTCTTTTTCCATCGTGCATTGCAACGGATGCTGATGGCGGTGGGCAAAATCCATCACTTGCCCCACTTTTGTCTCGGCGATCTCATGGCTGAAAACGCCGACCACCGCGACGCCTTTCTTGTGAACGGTGAGCATTACTTCGAAGGCCTCGGCATGGGTCATGCTGAAGAACCGTTCCAGCACCATGACCACGAACTCCATCGGAGTGTAATCGTCATTCAGCAACAGCACCTTGTAGCGCGGCGGACGCTGCGTTTTGGGTCGGGTCTTGGTCAGGACACCGAGATCGGTATCGTCATCTGAATGATCCGACATCATAACTGGCGTAGGCAGCATTGGCACAGACTTCCGATCGTGGATGGATTTTGATGTCCCGCTTATATAGCCTTTCTGATGGATAGGAAAAGGGATTGAGAGTGTCGGATTGACTCGAAAATTGACAACAATTGGCTTCGATGCCGATGATACCCTTTGGCATAATGAACGATTTTTCCGCATCACCCAGGACCGCTTTGCCGAATTGCTGATGGATCACGTTCCCGATGATCTCGATTCGCAGGCTTTGGGGGAGCGGCTGCTGGCAGCGGAAAAACAGAACCTCGGGCGTTATGGATATGGCGTTAAGGGGTTCACCCTGTCGATGATTGAAACCGCCATTGACGTGACAGAGGCCCAGGTGCCTGCCTGCGTCATACAGGAGCTGATCACCGCCGGGCAGATGATGCTCTCCTACCCTATCGAGTTGCTGGAGAACGCGCGGACAGCGGTTGAAGCTCTGGCCGACAGCCACCGCGTGGTGCTGGTCACAAAAGGCGACCTGCTGGATCAGGAGCGCAAGCTGGCGCAATCCGGGCTGGGTGATCTGTTCGACGGGGTCGAAATCGTCTCGGAGAAGACGCCGCAGATCTATGCCGATATTTTCCTGCGCCACGGCGATGGCGCGGAGCGGGCGATGATGGTTGGCAATTCCATGCGTTCGGACGTGGTCCCGGCAATCGAGGCAGGCGGCTGGGGCACATATGTGCCGCATGGATTGATCTGGGAGGTCGAGTTTGCTCCGGCGCCGACCCATAGCCCTCGATACACCGAAATCGCGGATCTGGGCGCACTGCCCGCGCTGGTGGCTGAGATCGGCTGATCCGCGCTATCGCGACTCTCGCCTTCATCACTCAACAAACGGACACACCAATGCCCCACGCCGAAATCAAATACAGCAGCGATCTGGATCTCGACATCCCCGCGATCCTGGCAGAAATCGAACAGGTCATCCTATCCCACGACGATGGGGCCGGTGATTGCAAGGGACGCGGCTATCCGACCGACGCCTATCATCACAGCCATGTTGTGGTGAAGGTGTCCGTTCTGGTGAAACCCCATCGCGATGCCGCGTTTTCCAACAGGCTGCTTGCGGCGTTGAAAACCGCAATCACAGCACGAATCTCCACCCCCTGCGCCTTCTCTCTGGAGCTGGCCTACATGGGCCCCTTCTACACGACAGGACCGCATCACCCCTGACAGACTCGCTGATTCAGCCCGTCATGCCCTGCTGGAATCGCTCAATGGGCGGCGTGTCGGCCGTGCCTTGTTGCAGCAGGGCACCAGACGCAGGCGTGCAACCGCCAATAGCACGCGCCGCAGCAATTTTTTTCGCTAACACTTCCTTAACCAACCGCCGATCTAGTGGTCATCATTGCAGCGCACCACTAGATGTCGAAGAGCAAACTCTGAACTCGATTTTTCCTTAAAAACCGGGCTGTTTATTCCAAAGTGACCCTGTGCTACGCTTTTTTAATACAGGCAAAAACGTCAGTCGGAAAACCGGCGACAAGAGGCAAAAATGGCAGATATCGTGCAGGTCAGGCGGACTCCGCTGATCCGCGCTTTGCGGGTGTATTCCCGTTTGGGGCGTTGGGTCTTGGGACTGGTTATTTTCCTATCGATGGTCGCAACTGCGCCGCCCAGTGCGATGGCAGCCCCCTATGCCGCGATGGTCATCGACGCCCGGACGGGCGAAGTCCTGCACTCCCGAAATGCAGACACCCGGCTGCACCCGGCCTCGCTGACCAAGATGATGACGCTCTATATTGCGTTTGAAGCCATTCGCAACGGCGAGATTAGCCTCGATACAGAGGTGAAGATCAGCCGTAACGCCGCATCCGAGCAACCGTCGAAACTGGGTTTGAAGGCCGGACAGCGCATCGCCTTTCGCTACCTAATTCGGGCCGCTGCCGTAAAATCCGCCAATGATGCCGCCACTGCCATTGGCGAGACACTCGCCGGATCCGAAGCCGCCTTCGCCCGCCGCATGACCCGCACGGCCAAGGCGCTTGGGATGTCTCGCACCACGTTCAAAAACGCCCATGGCCTCACCCAGAACGGGCATCTGTCCACCGCGCGTGACATGACCACGCTCGGGCGGCATCTGCTCTATGATTATCCCGAGTATTACAATCTGTTCTCGCGCCGTTCGGCGGATGCCGGTGTGCGCAACGTGCCCAACACCAACCGTCGTCTTCTTGCGGCCTATCGCGGTGCCGACGGGATCAAGACCGGCTACACCCGGGCCGCAGGTTTCAATCTCGTCGCCTCCGCAGAACGTGGCAACGAACGGATCATTGCCACTGTTTTTGGCGGCAAATCATCAACCTCTCGTAATGCCAAAGTCGCCGAACTCCTCGATCTTGGGTTTCGCCGCGCGCCAAGCAGCGCCAAATTGCGGCGGCCGGCGCGCCCGCCCTACCAGGGCAATCGTGGTCTTGGCACCCAGCTGGCCAGCGCTGACGAACCGGCTGCCGACGGGGCGGCGGGCAAGACCATTCGCGTCTCGGGTCTGGTGAAAACCAGCCTGCGCCCCAGACGCCGTCCAGGCGCCGCTGAACCTGAGGCCGCAACAGTGCTGGCCGAGGCTCAGACCGAGGCTGAGACCGAGACGACCACCAGCGAAATCCCTGCAGCAGAGGCACCGCCGAAGCTGGATCGCGATGTTCTACAGGCCAGCATCACGGCTGCCATCGCCGAGGCAGAAATCGTGGCGGCCGTAGCCGAACAAACGGCTGCTCCGATTGCCAGGCCACGCCCCTTTGTAGGTCTGCGCCCCATGGCCCGTCCGGCACGGCTGGCCACGAACCAGACCGCAGCCGAGCCGGAACCGGTGGTTGTCACCCGGCTCTCAACCTCGGGCGGGCGCTACTGGGGTATCAACGTGGGCCGCTACGGCAGCCGCTATCAGGCCGAAAAAGTGCTGCTGCGCACGGCACTTGCCGAAATGGCAACCCTCGATGGCAGCCTGCGCAAAGTTGTTAAGACACCTCGTGGCTTTGATGCCAATTTTCTTGGCATGACCAAGGAGAGTGCGGCCCTCGCCTGCCGCCGCCTCTCTGCCCGCAACATCACCTGCGAAACGGTCGGCCCCTCCTGAAGCGGGCCACAAAGCCAATAGGAAAAGGCGCCAGAAGGCGCCTTTTCTTTTGCAGGTCCGTGCCATCACGCGAGCGTTCAATCACGGCTTGGGGTGATCATCCCATTCGTCGCTGAGAATCCTGCGCGCATCACCTTCTGGATCGTCATATTGGTTCGAGCGCACAGTATAGAGAAAACCGACAAGTCCCACGCCCCCCAGGAAAAGGGAGATCGGTATCAGATAGGTAAGTACGCTCATCTTGGCTCTCTTGAATTGGCCTGCCGGTCGCCTGCGGTCATCATCAGCGCAGGCGCAACGCGTTTAGGGATACTGTAATCGACGATGTCGACATCGCCAAGGCAGCCACAAGAGGGGTCGCAAGCCCTGCCACCGCCAAGGGAACCGCGATCACGTTGTAGAGTGTCGCAATGCGAAAGTTGTCGCGAATGCGTCGTGTTGCCTTCTGCGCGACATTACAGGCCTCGGCTATGGGGGCCAGATCCTGTCCCAGCAGAACGATATCCGACGCAACCCGCGCTGCATCCAGCGCCGAAGCGGGCGAAATGGACACATGTGCTGTCGCCAACGCAGCAGTGTCATTCAAACCATCACCGACCATCAGCACCCGGTGGCCCGCGCTGGACAGGGCCGAGACCTGATCGCATTTATCCTGCGGCAAGGCGGAGGCCATCCAGTTCTGGATCCCGAGGCGGCCTGCAAGTTCGCTCACCGCTCCTTCAGTGTCACCCGAAATCAGCCAGACGTCCTTTCCCGCCGCCTGCAACGCTTCTACCGCCGCAGCGGCGCCGGGACGCAGACTATCCGAAAACGTCAAAGCCGGTGGCGCACCATCACCGCGATCAAGATAGGCGGCGGTCTTCTGCCCCGGCGCCGCGCCAACCCATGCCGCGCGCCCCAGACGCACCCGCTGCCCCCCGTGCTGCCCCTCGGTGCCAAATCCCGGCACCTCTTCCTGCCTTGTCAGCAACGCAGGCTCAATCCCGGCCTGTTCCGCAGCACGGCAGATTGCAACCGACAGCGGATGATCAGACCCCTGTGCCAGCGCATAGGCCAACCGCTGATCTGGCAGAGACAGCTGGTCGAAGTCATCGCATTGAGGGTTGCCATTGGTCAGCGTGCCGGTCTTATCGAAAACTACGATATCGACCTCAGCGAGACGTTCCAGCGCAGTTGCGTGTTTGATCAACATGCCTTTCTTGAACAACCGCCCCGAGGCCGCAGTTGTCACCGCAGGGACCGCCAGCCCCAGCGCGCAGGGACAGGTGATGATAAGCACCGCAGCGGCAATATTCAGCGCCACTCGCACGTCGAAGGTAAAGAGATACCAGCCAAGGAAGGCCAGCGCGGACAGGATATGAACCCCGGGCGCATATAGCTTCGCCGCGCGATCCGCCAGCGACGTATAGCGTGACCGCCCGGACTCTGCGACGGCAACCAGATCGGCAAGCTGATGCAGGGAGCTCTCGGCCCCGACGGCGGTCGCGCGCACAATCAAGGGTCCGGTCAGATTGACCTCACCCGCCGAAACAAGGCTCCCAACTTCGGCAAAAACCGGCAGCGTTTCACCGGTCAGCAAAGAGCGATCCAGTTCCGACTGCCCGTCCAGGACGACACCATCCACAGGCATCCGACCGCCCGGGCGTACCAGAATACGATCGTCAATGGCCAGATCGGCAACGGCAACCTCCGCCGGTTGCCCGGCCTCATCCAGCCGCAGGGCGCGCGGGACCTCCAGTGCCGCCAGTTCCTCGGCCGCAGAACGCGCCACAGCGCGGGTACGATGGTCCAGATAGCGACCGGCCAGCAGGAAGAACGTCAATGTCAGCGCCGCGTCGAAATAGGCGTGTTCACCAGAGAGCGAGGTCTCCCACAGAGAGGTCACCAGCGCCAGGACGATTGCCAGAACAATCGGCACATCCATATTGAGCCGCCCCACCCGCAAGGCCTGCCAGGCGTTGCGAAAAAAAGGCTGCCCGGCGAAGAGGATCGCCGGGAAGGTGATCGCCGCAGAGATCCAGTGGAACATGTCACGGGTTGCATCGCTTGCCCCTGACCAGACCGAGACCGACAGCAGCATCACATTCATCGACGCGAAGAAGGCCACCGCCAGACGCATCAGCAGCTCACGTCCCGCCTGATCGGTCTCGGTCGCGCCCAACGCCGACAGGTCAAGCTCGTGCGCCTCGAACCCAAGCTGTTCCAATACTGGCACCAGATCAAGCGCACGCACCTCGGGATCGGCCTCAATCAGCGCGCGTTTCAGAGTGAGATTGACCCGAGCGCTCCGCACGCCCGGCACCGCATTCAGACCCCGCTCCACCGTGGAGATGCAGGCCTGACAATGAATACTGGGCAGCGACAGGGCCAGACGTGCCTCGGTCGGCGCCTGCTCAACCGCGCCGTTTGGCGCTGCGACACAGCCGGGGCATGCGGCCAGTTGGGGGCCAAAGGCGGTGCTCATGGCCAGTTACCGCGCCACGTGCAGGATGACCCGCTGCGTGAATTCGGTGCCATCCTCGGCCCGGGCCACCATTCGGATGTTCCAATTGCCCGCGCTCAGCTGCGCAGCTGCGACATAGGCCGTACCGTCAAAGCGAAAATCAGGTGTCTGATCATCCTTCACATGGGTGGCACGGCCGAGTGTCGCTGCCAAATGTGCCACCTCAACCGGTGCGCCATTGGCATCGGTTATCTCCAGTTTCACCTGATCCCCGGCGGCCGAGGCATAGACTGACCAGCCCAGAGCCTGCTGCGCATCGCGACGGGCATCGAAGCTCTGGCTTGCGACATAGCTGTTCTTGACCTCCAACCCAGGAAACGTCCGCACCGCATTGACCGCCAGCGCGATATTGACAGCGATGATCACGGTGAAGGCGCCGCCGAAGATCATAAGCGCGTGCCAGCCGGTGAACTGTCGTGTCGGTTTGCCCTCGGTCATTGGCTGCTCCCGTTCCCGTTAAAGCTGGTATCCTTATACGCACGTTCGCCATTGTCGATATCTGCAACCCAGATCCGCACCGGCGTGCTGCGCGTTGCGGCGGCATCGGCGGATTTCGGTGCCACGATATAAACGCGCTGAAGCAGGCTGGTATCGGCAGGCACCGTGACGATTGAGCCATCAATGCCTTCCAGCGTGAGCTGCATGCCTGGCGCTCCCTTGATCGAAAGTTCAAACGGGCGTGGCTCTCCAGTCTTGTTCCGCAACCGCACATCATAAGTGTTACGGATCGAGCCGTCCGAGAGCGTCACAAAGGTCGGGTTGCGCACCGGGGCCACCGTCAACTCGATGTCCGAACGGATGAACAGGGCAAACAGGAGCGCCAGACCAACGCCCCCCCAGAGTGCCGTATACATCAGCGTGCGCGGGCGCAGGATATGCTTCCAGATGTTCTTGGGTGGATGACCTGCGCGCTCATTCGCCTCGTCACTGAGCGCCATATAGTCGATCAGCCCGCGCGGCTTACCGATCCGTTCCATCACATCATCGCAGGCGTCTATGCAAAGCGCACAGGTGATACATTCCATCTGCTGACCATCGCGGATGTCGATCCCCATCGGGCAGACGTTGACGCAGGCCATACAGTCGATGCAATCGCCGTGGACCAGCCCCGGCTCATCGGTCTTGCGCGGTTTGCCGCGCGGCTCTCCCCGCCATTCGCGGTAGCCGACGGTCAGCGTATCCTCGTCCATCATCGCCGCCTGAATGCGTGGCCAGGGGCAGGCGTAGATACAGATCTGCTCACGCGCAAAACCACCGAAGAGGAAAGTGGTCCCGGTCAGGATGGCAATAGTGGTATAAGCGACCGGGTGGGCATTCCCGGTGACAAGATCATGCAGCAGTGTCGGTGCATCTGCAAAATAGAAGACCCAGGCCCCCCCGGTTGCGAGACCAATCAACAGCCAGAGCACCCACTTGGTGATCCGCAGACGCGCCTTGCGAAAATCCAGCTTCTGTTGGCGGTGCAGGCGAAGGCGCGCGTTCCGATCCCCCTCGACCCAGCGCTCGACCAGGATGAACAGATCCGTCCAGACCGTCTGCGGGCAGGCATAGCCGCACCAGACACGCCCCAGCGCCGAGGTGAACAGAAACAACCCCAGCCCTGCCATGATCAGCAAGCCCGCAACGAAATAGAACTCATGCGGCCAGATTTCGATCCAGAAGAAGTAAAACCGCCGATTGGCCAGATCCAGCAACACCGCCTGATCGGGCAGCGCCGGACCACGGTCCCAGCGGATCCATGGCGTCAGGTAGTAGATCCCCAGCGTTACCGCCATGATATACCACTTCAGGTTACGAAAGGCGCCGGACACGCGGCGGGGGAAAATCGGCTCTCTGGCGGCATATAGGCTGGGGGCGGGATCGGAATCGCTCACGGACTCACTCCAAATCTTGCATTGTTGCAGCGGTTGTCCCAGATGCGCCCCGGACGAACCTTGACGTGGATCAAACGCGTATGCGGAACACACCTTTGCCGTCGCGACGACATCGTCAACCGGGCGCGGCATTCCGTCCGAAACCACGGCGCGCCCAATAAATCCATAAAGTAGAGGCCTTTGCGCTCCTCTCCCCGCGGTCGGCCGCGTCGCCACGTCGCAGATGTGACACCAGGGCGCAGCCGCGAGATGTCACCGGTCCCGCGCTCCGGGAACAAGCCTAGCGTGATTGTGGCCAGCGGGATAGAACCCAATCGGCTGAGCAACCGGCACCGCACATGGAGATGAACGCTTGGGATAGCGAGAGCGTCGGCTTTTCAGGAAACGCGCGAACAGATCGAAAAGCCGACGCTGGGTCCGTTTCCCTGCAAGACAGGTAGCGGACTGGACGGCCACCGGCGCTGGAAAGGGCACATCGGTGGCACTGTCTGATGAGGCAAGACTATCCGGCATCCCGTCCATTGTATTTGACCGGGATCAAAGACCGGCCAAAATCTACTCTCCCTCTGTTGAATACGGGCCGGTGTCCGCGGCAAGAAGCGGACTGGAGAACTGCGGTTCCAATGTACTACTCCCACCTGGCAGTACCGGCACCTGCCCGCGACGGATCCCGGCGACCCGATGGTTCATCCAATGACGAATGGCATTCCGATAGAGCCAACCGCGTATGCCGCGCAGGTCCTGCCGGTGGCGGGCGTAGAAGGCATCCGGGCTATCGAACACACCAAGATCTGCATTGATCCCGGTTTTCTGAATATAGGTGTCGCGCCCTTGCCATGCGACCATCGGCGCTTGCAGGCAATCGGTGCCAGCGCCATAGCCACATAGCGTGTCGCGCCCCGGAAATGCCGCCTGCAAAGCCCCGAGCACGCCCTGATCCAGGATGAAACCCTCCAGGTTGATCCATTGGCCGTCCAGCTGAACCTCAACCCAGGAATGCAGGATATTGCGCGGAGCCATCCAATACACCAGTTCGGGTACAACACCGCGCTGGAGGCTCTTATCAATGGTGAAGCCATGCAGACGACACGGAATGCCAAGCGCCCGCAGCAGCGCCATCAGCAAGGTTGCCTTGGTATTGCATTGGCCGTAGCCGTCCGCCAGAACCTGCGATGCTGTCCGCGTATCAGCGATGTTATAGCCAAAGAGGATATCATTGCGGACGTAGGTATAGGCGGCGCCGATCCGGTCAGCGGGTGCGAGCTGCTGCCAGCCACGCGCTGAAATCAAAGCAGAAATTGCTGGCGCGGTGATATCCAGCATAGAGGTTGCGGTAAGGAAGCGGGTATCTGACATGAGGTCACCTATCTGGTTGCCCCACCCTGCTAAACCCTACAGCAACTGTAGCTTCAAGCAAAAAATGCGCCACAATTCGCCTTATCAGAACGCAGATGGGGCCGCCCGAAGGCAGCCCCAGAGATCATATCCAGCGACACGAAACAGGCAGAGCTATTCGCCGCCACCCAACTGGTGCACATAAGCCGAAACCGCGCGGATCTGCGCCTCGGTCAGACGCGTGTTCCAGTTTGGCATGACCCCGTAACGTGAATTGTGGACGGTCTCTGTCAGGGTTGCGTAATCCCCGCCATAGAGCCAGATGGCATCGGCCAGGTTCGGAGCGCCCTGTGAACGGTCACCGGTACCGTCGTCCATGTGGCAGGAGGCGCAATTGTCGGCAAAGACCACCGCACCCGCCTCCACCTTCGTCGCATCCTGAGGATCGCCCGAAAGCGACATCACGAAGTTCACGACCTGATCAATCTCTTCCTTCTCCAGCAACTCATCGCGACCAAAGGCCGGCATCTCCGAATAACGCGCCTCGTCGCTTTCTTCGTTGCGGATCCCATGGGCGATCGTCGCGTGGATATCCTCGATCGATCCGCCCCAAAGCCAATCGTCATCCAACAGGTTCGGATACCCTTTCGCCCCGGCGGCACCGGCACCGTGACACTGGGCGCACCAGGTCTTGAACACCGCAGAACCAGCCGAGACCGCATAGCCGTTCAGCTCGGGGTCGGTGGAAATCGACGCAAGCTCAATCTCCTCAAGGCGGCTGTTGATCGGGGCATTCGCCTCGTTCACCGCGGCGATTTCTTCTGCCACCAGCGCCCGCGAGTTCCAGCCCAACACACCGGCAGTCGCAGACTGGATGCCCGGCCAGGCCGGATAGGCGATGGTATAGCCAATGCCCCAGATAATGGTCGCGTAAAAGGTCCAGAGCCACCAACGTGGCATCGGGTTGTCGAACTCCTCGATCCCGTCCCAGCTGTGGCCGGTGGTATTCGGATCGTCCTCGAACTTCTTCACTTTCTTGCTCATGACCGCGCCTCCTTGGCTTTACCCATTTCTGGGGCGGGTTTGTCTTCATGCCGGAAGGGGATGTTGGCGGTGTCCTTGTAGACCTTGCTGCTGCCGGGGCGGAACGCCCAGATCACAACAGCCAGGAAGAACACGAACAGAAAGAGCAACATCCAGCTGTCCGCAAACTCCCGAAGCAGAGTGTAGATATCCATGCCTGCCTCCAATCAGCGGTTGGCTGCGGGGGTGAAGGTCGAGAAATCAACCAAAGTCCCCAGCATTTGCAGATAAGCGATCAGCGCGTCGGCCTCGGAGATCCCCGGCTGACCGTCGAAATTGCGTACGCTGACCTTCTCGCCATAGCGCTCCAGAAGCCCGTCATAATCGGCGTCGGGATTGCTCTGGGCGCGAAAGTCGGCCTCTGCATTTTCCAGCATCTCGTCGGAATAGGGCACACCGACAAAAGCGTTCGCCGCCATCACATCGCCGATGTATTCGCCGTCAATCCGGTTGTTCTCAAGGAAGCCATATTTGGGCATCACCGATTCCGGGACAACCGACTGCGGGTCGCGCAGGTGATCCACGTGCCATTCGTCAGAATAGCGGCCACCCACACGGGCCAGATCCGGGCCGGTCCGTTTGGACCCCCACTGGAAGGGATGGTCATACATCGACTCCGCTGCCAGCGAATAAGGACCGTAACGTTCCACTTCGTCCCGCATGGGGCGGATCATCTGGCTGTGGCAGACATAGCAGCCTTCGCGGATATAGATGTCACGCCCGGCCAGCTCCAGCGGGGTGTAGGGGCGCATGCCTTCCACCTCTTCGATGGTGTTTTCCAACCAGAACAGCGGTGCGATCTGGACCAGCCCACCGATGGTGACAACCAGAAAGCTGCACACCAGAAGGAGGGTCGCATTGGTCTCGAGGATTTTATGTTTGTCGAGAATTGCCATTGTCCGGCCCTCCTTATTCAGCCGGAACCGCAACGGTCAGGCTGGCCTCTTTGGCCGGCGCCCGTCGTACGGTCATCCAGAGATTGTAGCACATGATCAGAGCACCAGCGAGGAACAGGACCCCGCCGAGGGCGCGCACCACATACATCGGGAACTTTGCAGCCACGGTGTCGGCAAAGGAGTTCACAAGGAACCCGTTGGCATCCACTTCACGCCACATCAGGCCTTCCATAATGCCGGTCACCCACATCGACGCCGCGTAGAGAATGATGCCGATTGTCGCCAGCCAGAAGTGCCAGGACACCAGGCTGAGCGAATAGAGGCGCTCACGTTTCCACAGAACCGGCACCAAGAAGTAGAGGGCACCAAAGGTGATCATGCCGTTCCAGCCAAGCGCACCGGAGTGAACGTGACCAATGGTCCAGTCGGTGTAATGCGACAGCGAGTTCACCGCGCGGATCGACATCATCGGACCTTCAAAGGTGGACATGCCATAAAAGCCGATCGAGATCACCATCATACGGATCACCGGGTCGGTGCGCAGCTTGTCCCAGGCACCCGACAGTGTCATCAGGCCGTTGATCATGCCGCCCCAGCTGGGCATCCACAGCACGATGGAGAACACCATGCCAAGGGTCGACGCCCAATCCGGCAGCGCGGTGTAATGCAGATGGTGGGGACCCGCCCAGATATAAAGGAAGATCAACGCCCAGAAGTGGATGATCGACAGCTTGTATGAAAACACCGGTCGTTCCGCCTGCTTGGGCACGAAATAATACATCATGCCAAGGAACCCCGCAGTCAGGAAAAATCCGACGGCATTGTGGCCATACCACCACTGCACCATCGCATCCTGCACACCGGACCAAAGGATCACGGATTTGGATCCCCAGATGCTGACCGGGATGGTCATGTTGTTGACCAGATGCAGCATCGCCACGGTGACGATAAAGGCGAGGTAGAACCAGTTGGCCACATAGATATGCGGCTCCTTGCGCTTGATGACGGTGCCCAGGAACACCGCGAGATAGGCAACCCAGACGATGGTCAGCCACAGGTCAACGTGCCACTCCGGCTCGGCATATTCCTTCGACTGGGTCGAGCCGAAGAGATATCCGGTCGCCGCCAGCACGATGAAGAGCTGATAGCCCCAGAACACAAACCACGCCAGATTGCCCCCCCAGAGACGGGCGGCCGAGGTGCGCTGCACCACATAAAAAGATGTCGCAATCAGCGCGTTACCGCCAAAGGCGAAAATCACCGCCGAGGTATGCAATGGACGGAGCCGCCCAAAGTTCGCCAGCCCCTGCGCCCATTCGAAGTTCAGGACCGGAAAGGCCAGCTGGAAGGCGATGAACACCCCGACCAGAAACCCGACCACACCCCAGAACGCGGTTGCGACCACACCGGCGCGTACAACACTGTCAAAGTACTCGCCCTGTAACGATCCCGTTGCAGTCACAGGCTCATCGGTGTGTTGTAGGGTGTATAGAAACAGCCCACCAGCCACGATCATGATGATGATCGCATGAACCTGATAGGCCAAATCCCGCGCGTAATTGGTCGCGATCATCGCAAAGAGCGTGACCAAACCAAGCGCGATCAGCTTGATATAATTAGACATCTTGCGTCCCTTTTCCTTGCCCGACACGATTCTCTGGGTCGCGTCAGACAGATTTTTTCTGAGCCTTAAATGCAAAACTGCGCCGGACAACGCCTTGATCTGTATCAAGACGGTTTGCCGCAGAATGTGAGAAGCACCTTCACAATGGCGCAACACGCGGCACAACCACAAGTTTGTTGCGGTCGCTCGTACTCATGTGAGGTTAATATGTCCTACAAAACACTACTGACTGTGCTTACCACACCCGCAAACACCGGAGCCCAGCTGGAGCAATCCATCTCGCTGACCCGCCTGAGCGACGGCCATCTGGATGCCCTGTGCCTGGGGGTGGATCGCACCCAGACCGGGTACTACTACGCCGGTGCCAACGCGATGGTACTGCAGGAGACCCTTGCCCGCGCCAAGGAGGAGGTCGCCGAGATCGAAACCGCCGCCACCGAGCGGCTGACGCGATCCGCCGTGACTTTCAACGTCGAGACCGGTGTCGCGCAAATGGCCGATATCGGCCGTCATGTTGCACGAATGGCGCGGTTCTCTGATCTTGTCGTTTTGGGCCAGCCCTATGGCAAGGATCGCCCCGCCGAAGCGGAGGCCATCGTCGAGGCCGCCCTATTCGAAGGCCGCGCGCCGGTACTGGTGGTTCCCGATGACTGCCCACTACCCGACCAACCCAAAACCGTTCTGGTTGCCTGGAACGAAAGCATCGAAGCGATGACCGCCATTCGCAAGGCGCTGCCGATGCTTCAGGCAGCGGATGTGGTGCGTGTGGTGGTGATTGATCCGCCGCAGCACGGTCCAGAACGTTCCGATCCAGGCGGAATGCTCTGCCAGATGCTGTCACGCCACGGGGTCAAATGTGAGATCGACGTACTGAGCAAAACAATGACCCGGGTCTCCGATGTGCTGAACCGCCACGCCGTGGATACGGCTGCCGATTTGATCGTAATGGGCGCCTACGGCCATTCCCGGTTCCGCGAGGCAATCCTGGGCGGTGCGACCCGCAACATGCTTGAGAAGGCCAAAGTCCCGGTTCTGATGGCGCATTAGCTGCGGTCCAAAAAAGAAGGGGCCGCGGTTGCTGGCCCCTTGCTCATGCGCTCTATCGGAAAGTCAGATCAGACAGCCCCCGTCGCTGTCGTCGCCGGCTTCTTCCATCAGGCGGCCCATGTCGGGCACGGTCACACGCCGTTTGCCTTCCAGTTCAATGACACCATCCCTACGCAGCGCTGAGACCTGTCGGCTGACTGTCTCCAGCGTCAGCCCCAGATAGTCAGCCATTGCTTCCCGGGTGAGCGGCAGATCGAATACCCGCCGATTGCTGTCCTTGTGGCGCTGTAGGGACGCATCGCGCCGGGCCAGAATGGACAGAAGGCTGGCGATTTTTTCGCGCGCTGTCTTGCGTCCCAGAACCAGCATCCATTCCCGCGCCGCGTCCAGTTCGTCCAGCGTCATCTCAAGCAACCGATGCGCCACATGCGGCGTCTGGGACATCATGTCCTCAAACGGTTTCTTGCGAAAACAGCACATGACCACCGTGGATGTCGCCACGACATTATAGGCAGCCGTATCGCGCCCCGGTCGCCCGACAAAATCGCTGGGCAAGAGCAGGCCGACCATCTGGGTGCGGCCATCTTCCATCGTCTGCGTCAGGGTCGCAATGCCGGACACAACCGACCCTACGAAATCCATCCGGTCGCCGGACCAGGTGATCGGCTGACCGGCCTCATATGTACGGTAGTATTTGATCGAATCCAGGACTTCCAATTCATCCGCATCACAGCGCGCACAAACAGCGCGGTGACGAATGGGGCAATCGCCGCAGTTCACATTGTGAATTGTAGGAGCGTTCATGATTGATCCGATTTGATCTGCGCCAAGGCCAAAGCCAACCTGCAACCACCAACTTAAACATGTGCCGCGCAAATCACAATTGGCGACGCCGCGTTTGTTGGCATGATGTGCCAACCCACCGGACGGCCGCCCCACCACATAACCCGTGCAGGGCAGTCTTGTTAGCTATCTCAGCAGGTTAGGCGCCGGCGACAGCCTCAGCCGTTTCAGCAAGCCGGATCTGCCAAACTGTCGCGACACCCATGCCATCGGAACCAAAGCTCAGGATCCGGCCTTTCCGCCGAAACAAGCCCTCATCCAGCCGCAGCGAGCAACTGCCGCGTATAAGGATCCGACGGGTTGGCAAAGAGTTCCGCAGCGGATCCCGCCTCCACCACATCGCCCTGCTTCATCACGATCATCTTGTGCGACATCGCGCGCACGACGTTCAGGTCATGGGAGATGAACAGATAGGCCAGCCCGTAGCGCCTTTGCAGGTCGCGCAGCAGGTTGACGATCTGAACCTGTACCGTCATGTCCAGCGCCGATGTGGGTTCGTCCAGCACGACCAGTTTCGGCCGCAGCACCATGGCTCGCGCAATGGCGATCCGCTGCCGCTGGCCGCCGGAGAACTCATGCGGATAACGATCCATAAAGGCCGGATCGAGACCAACCTCCGTCATGACCTCAGCCACCAGATCCCGAGGATCCCGATCCTGATCGACATTGTGGATTGCCAGACCTTCGGCAATGATCTGCGCGCAGGTCATACGCGGGCTGAGCGAGCCAAAAGGATCCTGAAACACGATCTGCATATCGGCACGCAGCCGCCGCAGATCCCTCGTAGACCACTGGCGCAGATCCTGTCCCTGGAACTCCACACGCCCGTCCGACGCAATCAGCCGCATGATGGCAAGAGCCAGCGTTGTCTTGCCGCTGCCGCTTTCGCCGACGATGCCCAGCGTTTCGCCCGCCCGCACCGAAAGCGATGTCGGGTTCACAGCCTTCACATGGCCGACGGTACGTTTCAGCAAGCCTTTCTGGATGGGGAACCAGACCTTCAGATCCTCGGTCCGAACCAACTCTTCAGCAGCCTGAGGCACCGGCTCCGGCTGGCCTGTGGGTTCGGCATCCAGCAGTTTGCGGGTATAGGGATGCTGCGGATTGGCGAAAATCTCAGCTGTCGGTCCAGTCTCGACAATTACTCCGGCCTGCATGACACAGACACGATCCGCGATCCGGCGCACTATGCTCAGGTCGTGGGTAATGAACAGCAGCCCCATGCCCTCGCTGGCCTTCAGGTCCCCGAGCAGTTCAAGGATCTGGGCTTGGATCGTGACATCCAGTGCGGTGGTGGGTTCATCCGCGATCAGGATATCGGGCTGGTTGGCCAAGGCCATCGCGATCATCACCCGCTGGCGCTGACCACCCGACAATTGATGCGGATAGGCATCGAGACGGGTTTCAGCGTCGCGGATACCAACCCGGTTCAGCAGGTCCAAAATCCGGTTCCGCGCCGCAGCGCCCGCCAGCCCCTGATGCAGTGCCAGCGACTCGGCCAGCTGTTTCTCGATCGTGTGCAGCGGGTTGAGCGAGGTCATCGGCTCCTGAAAGATGAAGCTGATATCGTTGCCGCGCACCTGCCGAAGGCGGCGGTCACTGGCGCCGACCATTTCCTGTCCGTCGTAGGTGACAGACCCGCTGACAGTGGCGCTGTCCCCCAGCAATGACACGGTGGACAGCGCAGTCACCGACTTCCCGGACCCGCTCTCCCCCACCAGCGCGACTGTTTCGCCGCGACCAACAGAGAAGGACACACCGCGCACGGCCTCGGTCACCTTTCCATCCTGGCGGAAAGACACGCGCAGGTTCTCGACGTTTAATAGCGGCGCAGTTTGATCGCGTGTTGTCATCGGATTGCCCATGGGTTGGAGCATTTGCGGGTCGCACCATCGCACGGCGGCGAACAGGAGGCCGCGACGCCTCTATTCTGCGGATTAGAGCCTGAACCGGTCATGAGAAGGTCTTTCTCGGGTCAAAGGCATCGCGCACCCCTTCAAAGATGAAGACCAGCAGCGACAGCATGATGGCAAAGGTGAAAAACGCGGTGAAAGCAAGCCAGGGCGCCTCCAGGTTCTGTTTTGCCTGCAAGGTCAGCTCGCCCAGCGAGGGCGCCGAGGACGGCAGGCCAAAGCCGAGGAAGTCCAGCCCTGCAAGCGTGCCAATTGTGCCCGTCACGATGAAAGGCAGAAACGTCAGCGTCGCCACCATCGCATTGGGCAGCATATGGCGGAACATGATGGTCATATTCCCGACCCCGAGCGCCTTGGCAGCGCGGACGTATTCCAGATTTCGCGCGCGCAGGAACTCGGCCCGCACCACGCTCACAAGGGCGGTCCAGCTGAACAGGATCATCAGCACCACCAACAACCAGAAGCTGCGCCCAAGGATCGCAAACATGATGATAATGACATAGAGCTGCGGGATGGATCCCCAGATCTCGATCACGCGCTGAAAGATCAGGTCCAGCCATCCGCCAAAGAACCCCTGAACCGCACCCGCAGCAATACCGACCAATGTTGCTGCACCGGTGACCATCAGGGTAAACAGGATCGACAGACGGAAACCATGAATGACCCGCGCCAGCACATCCCGTTTGGTGTCATCGGTGCCCAGCAGGTTCTCTCCATTCGGTGGCAGCGGTGCCGCACCGGGCCGGTCGACCGTGGTGTTAAACGAATAGGGAATCAACGGCCAGATGGCCCATCCTTCTACGAACCCGTCTGCTGAAAATGTACCGGCCTCGATCTCTTCCAGAATAGTTTCGGGGTCGTCAAAGCAGTCTTCGATCCCGCCGGAGGCAATCAGACACCGAACCTCAGGGTCGCGATACGCCGCCTCGGTCTGGAAATCGCCACCAAAGACTGTCTCCGGGTAGAAATTGAACACCGGGGTAAAATATGAACCACGGTAGTTGACCAGCATCGGTTTGTCGTTGGCGATGAACTCGGCAAAGAGCGAAATGCCAAACAGGACCGAGAAGATCCACAGCGACCAGAAAGCCCGGCGATTGCGGCAGAAATTGTTCCAGCGGCGCTGGTTGAGCGGAGACAAAGCCATCTGTCAGCCCTCTCTCTTTTCAAAGTCGATACGCGGATCGACGATCACATACATGAGGTCGGAGATAATGCCGACAACAAGGCTCATCAAACCAAAGATGAACAGCGTGCCAAAGATCACCGGATAGTCGCGCGCCACGGCCGCCTCGAACCCCAGCCGCCCCAGACCATCGAGCGAGAAGATCGTTTCGATGATCAGGCTGCCGGAGAAGAACACACCGATGAAGACTGCTGGAAAACCCGCGATTACGATCAGCATCGCGTTGCGGAAGACATGGCCGTAGAGCACGCGCCGCTCGCTCAGCCCCTTGGCCCGTGCCGTCATGACATATTGCTTCTTGATCTCATCCAGAAAGGAGTTCTTCGTCAGCAGCGTCAGCGTGGCGAAGGCGGATATGGTCGAGGCGACTACCGGCAGCGTGATGTGCCAGAAATAATCCGCCACCTTGCCAAACAGGCTGAGACTCTCCCAATTGTCGGAGGTCAGCCCCCGCAGTGGAAAGATCTGCCAGTAAGAGCCGCCGGCAAACAGCACCAGCAGCAGAATCGCAAACAGAAAGCCGGGGATCGCATAGGCTGCGATGATCAGACCGCTGGTCCAGGTGTCAAACCGGCTGCCATCGCGCAACGCCTTGCGGATGCCCAGCGGGATCGAAATCAGATAGGCGATCAGCGTCGACCAGAGCCCCAGGGAGATCGACACCGGCATTTTCTCCAGCACCAGATCCATCACATCAATCTTGCGAAAGTAGCTCTCCCCAAAGTCAAAGCGCATGTAGTTGCCGACCATCAGGAGGAACCGCTCCAACGGCGGCTTGTCCAGGCCATACTGCCGTTCCAGCTCTGCGATCAGCTCCGGCGGCAGCCCCTGTCGGCCAGCGTAGTTGTCATTGGCGGCAACGGCCTCACTGCCCGCATCCCCGCCGCCCCCGGCGAAGCCTTCAAAGACGTCACCGCCGCCTTCCAGCTGAGCGATCATCTGCTCAACCGGCCCCCCCGGCACAAATTGCACCAGAGCAAAATTGATGACGAGGATCCCGAACAGGGTCGGGATCACCAGAAGAAAACGTCTAAGGATATAGGCTGCCATGTCAGGCGCTTACCTCAACGCGCCGGAGGATTTCAATGCCGCTTCTTTCTCGGCGTTGACCCACCAGACATCACTCAGCCCCAGATCGAACAGCGGCAGGGTCTCTGGCTGCTCATAGAAATTCCAATAGGCCACCCAGTTCACATCCAGATACCAGGTCGGCACCATGAACCGCTTGGCGCGCAGGACGCGATCTAGGGCACGCACATTGGCATATAGTTCTTCCTGTTCTTCTGCCTTCACGATCGCGCCGATCAGCGTATCAACTGCTGGATCCGCCATTCCAGCCGGGTTGAACACCGAAAACTCGTGCGCGTCAGACCCAAACTGCTGATAGAGCCCGGTCGAAGGTTGCAGATATTTCGGGTAGGCGTAGGTGATCATGTCGAAGTCTTTTTCACGACGGCGGCTGGTATATTGCGCAAAATCGACCCGGTTGGAAATCGCGTCGATCCCTATCTGGCGCAGATTGGCGATATAGGGCTGCACGATCCGTTCGATCGTCGGCGAATCGATCAGGAATTCCAGCTTCAGCAGCTCTCCTTCGGCGTTGCGACGCAGACCGTCGTTGCCAACAGTCCATCCCGCCTCATCCAGCAGCTTCATGGCCCGACGCAGGTTACGCCGATCCGCCGGACGATCCGGGTTGGAGCTATGAGCCATCACCGGTTCGCTGGTCAGCAGCGCTGGATCAATGAGATCGCCCAGATCCTTCAGCACCTCCAGTTCGCGCCCCTCGGGGAGGCCCTTGGCTTCCAGCCCTGTGTCTTGCCAGAAGGAATGGCGCTGCGCGAACAGCCCATACTGCAGGCTGTCATTGGTCCATTCGAAATTATAGCCAAGCTGAACCGCCTCACGCACGCGCGGATCTTGGAATTTAGGGCGCAGGAGGTTCATCACAAACCCACTGGCGGCCGGGACATTGCCATCCGGGAATTCCCCCTTCACCACATCCCCCTCCTTGACCGCAT
The DNA here is from genome assembly GCF_048056275.1 of Phaeobacter sp. JH20_26. Lineage (NCBI taxonomy): Bacteria > Pseudomonadati > Pseudomonadota > Alphaproteobacteria > Rhodobacterales > Roseobacteraceae > Phaeobacter > Phaeobacter sp. JH20_26. Next base: position 120,738 of record NZ_JAYMWL010000019.1, on the reverse strand, counting down.
CGAACTCATACGACGTTGCCCAGCTCTTGGAGCTGTTTTCTGGCCGCATGGTGTAAATGCCTGCCTTGAACCCTTCCATCGCGGCCACGCTGTCGCCAAAATACTCGATGCGGATGCGGTCATAGTTGTGACGCCCGACGTTCACGTTGACGTCGTTACCCCAATAGTCGGGGTTGCGTTTGTAGATGATGCGCTGGTTCACATCGACCGTTTCCACCACATAGGGACCTGATCCGATGCCAGGATCCAGACGCGGCTCATCCAGGCGGCGGTTCTCCGGGTCTGCCTCGAACCATGCCTTGGAGAACACCGAGGTGCCGCCGACCTGCGTGATCATCGCCCGGCGCGGGAAATCCGGCGAAAAGTAGAATTTCACCCGATGCGGGCCAAGAACCTCGGCCTTGGGGATGCGTTTCTTCACCGCCTCCGCATAGGACTGCAATCCCTGCTCCAGCAGCAGATTGTGGGAAAACACCACATCCTCAGCTGTGACAGGGGTTCCATCCGAAAACCGCGCTTCGGGGCGCATGTTGAAAATCACCCAATCCTGGCTTTCTGGATACTCAAGGCTTTCGGCCAGCAGCCCATAGTAGGATCCCGGCTCGTCATAGGATCCAATCATCAGCGATTCAAAATGGTCCGCCGACATCGCGCCGCCCCGACCCTTGCGGGTATAGGGGTTCATGCTGTCAAAGGTGCCCACCGCCGACAGAGACAGTTCGCCCCCTTTGGGCGCCTTCGGATTGACGTAGTCGAAGTGTTCAAAGCCTTCGGCATATTTCAACTCTCCAAATTCGGTGAACCCGTGGCTTTTGATTACCTTGTCTTCGGCATGTCCCAGGGTGACGGCCAGTGCCAGCATCGCAAATGCGGCAAACCCTGTCATCACGGCCCGAAAAAGCGGTTGCGGATCAATCGCTCGGGCCAAAACGGCACGACGCGGTGTGGTGGGCGTCTTCATCTGCCAATACCTCCATTGTCCGGCCTTCGCTGCCAGGATCATTCGCTGTCCCAAAGCTAAGCGGGCCGACCCCCTACATTCAAGTTCAGATTGGCTGAATTTCCCGTGTGTCAACCGATGTCAGGGCATGAACCCGCCTGCCTAGACATCAAATCCGCGCCAGCACACCCCGAAAGCAAAAAGACCGCACCAACTGGCGCGGTCTTTTGATCATGGGCAAAAGCAACTGAAATCAGTTGTCGAGGCTGTCCAGATAGGCAATCAGGTTCACCCGATCGCTCTGTTTTTTCAGGCCACTGAAGCTCATGGTGGTGCCCGGCGCATATTGCGATGGCTTGGTCAGGAAGGCATCGAGCTCTTCAGCTGTCCATTCGCCGCCCATCCCCGCCAGCGACGCGGAATAGCCAAAGCCATCTGCGGCAGCAATCGGGCGACCAACGACTCCGTAGAGGTAAGGACCGGTGCTATTGGCACCAGCTTCGAGTTTGTGGCAGGCGGAGCATTTCTTGAAGACATTGGCACCTTTGCCAACATCTGCTGCGGCCATCAGTTCGCCGAAGTCGACGACTTCAACTACTTCTTCCGCACCTGCCTCTTCCACTTCGATCACATAGGAAGCCTCGCCATGAGCTTCGGTGTGATAGAGCCCCTCTGCGGCCCATTTGCCTAGCAGGAGCACGAGGAAAGCGCCGCAAAAGCCTGCGGTCGCTTTGGTAAGGGTCATCGTGTCAAACATGATCGCGAGTCCATTTCAGCTGTCTGGGAGGGTGTCTAAGGCTTCCCCTCTCAAGTGGCAAGGTATAGACAGCGCGACGAAACGCCCGTTTTTGAAGTTTTGCACGGATGTCGCAGTTATGACCCATAGAATTGCCATTCAGGGGGAGCTTGGCTCCTACAGCCACGAAGCCTGCCGCAAGGAGCGCCCCGACATGGACGTGCTGCCTTGTCGCAACTTCGAGGATGCCATTGACGCTGTCCGCAACGGCGAAGCCGAATTGGCGATGCTGCCGGTGGAGAACTCCACCTACGGGCGCGTTGCGGATATCCACCGCCTGCTGCCCCACAGCGGTTTGCACATCATTGATGAGGCCTTTGTGCGGGTGCATATCAATCTTCTTGGCGTTCCTGGTGCGCGGCTTGAGGATATCAAGGACGCTCATTCGCATCTGGTGCTGCTCCCGCAATGTGCGCGTTTCCTCAGCGAAAACAACATTCGCGGCCGCGTCAGCCCGGACAACGCCCGCGCCGCGCGCGATGTCGCTGAACAAGGCGACAAGAGCCATGCGGCGCTGGCCAGCGAATTGGCCGGAGAGATCTACGGCCTTGAGGTGCTGGCACGCCATATCGAGGATCATGGCAACAATACCACGCGCTTCCTGACCATGTCGCGTGAGCCGAATCTGGAGCGCCGTGGCAACCACGGCATGATCACCAGCTTTGTCTTTCAGGTCCGCAACATCCCGGCAGCTCTCTACAAGGCGATGGGCGGATTCGCGACCAACGGTATCAACATGACCAAGCTGGAGAGCTACATGGTCGACGGGTCCTTCACAGCGACCCAGTTCTATGCAGATATCGACGGTCATCCCGACGATCCAAATGTGCAGCTCGCCATGGACGAGCTGGCCTATTTCACCACCAACATTGAAATACTGGGTGTCTACCCGGCCAATGACGACCGATTCTGACCGGTGTCGTCGCGGCTAACGCGTCGATGGCGGCCTCAGCTACCGGCCCCGGATCGGTCATCCCGAATCCAACCCAGCAGCCGGTTGGCCCGCGGGCCACGCTCAGGCTGAACGATTGACGCGCTCTTCCGTCTGCTTGGCGAACTCGGACACCCGCTTCTTGAAACCACGCTTGAGTTTGGTTTTGGCCAGTTTCAGCGACTGAACCATCAAACGCCCTGACAGTGTCTTCGGTGTCAGCGTCAGGGTCACGGAAAGCCGGGTGCGCTGGGGCGACAGGGCCAGCAGCTCAATATCCATCGTGCCATCCATCCCGCTACCCGTGCCGCTCAGAATCATCTGAGTTACCGGCTCGTAGGTGCTGAGCGACAGATGCAGATTGCGCTTCTTTCCGCGGAACTGAAATTCGATATCCCAGGCCAGCCCGTTCTCCGGATGCTGCGCATCTCCCAGGCGCTGCACATCGACACCCCGACGCAACGCCATCCGCTCCATGCTCTCGAAATCAGAAATCGACCGAAAGACTTCGGCGATAGGTGCGTCGATGTCTTCTTTGCTGGAGAAATCCATGGGCATCCTGTCGTTACGGCGGATCTGCAAGATCCAATGGCAGTCTTGAGCTGAATTCTACTATTCGTCTCAATCCAGTGTATCTGCAAGCCAGTTCTGCAAAAGGAAATGTGCAATTGCGCCGTTGCGCGGTCTGCGAATTTCAGGATGGCCCCCTTCAAAAACCGTCATCATCTCCTGCCGCGAAACCCAGCGCGCCGCTTCGATCTCTTTCGGATCGATGGTGATCTCCCGCCCCAGAGCCTCGCCCGCACAGCCGAACATCAACGACATAGGAAACGGCCAGGGCTGGCTGGACAGGTAGCTGACGGCGCCGACCTTCACCCCTGTTTCCTCTTCCGTCTCGCGTCTCACGGCTGCTTCCAGCGTTTCTCCCGGCTCCACGAAACCGGCCAGCAGCGAATACATCCCCTCCGGCCACCCCGGCGAGCGACCAACCAGAACGGCATCACCATGGGTGATCAGCATGATGACCACCGGGTCGGTACGCGGAAAATGGGCCGCACCGCAACTGGGACAAAGCCGCTGCCAGCCAGCCTGCGCCATATTGCTTTTCGCGCCACAACAGGCGCAGAACCCATGGCTGTGATGCCAGCCGAACACCGCCCGTGCCATGGCTGCCAGTTCGGCGTCCTCGCGACTGAGTTGTGCCATGATGCGGCGCAGCTCCACAAACCCCGTGTCAGTGGGCAAATCCGGGTGCCGCTGTTCACTGTTGTCGACAAAGCCGCGCAGCGCGCTCTCGTCATGATTGTCTGGCTGCCACCCACTGATATCAAGCGAGAACCGTGCCAAACCAGCAGCACAGGATCCCAGGAAGACCGCCTGCCCCACACCAGCCGTCGCTAGGGGATGATCGGACCCGATCCAGGCCAGAGCATCCGGCACAGCGCCGCTCTCCACTCCCGCCTCGGGTAGCGTACACAGCGGTTTCCCTCTCCAAATCAAAAGGATACGGCAATTTTCACTCTGCCAGCGTGTTGTCAGGGCCGCCGGATCATCCCGGAGCTGTGCGGCCCGGTCCAGACCGGTGCCACCAAATGTCACTTGTTCCGCCTGTCGCATCGCGCTGCCCCGCTGCTACGTCTGCGCACGGATGTGTCGCAGCACCTGAATCTGGCAGAGAAATACATCTATGAGATGATAAGCTGTTTCCTCTGCGCCACAGTGATCTAGAAATATCCTGACCCCTCGCAACAGGTGAAAACCGTAATTCCGCAGCATCTCAAGTGGAAAGCAACGCGATTGATTAGAATTTTCGGCAACAAGCGACTTTCGGGCGTCACATTTGATTGCTTCAAACAGGCAAACAGGCTTGTTAATAAATTGGCAATCAATGCCACCCCGGGGTTCGCCGTGAGACCGCTAAGAAGCGCAATATGACAGGATCGGATCAAACCGAAGACGAAAAGGTCGGATCCCTGCGCATTCTGGCGACCACGGATCTGCATGCTAATCTTTTGAGTCACGACTATTATTCTGATCGCCCCGACCCAAGCCTGGGGCTCTCTCGTGTTGCCACACTGATCGCTGAGGCGCGCGAGGAAGCCGCTGCCAAAGGCGCCGCGACACTGCTTGTCGACAATGGCGACAGCATCTTCGGCACCCCGATAGCAGAGCGCCCGATGCAGCTCAGCGAGGCCCGCCCGGCCCCGGTTGCCCGCGCGTTCGACCTACTCGGCTACGATGCCATCGGGCTCGGCAACCATGATTTCGATTTCGGCCTGGATCAGCTCAGGCAGGCCTTGCTGCAGATCTCCTGCCCCGTCATCTGCTCAAATATGCAGCTGGTGGATCCGCAGGCTTCCTTGCCTTTTTGCCAGTCCGCAGTGCTCGAACGCGTTTTCCCCGGTTCGGAGGATCTGCCGCTTAGGATCGGCGTGCTCTCGGTTCTGCCGATGCAAACCCTGAAATGGGCCGCGCATCAACTGCAGGGTCGCGTCACCATCGACGACATGGTGCAATGTGCCGCCCGGCAGGCCGACGCGTTGCGCGCCAGGGGCTGCGATATCGTCATCGCACTGGCCCATACAGGTATCGGAGAGCAAACTACCGGATACGGCATTGAGAACGCACTCCACCCGCTTGCAGATCTTGGCGTTCTGGACGCCATCATCGGAGGGCACACTCATCTGACCCTGCCGGATCCGCGCCACCCCGTATCCGCGCCTGTGGTGATGCCAGGTGCCCATGGCTCACACCTCGGCGTGATCGACCTGCACGTCCAGCTGCAATCGGGCCGCTGGACCGTGACCAAAGCCACCTGCAGATTACGCCCTATCGCCCGGCGCAAGACCATCGCCGGCGCGGGTGGCATGCTCGTTCCCCTGGTGGCCGAAGACCCCGTCGTGGTCGACGCCCTCGCAGAAGACCACGCAGAGACACGCAGGCGGATGGCCCAGCCTGTCGGCAGCACCAGCAGACCGCTGCACTCTTATTTCACCTTCCTTGGTCGCGATCAGGCCCTCGCGCTGGTGGCCTGGGCCCAGGCGGCTGCGGTGCGCCCCGCCCTGCGAGATACCGTTGCCGGAAACCTGCCACTGCTCTCAGCGACCGCTCCCGGCAAATTCGGCGCCCGGTCAGGTCCGTCCAACTACACAGATGTACCGGCCGGCCAGATGTACATGCGCCATGTCGTCGACATCCAGCCCTTCCCGAACGAGCTGCGCACGGTGGTTCTGAATGGTGCCCAGCTGCGCGATTGGCTGGAGATGTCGGCGGGTCTCTTCAATCAGATCGCGCCGGGCACCTCTGGAGACCCGCTGTTGGACACGGACCGGGCCGGTCACAACTTTGATGTCATCTTTGGGCTGCAATACGACATCGATGTCTCCGTACCTGCCAGATTTGCCAGCGATGGTGAGCTGATTGACCCCAGCAATCACCGAATCCACAATCTGCGCTGGAAAGGGGCTCCAATACCAGAGAACCAACATTTCGCCGTAGCAGTAAGCAGTTACCGCATTGGCGGCGGCGGCAACTTCACGATGGCCCAGGCCGCGACCCGCCTGCCGACGCCCCCCCTGCGGGTCAGGGACGTGATTTGCGATTATGTCGCCGGGCGCCTGATGCGAGATCCATTGGAACAAGCGCCGCCCCCTTGGCGACTGTCCAGTCACCCCTCGACCGAGGTCGAGATCTTTACCGGACCCGGCGCCCGCACATATCTCACCGATCTCGACCCGGCCCGCCACAATTTGTACGGCACAACCGCCGACGGATTTTTGCGGATCGGTGTCAAGCTCTGATCCCCGCCTGAATGCGCCCGCTGCCATGCGCCTTATTGCGGTCAGACGGGCTTGCCATTCCTGATCTGCCCTCCTATATCGACCAGTGAGAGGTTGGCGCGGGCAAGCGCCTCGCCAACCTGGTCAGATCCGGAAGGAAGCAGCCACAACGAGCCCCGCTTGGGTCGATGTCCAACCTCTCACCTCCCCCCATCCCCGACATTCAGTCGCCGCCCACGGCAGAGTTAGCTGCCTCTTGCCAGTTTGGCCGCTGATCCACCACACCAAACGGCGCTGGCATTGCCGCTATATATAGTGCACGGGGCGCCACTCCGCCCCGATATGGTAGGCAATACGCCGAAGAAATACCCCACCCCCTGACGTAGCGCTTGACGACTCGCCCCGCCAGCCGCTAGCCCTTGTGGCAGATGGTTCCTGCATCGCTGCCACGCGATCAGGATGAAAAGGGAACACGGTGCGAGATGGTAGACATACCGGATCAATGCCGCGACTGCCCCCGCAACTGTAAGCGGTGAGCAACCTCGGACCATGCCACTGATGCCACGGATCCCGTTGGATCCCACGGTGTTGGGAAGGCCCCGAAGTTGCCGCGACCCGCGAGTCAGGAGACCTGCCATCTGATGAGAAACTCGAAACCGGGCGGGGTGTCCTGGCAGGGTCTGCATGTCCGCCGATTGGCCTGCCAGCTCTGACCGTTCATCCCCTCCTTCGCGCGGAGGGCGCAATGAACTGGACTGATACGACACATGGCTATTCCCTGAGCACCTGCCAGCATCTGGGGCAACCCTGCCCGGCGGCAGAGCGCATGATTGCGCGCCTCGCCGCCGCCATGGGACAGGCAAAAGCCGTCACAACCGAGGATTTCGAAATTGCCGGGACATGCGAGCTGACCGCCTGCGACCGGCCCTGCGAGGCGAGATTTGCCGCCAGACATGACCGCATCCGCATTTATTGTGGTGTCTCGCAAGAGGCGGATCTGGCCGGTCTTGACCGTTTCGCGGATGCCCTCTTTCTGCCCTCGGCTGACAGCCTCCCCCTTGCCAAGCTGCCGGATTACCCCTGCGGCTTGGCACAGGCTGTGCCGCTGGCACCTCAGATGGCCCGAATCACCCCGCCGCAGCTAGCAGCTGTCAGCTGAACGCCGCTTTGAAAGGACCGCACGCCGCGCTTGCGCGGCGCCACGCCCAACGGGATATGACCTTGCCGAAGGTCATATCCGGGCGGGAGCATCTCCCTGTGTCGACCCGTTTCACACAGCCGCGGTCAGGAGCCTTTGCCGGGAATACGCCTCGGGCCATACGCCCAGATCATCTGAGCGTCGGTCTCGATTGCGCAGGGGCGAATGGCCCGTAGCCGTGCCAACGCCAGATCCGGCCGCTCGCCGCATTCCGTCATCAGCCGCAGCACCACCATGCCAGACCGGCCACAGCCACCCCGGCAATGCACCAGCACGCGACCACCGCCAACAAGCGCCTTGCGCGCCAGATGGCTGACCTCCGGCCAACGGTTCAGGATCTCCGGCGGCGGCGCACTGAAATCAGGGACGGGCAAATGTATCCATCGGCTGCCGATACTCTGCAGATCCGTCCCGATCGTCTCGGCACCAACTGCGGCATGTTCCTCCTCCGTGGTCATCGAAATGACCAAACCGGGCTGCCACTCTCGAATGTGGTCCATATCGCCACGATAATCGCCCCCTGCACCGGGCAGCGGGCATAGCGCCAGAATACCATCCGCCACCGAAAGCGCGTGCAAGATCAGCGTGCCCCCGGCCCGCTCCTCTTCGATGTCACCGTGTTGAGATCCATCCTCCATGGTCAGCCCCCACTGCCAATTCACCGCCTGATCCTACGCCAGCAATCCCCCCGGACGATCACATCCTCCAATGTAGCGATCTGTCGGCCCTGCACCTAATGGTTTCTGAAAGCCCGATGGCACACACCCCTTATCCTGCCGCGACCACCATCAGCGGTGGACGCCACGCGCGGGCTTGCCTACTTTACCCGGACATCAACGACCGACCCCCGAATCTGGCACGAGACATCATGAGCGACACAGCAGGCGACACAGCAGACCAAACCTCGGGTCAATACCAGGTTCTGGCTCGCAAATACCGGCCCGAGACCTTTGCCGATCTGGTGGGTCAGGACGCCATGGTGCGGACGCTGAAGAACGCCTTTGCCGCCGATCGCATTGCCCAGGCCTTCATCATGACAGGCATCCGCGGCACCGGCAAAACCACAACCGCCCGGATCATCGCCAAGGGCATGAACTGCATCGGCGAGGATGGCCAGGGCGGCCCCACCACCGATCCTTGCGGCAAATGCGAGCATTGCACGGCGATCATGGAAGGCCGCCATGTCGATGTGATGGAGATGGACGCGGCCTCGCGCACAGGTGTCGGAGACATCCGCGAGATCATTGACTCGGTGCAGTACCGCGCCGCCTCGGCCCGCTACAAGATCTACATCATCGACGAAGTTCACATGCTGTCGACCAGTGCTTTCAATGCGCTGCTGAAGACGCTGGAGGAGCCGCCCGCGCATGTGAAGTTCATCTTCGCCACCACCGAGATCCGCAAGGTGCCGGTCACCGTGCTGTCGCGCTGCCAGCGGTTTGACCTGCGCCGGATCGAGCCGGAGGTGATGATTGCCCTCCTGCGCAAGATCGCAACGGCTGAGGGCGCCCAGATTGCCGACGACGCGCTGGCGCTCATCACTCGCGCCGCCGAAGGATCTGCCCGGGATGCGACCTCGCTCCTGGATCAGGCGATTTCCCATGGCGCGGGTGAGACCACCGCCGATCAGGTCCGCGCCATGCTGGGCCTTGCCGACCGCGGCCGGGTCTTGGACCTGATGGACATGATCCTGCGCGGCGATGCGGCGGCGGCACTGACGGAACTCAGTGCGCAATATGCCGAGGGCGCAGACCCGTTGGCAGTGCTGCGCGATCTGGCGGAGATCACCCATTGGGTTTCTGTGGTGAAGATCACGCCTGATGCGGCTGAAGACCCCACCGTCAGCCCCGATGAGCGCGCCCGTGGCGGCCAGATGGCCGAAGCCCTGCCGATGCGGGTGCTGACGCGGATGTGGCAGATGCTTCTGAAGGCTCTGGAGGAGGTTGCCGCCGCCCCCAACGCGATGATGGCGGCCGAAATGGCCGTGATCCGTCTGACTCATGTGGCTGATTTGCCAACCCCCGAACAGCTGATGCGCACGCTTCAGGACACCCCGCCGCCACCAGCTGGCCCCGGCAATGGCGCCCCCCTGCCGCAGGCGGGCGCGCAGGGGCACCATGCCGGGCAATATGCGGGCCAAAACACCGGCCAGAATCAAAACTCCGGCCACAACACGGGTCAGACAGCCTCCGGCTATCAGCCCGGCCCTGGCAGCGGGCCGACGATGTCGCAGACCATCTCCGCCACGGGCGGCGGACCGGCCACTGCCCTTGCGCCGCAGATGGATCAGGCGCTGGCCCGATACCCCAGCTTTGAACATATCGTTGAACTGATTCGCGTCCGCCGGGATGGCCTGCTGCTGGAATATGTCAAAACCTACCTGAGGCTGGTCTCCTACCAGCCGGGGCGGATCACCATCCAGCCCACCGATGACGCGCCCAAGGATCTGGCACAACGCCTTGGCCAGCAGCTGCAGACCTGGACGCAGGCACGCTGGGTCATTTCCATCGCAAACGAAGGCGGCGGTGAGACGATCACCGAACGCGACAACGCAGTGGAAAACGCCCTGCGCGACAAGGCCAGTCAACATCCGATCGTGCAGGCCGTTCTGGACAGCTTCCCCAAGGCCAGGATCATCAAGATCCGCACCGCCGAAGACCTCGCCGCCGAGGTCGAAGCAGACGCCCTGCCAGAGGTCGAGGACGAATGGGATCCCTTCGAAGAAGAGTAACTTGCTTTGCAGGCTTAATGACGCTGTTTCCCGCTGCAGCAATTGCAGAAGTCTGTGATAAGGAACGACTATCTTGGAAACCGGGTGATGGTCCGGCCACCGCCTGGGATGAGTTGATAGGCCTCTCCACCCTGCCCGTGTCCCTTGCGTTGCTTGCCCTTGCGGGCATCGCTCTGACCACACGAAACCGCCCGACCTTCGCAATCGCTGCCGTGCTCTGGGCCGGTCTTGCCTTTGTCGTTGCGATTGACCGGTACGAAAACGCGCTGAATTATGCGGTAGCCTACGACCTTGCAGAAGATTGCTTGGCGCCACCCCACTTGTTCATCGGCCTTGCAGTTGCGATATGTGCCGGGATGACTTACGGCGCGCTGCGCCCTCGCACTTAGGAGAAAACAGATGCTCAAAGGCCTCGGCGGTCTTGGCGACATGGCCAAGATGATGAAATCGGCACAGGAACTGCAAACCAAAATGGCGCAGATGCAGGAAGACCTGCACAATGTCATGGTCACCGGCGAAGCAGGCGCAGGTCTGGTGAAGGCAACCGCCTCGGCCAAGGGCGATCTGAAGGCGCTGGATATCGACCCGTCGATCTTCAACGGCGACGACAAGGAAGTGGTCGAAGACCTGATCCTCGCCGCGATCAAGGATGCCCAGGCGAAGGCAGCCGAGAAGGCGCAGGACGAAATGGCCAAGCTGACCGAAAGCATGGGCCTGCCCAAGGATATCAAGCTGCCGTTCTAAGCTGCGGCATCATGCAGACCCGATCAGGCGGCCTTGTGGCCGCCTTTTCTTTTGCCCCGCAGGCACTGTAAAACAAAACCTGAACAGACTGCCTGCGCCCCCTTGTGCTTTCCAAGGGCAATCAGCCTATATAGCAGGGCAGATAGGGGCGTTAGGCATGATCAAGAACTCCACCACCGATATCGAAGACCTGATTGCCCTGATGGCCAAACTGCCGGGGCTGGGGCCGCGCTCTGCCCGCCGGGCGGTCTTGCACCTGATCCGCAAACGCGCCCTGCTGCTGACACCACTGGCTGAAACGATGAGTGACGTTGCAGCCACGGCTCGTGAATGCCTCAACTGCGGCAATGTCGGCACCAGCGATCTCTGTACCATCTGCGAGGATATGACCCGCGCCAACGGCGAACTCTGCGTGGTGGAGGATGTCGCGGATCTCTGGGCGATGGAGCGGGCGGCGGTCTTCAAAGGGCGCTATCACGTGCTTGGCGGCACCCTGTCGGCGCTGGATGCCGTTGGCCCCGACGAGCTGCGCATTCCCCGTCTGGTGGACCGGGTTCAGGCCGAGAACGTCACGGAGGTGATTCTGGCGCTCAACGCCACGATCGACGGCCAGACCACGGCGCATTACATTGCCGATCAGCTCAACGGTCGGGTTCGACTCACCTCTCTTGCGCAGGGCGTGCCCATCGGCGGAGAACTGGATTACCTCGACGAAGGCACCATCACGGCGGCCCTGCGCGCCCGCAAGGACATCTGACACGCCCGTGCCACCCTCGGCCCACGGCCACGCCCCATGCCCACGCGATATCTGATCAGACACAGCGGCTGGACGCTGATGTTCACAGGCGGAAACGCCGCGCAGTCACCCGGCACTATGCCAGTGGTCGAGTCTTTGTTTTCAAGGAGAAATGGTGGCGTGGGGGAGACTCGAACTCCCGACCTAACGATTATGAGTCGTTCGCTCTAACCAACTGAGCTACCGCGCCGTCGGGGTGCGAGGTACGCCAGCCACGGCCGCGCGTCAAGGCAGAAATGTCAGAAAAATGCAGCGATCCGCACCGAAAGGCGAATTTTTTGTAACGGTCGAATAATTGGCCTGCCCGCAGCTCAGCGGCCTGCCAGCATCCACGCCACAGCCACCCCGAAGGCAAGGCGCCTGAAACGCAAAAAAGCCACGGAACGCTGTGCATCCCGTGGCTTTTTTCTATCTTGCGTTACCCCTGTGCAGGGGCGCGTGTGGCTTAGAAACGGGGATCCGTATCGTCCTCGTCATCCTCGTCATCGCCACCGGCAGGCAGGTTGAAGAAGCTGTCAGCGTCAACCACATCCTCTTCTTCGGCGCGGCTCGGCTTGTCGCTGCCACCGAGGGTAAAGGTCTCCAGACCCTCAATCGCCGACGGCATACGGGGCTCTGCGTCCATCTCCAGCGACTGTTCAGTCGACACCAACTTGCGACGTTCGTCATCGCTCATCACACCACCTTCGGCAGCCTTCTTGGCGGCGGCTTTCTGTACGGCGGCATCCAGTTCGGACTGTTTACACAGGCCCAGAGCGACCGGGTCGATCGGCTGGATATTGGCAATGTTCCAATGGGTCCGCTCGCGGATCGCCTGAATGGTCGGCTTGGTGGTGCCCACCAGCTTGGAAATCTGGCCATCGGACAGCTCAGGGTGGAACTTCACCAGCCAGTAGATCGACGCCGGACGGTCCTGACGCTTGGACAGCGGCGTGTAGCGCGGTCCACGGCGTTTCTCTTCACCGGCAGCAGCCGGGTTGAACTTCAACTTCAGCTTATGCAGCGGGTTGTTTTCGGCCTTATCCACCTCTTCCTGCGTCAGCTGGTTGTTGGCAACCGGGTCGAACCCTTTGACGCCAGCAGCCACATCGCCATCAGCGATGCCCTGGATTTCCAGCTCGTGCATACCGACAAAATCGGCAATCTGTTTGAAGCTGATCGTGGTATTGTCCACCAGCCACACGGCGGTCGCCTTGGCCATCAACGGTTTTGCCATGCGCTCATCTCCTTAGTAACACGGTTGTCCCAGATACATCTTTCCCGTCGCCTGAAAGAGGCTTCCCCGATTTGGGGCGGTTTCCGTTGTCGGGGAACTTCAATTCTATATAGTCGCGATGTTTCTATAAGGAAAGAGGCGAATGCGCGGCATCAAACGGACCCTGAAGGCAGCCCTTATTGCGGTAGCAACTGTCGGACTGGGCATCGCCTTTGCCGCGACATCGCCGAGACAGGCAACAGCCGAAGGCGAGATTGCCGGGCAGTTCGACTACTATGTCCTCAGTCTCAGCTGGTCGCCGAACTGGTGTGCGCTGGAAGGCGATGCCAAACGGTCCGAGCAATGTGACCCCCGCCACGATCATGGCTGGACCCTGCATGGGCTCTGGCCGCAGTTCCATCGTGGCTGGCCGAGCTACTGCCGCACCGCAGAGGCGCCGCCGACCCGCCAGCAGACGCAGCAGATGGCCGACATCATGGGGACCTCCGGCCTCGCCTGGCATCAGTGGAAGAAACACGGAACCTGTAGTGGCCTGTCCGCTCGCGAATATTTCGCCCTCTCCCGGCAGGCCTACGCAGAGATCAACCGACCGCGTGCCTTTCGCAGGCTGACCCAAGCCGTGACCCTACCCGCCAGTCTGGTGGAGCAGGCCTTTCTGCAGGACAACCCCGATCTGAAGCCCGACACGCTGACCATCACCTGCCGCGATGGCCACATCCAGGAAGCCCGCATCTGTCTGTCCCGCGACCTGAAACCCGTGCCCTGCGGCCGCGATGTGATCCGGGACTGCACGCAGAAAAACGCGGTGTTCGAGCCGATCCGCTAGCGCTGCGATCCGCAAGGCCAGACGACTCCTGTGCCGAAGCACAGGGAGAGGCACCGGGAAATGGCATCCCTCGCGCCATAGTGACCCAATTTGCGCTGCCTTTATGGTAGACTGAGCATATGCACCACTCTGAGAGCACCTCAGATCCGGACCTGTCGTGCTCACCTCCCTTGACCGGACTGCCGCGCACTGCGCGAACCCGAGAGGAATAATCATGGCACGAACCATCGGAAACCCCATCAGCTGGCTGGCAAAATCCGTTGGCCTGACCAGTTCCCATCTCTCCGCTTCGGTGGACCATCTGGGCAGTGATAAGGCAGGCGAGATGCCCCGCGTGCTCCAGCTGGACATGGCAGACCTCGGTGCTGCGCTGCGGGCCGGGTGGCAGGATTTCGCGGCCTGCCGGTCTGACGCCATGGCGCTTGTCTTTCTCTACCCGCTGATTGGCGTGGCCTTGGTTGTCCTCAGCCTGTCGATGAACCTCCTGCCGTTGATCCTCCCGCTGGTCCTCGGATTTGCGCTGGTTGGCCCGGTCGCCGCCGTTGGGCTCTATGAGATGTCATCACGCCGCGAGGCCGGTTTCACACCGCGCTGGATGGACGCCTTTGCCGTGCTGCGCTCCCCGGCGTTCCTGTCGATCCTGATGCTGGGCCTATATCTGGCCGCGCTCTGCATCCTCTGGCTGACGGTGGCTGCGGCGATCTACAACCGCACGCTCGGGCCCGAGGCCCCGACATCTCTGGCGGCCTTTACCCAGGATATCTTCACCACCGGTGCCGGCTGGGCAATGCTGGTGATCGGCGGCACCGTAGGCGGGATCTTCGCCTTTGCAGCGCTCGCGGTCAGCCTTGTGTCTTTTCCGCTGTTGCTGGACCGGCATGTCGGCCTGCCCATCGCTGTCGCCACATCCCTGCGCGTGGTGCGCCGGAATCTCTGGGTCTCGCTGGTCTGGGGCCTCATTGTCGCGCTTGCGCTGCTGGTTGCTGCGATCCCGATGTTTGCGGGCATGATCGTGGTGGTCCCGGTATTGGGACACGCCACCTGGCATCTCTATCGCCGAGCCGTTGCCTGACACGTGCCGGCGACAACCGCGCCAGCACGATCAGCCCGCGCAGCGGGGCCTACCCCTCGCCGCCGACCTCCAGAACAATCTTGCCGATATGCGCAGAGCTTTCCATCCGTGCATGGGCCGCCGCCGCATCTTCCAGGGCAAAGGTCTGGTCCATCACCGGCGCGAATTTCCCTGCCTCGATAAGTGGCCAGACCACCTCGCGCAGATCCCGCGCAATCTGCGCCTTTGCCAGATCGCTCTGTGGTCGCAGTGTTGATCCGGTCAGCGTCAGACGCCGCGCCATGACCTGGGCAAAGTTCAACTCCACCTTCGGACCTGACAGAAACGCGATGTGGACCATGCGGCCATCATCCGCGAGCGCACGCACGTTGCGCGGAATATAGTCGCCGCCCACCATGTCCAGAATCAGATTGGCCCCGCCTTCGCTTTTCATTACCTCGACGAAATCCTCATCACGGTAATTGATCGCCCGTTCGGCCCCAAGCGTCAGGCACGCCGCACATTTCTCATCTGATCCGGCGGTCGTGAAGACCCGCGCGCCCAGCTGCGAAGCAAGCTGAATCGCAGTTGTTCCGATACCGGATGACCCTCCGTGAACAAGAAACCGCTCCCCGGCCAGCAGGCCCCCGCGGGTAAAGACGTTGGACCAGACGGTGAAACAGGTCTCCGGCAGGCAGGCCGCCTGCTTCATTGACAGCCCCTCAGGCACCGGCAGGCAATGCGCCGCTGGCGTCGCGACATATTCGGCATAGCCGCCGCCGGGTAGCAGCGCACAGACCCGGTCGCCCACAGTCAGCTCGCTGACCCCGGCGCCAATGGCGACCACCTCGCCTGAGGCTTCCAGGCCCGGCAGGTCGCTGGCGGTCGGGGGAGGTGCGTATTTGCCCGCGCGTTGCAGCGCATCCGGGCGATTGACGCCTGCATAGGCCACTTTCAGAACCACCTGCCCATGCGCCGGGGTCGGCATCGGGCGCGCACATCCCTGCAAAACCTCAGGCCCACCCGGCTCGCGAATCTCAATCGCCTGCATCATCTCGGTCATTGGCATTCCTCCGCTGTTGTCACTGCCTAGCAAAGGACGGCTGCCCGTCAAAGACGTTGCATTGGCGCAGGCAACCAGAACGTTGCGCCCATCAGCGCCGCGGGGTCGACCAACTGCCCGGCAGGTCGTCGCGCGCGCTCGGCGCCTTTATCTGCTGGGCCAGCCAGTTCGGCCCCACCAACAGAGGTTTCAGCAACGGGTTGGACTGCATCTGCGCCTTCAGTTTCTCGAACTGCATGACGTTGTCGATGCGACGGTCGAGAAACTCCCAGCTGGCTTGGTGGTTCAGACTGTCGTCTCCCAGCCAATAGAGCACGGTCGAAGAATAGACGCCCGCAAGCGATCCCCGCTTGGTGTACCAGTTGATATCCTCCGAAGAATCGCCAAGCGCGGTCCAGATCGCATCCACCGTGCCCCAGATCAGCCGAACACCATCGCCTGCGTATTGTGGCAGCGAAAACAAAGTGGTGCCACGGCGCACGGCTTCCTTATCGTCGACGACCTCCAGCCGCAGACGCACCGCCCGTGCGATCTTGTCACGAAACCGCAGGCCGGTCATGTCCTCTTGCGCCAATCGCTCAAGCATCAGCTGATCACCACGCCTGTGAAAGGCAACCGCCAGATCTACCGCGCCGCGTGGGCACAACGCCTCCGCCAGCGCCGGGGCAACACCGGCGTCCGCCACAGCTGCAGAGAATGTCGAGGCGCTCCAGCCATCAAAGGGCACATGCAGTAATGCGGCATTCAGCAGCCGCTCGATGGTGTCGCCCGCCTCAGGCACGGAGCGCGGGTCGGTGTGATCCTCAATCGTCATGATATCGCCTTCCGAAATCTCATCTCTCTCTAATCGCAATCGCGTCTTCTGGACACCGGGTATCACCTGCGGCGCGGACAGACACGCCCGGACCGTTTGGCTCAGCGACAATGACGCATCAAACAGCTACAGGAGCATCTGCACCGCCCCTGCCCGGCACTGGACAAGCTAGCACGACCTTGCTATATGGCCAGCTCCTGCAAATCCTTGCAACTCAACTTAGAAAGGTGGTGAAAACCACATGCAGGTTAGTGTTCGCGACAATAACGTCGATCAGGCGCTTCGTGCCCTGAAGAAAAAGCTGCAGCGTGAAGGCGTCTTCCGCGAAATGAAGCTCAAGCAACATTTCGAGAAGCCGTCCGAGAAAAAAGCGCGTGAGAAAGCTGAAGCGATTCGCCGTGCCCGTAAACTGGCACGTAAGAAAGCACAGCGCGAAGGCCTCCTCTGAGCCCTTCGGTCCGCAGTTCTGGACGCAAAATTGACGACCCCCGAGGCTTTGCCGCGGGGGTTTGTCGTTTTTGGCCTCCCCGAAAATAGCGAGTGCGACAATCCGTCGCCTATAAAATTAATATTTTATCAAAAAATACACGCAATACGTGTGTTCGTTTCAGGAAAACTGCGCTAGTCTGGTTAATGCACGGGCAGGCTGAAGCGTTTCCCCAGCAGCTGCCCGCTCCATCGGATCTGGAACACCCGGTGGTTTAAACCCGGAGCAGGCAGCGTCTCCCCCCCATCAGGCGCTTGTCTTACCCCCTTACAACCAAGGCATTTGCCGCTCCGGGTTCCTTCTCTCCTCAGAACCCACGGGTAGACAGCGCCCTGACTGCGCTTTCCCTAACAGCCCCGCACCACGCCTGCGCGCCCGCCCGATCAGGCGCAGCCAGGGCCCGGTCCCGGCGGCTGTCCAGACGCGACAAACGGCCTGCCGTCAGTAGATCTTGGGCACGTAGAGGTCATCCGGCAGCACCCGGCGTTCGTAGTCCGGCTTGTACTCTCGGTCCGGCAGCGAGACCCGTTCGCTCGGCACCTCGCTATATGGAATCTTCGTCAGCAGATGCTCGATACAGTTCAGCCGCTCGCGCTTCTTGTCGTTGCCCTCGACGATATACCAGGGCGCTTCCGGGATATTGGTGCGCTCGAACATATCTTCCTTGGCCTTGGTATACTGCTCCCAGCGGATTCGGCTCTCCAGATCCATCGGCGACAGCTTCCACTGTTTCATCGGATCATGGATCCGCATGAGAAACCGCAGCTGCTGTTCTTCATCGGTGATGGAGAACCAGTATTTCAGCAGGATGATGCCCGACCGAACCAGCATCCGCTCGAATTCGGGAACGTCCTGAAAGAACTGTTCGACCTGGTCATCGCTGGCAAATCCCATGACCCGCTCCACCCCGGCGCGATTGTACCAGGAGCGGTCGAAGAGCACGATTTCACCCGCCGCCGGCAGATACGGCACATAGCGCTGGAAATACCACTGGCTCTGCTCACGGCGGCTGGGGGCGGGCAAGGCCACCACCCGCGCCACCCGCGGGTTCAGGCGCTGGGTGATCCGCTTGATCACCCCGCCCTTGCCTGCGCTGTCGCGGCCCTCAAACAGAATGCAGACCTTTGCCCCAGTGTGCTGGACCCAGTCCTGCACCTTGATCAGCTCCGCCTGCAACCGCAGCAGATTGCGGAAATAGACCTTACGGTCCAGCATCTCCGGATGCTGTGAGCGATAGATCTTGCGCAGCTCCATCGACAGCATCGGTTCGGCGAACTCGATCTCGAAATCTTCGTCCAACGTGTCCTGAAGTTCAGCGTCCAGCCAGTCAAAGGAATCAGGGTCATACTCGCTGGTCACGCTCGGGCTCCTTGGTCGGTTAGTGGTCAGTCACGCGGCAGTAGCAGGCGGATGTGATTGTTTCATGTCACACCATACCGTCGCAGAGATCCGTCGGCACTCCGCGCCGTCACTGCCAACAGGCCATCGCTCCCCGTGGCGCGACCGCCGACAGGGTCAGAACAGGGAATCGAATAATCCGAACGGGCGCAAGGGGGCACGGTGCGAGAAACGCCAATTACGCGCGATGATCACTCAAAATCATGTCAGCTGCCTTTTCCGCGATCATGATTGTGGGGGCATTGGTATTGCCGCTGGGAATCACCGGCATCACACTGGCATCAACCACCCGCAGCCCCGCCACTCCGCGCAGCCGAAGTGCCCCATCCACCGGCGCCGTTTCCTCGATGCCCATCCGCACCGTACAGGTCGGGTGAAATATCGTGGTGCCGATATCACCCGCTGCCTGCATCAGATCCGCCTCCTCATCGGATCCGCCGCCCGGCTTCAGCTCCTCCGGCAGATAGCGGCGCATGGCGGACTGCCCCATGATCGCGCGTGCCTGCCGGATCGCGGCGACCGCGACCTGACGATCGCCTGCGGTTGACAGGTAATTGGGTGCAATACGCGGCGCCTGCATCGGATCGGCGCTGGTGATCGCCACCTCACCCCGGCTTTCGGGCCGCAGGTTGCACACACTCGCCGTCAGCCCCGGAAAGTCATGCAGCGGCTGACCAAAGGCCTCCAGCGTCAGGGGCTGCACGTGATACTCCAGATCCGGCGTCGCCAGATCCGGGCGCGACCGTGAAAACGCACCCAGCTGACTGGGCGCCATCGACATCGGGCCAGACCGGCGCAGCGCATATTCGGCAGCGATCTTCACCTTGCCAATCAGCGAGTTTGCCAGCGTGTTCAGCGTCTTTGCCCCGCTCAGCCGCCAGGCGCAGCGCAGCTGCAAATGATCCTGAAGGTTCCGGCCAATCTCAGGTAGGTCACGATGCACCTCGATCCCATGCGCCCGCAGCAGTTCCGCCGGACCCAGGCCAGAGAGTTGCAGGATCTGAGGGCTGTTGATTGCGCCCGCCGACAGCACGATTTCCCCCCGCGTCCGCGCGGTCCTGACCACGCCCCCCTGGCTGTACTCCACGCCCACCGCCCGGCCCTCTTCGATCAGAATGCGCCGTGTATGGGCGCCGGTCTCGACCTTCAATGTCTCGCCGGTTGCGGTCCGCAGAAACGCCTTTGCGGTGTTCATCCGCCAGCCGCCACGCTGATTCACCCGGAAGTAACCGACTCCTTCGTTGTTACCGGTGTTGAAATCCGTGACCTTTGGCAGCCCCCAGTCCGCGGCCGCCTGCATCCAGTCGTCCAGCACATCCCAATGCAGCCGCTGGTTTTCCACCCGCCATTCGCCGCCCGAGCCGTGCAGATCGGACGGCCCTTCAACATAATCCTCTGACTTCTTGAAATAGGGCAGCACGTCGTCCCAGCCCCAGCCTGTCAGGCCGCGCTGACGCCAGCCGTCATAATCCGCCGCCTGTCCGCGCAGGTACAACATCCCGTTGATGGAGGAACAGCCGCCCAGCACCTTGCCACGCGGATAGATCAGCGCCCGCCCGTTCAGCCCGGCCTCGGCCTCGGTCCGATACATCCAGTCGGTACGCGGATTGTTGATGCAATAGAGATATCCCATCGGGATATGCACCCAATGGTAGTTGTCCCGACCTCCCGCTTCCAACAGCAGCACGCGCTGCCCTGCGGCACTCAACCGGTTGGCCAGCACACACCCCGCGCTGCCCGCGCCAATGATGATATAGTCCCAGTCCATATGCCCCCGCCCGCGACGATCCTGCCGTCTTGTTCTGCCGGAGCAGTCTTTCCCAGATCACGGAGCCTGACAAGCCGCCCTGCCACAGGGGCGCTGCCCCGATCAGACCGGCAGCGCCGTGGTCTTGAACACCGTACGCAGCGCAAAGGAGCTTTGCATCTGCGCCACGCCGGGCAGTCGCGTCAGATGCTGGCGATGGATGCGGGCGAAATCATCGGTGTTTTCAGCCACCACTTTCAGGATGTAATCCGCCGTTCCCGCCATCAGATGACATTCAAGCACATCCGGAATGCGTGCCACTGCCTTCTCAAACGCGTCCAGCAGCTCGTCGGCCTGGCTTTGCAGGGTAATCTCCACAAATACCGTTGCGGGCAGGTTCATCTTGCGTGCATCCAGCAGCGCGACATAATTGCGGATATAGCCATCCGCCTCCAGGCGCTGGACCCGTCGGTGGCAGGCCGACGCCGACAGGTTAACCTGTTCGCTCAGCTCTGCGTTGGAGATCCGGCCCTGCTTCTGCAACACCTGCAAGATCCGACGATCCGTGTGATCAAGTGACATATGGTGAAAGATCCTTCGTCAAAGTTACAATATATTCGAAGAACCTTCGATCTGCACCTTTTTAATCTGCCCAAAAAAGAAGCACTTTTCACTGCGCCTGCGGCACAATAGCGCAAGCATGTAGGAGGAGTGATTACATGAAAATCGGATGCCCCACAGAGATCAAGCCGCAGGAATTCCGCGTCGGCATGACGCCGGACGCCGCCCGTGAAGCCGTTAACCACGGACATTCTGTCCTGATCCAGGCCGGCGCTGGCATGGGTGCAGGTTTCACCGATGAGGATTACGTCGCCGCTGGTGCCGCCATCATCGACACCGCCGAAGAAATCTTCGCCACCGCCGACATGATCGTGAAGGTCAAGGAACCCCAGGCCGTTGAGCGCAAGATGCTGCGCGAAGGCCAGCTGCTGTTCACCTATCTGCACCTGGCCCCCGATCCGGAGCAGACAAAGGACCTTCTGGAAAGCGGCTGTACCGCCATCGCCTATGAAACCGTGACCGACGACCGTGGCGGCCTGCCGCTGCTGGCGCCGATGTCCGAAGTGGCCGGCCGTCTGGCCCCGCAGGTTGGCGCATACACCCTGCAAAAGGCAAACGGTGGCCGTGGCGTTCTGATGGGCGGCGTGCCCGGCGTGGCCCCCGCCAAGGTTGTTGTGATCGGCGGCGGTGTGGTCGGCACCCATGCGGCCAAGATCGCTGCGGGGATGGGCGCAGATGTCACCATTCTCGACCGGTCGCTCACACGCCTGAAGTACCTCGACGATGTCTTCGGTCGCGACTTCAAGAACCAGTATTCCACCGCTGGTGCCACCGCCGAGCTGGTCCGTGACGCCGATATGGTGATCGGTGCGGTTCTGATCCCCGGTGCCGCGGCGCCGAAACTGGTCTCCCGTGCACAGCTCAGCGAGATGAAGCCGGGTGCGGTTCTGGTCGACGTCGCTATCGACCAGGGCGGCTGCTTCGAGACCTCCAGAGCCACCACCCACGCCGACCCGATCTACGAAGTCGACGGCATCATGCACTACTGCGTGGCCAACATGCCGGGCGCCGTCGCGCGCACCTCGACCCAGGCCCTGGGCAATGCGACCCTACCCTTCATGCTGAACCTCGCCAACAAAGGATGGAAACAGGCCTGCGCCGATGATCCGCACCTGCTGAACGGTCTGAACGTCCACGCGGGCAAGCTGACCTATTTCGCCGTCGGCAAGGCACTGGGTATCGACGTCGTCTCCCCACAACTGATGATCAAGTAAAACCTCCCTCACACTTGGCATCAGCCTGAACAAGGCCCCGCAATCGCGGGGCCTTGTCGCATTTTCAGCAGGTTTGATCCGCCGCAGAAATAATTCTGCAAGCGTCACTAGACAATCGGTCTAGTCAGCTTATGTCTAGCGTCATGAGTGAGACACGCCTGCAAATTCTGGACACCGGCCGCAAGCTGACCGCACAGCGCGGCTACACCTCGGTTGGCCTGACCGAGCTGCTGAGCACGGCGCAGGTGCCCAAAGGCTCCTTCTATCACTATTTCGCCTCGAAAGAGGATTATGGCTGCGCGCTCCTGCGCCACTATGTTGATCAATACCGGCTGGAGCTTCGGCACACGCTGAATGATCCCGAACAGTCGGGGCGGGATCAGGTGCTGGGCTATTTCCGCTGCTGGAAAGATCGCCAGATCTCCGGCAACGCAGAGCAGAAATGCCTGATCGTGAAGCTAGCAGCAGAAGTGTCCGATCTGTCCGCCGACATGCGCGCGATCCTGCAACACGGCGTTGAATCGATCGTCGCCCGCCTGTCCGACTGCCTTCGCGGCGCGCAGGCGGATGGGTCTCTGGCCGCAAGTGTCGATCCCGACCAGACCGCCACAACCCTCTACCAGATCTGGCTGGGCGCCAGCCTCATGGCACATCTGTCCCAGGACGGCGCGCCGTTTGAAACCGCCATGTCCCAGACCCTGATCATGCTCCCACCACCGCAGAGCTGATCCGCGCCAAAAAAATTTTCCAACCACTAGACGATCGGTCTAGTTCGCAACTTCATCAGAGAGGAACCATCCCATGCCACAGTCCGACAGCACCAACCGCAAATTCGTCCTCGCAGAGCGCCCCAAGGGTGAGCCGACCGACAGCACCCTGCGCCTGGAAACCAGCGACATCCCGACCCCCGGCGAAGGCCAGATGCTGCTGCGCAACGAATACCTGTCGCTGGATCCCTACATGCGCGGCCGGATGAGCAGCGCCCCGTCTTATGCCGCTCCGGTCGAAATCGGAGAGGTCATGGTGGGCGGCACCGTTGCACAGGTCGTGACCTCCAACCTTCAGGGGTACGAACCGGGCGACTGGGTTGTCGCCTTCGGCGGCTGGCAGGACTATGCACTGTCTGATGGCACCCTCACCATCAATATGGGCAAGACCCCGCAGAACCCCTCCTGGGCGCTTGGTGTTCTGGGCATGCCCGGTCTCACCGCCTGGGCGGGTCTCACCCAGATCGGCCAGCCAAAGGAAGGCGAAACACTGGTGGTCGCAGGCGCCAGCGGACCCGTGGGGGCGACCGTAGGCCAGATCGGCAAGATCCTCGGTTTGCGCGTTGTCGGCATCGCCGGCGGGGCCGAAAAATGCCAGCATGTCGTCGACACTTTGGGCTTTGACGCCTGCATAGATTACAAGACTGATAGCTTTGCCGACGATCTCGCCAAGGCGGTCCCGGATGGCATCGACATCTATTTCGAGAACGTCGGCGGTGCCGTCTTCGATGCGGTGATGCCGCTGTTGAACCCCTCGGCTCGGATCCCGCTCTGCGGCCTCATCTCCCAGTATAATGCCACCGCTCTGCCCGAAGGCCCCGACCGGATGAACTATCTGATGGGCCAGCTGCTGCGCAAGCGCATCACCATGCGCGGCTTCATTGTCTTTGACGATTTCGGCCACCTCTACCCGGAGTTCGCCAAGCAGATGACCGGCTGGGTACAGGACGGCAAAGTGAAATACCGCGAGGAAATGATCGAAGGTCTGGAACAAGCGCCCGCCGCATTCGTTGGTCTCCTGAGAGGCGAGGCCTTTGGCAAACGCGTCATTCACCTCGCCGACTGATCTGAACTTCATATGGAAAGGAGACCCGAGATGAAAATCCTGATGGTTCTCACATCCCACGACCAACTGGGCGACACGGGCGAAAAAACCGGCTTCTGGCTGGAGGAATTCGCCGCCCCCTACTACGTGTTCAAAGATGCCGGCGCCGAAGTCACGCTGGCCTCGCCCAAAGGCGGCCAGCCGCCACTTGACCCCAAAAGCGACGATGACAGCGCCCAGACCGAAGCCACCCGCCGGTTCAAGGACGATCCCGCCGCGCAGGGCGCCTTGGCCAATACCAAGGTGCTGTCCGAGGTGACAGACGCAGGTTTCGATGCGATCTTCTACCCCGGTGGCCACGGCCCGCTCTGGGATCTGGCCGAAGACGCCGACAGCCGCCGCCTGATCGAAGGGTTCGCCAGGAGCGACCGCCCGGTCGGCGCCGTCTGCCACGCCCCGGCCGTGTTCCGCCACACCGAAGGGGCCGATGGCAAACCGCTGGTGGCGGGCAAGCGCGTCACCGGATTCACCAACACCGAGGAAGAGGCCGTTGGCCTCACCGATGTGGTGCCCTTCCTGGTCGAGGACATGCTGAAAGCCAATGGCGGCCTGTATGAAAAACAGGACGACTGGGCGGAATTTGCCATCATCGACGGCAAGCTGGTCACCGGGCAGAACCCGGCCTCCTCCGAGGATGCAGCCCGCAAGCTGATGTCGCTTCTCTAACGACGCGCGACAGACCACCAATAAAAAGGCCGCCCTCCATCACGGGGGGCGGCCTTTTCCGGTCTCGCAGAACAGCGCGATCAGATCGCTTCTTTCATGCTTTCTTCCAGATAGATCTCGCGCAGGCGCTTGGCGATCGGGCCCGGCGTACCATCGCCCAGCGCTACACCATCAATTTCAACAACCGGCATCACGAAAGCAGAAGCCGAGGTGGTAAAGGCCTCATCCGCCGCCATGGCTTCCTCGATGGTGAACAGGCGCTCTTCCACTTTCAGCTGTGCCTCTTCCGCCATGCGCAGAACCGCCTTGCGAGTGATGCCGTGCAGAATGTCATTGGACAGCGGGCGGGTGACGATCACGCCATCCTTGACGAAATAGGCGTTGTTCGACGTCCCCTCGGTCACATGACCATCCTCGATCATCCAGGCGTCATCTGCGCCGGCCTTCTTGGCCATCATCTTGCCCATGGAGGGGTAGAGCAGCTGCACGGTCTTGATGTCACGACGGCCCCAGCGGATGTCCTCGATCGAGATGATCTTGGCGCCTTTCTTGGCTGCCGGGCTGTCCGCAAGACCGGGTTTGTTCTGGGTAAACAGCACCAGCGTCGGCTGGGTATCGGCAGAGGGGAACACAAAATCACGATCCCCGTCCGAGCCACGGCTGACCTGCAGATAGACCAGGCCTTCGTCGATACCGTTCAGTTCAACCAGCTTGCGGTGTATCTCCAGCAGCTCTTCCTTCGAGCAGGGCTCCGCCATCTCCAGCTCATCCAGCGAGCGCTTCAAACGCACGGCGTGACCTTCGAAATCGATCAGCTTGCCGCCCAGAACCGACGTCACCTCATAGACCGCATCCGCCATCAGAAAGCCGCGGTCAAAAATGGAGACCTTGGCTTCGGTCTCGGGCAGGTATTCGCCATTCACATATACGGTACGGGTCATCTTGGTCTCCTTAACCCCACAAGGCTGCGTTCGGCGGGTGCACGCCGGCTGCGTCGAAATTCAACGGTTCCTCGCGGTCTTCGGCCAGAAGCAGCGGCCCGTCAAGGTCCGTGACCACCGCACCCTGCGCCACCAGTGTCGCAGGGGCCATCGCCAGAGACGATCCCACCATGCAGCCCACCATCACATCAAAGCCCCGCGCCAGTGCCGCCTCGCGCAGTTTCAGCGCTTCGGTCAGCCCGCCGGTCTTGTCCAGCTTGATATTGATGACATCATATTTTCCTTCAAGCGCAGCAAGGCTCTCACGGTCATGGCAGCTCTCATCGGCGCAGACCGGCACCGGCCGCTCCATCCCTAACAGGGCCTCATCCTCTCCCGCGGGCAGCGGCTGTTCAACCAGCGCCACACCCAGCCGCACCAGATGCGGGGCAAGATCGGCATAGACCTCCGCGCTCCACCCCTCATTGGCATCAACGATGATCCGCGCATCAGGCGCACCCGCGCGCACGGCTTCCAGGCGGGCCATATCGTCAGCGGTCCCCAGCTTGATCTTCAGAAGCGGACGATAGGCATTCTTCGCTGCCTGCGCCTGCATGTTCTCGGGGCTATCAAGCGACAGCGTATAGGCGGTGATCTCGGGCTTTGGCTCCGGCAGACCTGCCAGCTCCCAGACGCGCTTGCCCGCCCGTTTCGCTTCCAGATCCCATAGCGCACAATCCACTGCGTTGCGCGCCGCGCCCGCAGGCAGGAGCGATTGCAGCTCTTCACGACCAAAAGTCTCGGGCAGACCTTCAATCTCGGCAGTGACACTCTCAAGCGTCTCGCCATAGCGCGCATAGGGCACACATTCGCCCCAGCCCGTCATACCATCCTGCTCAATGCGGACCGTCAGCACCTTGGCCTCGGTGCGCGAGCCGCGGGAGATGGTAAAGACCTGCGCCAGCTTGAAGGTATCGGGGGTCACGCTGATCTGCATGGCTGTCTCCATCACTGCGGTTTTAGTCAATCTCTATTTGGTCAAATCCGACCGCGCGGGATCCAACCGGACAAGGCGCCGGCAAGGACGCAGGCCCCGGATGTCATCTTTCCCGAAATACTCCCGCCGGAGGCTCCGATCCTGTCGGACCACCCCGGCGACAGCGAGGTTAGATCACACCGCGTTCAGCGCGTCCACCAGACGGCCAGCGCCATGGCGATAAGGGTCAACCGCAGGCAGACCCATCCGCGCCTCGACCTCGGCGAGGTAGGATTTCGCCTCTTCCTCGCTCAAATGCTGGGTGTTGACGGAAATGCCGACAACCTTGCAGTCCGGGTTGGAAACCTGCGCCAGCGGCAGCGCGGTATCACGCAGCTGCTCCAGGCTCGGCAGCTTATATCCCGGCAGGCCACGCATATGCTCACGGGTCGGCTCATGGCACAGGATCAGCGCATCCGGCTGCCCACCATGCACCAGTGCCATGGTCACCCCGGAATACGACACGTGAAACAAAGAGCCCTGACCTTCGATCAGATCCCAGTGGTCGTCTTCATTGTCCGGCGTCAGATACTCGACGGCACCGGCCATGAAATCCGCAATCACGGCATCCAGCGGCACGCCTTGGCCGGTGATCAGAATACCCGTCTGACCCGTCGCGCGGAAGGACGACTTCATCCCGCGTTCCTGCATCTCGGCATCCATCGCCAGCGCGGTATACATCTTGCCGACCGAACAATCCGTGCCAACCGCCAGACAGCGCTTGCCGCTGCGCTTCACCCCATTGGCGATCGGATAGCCAACAGTGGGCACGCGCACATCATGCAGGGTGCCGCCATGGGTCTGGGCAGCTGCCACCAGATCGCCCTCATCGCGCAGCAGGTTGTGCAGGCCAGACGCCAGATCATAGCCCATCTCGAGGGCCGCAATCAGCACCTCTTTCCACGCCGGAGAGATCACGCCGCCCCGGTTGGCAACACCGATCACCAGCGTCTTGGCACCGGCGGCCTTGGCCTCTGCCAGCGTCATGTCGGTCAGCCCCAGATCGGCACCACAGCCTGGCAGGCGGATCTGGCCCACCGCATGGTCGGGCCGCCAGTCACGGATACCGATGGCCACCTTGGCAGCCAGCATATCGGGCGCGTCGCCCAGAAACAGCAGATACGGGGTCTCGATCATGGCGGGGCCTCCTGAGTAAAAGTCGAGTTCCGCGCGAGTGTAAGAGAGCCGCTCTGCGAGAGGCTCCCGAATTCCGCGCAATATCCGCAGGTCAACGCAGATTTCTTCGACGTTTTCGCAAATTACACGAAGATTATTCGATCCTCGCGACGGATGCGCGCGTTCCTTGCTTGGTTGCGCCCGCAGGCACGCGTCAGAGCTGCCGCTTTCTGCATCTGCAATGCTGCGCTTGCACAAATTCCTTGCAGGTCGGATCGTAATTTAATACCAAAACAGAAGGAAAATTTGACACTTCATTACCCAAAGGTCACCAGCATGAGTTTTCGCATCCAACCCGCCGCCCCGGCCCGCCCCAACCGTTGCCAGTTGTTCGGCCCCGGCTCCAACACCAAGCTCTTTCCCAAAATGGCGGCCTCGGCAGCGGATGTGATCAACCTCGATCTGGAAGATTCGGTAGCCCCCTCCGACAAGGACAGCGCCCGCGCCAATGTGATCGAGGCCCTGAACACGGTCGACTGGGGCAACAAATACATGTCGGTGCGCATCAATGGGCTGGATACGCCCTATTGGTATCGCGATGTTGTGGATCTTCTGGAACAGGCCGGTGACCGCCTCGATCAGATCATGATCCCCAAGGTGGGCTGCGCTGAAGACGTCTATGCGGTCGACGCGCTGGTCACCGCCATTGAACGCGCCAAGGGCCGCAGCAAACCGGTATCCTTTGAGGTGATCATCGAATCCGCTGCGGGCATCGCCCATGTCGAAGCCATCGCCGCCAGCAGCCCACGCCTTCAGGCCATGTCGCTGGGTGCGGCGGATTTCGCGGCCTCAATGGGCATGCAGACCACCGGCATCGGCGGCACGCAGGAAGACTACTACATGCTGCGCGCGGGCGAAAAACACTGGTCCGATCCCTGGCACTGGGCGCAGGCCGCCATCGTTGCCGCCTGTCGCACCCATGGCATCCTGCCGGTGGACGGTCCATTCGGAGATTTCTCTGATGACGAGGGCTATATCGCCCAGGCCAAACGCTCCGCCACGCTGGGGATGGTCGGGAAATGGGCCATCCACCCCAAACAGATCGCACTGGCCAATCAGGTCTTCACCCCGTCACAAGAGGCAGTCTCCGAGGCCCGCGAAATCCTCGCCGCAATGGAAACTGCCAAGGCCAACGGCGAAGGTGCCACCGTCTACAAGGGTCGCCTGGTCGATATCGCCTCGATCAAACAGGCCGAGGTGATTGTCGCCCAATCGGACCTGATCGCCAGCAACAGCTGACCCAGAAAGCCGGGAGCGCAACCGCGCTCCCGCCCAGCCACAGGCGCAGACCATGACCGACCTCACGCTCATCCATACGGCCGACGTCCATGTGGCAACCTTCGAGGCGCTGGCCGGCTCGGCAAAACTGCACCACATTGTCCGCCCCGACTGGCTCGAACGGGCGCAAAATGGCATCGACGACACCCTGCGCGAGGAGGTCACCGCCGAGATCCGCCAGGTCACCGGTCCCGCCCTGTGCACCTGCACCACGCTGGGCGAGCTGGCAGAAACCGCTGGCGCCACGCGACTCGACTGGCCGATGATGCAGGCCGCCGCCCAGATCGGCGGTCCGGTGCTGCTCGCCTACTGCCTGGACAGCACCCGCGCTGCCTCCACTGCGCTGCTCGAACGCGCCGTCGCCCAAAACGGCCAGACCGCCGAGATCCGCAGCCTGCCGCTGACCGGCCTCTGGCCTCATTTCACCAATGGCAACAGCGAGTTGTTCCACACCGAGATCGCCACCTGGATCAGCACCAGCCTGGCCTTGGTGGCTGATACCGCCTGTGTGGTCCTGGCGCAGGCCTCGATGGCCGGGGCTGCTGATCTCGTTAAAACGGAGATCCCCGTACTGGCCTCCCCTGCCATCGCCATGCGCGCCGCCCTGGCCGAAGGGTGACAGCAGCCCTGTCACCTTTCCTCAAATACTCAAAAATACCACCACCCCGGCGCTCAGGCCCGCAGATCCTTGGGCGATCCCATGACCACATAGGTGGTGATCGAAGTGACATAAGGCGACGTGCCCAGAATATCGGTGTGAAACTTCTTGTAACTTGGCAGATCTGCGCATTCGACCCGCAGCAGATATTCGATGGTGCCGGTGATATTGTGGCACTCCACCACCTCCGGCGCCTGTCGCATCGCAACCTCAAAGGCCTCCTGCGCTTCCTTGGTGTGTTCGCCAAGGCCAACGCCGATATAGGTGACAAACCCCACGCCTAGCGCCTGACGGTTCAACACCGCACGGTAGCCGGTGATGAGACCGCTGCGCTCCATCTCTTGTACCCGGCGCAGACAGGCCGAGGGTGACAGACCAACCCGGTCGGCCAGCTCCAGATTGCTGATCCGCCCGTCCCGGGTCAGCTCACGCAATATCTTGTCGTTTATTTGATCAAGTTTCGCCATTTGTTGCAAAACATGATCCATTCACGCAGAGAACGCAATTTCATTCATGCCGAGACCCTGCATTTTCATCGCCATGACTTATGAACTCTTCCTCGCCCTTGCGGCTTTTGTCTTCGGCACTGTTTTCACGCCCGGTCCCAACAATCTGATGTTGATGGCCTCAGGCGCCAATTTCGGTTTCCAGCGCACCCTGCCACATCTTCTTGGCGTGGCGATCGGCTTTCCGCTGATGATCCTGCCGGTGGGCCTTGGCGTGATGCAGCTGTTCGACGCCTTCCCGCCACTCACCTGGATCATGACCGCCCTGTCGGTGGCCTATATGCTCTGGCTGGCCTGGAAGGTCGCCAATGCGGCCCCGCCGCAGGACGGCGAGGCACAGGGCACGCCGCTCAGCTTTCTTCAGGCCTGTGCCTTCCAATGGGTCAACCCAAAGGCCTGGGCAATGGCACTCGGCGCGATCACCCTCTATGCAGCCAGCCGCGATGTGACGGCGATCCTCTGGGTATCGGGCACCTATCTGCTGATTGGCTGTTTCTCAGCCTCGACCTGGACCATTCTGGGTCAGCAACTGCGACGGCTGCTGACCCGGCCCGCTCAGCTGCGGGCATTCAACTGGACCATGGCGGCGCTGCTGTTGGCCTCGCTGGCCGCGATCCTGCTACAGGGCTGACACTCACTTCAGCGGCAGGCAGATTTCGGTCAGCAGCTCCTCCGGCGCGACCTGATGCGGATCATTGAGATAGATCTCGTAACAGGGCGCATCGGCCGGCTCTTCCTGCGACTGCGGTAACCAGGCCCCGAACAGATCGCCATAGGCCGCATGGATCCCGGAGTATGGCCCCTTGTAAGTCAGGACTGCGGTCTTGCCGCCGGGCAAGACAACCTCTTCCATCCCCTCCGGCAGGACGCTGTCATCGGCCGTGCTGGCCCCGGCGAAGCTGCGCAGCTCCGCATCCGGAACAGCATCCGGGCTGTCGAGGTAGACACCGATCATCTGGTGCATCTGCGGCCAGAGATTGCGCGCCGTACAAAGCGCGGAAAAGGCCTCGAAACTGCGACCAATCTCGCTATAGGCGCCTTTGTGGGCAAGCGCGGCCAGCCTGCGGCCGGGTTCGGTGCGAAGGGTAACGGGTAACATGGGTTCTCCTTTGGCAATCAGGTTGGGATTTGGCGGCAGAAGACGGCCCCTTTTGCGAAACGCAGCGGGCGACACCCCATAGGCATCGGCGAAAACACGGGCAAAGGAGCGTGGATTGGGATAGCCGGCAGCCTCGCCGATACGCTCGATCCGCGCGCTGCCCTGCACCAGAGCGGTCGCCGCCAGATGCAGCCGGATACGGCGCACCGCCTGCGCGCAGGTTTCCCCGGTCAGGGCGCGAAACACCCGGTGCCAATGGAACCGCGACATCGCCGCGACATCCGCCAGCGCATCCAGCGACAGATCCCCCTCGGGGTTGTCGTAGATATACGCCAGCACACGCAGAATGCGGTCCTCATAGGAGTTGCTCATCGGAAAACGTCCCTCTTCTGACCGGTTTTGGATGCCATAGCAGCACTTCACAAATCTTGCTGAGTTGCATCCGCCGCCCCTTGAGGCCATATATCGGGCAAACCGCTCGAGTGAGACGACATGACCCAGTACATGGATTTTGAGAAACCGTTGGCCGAAATCGAAGGCAAGGCGGAAGAACTGCGCGCCCTGGCCCGGGCCAATGAAGAGGCCGATCTGACAGATGAGGCCGCAGCGCTAGACGCCAAGGCGGCGCAGTTGCTGATCGATCTTTACAAGGATCTGACCCCCTGGCGCAAATGTCAGGTCGCGCGTCACCCCGAACGGCCGCATTGCCGCGATTACATTGATGCGCTGTTCACCGAATACACGCCACTGGCCGGTGACCGGAACTTTGCCGATGATCTGGCGGTTATGGGCGGCCTGGCCCGCTTCAACGACCAGCCGGTGATGGTGATCGGCCATGAAAAAGGGTCCAACACCAAGGCTCGCATCGCCCATAACTTTGGCATGGCCCGCCCCGAAGGCTACCGCAAGGCCATCCGCCTGATGGAAATGGCCGGTCGTTTTGGCCTGCCGGTGGTGACCCTTGTGGACACCGCAGGCGCCTATCCCGGCAAAGGTGCCGAAGAACGCGGCCAATCCGAAGCCATTGCCCGCTCAACCGAGATGTGCCTCAAGATCGGTGTGCCGCTGATCTCCATCATCATCGGCGAAGGCGGCTCCGGTGGTGCCGTGGCCTTTGCCACCGCGAACCGCGTCGCGATGCTGGAACATTCGGTTTACTCCGTGATCAGCCCCGAAGGCTGCGCCTCGATCCTGTGGAAGGATGCCGAGAAAATGCGTGAAGCCGCCGAAGCCCTGCGCCTTACCGCCCAGAACCTCAAGGAGCTGGCCGTGGTGGATAAGATCATCCCGGAACCGCTCGGCGGCGCCCATCGCAATGCCGAAGCCGCCTTTGAGGCGGTGCGCGGCGCGCTGGCTGAGATGCTGGCCGAGCTGGAGGGCAAAGATGCGGCCACGCTGATCAAGGACCGGCGCCAGAAGTTCCTGGACATCGGCTCCAAGGGGCTGGCGGCCTGACGCCTCCCCCGCCCTGAAGTCCGCATCCTTGCGGCGCCGGGGGCATAACTGCCCGGACCAGGGCGCATGGCCATCACTACAGCAGCCGACAAAGCCGACCCTCGCCCGGTCGGCTTTGTGACATCAGCGGTGCATCACCGGCTGCCAACCGGCAACTGAGCAAAGCGGCCCGCACTGCTGGCCCGGTCTCGCCGTCCTCATCGGCCAGACAGGAGGGATCGGTCATCCAGCTCCCTCCGATCCTCGATCAGCGCCGGCCCTCAGGGCAACGGTACGCAAGCGCTCCCGCGGCCACGCGTCACCGGCTTACGCCGCTGCCGCTGGCGGCCTTGGGCCTGGCCCGGCGCATGGCGCCGGGCCAGGCCCAACTGCGAGGACAATTGTTATAATTGGCCGGAGCCGGCGGGAGCACCCGGC
Organism: Phaeobacter sp. JH20_26; assembly: GCF_048056275.1. Lineage (NCBI taxonomy): Bacteria > Pseudomonadati > Pseudomonadota > Alphaproteobacteria > Rhodobacterales > Roseobacteraceae > Phaeobacter > Phaeobacter sp. JH20_26. Next base: position 87,303 of record NZ_JAYMWL010000019.1, on the reverse strand, counting down.
CGACATTGGGACACCGCAGATCCGGCGTTCACCCTGCCAGCAGCCGCAGCCCCTGGGTCACGTCAGACCGGACCGCCAGCCGCAATCCCGGCTCATCCCCCGCCTTCAGCGCGGCAATGATCAGCTTGTGGTTCTGCGGCGGCTCGGTCCGCCGCAACCGCCCGTAGAGCGCCCGCATGGTCGGGCCCAGCTGCAACCAGACGGTCTCTGCCATGGCCAGCATCGCTGGCGCCTGCGCCCGCAGATAAAGCGTCCGGTGAAACTCCAGATTGGTGCGGATATAGCCCACCGCATCGCGCTTGGAGATCATCTCGGCCACATTGGTATTTATGCTTTGCAACCGGTCGATCAGGGCAATATGCGCACGCGGCAGCGCCCGGCTGGCCAGCTCCACCTCGATCAGCGCGCGCAGGGCCGCCAGTTCTTCGATCCGCTCGTTTGTCAGCTCCGGCGTCGACACCCGGCCCGAAGACGACAGGAACAGCGCCCCCTCAGCCACCAGCCGCCGTACCGATTCGCGGGCCGGCGTCATCGACACATCAAACTCGCGACCAATCCCCCGCAGGGTCAGCGCCTCCCCTGGCGTCATCTCGCCATGCATGATCCGCGTGCGCAAGGTACGGTAGACCCGATCATGGGCGGACCCTGTGGGCGGCTCGGCGGTGGGGCGAACGGGATTGGACATGAGGTTCTTGTGATCACAAAACCACGTCACGTCAACAGCTCTCACAGCGTGAGGCCCTGAGCCCTCCCCCGCGCGCCCCGGCGCCGTCAGAACCGGTAGCGATGTAGGTTGTTGCCTTCGCTGCGCAGCCAGCCACGCGCCCCGTCATATGGCCCGTAAAGCTCTCGGACGATGGCCCAGAAGGCCGGTGAGTGATTCATCTCCGCCAGGTGGGCCACCTCATGCGCCGCGACGTAGCGCAGCACCTCCGGTGGCGCCAGGATCAGCCGCCAAGAGTACATCAGCGCGCCATCGGAGGAACAGGATCCCCATCGCGATCGCGTATCCCGCAGGCTGATCCGGCAATAGCTGCGGCCCAGCGCCGCCGCATATTGATCCGACGCCGCCGCCAGCCGGTCGCGGGCCAGCTCTTGCAGGTAGCGCTGGATGCGGCGCCCCGGCCCCGCCCCGTTCACCGCCCCCGGCACCGCCAGTTGTCCCGGCTGCAACAGCAGGCGACGCCCGGTTCCAGCCACCACCCGTCGCGGTTGCCCGTCAATGGGCAGCAGGCTGCCATAGCCTACCTCTATGGGATCCGGGTGCCGCGCCAGATGGCCGCGGATCCAGTCTTCCTTTTCCTGGGCAAAGGCCAGCGCCTCTCGCTCTGGCACCCGCGCCGGCAGCGTCAGCGTCACCCGCCCGTCCAGCCCGGAGATCCGCAAACTGATCCGCCGCGCCCGCGCCGAGCGGCGCAGCGTCAGCGGAACCGGCGGATCTCCGGGCAGGTGATGATCAGCCATGGCGACCTCCCCTTTTGGCAAAGGCTTTGACAGCACCCGGCGCATATGGCAAGGCACCTGAATCGTCGAACCGACTCAGCAGAAAATCAAGGGGATCCACATGCCCAATGAAGAATGGGGTGTAAAGCGCGTTTGCCCGACAACCGGCAAACGTTTTTATGACCTGAACAAGAACCCGATCATCAGCCCATACACTGGCGAGGTGGTCGAACTGAACAACGGCAAAAGCCGGATGATCGAAGCCGACGCCGAAGACGCGGCAAGCCGCAAGGCCAAGGAAAACACCGACGGCGATGACGCGGTGCTTGATGATGCAGATGACGTCGATCTGGATCTGGGCGACGACGTCCTGGATGACGATGACGACGAGGACAACGTCTCGCTTGAAGATATCGCCGACGTCGCCTCTGAAGACGACGATTCCTAAGGCCACACGGCCCTTGGGGGAGGTGCTGCCACCTCCCCCGGACAGCCAGAATTACAGCCGAAATTCAGCTGCCAAAAAAATCTCGGACGATGGTGCATTTTCCGCTTGCGGCCCGCGCCAGCCTCCCTTAAATCACCGTCACACACCGCGAGACGGAAACGAAACGCGGCGGTTTGGGGCCTTAGCTCAGCTGGGAGAGCGCCTGCATGGCATGCAGGAGGTCAGCGGTTCGATCCCGCTAGGCTCCACCAAACCCCCTCTGAAATGAGTAAGATGGCGTGGCTCACCCCACAGCGTTAACTGGCTCATCTGTGCCGCACGGTGCTGTTTTCACTCAACAATCACTGCTGCATTGATCCGCACCCTTGGGCAGAAAGATCGCCTTGCAGTCCTTTCTCCTGTCAGAACGGGGGGCGGCAAATGGGCGACCATCTCCTCGTTTTGCATTTTTGGCAGCGCATAATAGACCCTGAGCCGAAGACCACGGCCACAGCACAACCACCATCCGCTCATGACGCCCGCCGCACGCGACGATGGCTTGAAAAGATGTGCTGCGAGCAGATATGCGGTCACGCGGCGTGGTCACCTTGCGGTCATGCCGATCCCCAGATCGGGCACCTCGCGCCGCGCGAGCGTCAGCGCCCCTCGCCCTCGCGCCGTGTCAGGCCGCGTGCAGATGCCCGATGTCGCGGCGCCTGAGGGATCGACGTGCAAGATCGCCATAGGCTCCGCGCACGCGGCTACGTCCAGGCTCGCCGGTCAACCCATGCACCGCAGCGAGGTCGGGGAACAAGGTCAGCAGCTCTCGCATATCATCGACCGAAAGGCCTCGGATGGCCTCGGGGCCGGGCCAGAAAGTTTCGGTCGCGATGCCTTCGGCAAAGATAACCTCATGTTGCTCGGTCATCAGATGCACATAGGTGACGGGTGCGTGATGCGCGATCTGGCAGGTGAAGTCTGGATCCGCTTCGGCCAGCAATTTCGACGAGATGAACTTTTCGTCGCGGGAATGATCCGGCATCAGGGCGCGATCACTGACAATCAGGCGATGCTGGGGTGACAGCAGCATCGGACGCTCGGGCGAGAGGATCCCACCGGGGCGCAGGCAATAAGGACGCAGATGCGGGCGCTGCAGCAGCTCGGCCGAGCTGAGATGACGCTTGCCGACCCAGATCACCGGCTGAAAGCCGTTGTCAGCGGTTTGCAGCAGATCGCCGACCCGGATCTGACCGGCCGGAACCGCCCCCCGCCGCGTTGCAAGCAGGACATCCGGGGTAAAACAGGGGATCCCCGCTGAATAGAGCTGATTGTGGCTGCTCATCTGCGCGGGGGTAACCCCCTGCAGCACCAATTGTTCACCCCCCGGAAAGGTCAGCAGGGCATTGCCGAAACCATCGTCGGAAACGACAACATCGCTGGTCATGACCGCGCCGCCGACTCCGCTGCCACCAGTCAGCCCCGAAACATCCAGCTGATCGTTGTAGAAGCCATTGCCATCGTCATCGTTGAGATCGAAATCGCCGACGGTATCAACGCCGCCCGCCTGGGTGAGGATCAGCCGGTCATCGCCGGCGCCGCCGATGATCGAGTCCTGGCCGCTACCCAGCGTGATGGTGTCATCCCCGGCACCGGCATCAATATTGACACCGGCATTGTCAACCGAGGCATCAACCACATCGCCCTGGTTCGTCAGGGTCAGCCGTTCAATCTCGCTGAAGGTGACCGTATCGGCGCCGTCGGTGATCTGCCCCGCTTCAAACCCGGTATAGGTTACCGTGACACTGCTGGTGACTGCCGACATGTCGATGTGGTCGGAGTCATTGCCGGCCTCACCGCCCGAGATCGTGTCATTGCCAAAGCCGTCCGACATCTGGAACGTATCGGCATCCGCTTCGCCATACATCTTGTCAGCGCCGCTGCCCCCGACCAGCAGGTCGTTGTCATTGCCGCCGTACATCGTGTCGGCGCCATCGCCGCCTTCCAGCGTGTCGTTGCCATCGGTTGCGACGATGCTGTCATCGCCGGTCCCGCCCACCAGGCTGTCGTCACCGGCCGAGTTGCGCAGGGTATCATTGCCTGCACCCCCGATCAGCGTGTCATTCCCGAGGCCGGTGGTCAGGCTGTCGTCGCCATCGCCGCCATCAATGTAATCATCCCCGTCACCACCGGAGATGGTATCGGCCCCGAGACCACCCATCAACGTATCATTGCCAATGCCGCCGTCCATGACGTCGTTGCCATCACCGCCGTCGAGACTGTCGTTTCCGGACTCGCCATACATCAGGTCGTTGTCAGCGCCGCCAAGCAGGAGGTCGCCGTCATTGCCCCCGTACATGGTGTCGTCGCCAGCACCACCTTCCAGCGTGTCAAAACCGTCGGTCGCAACGATGCTGTCGTTGCCAACCCCGCCGACCAGGCTGTCATCGCCGGCCGAGTTGTTCAGGGTGTCATTGCCCTCGCCGCCGATCAGCGTGTCGTTGCCAATTCCGGTGGACAGCTGGTCATCACCGGCACCACCTTCGATATAGTCATCGCCGTCACCGCCGGCGAGGGTATCGCCCCCCTCGCCGCCAATCAGGGTATCCGCGCCGACGCCGCCATCCATGACGTCATCACCATCACCACCCTCCAGATGGTCGTCCCCCTCCTCGCCCATGATGGAGTCATTGCCGCCCTGACCATAGACAATATCATTGCCATCGCCCGCCAGCACGGTATCGGCGCCCTGTTCGATGATCGTGGTGACCGGATCGTCCAGAATATCACCCGATAGGGTAAAACCCGACAATCCGACACGGGTCTGCAGGGTGAACTCGATCGACGAACGATCTTCAAAGGAGGCAGAGAACCAGGAATCCTGATCCGTATAATCGTTCAGTTCCGAACCGGTGGCCTTGACCACATTTCCGTCGATACCCGTGGTCAGCGAGGAATCGGAGGAAATACCAAAAGAGGTGAAACTGTTGCCATCGATGATCACCGCCTCGGCGTCGCCGGTTTGACTGTTGTCATCAATGTCGTTGAAGGTCGCGGTCGAGTTCAGATAGACCGTTTCACCGGTTATGGGATCAAAAAACTCCAGCCGGAATTTGGCCTGATCCCCCGGCTGGTTCCCGGTCAAGAGGATTTCCGCGCCGGCGGTATAACCGAATTCAACCGACATATTGGCGTTGGATTTTTCAAGCAGGATCAGCCTGCCGGAGATGCTGGTGCCATCCTCAAGCTTGGCGATATCCCTGAAAATCGCATAGTTCCCGACGGAGCCGGTGCTGCCGTCATGGACCACGCTCTGGATGTTGTTGATGTCGAGCGTCAGCGGTGATGCGTTTGCCCCCTGCGCAAAACCGTCCCCCATATCGCCATAGATGACGTCATTGCCGAGGCCCCCGTCGATGACATCGCTGCCCTCCTCACCGGCAACGGTATCGTCTCCCTCACCGGCATCCATGGTATCGTCACCGGTGGTGCCGCCCATTCTGTCATTACCCCGGCCACCGACAAGAGTAGCAAGGAGATCTTCGAGCCAACTTGGACGGGGCATGGCGGGTATCAATCCTTAGCTGATCAAAACGCAGTATTCATGACCAGTGGGAACGGACCCATGGCCAATGGTATCTACACATACCAAAGCCAATTTAGAGGTCTTGCGATAAAAAAGAGTAAACTGGCGCCGAAACGCGTGTTCCAGCCGTAAAACGGCCCGCCCGAACCGATATCCGGCCCGATCTCCCTGCGTCACTTTGCAACCGCTGAAAGCCAGCGCCGAAACCGTTGAAACTATGGTTTCATCAGCTCCTTGATGCCACCGATAAATGTGGCGTCATCCTGCTGATGCCGCTGATCCAGAAGCGCAACAGCATCTGGCCCGGCCCGAAAGCGCAGACGGTCGCCGCTGTCATTGGCGGCCTCCCAGATCACTTCGGCGACGGTTGCAGGGGCAGACGGGCTGGAGGCCAGCCTGCTGAACACCCGCCCCATGGCCTCAGCCGTGGGCGCATAGTCAGGCAGGCTGTCATCCAGTGCAAAATCAAAGGAGCTGCCACCGAAATTTGTCCTGATCATGCCCGGCTCGACAATCCGAACCCGGATGCCCAGCGGTTCCAGTTCGTAATGCAGCGCTTCCGAAAGACCTTCGACAGCGAATTTTGTGCCATGATAAAGCGTGCCGAGCGGGAATGTGATCTGTCCGCCGATGGAGGAGATATTGATGATCGTGCCTGACCGGTTCTCCCGCATATGCGGCAACACGGACTTGGTCACCTCCAGCAACCCGATCACATTGGTGTCGAACTGGCGCCGGATCCGCTCCATCGAAAACGCCTCAAGCGCGCCATAGGCGCCATAGCCTGCATTGTTGAGCAGCACATCAATTCGGCCAAAACGCTCAATGCCCTGTTTGACCGCCACTGCAATCGACGCCGGGTCGGTCACATCCAGCCGCGCAAGATGGACGTTGTCGAGTGCCGCCAGCTCGCCCGTGCTGTCGGGGCTTCGCATGGTCGCGATGACATTCCAGCCCTGCGCCTGAAAGTGTCTGGCAGTGGCTTCGCCGATACCCGACGAGGCGCCCGTAATCAGAATGGTTTTCATAGTCGCTCTCCTTCAGGGGTTCTGCGTGAACATCTCTTCGATACCGACGCGCGTCGTGACATGGCGGGTGATGTGGTGAGGCACCGGCTCGTCGCCTTTTCCATCATGGTGCATCTCCCCTCTGTTGAAGTTCACAACCATCACTGATCCCACAATGCTCTCCGACCCGCCGTTATTCTTTCTCGATTATCCAGAATACTTGCCTGATCCTCCGAAACTGGTGATTTCTGTTATGTAGAGACCTCACCGACTGCTATGTCCGAAGCAGCCCTGGAGGAAAAGCTGCATGGCCAAGCAGAGTCTATACGCACAGGTGACCGCGATACTGGATCGGTCGGGGGTCAGGGATGGCGCGATACACCACGACGCCAGCAACACGCATATGCTGCGCCTCCACGCCAGCACGGGGCTGGAGTCGACCGTCTACAGACCTTTGTTATGTCTGATTCTGCAGGGCGCAAAATCCGTCGGCTCAAACCACAGAACCCTCACCGTCAGCGCGGGCCAGTCCCTCGTGGTCAGCCATACACTCCCGGTCATCTCGCGCATCACCCAGGCATCGGCCGAACACCCCTACACGGCACTTGTCTTCCCACTGGACCTGGATGTGCTGCGGTCTCTGGCATCTGCGGTGCCGCCCGCCTCGACATCCACTCCTTGCGACCCGTTTTCGATCTGCCTGTGTGATACCGATCCCGGCCTTGAGGACGCCCTCTCGCGCTATCTCAACCAATGCGAGGGGGCTGAGACAGCAAAAGTGCTGGCCCCGATCACCGCCCGCGAAGTCCACGCTAGGTTGCTGATCGGGCAGCACGCGGCTGGTCTGCAACGGCTGCTCTGGCACCAAAGCACAGCAAGCCGCATCCATCTCGCCACCCGTGACCTTCAGGCAAATCTCTCGCAGACAATCGCAATCGGCGAGCTTGCCGACCGGATCGGCATGAGCAACTCTGCCTTCTTCGAACAGTTCAAGGCCGTGACCGGCACATCCCCGCTGCAATACCAAAAGGATCTGCGCCTACTGAAAGCCCGCGACGCGCTCAGGTCAACCGATGCAAAAGTGTCGGAAATAGCTTTTTCCGTCGGCTATGAAAGCTCGGCGCAGTTCTCGCGCGAATACTCCCGCAAGTTTGGCAGATCTCCAAGGCAGGACCGCAATACCGCGACACCGACCTAGCCCCCCCTGTCTCGCCGCGGGCTGTCGGACAACAGTGGGAACACTGAAATGCCCATGCCGCCTGGATCAGATGATCTCATCCTCGTCGAACATGGGATCATCCGCGAGCTGTGATGAATGATCATCCATGGCATTCTCGGCCTGTTTCATGGATTGAACCCGCGCCAGATGGAACACGGCGTCACCTTCGTTCACCACCGGCAGTACCGCCCGCCCCACGATGATACCATCGAACGGCGCGACGACCTCGGTTTCTTCTTCGCCAAAGGGATCAGACACCACCCCCAGTACGTCGCCCTGGCGCACCGGATCGCCGTCGGCCTTCAGGCTGCGAAACAGGCCACCCATCGGCGCCCGCAGCCATTTGCTGGACGGGCAGAACTGCGGGCGCGCCTTGGCGGGCGCCACGCCGCGGGCGGAAATCATCCCCAATGATTTCATCACCCTGAGAATGCCCGCCTGCCCGGCGCGCACCGAAACCTCATCAAATCGCAGACCCTCACCCGCCTCGTAGAGCAGAACGGTCTTTCCCAGCTCCTTTGCCGAGTTTCGCAGGGATCCCTGTCGTATCGCCGATTCCATGATGATCGGCGCGCCGAAGACATCCGCCATCTCCCGTGCCACGGCATCCTCCGGCGACACGCGCACCTGCGGATAGTTGATCCGGTGGATCGCCGCCGAGTGGAGATCGATCCCGACGTCAGAGCGCGACACGATCTCCTTCAGGAACAGATGCGCAAGACGCGCAGCAAGCGATCCGCCCTCGTTCCCAGGGAAAGAGCGGTTCAGATCCCGCCTGTCCGGCAGATATCTGGACCGGTTGATGAACCCAAAGGAGTTCACAATCGGAACCACAATCAACGTGCCCTTGAGGCCCCGCAACGCAGGTGATTTCAGCAGTCGCCGTACGATTTCGATGCCAATCACCTCGTCGCCGTGCACCCCTGCGCTGACGAAGACAACCGGCCCCTCCGTTTTGCCATGAACGACATGGGCTGACATATTCACCGGCGTATGGTCTGACAGTGAACTGACAGGCAGATCAACGGTGCGCCGGGTGCCGGGCGGGATCAGCTCCCCGCCGATATCAAACCCCGGGCGTTTGATCATTAGCCCTTGCCCTTCGTTTTGGTTTTGCCGGGTTTGGCGTTCTTCTCGATGAACTCGATCATCTTGCCAGCAACATCAAGACCGGTCGCCTTTTCAACGCCTTCCAGTCCAGGTGAGGAATTCACCTCCATCACCACCGCCCCGTGATTTGCACGCAGCATGTCGACACCACAGGCATTCAGCCCCATGGATTTCGCAGCCCGCACGGCGGTTGAGCGCTCTTCCGGCGAGAGTTTGATCAATTGCGCCGAGCCGCCACGATGCAGATTGGACCGGAATTCCCCCTCGGCCCCGGTACGCTTCATCGCCGCGATGACCCGTCCCCCGATCACGATCGCGCGGATGTCGGTCCCGCCGGCTTCCTTGATGAACTCCTGGATCAGGATATTCGTGTCGGTCGCACGAAACGCTTCAATGACCGATTTCGCGGAGCGATTCGTGTCGGCCAGAACAACGCCAAGCCCCTGTGTCCCCTCCAGCAGCTTGATCACCAGAGGCGCACCGCCCGCAAGCTCCAGCACCTCTTCGGTCTGTTTGGGATCATGGGCGAAGGTCGTCACCGGCAGGCCAACCCCGTCGCGCGCCAGAAGCTGCATTGAGCGCAGTTTGTCGCGCGACCGCCCGATCGCCACGCTCTCGTTCAATGGGTAGACACCCATCATCTCGAACTGGCGCAGAACCGCCATGCCATAGAAGGTGACAGAGGCCCCGATCCGCGGAATGACCGCATCGTAACCTTCCAGTTTTTCTCCGTTGTAATAAATCTCCGGGCGCCGCGACGCGATGTTCATGTAGCACCGCAGCGTATTGATGACGTGGATCTCGTGACCGCGTTCCTCGGCGGCTTCCACCAGCCGTTTGTGGGAATAGAGATTGGCGTTTCTGGCGAGCAACGCGATTTTCATGAGTTTTTCCTTCTGCCGACGATTGCGGCTGCTGGTTTCGGTGCCGTCAAATTGCGCTTGGCGGGGTTCACCAGGATGGAATGCCCGCGCAGGGCCGTGCGCCCCACGATCATGCGGAATTTCATCTCGGTACGCTCGGTCAGCGACAGATCAATCTTCCACAAGCGGTCCGATATCCGAAATCTGGTCCGGATAACGATCCGGGTTTCCGGAATGCCGCTGGTGTTCTTGATCTCGCGCTGATCATGGATCGGAGATTCCACGTCGGTGTCGTGTGAATCATCGTCGAACCGTGTGTGAAAACGAACCCAGGGAACGCCATCGCGTTCGAACGTCACAATATCTGTAGCATGAAGCGCCGATGTGCGCGCACCTGTATCGATTTTCGCCTTCAGGTTCGTAAGTCCAAGAAGCGGGAGATCAACCCGTTCCTGCCAGCCGACAACGAGCATATGAATCGTCTCCTGTTTCCATAGCTGCCCCTGTTATGACAGCTCCCGAATGATTAGCCAATTGGGGTAGCGGACTGTCAGAACGGTCATTTGCAAATGAACAGCGAGGGTTATGAGCATCCACAAGGGGTGTCTGCCCGATCCGCGGAAACCCCGCCGCCGGTCGCCTCAATAGCGACCGTGCGGCGGGGGCAGCTGAGCGGCGGGCCGGTTCTGCGCTACTGTCTGGTTATGAGGGCGCCAAAGAAATTGATCCCGCGCTCCAGGTTTGCAACCGACAGGCGTTCATTCGTTCCATGAAAACGCGCAATATCATCGTCTTCGACCAGGAACGGATTGATGCGATATGCGTTGTCCGAAGCCTGTGCGTAGTGGCGGGCATCCGTCGCCGCAATTGTCAGGCCGGGAACGGAAGCAATCTCCCCAAAAACCGATAGGATCGAGCTCTCGATATCCTCGAACCCCTGCGCAGATGAGCTTGCAACAGGAGAGGCTTCGCGCACCGCCGCAGGATCAAAAACGATGTCAATCTCCGGGTCGTCAATGACCTTCGCGATATGCGCAATCACATGTTCGGCAGTATCCCGCGGGTGAAGTCTGAAGTTGATCGTGGCGGTCGCCTCGGTCGGCAGAACATTGGCCTTGTTTGATCCGCTCAACATGGTTGGCGCTGTCGTCGTGCGCAGCATCGCATTGGTCGAGGCCGCATTCGAAAGCCCCGTTTCAAGCAGGGGGCTGAACAGCCATTGGTTCGCAAACAATGCGCGCTTGTCCAAGGTAAAGTGACGACCCAAAGCATCAAAGAACTCAGCCGTCACACCGTCAAGCCCACCTTCCAGCGGTGAATTCTGCACGCGATCAACCGCGCGGGCGATACGCCCGACAGCCGTCATCTTGGGTGGCAGAGCAGAATGCCCGCCCTCGGCCTCTGCCACCAGTTTCACTGTCAGAAAGCCTTTTTCGGACAGGTTGATACTTGCCACCGGCACATCGAGCCCGGGGATCACGTTGTCGAGTACAAAAGACCCTTCGTCCAATGTCCAGGCCAGTTGGACCCCCTGTTGGTTCAGATGTTTGGCGACAGACCGCGCGCCGTCGCCGCCGACTTCCTCATCGCCACCGAAGCTGAAGTAGACAGACCGTTTGGGGGTGAAACCCTCTTGGATGAGATGCTCGGCCGCGCTGAGCATTGCGATCAGCGCGCCCTTGTTGTCCAACGTCCCGCGCCCCCAGATATAGCCGTCGGCAACCACACCAGCGAAAGGCGGATGATCCCAGCGATCCAATGATCCCGGTGCGATGGGCACGACGTCATAATGCGCCGCCAGAAGAACGGGGGCGAGGTCTGGATCAGTTCCCTGCCACCTCAGGAGCGGCGTGTTCGCGGCCATCATCTCCAGATCCACAGCTGCAAAGACGCCCGGAAACGCCTGCTGAAGAAAATCCGTGAAGGCGCTGAAATCAGCCGCATCGGGTTTGGTGCTATCCGTCTCAAACTGAATAGCCCGGGACAGCAACTCCGTCGCCTGTCCAATATCCGCACCCAGGCTATAGGCTGCCACATCGGTCCGTATGTCAGCCCGATATCGCATCGTATTGATCGCAAGGACGGCGAGCATGACCATAAACACACCCAAAAGCCCCAGCAGGCTCTTTCGAAAAATCGTCCGCATGTCTCCGCGCCCTCCCAACACGCCCTAACCGCCGAGCAGAGACACAGTTGGATAACCTGTCAAAGATGACCTTACGACAGCCATCCCGAATTTCTGAAAGCGGAGCCCGAAGTTTGTCACCCCATCTCGAGATGGCGACCGACCGCCACACCATTACGGGACGCTGTGGCATGATGTGAGCGCCACCTGCGGACCAGGGATCATGACTGAACCGCGCAGCACCCGTTCCGCCGCTTCTCAGGCTCCGCTTTTGGCGGCTATTTCGGATGGGCACCTGTCTCTTTGAACCGCACATCTCCATAGAAGATCACCCAGACCTTAAAGTCGTCAGTGAAGCTCTCAAAGCGATGCGGCACGTGGGCGGGAACGAAAAGCAGATCGCCTGGCCCGAATGGCACCAACTGGTCACCGCGCGAAAAAGTACCTGTACCGGTCGCGACAATATAGAGTTCATCCCGCTCATGCGGTTTCTGTTTGTCTATGCCGACAGGCGCGTAGAGTTCCACGGTCACCTCGGGCGTCTCGAACACGACGTCAAAGGGCGCGGCTTCGGTCAGCTGTCTAGCAACATCCGAAAAAGGGTGTCGCACCACGTCGCTTGATCTTGCCGATGCGGTTCGCGCAGCTGATGTCTGCGCGGATTTCGTGTTGTCTGTCTTACCGGTCATCGTTTCCCATCCCTTTGCATGGTCTTATCATCAATAGCAGGTATCCGCTTCAGCTTCGCCCAATCATCAGGCGCATACCGAAGACGATGCCCTTTGAATTGGACAGGTTGACGAGCACACCGAGCCGCCACGTTTCACGCCCGCCAGCGACAGCCCCCCGTAAAAGGTGCCACCGCAGCCAAACCAATGATTATCCCGCAAGCGACCTTATCCTTCCGTCACAGGCCGTCTTTCATTGCGATGGCCTGTATCTTGATTTTTGCACCATAAGGCAGTCGCGCAGCCTCATAGATCGTCCTTGCCGGAAACTGCGAGAACCGCGTTCGGCAGACTTCATTTACCTCCGCCAGATCCCGTTCAATGTCAGAAAACGCGATATCCACATAAACGATCTCTTCCAAAGAGAACCCCGCTGCGGCAGCGATTTTAAACACCAGATCGAAAGCCCTGTCAGTCTCTTCGGCTGCGCTGCCGGGTCGGTAGCCGTCCTCATATACGGCCAATTGACCCGAGATATGGCAGGTATTCCCAACGACGACCGCTTGAGAAATCGGCGAGCGTGATGTGGGGACACCCGGGACGTCGGTGATAAATTGGCGTGGCATGTGCTGGTCTCACTGCAAAGGAAGCTGTTGACAGCATCCTAGGCTGCATGACTGATGTCAGGCGTGACCATCTGCCTTCAAAATCAGACAAAGCGCCCTCAATCTGTTGTCATCATGGGCCTCGCCGACGTCCTTCTGATGGACGTGGCCGGTCCGGCACAGGTGTTCACATCCACAAACAAGATCTTGGGTTGGCAAGCTTACGACATTGCCATTGTAAGCGAGGACGGCGCGGATGTTGTAACCGACACTGGATTGACCCTCCGCGCTCATGGATCCTTCGCAACCATGACCCAGGCGGATGTCTTCATCGTTCCGGGCGGCCCCGTTGTCGATCAACGGCTTGATGATCCGCTCCTGCAACGTTTTCTGACGCGAATGGACCCTCACGTAAGGCGGTTCGTTTCGATCTGCTCAGGTAGCCTCCTTACCGCCTCTGCCGGGCTATTGAACGGCAGAAAGGCCACGACACATTGGGAACGGGTAGACTTGGCCCGCGCGCGGTTTCCGGGTGTCAATTGGCATCTGGACGAGATTTTCACCCATGACGGCAAATTTCATTGTTCGGCAGGTGTGACGGCCGGGATTGATCTCGCCCTTTCACTTGTTGAAGTGGATCACGGACGGCGGGTTGCCCTGGGCGTCGCTCGGGAAATGGTGGTGTTCATGCAAAGGCAGGGAGGACAATCTCAGTACTCAGAACCGCTCAAGGCACAGGCGACATCAAGCAAGCGTTTAACCGAACTCTATAACCTCATCGAACAAGACCCGAGCGCCGCCTGGAGCGTGTCCAGGATGGCCGAGATAGCAGGCGCGACCGAGCGGACGCTGCACCGCGATTTCACACATGAATTTGGCCAAACCCCCTCGCGCTTCGTCGAAGAGCGGCGGCTTGCAGTCGCCCGAATATATCTGGAACGCAGCAGGAAACCCATCAAGGAAATCGCCGCGCTGTCAGGATATATGACTGAACAGAAAATGCGGCGCAGCTTCATGAAACTGCTAGGCATCCTGCCAACCGACTATCGGAACCGGTTCGGGGAAACCGCCATTGGTGGTGACCACAGCAATCGCTGACAAAGGGCGCCCGACCGATGTCGCCGGAGTGTACCCGGCACGCTTCAACCTGCTGCAAGGCCGGGTTGCCTCCGAACCCCCCTGTGAGCTGCGGCCTGATCGGTGTCCTTTGACTCCCAACAGCGAATAGACACTGTCAGCTCAATGTTGTGAGGGCGATGCAGTGCCCCTTTCATGGTCCCCCTCGCGGCAGGCCACTACATTGCCAGAGAGATCTGTCGGGCGAGGTCCGCCAGGGCCAGGGCGAGCGCATCGGCGGTTGCGGATGGCCCTTCACCGCTGACGGGTGTCTGGATGTCGAAACGCTTAACAAATTCCCGCACTGTGCCTTCGGGGGAGGAGACCGCGAACTGGCCTGTCAGCTCGAATACTCCGTCAGCACGCGCATAGGCCTGGTCCACCCTTACATCCAGACGGGCGTCAGGGCCGGTGTTCAGCGGCCAGGGTTCGATTGCGGCAGAGGCGCCAGTGCGTTCCGTCAGCCCACGGGCCAGGGCGGCGGCTATGCCGCGAGCCGGATCATCCGCCCATTGCGCACCACCAAGCGCAAAGAGCGCGCCGCCTTCCCCCTCGGCGACCATATCGGACGCAGCCGCATAAGACGGCAGAGAGGCCAGCCGGACCTCAATCGTACGGGAGCGCAGATTGGCTATCTTCTCGCCCGGGGCCGCAGAGATCAGATACCGGGCATCATTGGTCGGAGCACAGGCTGCCATCGCAAGAAGGGTCAGCGTCAGGAACATGGCTTTTTTCATCTTACTTTCCAAACAAAAGGGAATTCGGGTCACGTTCAATCTTGCGGGCAAGCTGGGAGACCGAACGGGCGGCCGATTTGAACTCCCTTAGCGCATCCAGCGCTTCGGAGTTGAAGTTCGAGCGAGCGCCATAGGCTGTGATCAAGGTCTCGGATTGTGCGACCAGCCGTTCAAGCCGGGCTGAGAGCGCCGGCAACCCCTCGGCTGCGGCCGCGACGGTATCGGCAGCACTGCGGGCCGAGGCCATTGTCGCATTGGCGTTGTTTACCAGCCCGCCGCTGCGCAGCTCCGACAGGGTGAGGCGCATTTCATCCAGCGCGCTGGTCAGGGCCGGAGGCAGCGCGCGCGCGCCATCGGAATCGATCATGCTGTCAGCGCTTTGCATCAGCTGGCTGGCGGACCGGATAAACTCTTCGGCTTCCAATGCGTTGGCTTTGGCTGCCAGGGCGCGGAAATCGCTGACCAGCGCCGGCAATTCCTCCGATGCCGCCGCGAGGCTGGATGCGGCCTGGCTGCCCTGCTCCAATGCCTCTGTCAAACTGGCCACCGCTCTGCCTTGCTGCAACTCAGACAGAATATCGCGAAGGTCAGCCACAGCTGCACGCAGCTCCCCCGGCAGCGCTCGCGTCTCCGGGTCCGCGACCAGCGACCGGGTCTCATCCATCAGGGCCACCGCCGCCGCAGGCGCCTGCCGGGTACTCTCAGCGGAGGCCAGGGATTCAATGCTGGCCAAGGTCGCGATCGCCTGCGCCATCAGCTCTTCGACGGGCAGCTCGCTGATCCGCTCCAATGCGCCTTCTGCGGTTGCGGTAAAATCGGGCAGGTCCGAGGGCGCACTGGGCAATTCGGGGAAGGGCTCCGCGTTGCGATTGAAGAGTGCAGGCTCCGCCGCATCCAAGGTGACCAGTTCAACAATCAGCTCAGAGCTGAACAGCCCGGCCGCAGCCAGCCTGGCCCGCAGACCGCCTGCGGTCGCCTGCTCCAGAAAATCCAGCACTTCGGTTTCGCCCGCTCCCGGCGGCAGGCCCATCAACGACGGTTCAAGCATCAGTTTGGCAATCAGCCTGACCTCTGCCTCGTCGGTTCCGTTCTCGATCGCGGCGTTCAGACTGCTGACCTCGCCGACCTTCACCCCGCCAAGTTTGACCGCGGCACCGCTGGTCAAGCCAGCAACCGACTC
Organism: Phaeobacter sp. JH20_26; assembly: GCF_048056275.1. NCBI lineage: Bacteria > Pseudomonadati > Pseudomonadota > Alphaproteobacteria > Rhodobacterales > Roseobacteraceae > Phaeobacter > Phaeobacter sp. JH20_26. The sequence continues at coordinate 71,220 of NZ_JAYMWL010000019.1, read as the reverse complement.
GCCAAAGGCAACCGAAACCGCGACCCCGCCCGTCAGCGAACGGGCAAAGGCCGTGCGGCGGGCTGCGGCCTCATCCGGGTGGATGTCGAAGACGGCGCCCGAACTGATCGGTCGGCCGCCATCGAATACCGTGTCGAACTCGATCCCGCCTGCCACCAGCGAAGCGATGCTATCCACATCAAGCGACAGCCCGCTGGCGCCAATGGAAACCGAGAAGCCGGATGTATCCCAAAAACGCGTCGCCGAATTGATCCGCTGGTCATGGGGCGCCTCGATAAAGGCATCGACAACAATGCTGTTGCCGCTGACGGTGAGACGCGGGCTTTCCAGCCGGCCAACCTCGATGCCGCGGAAAAGCACCGGCGCGCCTTCGGAGATCATCCGCCCGTCGTTGGTGCGCAGGGTAATCCGCCGCCCACCCCGGCCCGGCTGCACAAGGGGCGGCCGGTCGGCCCCTTCAAAACTGATTTCGGCACTGCCCCGGTCCTGGTCCCAGGCGCCTTCGATGTAGACGCCGGACAATACCGTGCTGAGACCCGAGATCCCCCGCGCGCTGACTTCGGGGCGCACCACCCAGAAGGCGGCATCCCGATCCAGATAGGGGGCAACCTTCTTGTCGATACGCGCCCATACGGCGACCTTGCTCAGGTCCTCGGCAAACCCCACATCCTCGACCTGGCCGATAACAACGTCGCGATAGCGCACTGTCGTTTCATTGGCCACGATGCCGGAGGCGTTCTCAAAAGTAATGCGGATCAGGACGCCGCGATCACTATAGGCCTTCCAGGCTACCCCAAGCGATACGGCCAAAGCAGCCAGCGGTACCAGCCAGACCAGAGAGAGGTTCCGCCAGGGCGAGACACGCTGCGCAGCGATGGTCATCGGGGCGGGTTCAGGGGTGCTCATTCATATTCTCGCTTTTCCGCGTTCCAGATCAGGCGCGGATCGAAACTTTGAGCCGCCAGCATAGTGAAGGCAACCGACAATGCAAAACTGACCGCTGCAATCCCCGGCGTGATGGCCGCCGCAAAATCCAGCTGGACCAGGGCGGTCAGGATCGCCACGACAAAAACATCGATCATCGACCACCGTCCGATGAATTCGACAATCTCGTAGAGCACCAGTCGACCATGGCTGCCCAAGGCTGCGGGCCTTCGGACCGAAACTGCAAGATAGGCGATGGCCAGGAATTTTGCGACCGGGATTACGATGCTCGCAAGGAAAACGATAAAGGCAACCCCATAGGCGCCATGGCTGAACAGCTCGGCTATGCCGCCAATCAGTGTATTCTCGGAGCTGCGACCAAAGGTGGTGGTCCGCAGCATCGGGTATAGGTTGGCGGGAACATAGGCGATCATCCCCGCCACGAGCCAGGCCCAGACACGCTGGAGGCCACCCGGCCCGGCAGGCTCCAGGCTGCTGCCGCAGCAGCCACAGGACCGCGCGCCTCCGGGGTTCGCCGTGCCGCAGGCGCGGCAGCCGACCAGACCGGCCGCAGCGGCGGTCAGGAAGCGCTGCGCGTCTTCAGTGTTTTCCATACAGTCAGCCTGCAAATCGAATTGTCGGTCAGGATTGTCACCACCAGCAGCGCTGCAAAGGCCCAGAACGCAGGCCCCAGCCCGACCTGCGCCAGGCCGGAGACTTTGACAAGGGCCACCGCCACACCGATGATGAATATCTCTGCCATCGCCCAGGGTTTCAGCTTCTCCGCCCAGCGATAGACAGCTGCAGCGCGCGGCGCAGGGTGCCAGCCCAGAGCCATCGGCGCCAAGGTGTAGATCAGCGCGCTGAAGCGTGCGGCAGGCAACAGAACGATCAGGAGACCGGTCGCCAGAGACAGCGGCGCCATCGGCCCGCGCGAGAAGGCCATGACCGCATCCAGCACCGAGGCCCGATGAGACAACCCCTGCGCCTTCAGCTCCAGAAACGGGAAACCGGCAGCGGCGACCAGCAGGATCAGAGCGGTCAGCGACAACATCGCGATCCGGGTCATGGCACCGGTTCTGGGGGCCGCCAGCACCGTGCCACATCGGGCGCATCTGGCCACCGTATGCGCCGCCACAGCCTGGTCGCGGTGCAGCACGTCGCAGACAGGACAGGCAATTAGCTGTTCGATGTCCATATCATCCCCACCCGGCCAAGCTGCGCAATCCGCAACGATTCGGATGTTACTCTGCCTAGGCCTGCGACGGGAGCCTTTCCTCTTCCGCCCTTCGGGCGACGCCGCTCCTATCTGGTCATCAATATCTTCCGCGCCTGCAAGAGCTTGCTCGCGCCCGCCCCTATGATCAGCTCGAATGTCGTCAATCGCCAAGTGGTTGCGGGCCTGTCCGGCCATGGTAGGCGGTCAGGGACGCACGAATGCGCCTCAGGTTTTCCTTGGTTTCACTGGACTGTTCCTGCGCGACCATCATGGCAAGCGTGTCGATGATGGCCAGATGCGCATAGCGGGATGCGGTTGGCTTATAGATGTCGTTGTCTTCGGGCAGATCGGTGTGAATTGAGATCTTTGTCTGCAATGACAAGCGTGTTTCGGGTTTCGTCAGGCTGATGGTTGTTGCGCCATATCCATTGGCGACTTCTGCCGCCCCCACAATTGCATCCGCTTCACCGCTTGCCGACACCAGAAACAGAACGTCTTCCGGACCAAGCGCAGCCGCGCGCATTTGCAGGACGTAGCTGTCGCTGACAAAGTATGACGGGATGCCAAGGCGGAAAAACCGGTTCGATGCTTCCTGTGCGACTGTGGACGATCCACCGCCTATTCCGGCAAACAGAATTTGGCGTTTCCCCAGAATCCCGGCTTTGGCCTGCATCAGCTGGTCAACATCAACCTGACGCCGCATCACATTCAGGGTGGCAAATACCGCTCCCAGAACCTGATCGAGCGTTGAATTTCCTGAGTTCGATGAATCGTCTGCGTCGCCGAACAGATATTGGGCACTGACCGCAACATTCTGAGCGAGCCGCAGCTTGAAATCCCGGTAGCCCTCGCAACCAAGGCTGCGACAGAAACGAATAACCGTGGGTTTGCTGACACCGCATTTGTCTGCCAGATCCCCAATTGTCATCGAGCTGATGGTATTGAGGTTCTCCAGCACAAAATCCGCCACCTTCTGCTCCTGCGACGCAAAACTACCGTCCGTGCGACGTAGGACGGAGATCAGATCAACGGGGCTCAGCTGCGCGTTTTGCGGCGGGATATCTCGGTTCTGCAGCGAGTTGGCGGGGCTTTTCAAGTTTCAGTTCCCTCAGAAAGTGCAACGGAACTAAGTTACACAGGGCGCAGAATTTTCGCAAGATGGGGTCGCCACACGAGGGTTTTAACAGCAATAACGGACCTTAGTAACAAATTTGTCTTGATGGTCACAGTTTTCCCTGCAATTGTGTAACTCGGTTACGCTGCCGGCCTTTTTGGGAGGGATGTTCATGCGACAGACGTTTGCGCAGACAAGCGCGAAAATCAATGCGGTGATCGAAGCGATTGTCGCGGCATTGATGCTGGCTCTGGTGCTGGATGTCTGGCTGGGCGTTATGGACCGCTACTACTTTCACTGGCAGCTCCCCTGGCCCGAAGTGATCGCCCGATATCTCATGATCTGGGCCGCGATGCTTGCAGTGTCCTCCGGCATCTCACGCCGCGAACACATCGGGCTGACCGCATTTATCCATGCCATTCCGGTCCGGATGCGTCAGGCGCTTCTGATACTGATGGATGTTCTGACGCTGCTGCTGTTTCTCTACGTCGCCTATTACGGCGTCGGCTTCGCGATGAGCGGGGCCCCGCGTGACGCGATGATATTCGGGATGAGCCTGGCCCCGTTCTACGCCGCAATCCCCGCCGCTGCCGCCATCTGTTGTGTGCAGATCCTGCTCGTCCTGGTGCGTGATCTGGGCACCTATGTCGACCGCCCGCCGGTCATGGATCCCGGCCAGGCTGAGGAGCGATAGCATGATCGTTGCCGCCGCATTTGTCGTTCTCGTATTGTTTGGCATGCCCATTGGTTTTGCTATCGGTCTTGCCGGGGTTGTCGGCCTTATCGAGATGGGGGGCGGAAACTTTCTCGCGGTTGGGCCGAGCAAGATCTTCAACGGTCTCAACATCTTTCCGTTTCTTGCCATGCCGTTCTTCATTCTGGCCGGCGAGATCATGAATGACATCGGGATCACCAGCCGCCTTGTCAAACTCGCGCAGGTTCTGGTCGGGCGGTTCCGTGGCGGTTTGGCACATACCAACATGCTGGCGTCGGTGTTTTTTGCCGGGCTGACCGGATCGGCCACGGCCGACGCCGCCGCTTTCGGACGTACGCTTGTGCCCGCCATGGTCCGGGAGGGCTACAAACGCGACTACGCCTGTGCCGTGACCGCTGCTGGGTCAATCATCGGGCCGACCATTCCGCCATCGGGTCTCATGGTGGTCTACGGCTCATTGATGGGCGTCTCTATTGCGGGACTATTTGCGGCGGGTGTTCTGCCCGGGCTGGTGATCTGCCTCGTCTGCATGATTGTGATAGTCATCGGCGGCAAACGCGAAAACCTGCCGAAAGCCATCCGCGGCGCCACCCTGCGAGAAATCTGGGAGACATTCCTGTCCTCGCTTACGGCGTTGGCGATGCCGGTTATCATTCTGGGCGGTATTCTGGGCGGTGTCGTCACGCCAACCGAAGCGGCCTCTATCGCGGTGGCCTATGCGCTGTTCATCGGCGTTTTTGTTTACCGGACGCTGACCTTCAAGAGCTTTTACATGATGCTTGTGCGCACCGCGCGCATCATGGGCGTTATCTTTGTCATTATCGCCTTCGCAGGCATTCTTGGCTGGTGGATGAGTTTCGAACGTATCCCCCAGTTGATTGCCAAGACCGTGCTGAGCCTCTCTGACAACCGCTACATGGTCATCGCCATCATTATCGGCCTGCTTCTGCTCATCGGCATGGTGATGGATATCACCGCCATTCTCATCATCCTGGCTCCTGTTCTGGTGCCTTTGACCGAAAGCGTCGGCCTTGAGCCGATCCACGCGGGGATCATCTTTGTTCTCGCCCTCAACATCTCGCTGATGACGCCTCCGGTGGGGGCCTGCCTCTTCGTTCTGTCGTCTGTCACCGGTGAAAAACTGGAGAGAATTTCGATCAAGCTCCTTCCGTTTCTGATCGCGGAAATCGGCATCCTGTTCGCCTTTGCCTTCTGGGAGGACGCGGCCCTGTGGCTGCCCAGAGCGCTTGGCTACGCCCAATAAGACGACCCAACCAACCAAGAACCAACTGGAGGAAAAAATGAAATCTCTTTTCGCGGGACTGGCCGTCGCGGCCATTACGACGGCAAATGCTGCCAGCGCAGAAAGCGTCATCCGCTTTGGCCATGACAATAAAACCGACCCATTCGAAAACCCGGCACATGCTTGTACCGCCGTGTTTTCGAACCTCGTCGCCGCCGATACCAATGGCGCGGTGACCGTCGAAGTTTTTGGGTCCAACCAGCTCGGATCTGCCGCCGAGCACGTGCAGCAGCTACAGGACGGTATCATCCAGGCGACACTGACATCGACTGGGGCGCTGGCCAGCTATTATCCGCGCATCGACATTCTGAACCTGCCCTTCGCATTTACGGGTAACGCGTCCACATATGCGGTGTTCGACGGTCCCTTTGGTGAGGCGCTGAAAGCCGATATCGAAGCAGAACTGCCCGGCGTCGTCGTCCTCGGCTTCCCGGACACCGGCGGATTCTTCGCTGTCACCAACTCAAAACGACCGATTGCCAATCTCGAGGATTTTGACGGCATTCGGGTGCGCACCATGACGCTGCCATCGCACCAGAAAATCATGCAATCGCTTGGTGCCGAAGCCTATCCACTGTCCTGGGGCGAGGTCTACTCGGGCCTGCAAACAGGTGTCATCGACGGTCAGATGAACCCGGTTCCAATCATCTCCTTCGCAAATTTTGCCGAGGTGCAGAAGTATATGACGCTGACCAACCACCTGTTCTCGCCATACACATTCCTGATGAACCGCGCATTCTATGAAGGTCTGACAGATGACGAACGCGCAACCATCCATACCGCCGCAGAAAACTGCGTCGTAGCCAGCCGTGGCCTGAGCCGGATCATCGAGGCATCCGATCGCGGCCTTGCCGGGCTGATGGACAAAATCGAGGTGACCGCCCTGACAGCCGACCAACGCACCGCGATGGCAAAGGCGGCTCAGCCTGCGTTCGAAGCACATGTCGCCGAAAACATGGATGACAAGGCGCGCGAACTGCTCAGCCAGTTCCGTGATGCCGTCTCCGCGGCAAACGCTGACGCCTATCTCGATTGATCCTCCCTTCCGCCGGAGCAATCCGGCGGAAACGCCCACCGGAAGCCAAGACACACCTCCGGCATCTCCCTACGGATTGGACCACAACAATGCGGATCTTCTGCGCATCTCTTGCGACCGAAACGAATACGTTTTCCCCGTTGCGCACGGATTTTTCCAATTTCGAGCAGAGCTTCTACGCCCCTCCGGGAAAGCACCCTGACACTCCGACCCTGTGCAGCGCCGTCTTTCCCGCGCTTCGCCGAAGATCCAAAGAGGAAGGGTTTGAACTCATTGAAGGAACCGCCACATGGGCCGAACCCGGCGGGTTGCTGAATGCGTCCACCTGGCACCAGCTGAAGCAGGAACTTATGGGTCAGGTCCGGGCGGCACTGCCTCTGGACGCCGTGGTGCTTGGCCTGCACGGGGCCATGATCGCCGAAGGCTGCGTCGATTGCGAAGGATCGCTTATCGAGAGCGTGCGCCAGATCGCCGGCCCCGAGACCACAATCGGCGTCAGCTTCGATCCGCATAGCCACCTGAGTGACAAGCGGGTGAAGAATGCCGACATCATAACGGTGTTCAAGGAATTCCCGCACACCGATTTTGTCGAGACCGGTGAAGCCTGCGTAGACCTGACCCTGCGTAGGGCCCGTGGCGAAATCACGCCAACAAAAGCAGTCTACGACGTTCGCATGATTGATGTCTTGCCGACCAGCCGCAACCCGATGCGCGGATTTGTCGACAGGATGAAGGCGATGGAAGCAGCGGGCGAGGTTCTGTCCGTCTCAGCCATTCACGGGTTCATGGCCGGGGATTCCCCCGATCTTGGCGCAAAGATCATCGTGATCACTGACGGCGACCTGCCAAAAGCTGAGAAAATTGCCCGCGAGCTGGGGCAAGAGTTGTTTTCATTTCGAGGTATCGCCAAACCCGAATATCTGCCCCCCGCTGATGCTCTGCGACTGGCCCAGAATGCACCAAACGGCCCCGTGGTCATTGCCGATGTCTGGGACAATCCGGGCGGCGGCGTAGCTGGCGATTCCACGCTGATCCTCGCAGAAGCGCTACGCCAGGGCATCACCTCTGCGGCCTTCGGCACAATCTGGGATCCCATTGCCGTCCGCCTGTGTCACGCCGCCGGGGAAGGTGCGGAACTGGAGCTGCGATTTGGCAGCAAGACCTCTGCATTTGCCGGTGATCCGATAGACGCCGTCGTGACCGTTCTTCGCAACCAGCGCAACGCGGTGCAGAGCTTCGGGACCTCGGTTGTTCCACTGGGAGATTGTTCTGTCATCAGGGTCGATGGCATCGAGGTTGTGCTGAATACCAACCGCAGTCAGGCATTCTCGCCGGATCTCTTCACCAATCTGGGCATTGATATCCACAGCAAGAAAATTCTGGTCGTCAAATCCACCAATCACTTCCACGGCGCATTCTCAGCAGTTGCATCCAAGATCCTCTATGCCGCTGTCGACGGGCCCTATCCGAATGATCCCACCAAGACGGCTTACAAACGGCTGACCCGCGCGATCTGGCCGATTGTGGAAAACCCGCACGCATCGAAGGGCTCATGATGTTTTCCCAGATCGACACACCGGCAGTCCTTGTCGACCTTGATATTGCCGAAGCGAATATCGACCGATTTCAAGCCCATTGTGACAGGCACAACCTATCCCTGCGACCCCACATCAAGACCCACAAACTGCCATTTCTGGCGCGGCGCCAGATCGCGGCCGGAGCGGTTGGCATCACCTGCCAGAAGATCAGCGAAGCCGAGGCCATGGTGGCCGAAGGGGGAATTGACGATGTTCTGATCACCTACAATATTCTTGGCGAGCGCAAGCTGAAGCGGCTTCGGACCCTGTCAGAGCAGGTGAAGCTGAGCGTTGTCGCCGACAACACCGAAACTGTCGACGGCCTGTCCCAGGCCTTCGAAACCGCCGAGGCCCCGCTGAATGTGCTGGTCGAGTGCGACACCGGGGCCGGGCGCTGCGGTGTGCAAACCGCTCAGGCAGCTGAAAGCTTGGCCCGCTATATCGCCTCGCGCCCCGGCTTGGCGTTTCGCGGGTTGATGACCTACCCCCCTGTTGGAAAAGACGCATCCGTCCAGAACTGGCTCGCAGAGGCCAGAGCACGCATTCACGCAACGGGCGAGACAGTCAGCGTCGTGTCCAGCGGCGGCTCACCGGGCATGTGGCAGGCGCAGGATGTCCCGATCGCGACCGAATACAGGATCGGAACCTACGTCTACAATGATCGCTCGCTGGTGGCGCGGGGCATCTGCACATGGGATGATTGCGCTCTGACAGTCCTGGCAACGGTGGTGTCCGTCCCGACCGAAGATCGCGCAATCATTGACGCCGGCTCCAAAGTCCTGACCTCGGACCTTCTGGGCCTGAACGGTCATGGCCACGTAATGGGCCGCCCGGATATCCGGGTCGACAGCCTATCCGAGGAACACGGCATTCTGCGGGCCGAGGCGATCCATCTCAACGTTGGCGACCGTCTAAGGATCGTTCCCAACCACGCCTGTGTGGTCAGCAACATGCTTGATCAGGTCGAGCTCATTCGCGGATCCACATCTCTGGGCGCCTGCCCCGTCGCCGCGCGGGGGGCAGTCTGGTGACAGCCTCCCTTCCATACATCCAATACCCGGCTCCGCCGGGCCCTGATCTGCGAGGTGGAAAATGACTGATCTTGTCTGCCTCGGCGAACCCCTCATCGAGTTCAATCAAAAACCCGACGGGCAGCTAGTAATGGGATATGGCGGCGATGTCTCGAATGTTGCAATCGCGGCGGCGAGACAGGGCACGGCAACCTCCCTGATATCACGCCTCGGCGATGATCGCTTTGGCCAGGCGCTGCTGGAGCTTTGGCACCGCGAGCATGTCGATAGCAGCCTGGTCTCGACAGTCGCAGGCGGGGAAACCGGCCTCTACTTCGTGTTCCACGACGACCTGGGGCATCATTTTCTATATCGGCGACGGCACTCCGCCGCCAGCAGGATGACCCCCGACGACCTGCCAACACATGCCATCGGCACCGCTAGGATATTCTACGCCTCAGGGATCAATCTCGGCATCAGCAGCACCATGTGCGCCACAACCTATCACGCCGTCATGACCGCGCGTGCGTCAAACGTGACCACGGCATTTGATCCAAACCTGCGGACTGCGCTTTGGTCACTGGAGGAGGCACGCGCCGTGACACATGATCTGATGCGCCACGTCGATATTGCGCTTCCCGGACTTGATGACGCCCGACAGCTCACCGGACGTCAAAGCCCTGACGAGATCATCCGGTTCTATCACAACCTCGGCGCGCGCATCATTGCTCTGACATTGGGTCGCGACGGCGTGGCGGTATCGGAAAATCAGAGGGTCACATTTGTTCCGGGGGCGGTTGTGGAATCGGTCGATGCAACCGGCGCCGGTGATTGTTTCAACGGCATATTCCTGTCCGAGCTTCTGCGTCATGGCGACAGCATCAGAGCCGCAGAACATGCGAACCTCGGCGCTGCATTGTCCACCACCGGCTACGGGGCGGTTGCGCCGATCCCGCACAGACCAACACTGCAATCAAAAGAAGGACGTCCGACATGACCCGCAAAACAATCGAGCGCATCGGCAATGACAGAACCGGCGCCGGGGGGCAGCCGCTGCCATTTTCCCCCGCCGTGCGCGCAGGCGATCTGGTGTTCATCTCAGGGCAGGTTGCGATGAAGGAAAACGGCGAGATCGAAGCAGGCGGCATCGAAAGCCAGACCCGCAGGACTATGGAGAACCTGATCGCAGCCCTCGCCCTGGCAGATTGCACCTTGGAAGATGTTGCCAAAATCGGCGTCTGGCTCGATGACCCGCGTGATTTCTGGACCTTCAACCGTGTCTATGCCAGCTATTTCCCAAACGGCGGACCGGCACGGTCCACAGTGCGCTCACAGATCATGGTGGACGCCAAGGTCGAGATCGACGCCATCGCCTATAAACCCCTCTAGGACAAGCCAGCTTCAAACGAGAACCGTTCCTTCGGGATCGGCACACTCGTCACCTGCCAGAAATGTACCCAAATTCTCGCATGCAATACCGACCAGTATCAGAGGCAATACCAGGTCACGAAGCAGGTTTTGACAGCTGGTCTAAACTGTCCCGGTCACTTAAACTCGGTGCACAACTGACAAGGTGATTTCCTGTGCCGTCAAAGCCTCCAAAACAACAGCCGGCAAGCGTAAAAGATGTTGCGAGACTGTCGGGGACATCGCTTGGAACGGTGTCGCGTGTTCTGAACAGAAGCGCCTCGGTGAGCGACAAGACGCGCGCGCAGGTTGAGAAGGCGATTGCAGAGCTGGGGTATGAACCAAACGCTGGCGCACGTCAGATGCGCAGCGGTCGCAGCGGGCTGGTCGGCGTCCTGCTGCCGAGCCTTGATGTCCCCTTCTTTGGCATTCTGGCGCAGGCGCTTGAGCAAGCCTTGTTTCAAAACGGCTACCACTGCCTGATCTGCAATACCGAGGAGAATGAAGAGAATGAAAAACGATATATCTCGACCCTCATTGGCCAGAAAGTGGATGGCATAATCGCAGCGTCGGTTGCAACGAACCAGAATTTCACGCGGCTGTCAGATCAGAATATTCCAATTATCGCCGTTGACCGTTCTCCCGACGAGATCGCGGTGAATCTGGTATCCGTTGACCACCGGGAAGGTGGGCGTCTGATGGCAGAGTATCTGTTGCGCCTGGGGCATCGGCAAATTGGTGTCATTGGCGCGCCCACCCATTCAAGACCCATCACCCTGCGCCTGGAGGGGATCAAAGAGGCGTTGGCGGCTCAGGGGCTTGAACCGGTCAGCGTGTCTCTTGGCGAAGATCATAGCTTTGATGCCTGTTTCGCCCTGGCGCGGGACGTGCTGGCGAAAAACCGACCAACCGCCCTGATTGGGACAACCGATATCGCGGCAATCGGCGCGATCCATGCCGCGCATGAACGCGGTCTGAAAATGCCTCAGGACATTTCTGTGATCGGGTTCGACAACCTGCCACAAAGCGCCCATATTTTTCCGACCCTGACCACCGTAAATCAGCCGATTTCATTGCTGGGAGAGCTGGCCGCAAAAACGCTTCTGAACCGGATCAACCCGGAGCGTTTCGCGAAACCGGATCTTTCAGCTCTAAGCTTGCAGATCGTCGAACGTGACAGCACCGGACCCGCACCCAAGACCCTATAGCGCGGCGATGGATATGCTGTAGCGGGTGTCAAATGGGCTATCCGGCGCCAGCATGCGCGACGTTTGCACACCGGTTTTTGTCAGGGGATTTTCTGTCGCTGAAATCGAGCATCCCAAATCAAATGCGGAACAAACGGGTTCGACCCCAAGCGCCCAATGGCGGCCGTTCCACGGTGGCGCGTTTCGCCCTCCATTGCTGATCCACAGCATGAGCGAGGGAAAGACCTCTGCATCCCAATCAAGTGTGACGCGATAATCTTCGGCGCGGTTCTCCAGCGCGAAGGTCCCGTCGGTGCCGCTCAGGAGCAAAAGCGTCTCGGACCGGTCAGGATAGGGCAGCGCCACTGGATCAAACCCGAACCCTGTTAGATCTTCCAACCGGAACGGCGCGGGGCGTGAAATACCGGGGGGGCCGCCGGTATCACCGGGGTAGCAAAACGCCTGCTTATAGCGCCCGGGACACAGACGCGCCTGTCCGGTGGCCGCTGGCAGACGAAAGACCGGATGCAACCCAATTGGCAGGCAGGCCTTGCGGCGCATATGGATGCCAAGAGCGATGTCTACCGCAGCCTTGCCGCTCACCCCGCTCACCCGCCGTGTCAGGTGATGGATTGGATCGGTCCCCGGATAGGCGATGTCTGCACGCACCGCCTGCGGGCCATCGGGTGTTATGCGCCAGTCGTGATTGGCGGCATACCCGTGCGGCCATGGATCAGGCATGCGGGAGAGACCGGCCCAATCCCCGGCCAGAGGGCCCTGTGGCGCCATGCCAAAGGGAACACAGGGCCACTCTCCTTGCAGCCAGGCAAGCAGCGGCGGCACACCATTGGGCAACACCTCACCCAGCCAGGGTGCTTTATGCAAAGGCGCAATGCGGCGACCGTCCGGGAGGTCAAACTCAAGGTCGGTCAGCATCGCACCAAATCGGGTGAGACGCGCACGCCCTTTATCCCAGTTGAGCCAAGTCACTTTCGGTCGATGAAAAAGTTGATGAAGACCGCGCCAAGGATCAGACCGCCTTTGATCACTTGCTGCACATAGGGGTTGAAACCCCACAGCGTCATCGCGTTCAGCAGTACGCCCAGAAACAGCACACCGATGAATGCGCCCCAGATCGTCCCCTTGCCGCCGAACAGGCTGATGCCACCAATGATCACGGCCGAGATCACCTCAAGCTCCAGCCCACGCGCAATGGTCGGATTGCCGGCATTGACCAGCGACGAATAGATAATACCTCCGGTTGCAGCAAAGACACTGGTCATCATCAGGCAGATGGTCTTGGTGCGCCAGACATTGATGCCCGACAGGCGCGCGGCCTCCATATTGCCGCCGACCGCATAGATCGACCGGCCCAGCGCCGTGAAATTCGAGATGGTAAAGGTGATGGCAAAGGCAATCGCCAGCAGGAAAACCGGAACCGGAACACCCCAGAAACGGCCTGACCCGATGACGTAATACCAGCTTGGAAAGCTCGAAATCGGGACGCCATTGGTGATCAGGTTGGCCAAGCCCGCAAGGGTTGCCATCATCGCCAGAGACGTGATGAAGGTCGGCACCTGAACCAATTGCCGCAGTTTGCCCGACATGAACCCGACCGAGGCCGCAAACAGCAGCGTCCCGGCAAAGGCGGCAATGACGGTCCAGGTGGCAGGTTCAATGGCGTTTCCGGCCAGCTTCTCGACGATCCAGGCGGTCAGACAGGCGGACACGGCCACCATGGAGCCGACGCTCAGGTCAATTTCTCCGACAATGATCACCAGAGCCATGCCAAAGGCAATCATACCCGGGACGGCAATATTCCTCAGGATATTCAGCTGGTTGTTCAGGGTGAAAAAGCCCTGCGCCGTTGTCGCAACGATCACGTACAAGACCAGCAGGATCATCAGCATCGAATTTCGGCGCAGATGGGAAATGAATTTGTCGCGCGTCATGCATCGCTCTCCTGTTGGGTTGTGGGTGCCGCCATGCAAGCTGCATAGATATCCTTGGCATCAAGGCCTTCGTTGATGAATTCTTCGGCGATACGACCATCCCGCAGCACAAGGATACGGTCGCAGCATTCGGTCAGATCCTCCAATTCGGTCGAAACAACGATCGAGCTCAGACCCTCGCGCGCCTTTTCCCAGATGAGTTCATAAATCTGGCGTTTCGCCTGCACATCGACGCCTCGGGCGGGTTCGTCAAACAACAGAATGTCGGGCGTGTTGTTCATCCAGTTGCCGACAACGATTTTCTGTTGGTTCCCGCCGGAAAGAGAAGAGACCGGTAACATCGGATCGCCGGCCTTGATGTGAAGCCCCGCAATCTGGCGGTCGACAAACGGCTTTTCTGTACGGTGACTGACCCAGCCTTTGGGTGCGATCCGATCCAGTCCGGCAAGACACAGATTGGCATGTGAGGACAACAGCTGCACAAGGCCGGAATGCTTGCGATCTTCGGAGGTGTAGCCAATCCCCAGCGCCTTCATCGTCGGGATATCGGGCCGCGCCACGATCTGCCCGTTCACTGATATCTCACCTTGATCCGCCACGATGGCCCCGAACAGGCAATGCAACAACTCGGTTCGTCCCGATCCGAGCATTCCGGCAATGCCAAGAACCTCGCCCGGGTAAAGATCAAAGCTCACGTCGTCGAAATGGGATGCGAGTGCAAGATGCCGCGCGCTCAGCACCGGTGTTTCCCGCGTTATCGTCTTGGTCGGGCGCTGGAGAGGCGGAAGATTGCCAAACATCATATCAAGGATGACGGCCGGGGTGGCCTCCTTGATCGGTACGGAATCCACGAATTTTCCGTCCCGGATTGCGGTGACGGTATCCGCGATCTGATCCAGTTCAGACAGCCGGTGCGTAATATAGATGACGGTAACACCAAGCTCGCGCAGCCGACGCACCAGAGTAAAGAGTTGCCGAACTTCTGCCTGCGCCAGCGCAGAGGTGGGTTCATCCAGTTGCAGGACTTTGGGTCGAAAACTCATCGCTTTGACGATTTCGACCATTTGTTGCTGACCAACCGAAAGATCCGCAACGCGGGTTTGCGGCGCGATGTCCAGCCCACCAATCTCTTTGAACAGGTCGCTGGCATCACGACGCAACCGCGCCCAATCAATCAGGCCAGAGCGTTTGTGGGGTAGCCGACCAAGGAAGATATTCTCTTCGACCGATAATTCCGGGACAAGACTGAGTTCCTGATAGACGGTGGCGATGCCGGCTTCTTGCGCTTCACGCGGATTGGAAAACCGTGTCTCGACAGTGCCAATCCGGATCGACCCTGACGTCGGCTGGATCGCTCCTGACATCATCTTGACGAAGGTGCTCTTGCCAGAACCGTTCTTGCCAATCAGTGCGTGAACCTGCCCGGCTGTGAACTCGTGTACAAATCCGTCAAGTGCCTTGACCGATCCGTAGTGCTTGGTGAGCTGATCAAGGATCAGATTTGACACGGGTTACCTGCCTTTGCCTGTGATGATCAGTGAAACAGGGGGCCAACACGGCCCCCTGCCATTGATTCTACTGAATGCTTTCCAGGAACGCGGTGACGCCATCCGCGTCGGTCCTGCTCAGAAGCATTGCCGGCACAGTGGTTTGTGCCTCGACTTCTTCGCCTGCAAGAATGGCAAGGGCGGCTTCGGCACCCATGGCACCCATCTGGAGCGGCGCCTGAGCAGTCACCGCCTGCAGAACATTGTCGCCCGCCAAAAGACCCCGACCCAGCTGTTCCGATCCGTCGATGCCAAAGACAAAGACCTCACCGGCACGACCCGCGTTGCGCACCGCCTGCATCGCCCCCACGGTGCCGCCTTCGTTTGCCGCGTAGATGACATTGACCTCGGGGTGGGCGGTCAGAATATCGGTGGCCACAGTAACTGCGGCTTCTGGCATCCAGGCGTCCTGCTCGGCCACGATCTCGATGGAATTGCCTTCAGCGACAGCATCCTTGAAACCGCCTGTCCGGTCGCCAGACTGTTCCGGCAAGAGCGACGAGAACGCCAGAATGGCGACATTTGCTTTGCCACCAAGGCTATGACTTACAAAGCTGGCGGCGGCAGCGCCGGTGGATGCCCCAAGATCACGGTTGGCCGTTGAGAAGGTCGCGTGTGCAATGCTGGCATCCTCAAGGCCGCCGTTCAGGGCAACCACAACAATACCGCCGTCACGTGCGCGCTGCAAAGCAGGGCCCGAATTCGCGGCCGAAAGTGGCGCAATCACGATCGCATCGACGCCGCGCGAAATGTAGGTATCAATGGCCTGAATTTCACGCGCCTGATCGCCGTCGATATTAATTTCCAGTACTTCTGCGCCCGCCGCTTCGGCGGTTTCGCGCACACCCGTTTGCAGGAACTGCATGAACTGGTCGCCCTGGAACACGATGCTGGCAATTACCGGGGCGTCCTGTGCGATCGCACCGAGCGGCAGCATTGCCGTCATTGCTGCGGTCGTCATTGCCAAAAAGCTACGTCTGGGGATGATAGTCATTGTCTTTTCCTCCTCTAAAGACAGTTTTGACATCACATGAAGCTGGTTCATGTCGTGATGCCTTTTGTCTGCCGATCCAGTTGATCGGTCAGTTGGTTCAGATTCGGGATGGCTTCGGTGGCTGTGACCCCGCGCAAGGAGGCCCTTGCGATGGCATGGCCCAGTTCCAGGGCACGCTGCGGTGTCCAGCCTTCATGAAGCGCATACAAAATTCCGGCACAAAAGGCATCGCCTGCGCCCAAGGGGCTTGCGACCAGTTCACGCGGTAAGGGCACGACCGGGACGTGTGCGACCTGCCCATCAACCCCAATCCAGAGCGCCATTTGCTGGCAGTGAACGACCACGGCCCGCCGGACCCCGTCTTTGATCAGCGCCTTTGCCATCTCGATCATGTCCTGCATATTCGGCGTCTGACTGGCGACAGGTGGAGTCTGGCCACTCGCGCGGGCCAATTCGATTTCGTTCAATATCAGATAGTCGATTTGTGGAATTGTCGCCGCGACGATCTTCGAGAAATCAGGGCGATCAACCGAAGCAAGATCAACGCAGGTGGTCATACCTGCGGCGCCGGCACGGGAGAGCACCCTCGCCGCAGGCGTGCTGCCATCATCCGTGATCCGATCCAGATCGGCCAACAGGGTCAGGTAGCCCAGATAGAAAATGCGCGCTTTATGGCTTTCAAAAACGCCCGTCGGGAAATCTTGATCAGACAGCACGTCATTGGAGCCGCCCTGATAGAAGAACGTGCGCGATCTTCCGGTAACAGACATGACATGGGTATGTGCCGTCGCGGTGTCTGGTTTTTCCGAGATCAGATGCGTTGGAAGACCCAGTTCATGACAGTGCGCCTTGATAAATTTCCCGAAGTCATCCTGACCGATGGCGCCCATCGGCCAAAGCGGTAGCCCGGTTTCAAGCTTGGTCAGCGCCGTCACAACATTGGCCGCACCGCCACCCACGCCCTTGTCTTGCCCGTCGATGCGAACCAGATCGCTCTCAGCGGGCCAATGCGCAATCTCGTGTACGAGATCCACGATCCAGTTGCCCGCACAAATTATGCCTTCGCGCGTGGTCACGGGGTCGACCCCACTTCATTCCACAAGGGATGCACGGGTTGGGCATCTTCCGTTATGGAAGAAAACCGCCCCAGAGGCTCCAGAAAATAGTTGTCCGATCCGTCATCATTGACCTGAGACACTTCACCGCCCAGCACCATGCCGCTGCCTGCGCGCGCATAGAAGCGGTGATAAAGACCACATGGAATCGTGACACTTGATCCGGGTTTCAGGCATAGCGGTTCGTCCGGGTCCAGCCGGTGGACAAAGCCATCACAGCGCAGAACAATTGGATCATCGACACCGTCAGGCTGGCGGAACTCGATCATCAAATCCCCGCCGCCACGGTTTATGATGTCCTCCAGCTTAATCTTGTGGGTATGAAACGGAGTTTCCTGCCCTTCCCCGACGAACAACAGCTTTTCAGCGTAGGGCAGACTTGTCGCGTCAGACTGGATACCGTTGCGCAGGCAGAACAACACCAGACCGCGCCGCGCAAAATCGCCCGAGCCGAAATCCGTCACATCCCAGCCCATCTGATGAAGCTGCAACCAGTCGCCCAAGTCGGGATTGGCTGCAAATTCTGCGACATCCCAATCTGCCCATGCCGGCAACGACCAGCGAAACGCCTGCAATAGGTCCTTGGCGGCGCGGATGGCCTGATTGATCTCGGAGCGCTTCACGTTTCCGCCCCGTAGTCGACAGTGACGACCCTGTGTTCGGTGCCTGCCTTCAGGGCTGCGGTCAGCACGGCGTGGTGGTCCGCCGCTTCTGCGGGTGTTGCGCAATGAAATCCACGCGCATCGCCTCCGGCCAGCTCATCCAGAAAGGCGGCCCACATCTGTTGCAGGGCGTCCGGGAAACCAAATTCGAAAATGGCCCCCGTTATGGCCGGGAACAGGGTTTGAAACCCGATGTCCTGCACCTGCCAGACCTGATCCCCGCCGCTATAGTCCATCCACTGCCACTGGCGCGGGTTCTTGGTGGTGAAATAGGCGCTTCTTTTGGTCCCAAGAACGCGCAGGCTCCAGCTGTTGGAATCTCCGGGCGATATACGCCAGGTTTTCAGCACCAGAGGAAAGCCGCCCCCGGCATCCTCGACATGGCCAGTGATGGTGGCGTTGTCCCATGTCTCGCAGGGTACGGTCCCCCCCTTGCCATCCGGACGGGTCCGAAACCGGTTGACCAACGACGCCGATACATGGGTCGGGCGCCACCCCAGTCGCAAAGGCACATGCAGCACATGCATGCCAAGATCGCCCATGCAGCCGTAGGCGCCATTTACCTCAACCATGCGTTTCCAGTTGATCGGCTTGTCCGGGTCAAGGTCCGAGGAATGCAGGAACGCGGCCTCAACTTCGATGATTTCTCCCAGATCACCGGATCGCACAAGATTGATGACCTTTTGCGCACCGGGATAGTACGGCATCTCGGATGAACACCGCACCATCACATCAGGGTGCGCATCAATCGCCGCCTGAATACGGGCGTTTGCGGCCCCATCCATACCAAACGGTTTTTCGCCGAACAGGTGTTTCCCGGCAGCCATGATCTGCGGATAAACCTGATCATGCAGCACATGCGGCAGCGCGCAATAGATCGCCTCGACCTCTGGATTGTCGAGCATCTCTCGGTAGTCGGTTGTCTTTTGCGTCACGCTGGACAGATTGTGCGAAAACCAATCCATCAGGTCCGTGTTCGTGTCGCACACCGCGACAATCTCTGGCCGCGCTTTTGTTTCGGTCAGATGCAGCCAGCGGGCGGCAGTCGAGGCAAACTCGCGCCCCATAAGCCCGCAGCCAATGACGCCGAATTTGACGACGCGGCTCACGCGATCATCCCCAGGGCATCAGCCACGGAGGCGCCGTTATGCACCACCGCCATCAGCGCTTTGGTCATGCCTGCCGGGTCGTCGTGATGGATCACATTGCGGCCATAAACGATACCGCGGGCGCCCTGTTTCATCAAAGCTTCGGTCCGTGTCAGAATCTCCTTGTCAGAGACCTTGCCGCCACCGCGCACCAACACGGGTACGTCCTGGGCAATCTCAATCACACGGTGATACTGGGAAACATCGTCGCAAGGATCCGCCTTGATGATGTCCGCGCCCAGTTCCACGGCCTGACGCACCAAAGGCAGGATCTTTGCCAGATCGCCATCCACCATGTAACCACCACCGGCCTTGGCGTTGTCTTGCATCACCAGCGGCTCCACCATCAGCGGCATCCCTGCCAGATCGCAGGCGCGCTTCAACCGGTTGATGTTCTGAATGCAGGCCTGATGCACTTCGGGCTGACCGGGCAGCATCAGCAGATTCACCACCACACAGGCCGCATCGAGGGCCACAGCTTGCTCAACCGGGTCGGCTATCACTTCTGAAAACAGCGACCGTGGCAACGGATTGCCATAAACATTGGCAATGTCGGTCCGCAACACCAGCGCCGGACGGTCCTTGCCGGGGATTGCCTGCAGGATCGGCGCCGTCCCCGGTGGCAGCTGAATGGCATCCGGTGCCGCGCTCGCCACAATCGTGATCGCGGCCTGCATGTTCTCAATCCCGCCAAGGAAGGCGCTTTCATTGAACATGCCGTGGTCGATTGCCACGTCAAAGCAATTTCCCGAAACACCGAACAGTCTGTTCATACGTGCGGATTTCACCTGCGTCCCTCCTGTGGAATTTCCCTAAAAGATTATGGAAACGTTTCCAAATAAAAGGTTCGTTCTTCATCAACATCTTGTCAACAAATTTCTTCGCGAATTTTTTATGTTCTAAAACATACGGTTATAGGCGCACGGAGTGGAGCCCCCCGAGATCCTCGTACTAGATCTTCGGTTCATGACTGCGAAATGCAGGGCAGTTCGCCCAGCGCGTTAGCACGCTCGAAAGGGTGTTGGCCCGTGATCGGCCTGTCTTCATCGCTTTTCGAAAGTGCCGCCGCCGCGAGCAAAAAATCGTCAGCCAAATGCTGGCAGGCGATCGACAGATCGCCCCGCACATCTCGTGCTTCGACAAATCTGAGCGCAGTGACTGGACCCGGACCCGAGCCGACTTCGAGTGCGACGCCGAGAACAATCAACACATCTGCCCTGAAGGGCACGAGGTGAAGCAATTCCCCCGGAACTGGTCCGATCCGAACCGCAGGCCGACCGGCAGGGGCATCGCCATATAGCAGTGTTTGAAGCACACGTGTCAGGCCGCCCATCACAGGCGCGCTGCCGCCAGAATATGGATTTCCAGTCGATCAACCGGCGAGGAACCTGAACCGGCTCCTATTACATGGGTCATGCGGCGCAAATGACGAATTTCTCCTCGCCGCAACCGCCCACAATCTCCAGAAACTGGCCACAAACTATCCTGCGCCGCAGCAACCGCAATAAGCCAGACAAGAAAGGCACTCTCGACCCTTTTCAGGGGGCGATATTCTGCACCAGAGAACCGGTCTATTTTCAGAATCGGTCCAAAGCGGCCACGCCATCAATGACTAAAATCCTGTACCGCGCCGCACTCCGCATAGGAAAACTCTGACATTCTCGAGCTCCGCCAATAGCGCCCGTTTTCAAGGACCGCTTTGTCTGCACCTGGCCCGACGGCCGTTATTGTTTTGAGACTAGACCCTATTCTTACTCAACCATGCTGCCCAAATGGCAAATGCCAACGCCAGTCCCGTTGAAGCTAGCATAAGCATAAGCAGCGTTTGTGCCCCGTTCGTCTGTGATACGAGGTTGCCCGTCACTGTGGTAACAACCGCACCGCCTGCAACTATGAGAGCGCCGCTCAGCCCGGCAGCGCTTCCGGCGAGATCTGGTCGAACCGACATCGCACCGGCAATGCATCCCGGCATGGTCATGCCGTTCCCTAAACCAACGAAGATCGTGCTCGCAAAGAAAATCTCCGCTGACATGATCTCCGATGCGAGCAACAGCAAACCGCCCACAATACCACTACACGCCATGACCCGGCCCGCAATCATCATGGTTGTTGGTTCGAAGTGTTTTCCAACCCGACCGGCCAAGAACCCGCCGATCATGAAGCCAACTGTGATGGTCCCGATATAGAATCCAAGTCCAGCGGTTGTGACATTGAAAGCGGACTGCGCAACAAGAGGTGCGCCTGTCAGAAAGATGTAGAATGCGCCGACAGAAAGCGCACCACAGAGTGCATAAGCCCAGAACAGGGGCTCACGGATAAGCATCATCGTGCCAGGTGCCGGAGTGCTGGCATCTGTTGCCCTTTGAGGCCTCGTTTCTCCGAGGTCGAACCAGCAAAGCAGCAGTAATCCGAAGCCCGCTACAGCATAGAGACCAAAGACGGACCGCCACCCAAATAAGGTGTCCAACACCCCTCCCAGCATGGGGCCGACCATTGGAGCAATCGCCATCGCCATTCCGATATAGCCGATCAGGCTTACAGCCTCCCGTGCCGTTCTCGTATCCCTAACGATCGCGAGAGAAAGCGCGTAACCGCCGACGATGCCGCCTTGGAGCATCCGGCAGAACAGAAAAGCCACGATGTTTGGAGCAAAAGCGCACCCCACAGAGGCGAAAGCAAAAACAAACAAAACCACCAGAAGGACCGGTCGTCTGCCGATCCGGTCTGACAAGGGCCCAACGATCAACTGAATAACTGCCGTTATTGCCAGATATCCGGACACCGCCCAGCTCACGGTACCGTAGTCGGTATTGAGATCGACAGCGATGTTAGCCAGAGCGGGTAGAAACATGTTGAGCGACATGGGCGAAAACCCAGTCAACAGGATCAATGTGATCAAATTCGGAGGTGTTCTTGCGCGGTTCATCTGATGCTCTGAGCAATAAAAACAAAAAAGCCCCCGAGAATGTCGGGGGCGCATGGAAACGGATATGGAGAACCCTATCGGACCATGCGCCTCTTGCTTGCTACATCGATGACGAATTTGAAGGTCATGATCTCACTCCTTTGGGATCAAGCGTAGTAAGGATCGTTGCCCCTGGCAACACGCAAAGCTGCCACCCATACACAGCGCAGCATCGGTCAATCCGGACTAACTGCCCGCTTTCGCTGCGTCGCCCATGGACGGCCGCCCTAGGTCTCTAAGCAAAGATCAGGGAAAAGCTGCTCTGGAGTGGTATTGCAAAGCGGCGGCCACAGCTTGCTCGGTCCTTCCAGATCGGCGCTACGCCATACCTGCCAAGGTGACAGCAGAGCCTGCGAGGCCGAATTCTCGGGCGTCTTGTCCCAGGAACCTCCCCGAACGCGCAGATCGGCCCAGAGGCGTTGATGCCGATTGAGCTGCTGTTTTGTGGCCTGCCGCATGTTGGCACAATGCTGCAGCGCATATTTTGCACCAGCATGGAACGCAGGCAGTTATCGCACGTCAGGTCAATGATGTGACGGAAAAGTCAAACAGATCTGACGCTCGAAATCTGACGTCTCATAAAGAGGGAAGTGGCGGACCGAGGAGGATTCGAACCCCCGACCCCTTGATTCGTAGTCAAGTACTCTATCCAGCTGAGCTATCGGTCCACTGCGGCGGGGTTTAAGCGTAGCGGCGCGGGGGTGCAAGTCCAAAATGTCAGATTGCCGCAGGTTTTCTTCTTTTTGCGATTGGGGCGTTCCGACGCGCGGATTGCGGGCACGGCGGCGTCAAAGAGTGCCGTCGCCCTTGGGCAGACAGATATCGAATACCGTGCCCTCAGGACCGGTGTCGCGCAGGACCACCATGCCGCCATGGCCACGGGCCAGTTCGTCGGCGATGGCAAGGCCAAGGCCGGTGCCGCCCTTGCGGATGCCGCCCTGAAACGGGGTAAAGAGATTCTCCCGCGCTTTCACCGGCAGGCCGGGGCCGGTATCGGTGACGGAGATCCACCAGGCCTCGTGATCTTCACGCGCCGACAGGGTGATCTGCCCCGGCTGACCGCTGGCCTCGATCGCCTGACGGGCATTGCGCACCAGGTTCATCACGATGCGGAACAGCTGCTCGGGATCCGCCCGCAGGCTCAGATCGACGGGCACCTCATTGCGGAAGGTGACACGCCCCTCCGCTCCGCCGGCCAGGCTCTCGCTCTCCAGGATGTCCTCCACCTGACCGTGTAGTGCAACCCGGCCAAAGGTAGGCGCCGGCTCCTCTGCCCGGCCAAAGGCCAATGTCCCCTCACAGAGTGAGACCGCGCGGGTGATCGAATTCACCAGCTTCGGCGCGAGGCGCCGCACCAGGGGGTCTTCGCTCATCTCGATACGGTCGGTGAACAGCTGCGCCGAGGTCAGGATATTGCGCAGATCATGGCTGACCTTGGCAACAGCGCCGCCCAGCTGGGCCAGCCGTTCGCGCTGTTTCAGCGCATGGGTCAGCTCGGTCTGCAACTGCATCAGCGCCTCTTCGGCCTCGCGCAGCTCACGCACACCGGCGCTGGGGTGGATGATCCCGCGGGCATCCTCCGGCGCCGCCGCATAGCGCTGCATATAGCCGATGACCCCCTTGATCGGCTTCACCATGAACCGGCGCACCGCAGCAAACAGCAGAACGGCAGTAAAGATCGAGATCACCGCCGAGAGCAGCAGAATACGCAGCCCGTAATCAATCATCGCATCGCGCAGACCCTTGGTTTCAATCGTGATTTCAATCAGAAGACCAGCGTCGCGCACCGGCGCACCAATCACCCGGATGATCTGGTTTTCCGACGTGACCAGCCGCTGCATGGCGTGGCCGATCAGTGCAAACGGGCTGCTCATCCGCA
The DNA here is from genome assembly GCF_048056275.1 of Phaeobacter sp. JH20_26. Classification (NCBI taxonomy): domain Bacteria; kingdom Pseudomonadati; phylum Pseudomonadota; class Alphaproteobacteria; order Rhodobacterales; family Roseobacteraceae; genus Phaeobacter; species Phaeobacter sp. JH20_26. Next base: position 47,466 of record NZ_JAYMWL010000019.1, on the reverse strand, counting down.
GATCATAAGTGCCCGAAATCGGCGCCGGGATCGGTGAAGACAGCACCAGCTGGCGCACTTCGTCCCGCCGCAGAACCACGTTGAAGACACCGGCATTCTCCAAAAGCTCCGCCTCCAGCTCGGTGTCCAGCATGTCATCCGCCAATAGCGCCAGCGACGCGATCTGCGCCCGCTCCAGACGGTCGGCCAGATAATCGAGACGGAACCGGGATACGGAGGGCACAAAGATCAGGATCTCGGCCAACATCACGAAGACCGTGGTCAGGATCAGGAATCTGCCTGAAAGCGTATTGAGCATTCAGCCCCTTCCGGCGTTACGGGAGCCAGCGCTGCACAAATTGCACCACTCGTTTCACCATTGGACTATCAAAAAGCCGTGGCGAGAAATAGGCCCCTGCGACGCGTTTATTCACTTCTGAAATGGTGGGATAGGGCGCCACCATTGCCGCGACCCCACTCATCTTCAGGTTATTGGCGATGGCCATCGACCACAGCGCCACCAGCTCCCCCGCCTGATGCCCCACGACAGAGGCGCCGACCGGGCGCCCCTTGACCACCATGACCTTGATCAGGCCGGTGCTGTGACGTTCGGCCAGCGCGCGGTCGTTGTGGTGATAGTCGAACCGCGCCACCTCCATCCGGTCACCATGTTTCTCGCGCGCCTGCGCCTCTGTGAGCCCGACATGCGCCAGCTCGGGCGCGGTATAGGTGGCCCAGGGAATATGGCTGGTCTTGGCTTTCGACGGCAGGCCGAACAGGATCGACCGGATGATCACACTGGCATGATAGCCCGCCACATGGGTGAACTGCATCCCGCCCGCGACATCACCAATGGCATAGACCCGGCGGTTGCTGCTGCGCAGACTGTCGTCCACCACCACGCCCGCGCGGTTGGTCTCGACACCGGCGGCCTCCAGATTCAGCCGGTCGATATTGGCCTTGCGCCCCACCGCCATCAGGAGGTGGCTGCCGTCGAACACCCGGCCATCCTTCGCGGTGACGCGAATGCCGCCATCCTCGGTGGAGGCGACAGTTTCCGCCTGCGCGCCTTCGGCAATCTCGACGCCCTCCTCGCTCAGCTGGTCCAGCACGATGGCCGCCAGCTCCGGGTCGTCCTTGCCCAGCGCCTTGTCGCCCTCGATCACCGTGACCTGACTGCCCAGCCGGATGTGCGCCTGCGCCATCTCCATGCCAATCGGACCACCGCCGATGATCAGCAGGTGATCGGGCCGCTCGCGCAGGTCAAACAGCGTCTCATTGGTATAATAGGGCACATCGGCCAGCCCGTCGATTGGGGGCACTAGGGGCGAGGATCCGGTGGCAATCACGATGCGCCGGGCGGTGATGCGGTGCTCCCCGGCCTCGACCACACGATCATCGACAAACCGTCCATAGGCGCGGATCACCCGCACACCAAACCCTTCGAACCGCTCCTGGCTGTCGACCGGGGCGATGGTCGCGATCACGTCCTGCACGTGGTCCTTGGCGGCGGCGTAATCCACCACCGGCAGCTGATCGGCGACACCATAGGCGCTGGCATGGGCCTGCCCATAGGCCACCTTGGCACTGGCCAGCAGCGATTTCGACGGCACGCAGCCATAGTTCAGACAGTCGCCGCCCATCTTGTGCCCTTCCAGCAGCACGACGTCGGCGCCCATCTGACTTGCCCCTGCCGCAACAGAGAGACCGCCCGACCCGGCGCCGATCACAAGAAGATCGCAGGTTAGCTCTTGCATGGTCACTGGTCCTTTCCGGAGGCCGCGGGACGGCGTTTCTTCAGCAGCATGGGCAGCGCCGCCAACACGCACAGGCCAAGGATCGGCCCGATCACAAACGGCTCCCACAACAGCGACAGATCAGGTGTCCCGCCCCGGTCAAACACCGCACCAAGGCCCACACCAATCCAAGTAAAGACGATGGCGCCGGGGATGATCCCCACCGCCGTGGTCCACAGGAAATTCACCAGCTTCACCCCGACCAGCGCGGGCAGCAGATTGGCGACAAAAAACGGCACCGCAGGCACCAGCCGCAGCAGCAGCAGCACCTCGATCTCATTTCCCCGCAGGGCCTGTTTGAGGATGCGCACGCGCCCCTCCGCCGCTTCCAGCCGGTGGGTCAGCATCGCTCCAAGCCCCCAGCGCGCCGCCAGAAAGATGCCAACCGCACCAATGGTGGCTGCCAGCACGTTGAACAGCGTGCCCGCCACCAGACCAAACAGGAACCCGCCAGTGACGGAGGCCACAGCGGCGCCCGGCAACGAGAAGACAACAATTGTCACATAGGCCAGCACAAACAGGCCAACGAGGCCCAGATAATTCTCATCGCGAAACGCCATCAGCGCCACCCGATTGTCGCGCAGCGTCTCAAACGTCAGGTAATCGCCCAGCGTCATCGCCCCGATCACCGCAACAACCAGCACCACGGCCAGCGGCAGGAACCGGGTCAGCGCCGGTTTCTTCTCTCCCCTGTCACGCGATTCGGCTGCGGTGGGCTGGGCCGGAGAATGCTCCGCGATATCGGGCTGCTCGGGATGATCTGGCATCGGTGGTCAAATCCTGCTGTCTTGGGCCAGTGGCTGGCCGGTCATGGTCGGCACCGCAGACGCGGCGGGTCTGTGTCTCTGGCTACCTGCTAAATGGCCCCGGTACGAGACCACGGGCGATATCTTCACGCCCGCTTGATCATTGCCTGCAAAAAAGTGAGCCAAACAGCGCGCGCCCCTCTGTCTGTTACAAATATCTTCTGCTAAAGGGGCTTCAGCGCCCGGTTTTCATGGAAATGTTGCATTTCGTGCAGAAAACAACCGCCTTGGGGTTTGACTCGCCGGTCATTCCCTTCTAGAGACCGGGCTTCGAGATAGACCCCCGGGTGGCCGATTCCGCGCCGTCCCGATGTAAACAGTTGGAGACCGGAGCGATGAAACGCACCTATCAGCCTTCGAACCTGGTTCGCAAACGCCGCCACGGCTTCCGTGCGCGCATGGCCACCAAGGCAGGCCGCAAGATCCTGAACGCACGCCGCGCACGCGGTCGCAAGTCGCTGAGCGCGTAATCGCGCCCAGCACTGTTCAGACGGACATGACACCGCCGGAGACCCCCAAGGACGGCTCAGCTGCCCAAGGGACCAGGTCTCCGGCGGTGTCCGTTTGCGTATCTGATACCTTGGGCCGCCCACTGCCCCGCCCGGAGGTGATCGCCAAACGCCGCGACTTTCTCGCGGCGGCACGCGCCCGCCGTCAGGGCACCAAGGGAATGATGGTGCAGGGTCGCAAACGCCGCCAGGACAGCGAAGCCGGCGGCGATGCCATCCGCATGGGCTTTACTTGCTCCAAGAAGGTCGGCAATGCCGTGGCCCGCAACCGCGCCAAACGCCGCCTGCGCGAAGTCGCCCGGCTGATTCTGCCCCTGCATGGCCGGTCCGGCTGGGACTATGTCCTGATCGGGCGCGCGACAGAGACCGCCGAGCGCCCCTTTGAAGATCTGCAAAACGATCTCATCTACGCGCTGAAGAAAATCCACGGCAAGTAATCGTTTCCGAAGGCGATTTGCCCGGCAGGGAACTGGCGCAGCACACGGCCCCTCTCCCCACGGGAAGGCGGCTCCGCTCTCCCCCCGCACTCAGGCGCGGTCCTGATTGCCATACCGCTCAACTCTGCCTATCTAACTCCCATGACCCCGCTGGCCCATCTCCTTGCCCTGCCCGTGCGCGCCTATCGGCTGCTGTTCAGCCCCTGGGTCGGCTTCAACTGCCGCTATCAGCCCACCTGCTCGGCCTATGCGCTTGAGGCACTGGAGAAACACGGTGCCCTCCGTGGGGCATGGCTGACGCTGCGCCGGATCGGCCGCTGCCACCCGTTTGGCGGCGATGGCTACGACCCGGTGCCGGGCTGTGACCACAGCCATGACAAGACCGCAGATCGACGATAACCGGTCCGGGCCGATGCCCGCCAAAGCTGCGCGCCATTTCTGCCACAGTATGGAATACCGGTATAACCGGGGCAGTCGGGCCGTGCTAAGGCTCTGAAACGATCAACCTATAGATGCAGGAGGGCTGTTCATGAATAAGTTTGTTCAATCGCGACGTGCTCCTGCGGGCTGTACAGGACAGGCACGCGCCTGATCCAGTCTGCCTTGATCGCGGCTCAGCACTGATGTGCGCCCGATCTGATCGTACCATCCCAGACCACCCCTAGCGAAGCCATCGTCGACGCCTGTCTTTGATCCGGTCTTCGACCCCGTCTTTGCTGCACGGTCTGGGCACATCTGTCATCTTTCACAACAAAGGACCCGTCTGCATGCAGCCGGAAACACGCATGACATCTACACAATTTCCCACCCCGCTCCGCGACCCCCATGCCGCATTGGCGCAGATTCTGGCCGATCTTGGTCTGCGCCGGACCTTGACGGCGATCCTGCGTCAGATGATTGCCGCACAAAGCCCGCCGCGCAGACGCGCCAGCACGCTGCCGATCTGCAACCATCTGCGCCGGGATATTGGCCTGCCACCGCTCGCCGACAGGCTGCCATCGTCGCGCCCCTATTTCTGATCCCGGCTGACGATCCCGGTTGACGATCCCGGCGGGCAGAAGCCTGCTACCCGCCGGGATCACCTTTTTTCCTTGGCAAAACGCCGATCCTCGGCTAGGGCGCGCCCATGCTTGATGATGATCTGGACGATATCCACCCGCTGTTTGCCGGCGCCCCCTCGACGACGGAGTTCAAGAAACTCCGCAAACGGATCGTGCGCTACGCCCGTGAGGCGATAGACCAATATGGCATGGTCGAGCGGCGCGAGGACGGCAGCACGCCGAAATGGCTGGTCTGCCTGTCGGGCGGCAAGGACAGCTATACCCTGCTGGCGGTGCTTTATGAGCTGAAGTGGCGGGGATTGCTGCCCGTTGATCTCCTGGCCTGCAACCTCGATCAGGGCCAGCCCGGTTTTCCGGCCACCGTGCTGCCGGAGTTTCTGGAAAAGATGGGCGTGCCGCACCGCATCGAATATCAGGACACCTATAGTATCGTGATGGATAAGGTCCCGCAGGGCCGCACCTTCTGCGCGCTCTGCTCGCGCCTGCGCCGGGGCAACCTCTACCGCATCGCGCGCGAGGAAGGCTGCTCTGCGGTGGTGCTCGGCCATCATCGCGACGACATTCTGGAAACCTTCTTCATGAACCTGTTCCACGGGGGTCGTCTGGCAACCATGCCGCCGAAACTGGTCAATGAAGAGGGCGATCTGTTCGTGTTTCGCCCCCTCGCCCATGTCGCCGAGGTGGACTGTGAAAAATTCGCCAAGGCTCTGAATTATCCGATCATTCCCTGCGATCTCTGCGGCAGCCAGGACGGGTTGCAGCGCCAGCAGGTGAAACAGATCCTCGATCAGTGGGAATCAAACAGCCCCGGACGCCGTCAGGTGATGTTCCGGGCGTTGATGAATGCCCGTCCCTCGCATCTTCTGGACCCCAAGCTGTTCGATTTTTCCGCTCTTATGTTGAAAAAACCTGATTTGGGGACGGATTCGGACGAAATTCCCGATTTGCGTTAACTTGCCGGTCAGACCGCGACCTTAATCTGTAGCCAGCACCACATGCCGTAGGTGAAAGGTCTACAGATGACAAAAATGCTGTCGCAGACGCTGACACAGGTCAGGAAACGGATTGCCCCGGTGCTGCTGGGGCCGCCGCTGCTTGCGTTTTTGCCGGCCCTCACACTGGCAACTTTCTGGATGGGTGGCGAGGTGGCGCTGCTGGCCGTTGCTCTTGGCCTGCCGCTGGTTCTTGTCGCCTCCGGTGGCTTTTCCTATTTCCGCCGCCCCGCCATGCCACGCGACAGCCTGACCGGCATGATGATGCGCGACGGGTTCAGCGAAATCGTCTCGGAAGTTTATGACAGCGCCGCGGATACCGGCCTGCGCTCGGCCGTGTTTGTGCTTGAGCTTGATGACTTCAAGGAGCTGGCGCAGCGCCACGGCCAGGAAACCGCCGATCAGCTGGTCAACCGCTGTGGCGACCGCATCATCTCCATCCTGCGCCCGCAGGACTATGTCGCCCGGATTGGCGATTCTCGGTTTGCCATCTGCCTCACACCGGTGTTGCAAATGGATCTGGAACTCTCGATCCAGATGGCCGGACGGCTTCAGGCCGCCATCGAAGAGCCAATTTCGGTTGATGGTGCCTCTCTCTATATTTCCTGTTCCATCGGATTCTGCCTCCATAGCCGCAGCCCGAAACCGGCAGGCAGCGACTGGATGGGCGCCGCCTGCACGGCCCTGCTGGACGCGCAGAACAATGGCCCCTCCGGCATTCGCGCCTTCTCCCCCGAAATGGATCAGCGCAGCAAGGCGCGCGGAGACATGATCGACGAGGTGACCGAGGCACTGGAAAACGGTCAGATCCAGGCCTGGTTCCAGCCGCAGATCTGCACCGACACCGGCCGTGTCTCCGGGTTTGAGGCGCTGGCCCGCTGGTCCCATCCGGTACGCGGGATGATCGCGCCCATGTCCTTCCTGCCCTATCTGGAGAGCGCCGGGCTGATGGAACGATTGAGCGAAATCATGCTCTACAACGCGCTCACCGCGCTCAAAGCCTGGGATGCCGCCGGCCTGCATGTCCCCTCGGTCGGTGTGAATTTCGCCACCGACGAGTTGCGCAACGCCAATCTGGTGGAGCGTATTCAATGGGAGCTTGAGCGTTTTGGCCTCACCCCGGACCGGCTCTGCGTCGAGATCCTCGAAACCGTGATGACCGACCGCCCGGATGACATGATCGTCCGCAATATCGCCGCCCTTGGCGAATTGGGCTGCGGCATTGATCTGGATGATTTCGGCACCGGCCATGCCTCCATCGCGGCGGTCCAGCGGTTCCGCGTATCCCGGATCAAGATCGACCGCTCCTTCGTCATGAAGGCCGACCGCGACCCCGAACAGCAAAAGCTGATTGCCGCCATCCTGACCATGGCCGAACGGCTGGAGCTGGAAACCCTCGCCGAAGGGGTGGAGACCGTTGGCGAACATGCCCTCCTGTCCCAGCTGGGCTGCGATCACGTGCAGGGCTTTGGCATTGGCCGTCCGATGCCCTTTGATCAGACTCTCGACTGGATCGCCGCCCATGAGGCAAAGCTGCAGGAGGCCCCCAGTATCGGGCGCCACAGCAGCTGATCCGCTGACATCCCAGTCCCCCGCCCTTCGGCGACCACCTATGCAATCGGCCCCGGTTGGTTCCGGTTGGTTTCGGTTGCCCCCTGTCTGCGCGCGCCGCTCAGTCACGGGTTCTGCTTCGGCCTGGCGCAGCGATCCGGCGGTTCTGCGCAGGAACTCCCGGCGACCGGCTCGACCTCGGCAGGTTCGGCACAGCAAAACGAGCGCCCTCGGCCGCTGAGGGTCTTGTGCCTTATGCGTGCGGGCATCATTGGCGCGCGGTCTCTTGCGGTCCAGTCACGCGCGCTGCCCACTCCCGCCCGTTCTCAATCCCGCCCGCTCCCAGCCCCGCCCGTTCCCCGTTCCCAGCTCCCCGTTCCCAGTCCCGCCCTCCCGCAGCCTTGCCGCCTCCTCGCTCCCACCCGGGGCGGCCTGCACCGCCGGTTGATCCACCGCGACATGGATCTGCTGTCGTAGGCCGCGCGCCGCGCCCGACGGGTCGCGACATGCCGCCCTGATCCGGCAATTGCGCCAGGGATCGGACGAAATCCCCCTTCAACCGCGTCGCAAGGACACGATGGGGGCGATTCCGCTTGACCTTTGGGGGGCATCTCTGTTGAACCACACCCTGTCATTCCATACACGAGGTGGCAGTCCCCAATGGACGATCAGAACAAGAACCTTCTTCTCGCAACCGCGCTTAGCTTCCTGGTGATTCTGGGGTGGTATATCTTTTTCCCCCCACCAGAGCCGCAGATCCAGCCGGACGCCGTGGTCGCGGAGACAACCGCCACAGGCGATGTCGTGACCGCGCCTGCTGCGGCCAATCCTGCGGCCGGAACCCATGGCGCTGATGTCAGCGCCGAAGCTGAGGCCGCTGCGGATGCGCCGCGTCTCACCATCGACACGCCGCGCGTCTCCGGCAGCATTTCCCTGAAAGGCGGGCGTCTCGACGATCTGTCTCTCAAGGATTACCGCGTCTCGCTGGAAGAGGGTGCCGCCATCGTCAAGATGCTGTCCCCCGCCGGTGATCCCAATGCCTATTACGCCCTTTACGGCTGGGCGCCCGGTGCCGGGCTGGGTCCCGACGACGTGCCCGGGGCCAACACCCTGTGGCAGGCCGATACCGAGGCAACCCTGACCCCGGACACCCCGGTCACGCTCAGCTGGGATAATGGCAAGGGGCTCACCTTCACCCGCACCATCGCGGTGGATGAGGATTACCTCTTTACCATCACCCAGTCGGTCACCAACGCCTCCGGCGCGACCGTGGCGCTGGCGCCCTATGGCACCCTGGCGCGCCATGGTGAGCCGCAGGACCTGAAGAATTTCTTCATCCTGCATGAAGGCGTGATCGGCATGGCCGACGGCACCCTGGCCGAAATCGACTATGACGACATGACCGATTTCGAGATCGACCCCCGCACCGGCGCCCGCGCCGCCGTGACCGCGGTCGAGACCAACGGCTGGATCGGCTTCACCGATCATTACTGGATGTCGACCCTGGTGCCGGATCCCGGCCAGCCGTTCCGCTCCATCGCCAAATTCGATGAGCGCCGCGACATCTACCAGACCGATATCGTGCTGCCGACCGTCACCGTCGCCGATGGCGAAACCAGCGCAGCCACCACCATGCTGTTTGCCGGTGCCAAGGAATGGGCGACCATTCGCGGCTACCAGAAAGACGGCATCGAGGGCTTCCTCGACAGCATCGACTGGGGCTGGTTCTTCTTCCTGACCAAGCCGATCTTTGCGGTTCTGCACTGGCTGAACGCGTTGATTGGCAACATGGGCTGGGCGATCATCGGCCTGACCGTGCTGATCAAGCTCCTCGTTTTCCCGCTGGCTTATAAATCCTACGCCTCCATGGCGAAGATGAAAGAGCTGCAGCCGCGGATGGAGGAGATCAAGGAGAAGGCGGGCGACGACCGTCAGAAACTCCAGCAGGAGATGATGGCGCTCTACAAGAAGGAAAAGGTCAACCCGGCCGCCGGCTGTCTGCCGATCCTGATCCAGATCCCGATCTTCTTCTCGCTCTACAAGGTGATCTTTGTGACGCTGGAACTGCGTCACGCGCCCTTCTTTGGTCCGTTCCAGGATCTGAGCGCGCCGGATCCGACCTCGATCATGAACCTCTTTGGCCTGCTGCCGTTTGCCGCTCCGGTCGAGGGCACGCTGATGGCGACGATCTTCATCGGGATTCTGCCGATCCTTCTCGGTATCTCGATGTGGTTGCAGCAGAAACTGAACCCGGCACCCACCGATCCGACCCAGCAGATGATCTTTGCCTGGATGCCGTGGGTCTTCATGTTCATGCTGGGCGGCTTTGCCTCCGGTCTGGTGGTCTACTGGATCGCGAACAACACCATCACCTTCACGCAGCAGTATTTGATCATGCGCAGCCACGGCTACAAGCCGGATGTCTTCGGCAATATCAAATCCGGCTTCAAGAAAACGCCAAAGGCTGAAAAGAAATGAGCGAAGGCATAACTCATATCTGGCGGCATCCGATCAAATCACATGGTCGGGAGCCGCTAGAGAGCGCCTCTTTGGTCGCCGGGCAGTGTCTGCCCGGCGATCGCGTTTGGGCGGTTGCGCATGAGGCCTCCAAGGCTGACGGCAGCGCCTGGGCGCCCTGCGCCAATTTCAGCCGTGTCGCCAAGGCACCGCAGCTGATGGCGCTTGAAGCCCGCTATGACGAGGCCACGGACCAGGTCACCCTGAGCCACCCGCAGCTGGACAACCTCAGCTTCAGCCCCGATGACGCGGCGGATCTGCCGCGGTTTCTGGACTGGGTGCGCCCCCTGATGCCAGAGGACCGCGCCGCCTCGGCCCGCATTCTGCGGGTTCCGGGCCGTGGCATGACCGACAGCGATTTCCCGTCGATCAGCCTGTGCAACTGGGCGTCTCACCGCGCGGTGGAAACCGCCATTGGCCATGGGCTGTCGCCGCAGCGCTGGCGCGGCAACATCTGGTTTGACACCGGCACCGCCTGGGAAGAAAACACCTGGATCGGGCGCGACGTGCAGATCGGCGAGGCGGTGCTGACCGTCCGTGAACGCACCGTGCGCTGTCTGGCCACCACAACCAACCCCGAGACCGGCGAGCGTGACGCAGATACGCTCAAGACGCTGCGCGACACCTGGGGTCACCAGGACTTTGCTGTCTATGCAGAGGTCATCAAAGACGGCGCGATCCGCGTCGGCGATAGTATAAAGGTGCTCTGATGCAGATGCCGTTCCCCCTGGCCGAATCGCCAGATGAAATCATGACCGAAAAAGGCCGCAAGCTGTTTGCCGGCCAGTCGGAATTTGTCAAAGGCGTGGTCGCCATGTCCGGCCTGCCCCCCGCCGACCGGATCGAGGTCTGTTTCGCGGGCCGCTCCAACGTGGGCAAATCCAGCCTGATCAACGCGCTGACCGGGACCAAAGGTCTGGCGCGGGCCTCCAACACGCCGGGGCGTACGCAGGAAATCAACTACTTCACCCAAGGCCCCGATCTCTATCTGGTCGACCTTCCGGGCTATGGTTACGCCAATGCGCCGCTGCCGATTGTCGAGAAATGGCAGCGCCTGCTGAAACAATATCTCTCCGGTCGCCAGACCCTGCGCCGTGCCTTTGTGCTGATCGACAGCCGTCACGGCATCAAAGCCGTCGATGACGAGATCATGACCCGGCTCGACAGCTCTGCGGTCACCTTTCAATGCGTGATGACCAAAGCCGACAAGGTCAAGGACAAGGACCGCGCCGCAATCATGGAGCAGGTCCGCAAGGCGCTGTCCAAACACCCGGCAGCCTACCCGGAGATCGTGCTGACCTCCTCGGAGAAAGGCGACGGCATCGCCACGCTGCGCTCGATCATCGCGGGTCTGGAATAACGCAGCTGTTGCGCAGCCCGCCACATGGAACCGCCCCCGCGATCAGCCGATCCCGGGGGCGTTTTCGTCTCTGATAGCTGCATTAGAGCCGCTATCAGACGTGCTGCGCGCCATTCACCTCAATCTCCGCACCGGAGATATAGGAGCTTTCGCCCGAACACAGGAAATAGATCGCGGCCGCCACCTCCTCCGGCTGACCCAGCCGTTGCAGCGGCAGTTTCTCGACGATCTTGTCGGTGCCCGGCGACAGGATCGCGGTCTCCACCTCGCCCGGCGCAATCGCATTGACGCGCACGCCCAGAGGGCCGAAATCATGCGCCATTTCGCGGGTCAGCGCCGCCAGCGCCGCCTTCGAGGTGGCATAGGCCGCGCCCGCAAACGGATGCACCCGGCTGCCCGCGATCGAGGTCACATTGACAACCGAGCCCTTGGCCGCCGCCAATTCGTCCTTCAACCCCCGCGCCAGCACGACAGAGGAGAAGAAATTCACGTGGAACACCTTGCCCCAGGTCATCAGATCTGTGTCCAGCGTGTTCAGCCGCGCGCCATCCGGACCCTTGGGGGACACGCCCGCATTGTTGACCAGCGCATCCAGCTGTCCACCCAAGAGGTCCTGAATTTCACCCACCTTGTTTATCGTGTCGGTCGGATCGGACAGGTCCACCTGTATGTGATTCTCCTCACCTCCGCCCCAGGGGCATTCCGCCGGAAACGGCTGGCGCGAACAGGTGATCACCCGCCAGCCTTCGGCATTGAACCGCTGCACCGTCGCATGGCCAATGCCGCGGCTTGCACCGGTCAGCAACAGGGTTTTCTTACGCATGGCTACCATTCCTTGGCCTCAGGCCCGTGTCGGAGGCCGCTCTGACCTCACAGCCCGCAGGCCCCGTTTCGGTATCTGTCGCGGCGACCCTAGCAGCCTTTGCGACAGCTGCAATGCCGCGAATGCAGGGCCGGCGCTTGGCACCGCGCCCAGAACCGCGTAACACAATCCCCATGGCACAGCCGCCTGCGCCGTCTGCGACGGACGGCCCGTCCCAGGGATTGCAACGATGAAGAAACAAGACATGAACCGCGATTGGATTGCCACAGCCGAGACCCTTTCAAGCGCCCTGCCCTATCTGCAGCGCTATGACGGCGCCATCGTCGTGATCAAGCTGGGCGGTCACGCCATGGGCAGCGACGAGGCCATGGATACCTTTGCCCGCGACATCGTGCTGATGCGTCAGGTCGGGGTGAACCCGGTGATCGTCCATGGCGGCGGCCCGATGATCAATGCCATGCTCGACAAGCTGCAGATCAAATCCGATTTCGTGAACGGCAAGCGGGTCACCGATGCCGCCACGATGGAAGTGGTGGAGATGGTGCTCTCCGGCGTGGTGAACAAACGTATCGTGCAGGCCATCAACCGCCAGGGCGGCGCTGCTGTCGGTCTGTCCGGCAAGGATGCCAATCTGATCACCTGCACCCAGACCGACCCGGATCTGGGCTATGTCGGCACCCCGTCTGAAATGGATCCAAGCGTGCTGAACCATCTCTTTGAACAGGATATGATCCCGGTGATCGCCCCCATCGGCGCAGGCCCCAACGGCGAGACGTTCAATATCAACGGCGACACCGCCGCCGGCGCCATCGCCGCATCGCTCAAGGCTGACCGGCTGCTGCTGCTCACGGATGTGTCTGGCGTAAAGAACAGCGACGGCGATGTCGTGACCGAGCTGAAGGCCGCCGATGTCGAAGCGATGACCCGCGACGGCGTGATCCTCGGCGGCATGATCCCGAAGACGGAAACCGCGCTCTCCGCCGTGCGCAGCGGTGTGCGGGCCTGTACCATCGTTGATGGCCGGGTACCCAATGCCGTGCTGCTGGAACTCTTCACCGATCACGGCGCCGGTTCGATGATCCGTCCCTGAGGCGGCAGACATCAGCCAACCGGCCGGATCTCACCCGTCGCGGGCCAGCTGTCTCGCTTTGCGACGGGTTTACGGCTGCGAAATCCCCATAGGGAAACGCGCCAACCTGCGCTAGACTGTCCCTATGATCCGCCCCCTAAACCCGGACAGGGACCTTGCAGACCGCTCTGCATCGGTGCCTGTCTCCACCCCTGTCGAAACCCCACCGACCTATGACAGGCTGCAACGGTCTGTTGCGGCACTTGGGCTGGATATCTATGGCGGATTTCACCCAACAGCCGGACAGCTTCAGGGCTTTATCGCAGCGGCGGCACCGGACATCGCAACAGGCAGCGAAACCGACAGCGGCCCACAGGGAACGCTGATCCTGCTGGGCACCGCCCCCTCCTTCTGGCCGGGGTTTGTCACCAGCCCGGAATATCACGATGGCAGGGCAGACCCGGTCGACCGCTGGTCCAGCCGGGTCATCGGTGATCTGGCGCAAAGCTGGGGCGCAATCCCGGCCTACCCCTTCACCGGCCCCCCCTATGCGCCCTTCGTCGACTGGGCGCTGGCCTCGGGCCGCAGTTTCACATCGCCGTCGCAAATGCTGGTGCATGATCGCTATGGCATGATGATTTCCTTTCGCGGCGCCCTCTATTTCGCGCACCACTTTGATCTTCCGCCCCCCCCGCTGGCCCTGGCCCCCTGCCTTGGCTGTGAGGATCGCCCCTGCCTGAACCGCTGCCCCGTCACGGCGTTGAAAGAGGGCGGCCCCTATGATCTGGCAGCCTGCCACAGGCACCTGGAGAGCACCGAGGGAACCCCCTGCCTCTCCACCGGCTGCCTTGCCCGCCGCGCCTGCCCGCTGAGCACAGGCGCTGACCGTATCCCGGCGCAATCCGCCCATCATATGAGGTATTTTCACATAAAATGACCTGCACGCTGATCCTGACCCGCCACGCCAAATCCGCCTGGGACACCTCCTCCCCCAGTGACCACGCCCGCCCGCTGAACACCCGCGGCCGCCATTGCGCCGCAGCGGTTGGCACCTGGCTGCGCGAGCTCGGAATGATCCCTGATCAGGTGATCTCCTCCTCCGCCCAGCGGACCCGTGAAACCTGCGAGCTGATGGAATTGGGTGCCCCTGCGGTGTTCATCGAACGGCTCTATCACGCCAGTGCCGACATCCTGTTTCAGGTGCTGCGCGAGGCCGAACACAAGCGGGTGCTGATCCTGGGCCATAATCCCGGCCTTGCCGCCTTTGCCCATTCCATCGTCCGCCACCCACCGGATCATTCACGGTTTGACGATTTCCCAACCGGCGCGACACTGATCGCAAGCTTTGATATCGACAGCTGGGCCGATCTCACGTGGAGCAGCGGCAAGGTGGCGGAATTCACCGTCCCCCGCGAATTGCTTGGTGCGTGACAGGGGCCAGCCTGCGCGCCCTCCTGCGGCCCGTCAACCAGGGGAGACCACGAGCGCTCCCGCCCGCCGCGGTCGCATGAATATGCAACCGCTCCCGTTGGGCATGGCGCCGCTGGTGCGGCGCGGCCGCTCCGCAGGTGAGAGGACAACAAAAGCGGCTGCGATATGATCCTGTGACATGCTGTCGCTCCCACGCGGGAAGCCATGCCGCCGAACATCCGCAGATCCGCTATGATCCCAAGATCCGCATTCTCAGCAATGGAGCCTTTGAGATGAACCGCCGCGCCTTCCTCCTCGCCGCTGCAACCCTGCCGCTGGCCACCACACCGCTGGTGGCTGCAACGGCCACCAACGACCCGGTGATTAAGGTGATGAAATCCCCCAGCTGCGGCTGCTGCACCGGATGGGTGGAGCATCTCACCGCCGCCGGCCTGAAGACCGAGGTCCGCAATATCCCTGACGATCAGCTCTGGGAGATGAAATCCCGGCTTGGCATCTCAGATGATCTTGCCTCCTGCCACACCGCCACCCTCGGCCCCTATGTGATCGAAGGCCATGTCCCCGCCAGCGATATCAAACGCCTGCTGACAGAGCGGCCTGATGCCCTGGGCCTCACGGTTCCGGGCATGCCTGTTGGCTCACCGGGGATGGAAATGGACGACAGCAAAGAGCCTTTCTCCACGCTCCTGATCCGGGCAGACGGCAGCACCGAGGCCTTTGCCCAGCACGGCTGACGCGCGGCACAGCGCCCTGGCATCTCTGCCCCTGTCATCTTTCCGATAAATACTCCGGGGGTCAGGGGGCAGCGCCCCCTGCATCGACCCAGAATGACCAAGGCCGGGCAGATCTGCCCGGCCTTGGCCTTCTGACACTAGTGCGGCGCTCAGTGGCCGAGAATCTGGCTCAGGAACAGCTTTGTCCGCTCACTCTGCGGGTTGTTGAAGAACTCTTCCGGCTCGTTCTGCTCCACGATCTGACCCGCATCCATGAAGATCACACGGTTCGCCACCTGACGGGCAAAGCCCATCTCGTGGGTGACGCAGAGCATGGTCATACCTTCCTCGGCCAGTTCGATCATGGTGTCCAAGACCTCCTTGATCATCTCCGGATCGAGCGCCGATGTCGGTTCATCGAACAGCATGATGCGCGGCATCATGCAGAGGCTGCGCGCAATCGCCACACGCTGCTGCTGACCACCGGAGAGCATGCCCGGATATTTATTGGCCTGCTCGGGGATCTTCACCTTCTCAAGGAAGTGCATCGCCCGTTCTTCGGCTTCCTTCTTGGGGGTCTTGCGGACCCAGATCGGCGCCAGGGTGCAGTTTTCCAGAATGGTCAGATGCGGGAACAGGTTGAAGTGCTGGAACACCATGCCAACCTCGGACCGGATCTTGTCGATGTTTTTGAGATCATTCGACAGTTCGGTGCCATCCACCACGATCTTGCCCTGCTGGTGCTCTTCCAGCGCATTGAGGCAGCGGATCAGGGTGGATTTGCCGGACCCCGAGGGGCCTGCGATAACAATCCGCTCGCCCTGATTGACGGTCAGATTGATGTCGCGCAGCACGTGGAACGAGCCGTACCACTTGTTCATATTGTTGATTTCAATGGCAACCTCGTCGCTCACTTGCATTTTCGAGCGGTCGATTGCGCGGTCAGACATAAGTTCAGACATATGTTGAACTCCTTAACGGTGATCGGTGGCGAGACGGCGCTCGAGCCACTGTGAGTACTGAGAGATGCCGTAGCAGACGATGAAGAACAGGAAGGCGGCAAAGCCGAGGAGTTCCCAATAGACGCCGTTCCACTCGGTGGAGGCGAGGATTGGGCCCCGGATCATGCCCACCAGGTCGAACATCGAGATGACCGACACCAGTGTGGTATCCTTGAACAGGCCAACGGCCACGTTCACGATACCGGGGATCGAGATCTTCAGTGCCTGCGGCAGGATGATCAGACGCATGGCCTGCGGGTAGTCGAGACCCAGACTGTCTGCTGCTTCATACTGCCCCTTGGGCAGCGCGGCCAGACCGCCCCGGATCACTTCGGCGATATAGGCCGCGGAGAACAGGGTGATCATGATAACCACGCGCAGGAACAGGTCCACGGTGGCATCTGGCGGGAAGAAGTAGGACAGCATCACCGATGCCACGAACAACAGGGTGATCAGCGGCACGCCACGCACGAATTCGATGAAGACGACGCAGATCCACTTGATCAGCGGCATGTTGGACTGACGGCCCAGTGCCAGCGCGATACCCAGCGGCACCGACAGCGACACGCAGGTCACACCCAGCATCATGTTCAGCATGAAGCCACCCAGATCGCGCGAGGGTACAGCTGACAGCATCGCGGTGTCAGACGCCCCTTCCGGGATCAGATAGCCACCGACATTCCAGACCACGACCGCTGCAACAATCGCGCCGAAGAACCCCAGAGCAAAACTGCCCTTGCCGTATTTCTGGAACACGAACCCGGCGGCAACAAAGCCAAGCAAGGCAACGATCGGCACCAGAATGGAACCACCCCAGATCAGCCAGAAGGCCAGGAAGGGGTAGATCGCGGTGAAGGCCAAGAGCTTGCGCGGCAGGTCAAAGAACAGAACCGGTGCCAGCGCAATCAACAGCAGCACAAGGGCCAGATTCGGGCGCCAGTATTCACTGGCCGGATATTTGAACCCATAGAGCAGCTGGTTCCAGCGCTCGGTCAGGACCGAGAAACAGGCACCAACCTTACCATCCAGAACCTCGCGACATTCGGCAAGCGAGTTGGTGGTCCATACACCGTTCAGCAGCCACGGAACCGTGGTGCTCAGCAGCAGATAGATCAGCACCAGCGCCGCCAGCGTCAGGATCGAATTGGGAATGCTGGAGAACAGGTTCTCTCGCATCCATTTATAGGCACCGGTTTCACGCGCCGGCGGCGGGGCCGGCGGGATTTCCGTATCGCGGACAAAGGCGATAGTTTGAGAGTGTGTATCGCTCATGTCTCAGCGCTCCTTCAGTTTCACAGATGCGTTGTAGACGTTCATCACCATCGAAATCAGCAGCGATGCGGTGAGATAGAACAGCATCAGCAGCAGAACACATTCGATTGCACGGCCGGTCTGGTTCAGCGTGATGCCGCCCAGGGTCGCGGTGATATCGGCGTAACCAACGGCAATCGCCAGCGAGGAGTTCTTGGTGATGTTGAGGAAGTTGGAGATCAGCGGTGGAATGATGACGCGCAGCGCCTGCGGCAGCACCACCAGATTCATGATCCGGCCGGGACGCAGACCCAGTGCCGCTGCGGCTTCGGTCTGACCCTTGTTGATCGCTTGAATACCCGCACGCACATTTTCCGCGATGAAGGCACCGGTGTAGATCGACAGAGCGAACCACAGCGCGATCAGCGGACCACCGATTTTGATACCGCCGGTGAAGTTGAAGCCTTTCAGCTCCGGCACTTCCCAGGACAGACCCATCAGGAACAGCACCAGGAGCACCGGCACCAGCCAGACGCCCAGGCCAATCCATGTGGTATTGGGGCGCACGCCTGTTTCTTCCTGCGTCTTGGTCGCGTTGATCTCGACTTTGCGCATCACGAAGAAGGACAGTGCCAGTGCCGCCAGAACCACCAGCCAGTTCATCGTGGTGGAGGCAAACAGACCGCTCTCGAACCAGGGCATCGGGATGTAGACACCGCGGTTGGTGAAGGCAAAGAGGTCAAACACCATGCTCGACGTGGCATCGTCACCGCGGAATTCCCGCGGGCCGGGCATCACGGCTGTCATGATCGTGAAAATGATGATGATCCAGATCAGCACCGGAATATTGCGGAAGATTTCCACATAAACGGCCATCAATTTGGAGACGAGCCAGTTGTTCGACAGGCGCAGAACACCCGCGATCACACCAAAGACGGTGGCCGTGATACAGGAGAGAAAGGCCACCAGCAGCGTGTTCAGAATGCCGACCACAGCAGCACGTGCATGGCTGGACTGGCTGTCGTATTCGATCAGACGCTGGTTGATGTCGTAACCGGATGGATCCCCGAGGAACCCGTATGAAATATTCAGACCCGCGGCGCGCAGGTTCTGAATAAGGTTGTTCCCCAGATACCAGATGGCCAAGGCCAGAACCAGCGCAGCAATCGCCTGGAAGGTCAACGAACGATAGCGGGTATCGTTGACCAACATGGACAGCTGAAACTGTGCCTTTGGAGGGTCAGTGAGAGTTGACATGAATGTGTGATCCCCGTGGCTTATAGGTCGACTGTTCGGCGGGGTTGGGTCCCTGCTCGCGTCCAGACCTTAAGCGTTTTTGTTAGGATAGGTCGGGAGGTAAAAGGGCGCAGGTTGGTCCTGCGCCCTTTCCTCAGTAGATCTTAGCGGAAAGGCGGTGCGTAGAGCAGGCCACCTTCGGTCCACTGTGCGTTCAGACCACGTGCCAGCCCAATCGGAGTGTCTTCGCCGATGTTCTTTGCAAAGACTTCGCCGTAGTTGCCACCAGCGGCAATTGCGTTCTTCGCCCAGTCAGCAGACAGGCCCAGCATCTCGCCCAGGGTGCCTTCGGCGCCCAGCAGACGGTTGATTTCCGGGTTCTCGGTGCCAGCGGCCATTTCGCCGATGTTGGCGGAGGTCACGCCCAGCTCTTCAGCTGCGATCAGCGCCATCAGGCTCCAGCGAACAACATCGCCCCACTCGTGGTCGCCGTGGCGAACCAGCGGGCCGAGCGGCTCTTTGGAGATGATTTCGGGCAGCAGAACATGTGCCGAAGGATCATCGAAGGTCGCGCGGGTTGCCGCCAGACCGGAGGCGTCGGTGGTGTAAACGTCACAGGCACCAGCCAGATACTGCTGCTGCGCTTCGGCGTTGGTTTCGATCGGAACCGGCTCATAGCTGATGTTGTTGGAACGGAAGAAATCCGCCAGGTTCAGCTCGGTGGTTGTACCGGTCTGGATGCAGACGGTCGCGCCGTCCAGTTCCTTCGCGGAGGACACGCCCAGTTCCTTGGGAACCATGAAGCCCTGGCCGTCATAGTAGTTCACACCAACGAATTCGAACTTCAGGTCGACGTCGCGGCTGAAGGTCCAGGTGGTGTTACGGGCCAGCATGTCGATCTCGCCGGAGGCCAGAGCGGTGAAGCGGGTTTTGCCGGTGGTCGGCACGAATTCAACAGCGGTCGAGTCGCCCAGAACAGCCGCAGCAACCGCGCGGCAGACAGCAACGTCAAAACCTTCCCATTCGCCATTGGCATTGGGCGCCGCAAAACCGACCAGACCGGTGGTCACACCGCAGTTCAGCTTGCCGCGGGCCTTGACATCGTCCAGCGTGCCCGCCGCAGCGGCACCGGCGGCCAGACCAGCAACAGTCAGCGCACCCAAAATTACCTTATTCTTCATGTTTACCTCTTCCTGATTGTCCGCCTATTTGGCGGCTCTTTTTGCCCGGCACCAGCCATGCCGGAGATAGGTGGTGAAACAAGGGTGACCCCATTTCGCGACCGAGTGTGGGCGCATTCATCAACAAACGTCAAGGGTGGGATCAGGAAATTCGATGGGCGCATAGCGAACATTTTTGCGGTCGCGAACGATTTTTGCGGCAGCGCCCCGATCTGGGTAATATATTGCGCTAACAGGAAAAATCGTAGAACCGCTTAGCGTGCAAAAACGCTGTGCGTTTCAGGTCTGCGGTGGCCTGAGCCTCGTCGTCCCGGCCCCATTGCTGCTCCTGCCACAGCTCGTCCAACCGCGACATTTCCCAGATTTCATCGGCCGGCCGCCAGCCCTGTGCGGCCGCAAACCCCAGCACCAGAGAGCCCGACATCGCCACCAGATCATGGAAGGCCGCCAGCTGAAAGGGTGTCATTTCATGGACTAAGCCGCGCAGACGGTGCAGCGCCTCAGGGTCCTGGGGCACATGCAGGATGCCCGTGCGCGGCTGCAGCCGGGCCGCCAGCGCTTCCGCAGCCCAGTCCAGCGCCGGGTCCCAGATCTCGGCCTGACGCTGCACCAATTCGACCGGCATTTCGGCGCGATAGCACAAAAGATCGGAATCTGCGTAATCCGCCAGCATATCCGACACTTCGCCATGTTGATGCGACACCTTGTCGATTGCAGCATTCGCAGAACGCGTCATAGGCATCGACAAAGGGTCAACTGATTCGGTCTGCGCGTCCCATTCCGCGGCAATTGCATCGCCCATCTCACGGGTCGGAACGATCAGCGGCGCCTTGGCCGGCGTCTTCACGCGGCGGCTGTCCAGCTCGATGGCAAAGCCGCTCTCGACCTCGGCCACGGCGACCTCTTTCCAAAACCGTTTCTGTTTCCACTCGCTCATGTCGTCAGTCTTTCCAGATGTCCTGCAACAGCGGCGCCAGCGCGGCGAAACTGTCGATAATATGATCCGCCCCAAGGCGCTCGGCCGGGTGAAAGCCCCAGTTGACCGCAATCGTATGCACCCCGGCTGCGCGCCCCATGTCGATGTCAAAACTGGTATCGCCAATCATCACCGTATGCGCAGGTGCCACCCCGGTGTCGGCCATCGCCCGCAGCACCATCGACGGATGCGGTTTCGACGGGTGGTGATCGGCACATTGCCGGGTTACGAAACACCGCAGCTCATGCGCCTCGATCAGCGCATCCAATCCACGTTGAGATTTGCCAGTGGCTACCCCCAGCAGGTATTCGGGCACGGCATTCAGCTCCGCCAACACCTCCGCCGCCCCGGGATAGAGCGGTGAATGCCCCGCGCCCGCCGCCAGACGGGCCGATTTATAAGCGGATTTATAGCCGTCGACCAAGCCGGCCTGGACGGCAGCGCTCTGCCCCGGCGCCAGCTCGGCCATCGCCTGCGGCAGGGACAATCCAACAATCGACAGGATGTCCTGCCGGCTGGGCAGGGCCAGCCCGACCCCGGCAAACGCCGCCGCCATCGCCGAGGTGATGGCACCCTGGCTGTCTGCCAGCGTACCATCCACATCAAAGAGGATCAGGCGCAGGTCACGGCTCATCCACGCGCGCCCTTATTGCAGGCTCTCAAACGGATCTTCTGCCGCCAGATCTTCGGACCAGCCAAAGGTGTCCCAGCTGTCCTTCATATGATCGGGCAAGGGCGCGGTGATCGACAGCGTCTTGCGCGTCACCGGATGCTCAAACGACATGCGGCGGCAGTGCAGATGCAGCTTCTTGGAGATGATGCCGCCCAGCTGCGCGCCCCAGCCATCGCCAAGGTTCTCCTGCCCCGAGCCGCCGTATTTGCCGTCGCCCGCAATCGGATGACCGATCTCGGCCATATGCGCGCGCAGCTGATGGGTGCGACCGGTGATCGGCTCCATCGCCACCCAGGCCGCCCGGCTGGCAACCCGGTAGAGCGTGGCATATTGGGTATGCGAGCGTTTGGCGCCGGGTGTGCTGTCCACCTCGTTGGAATGGATGGCGATCATCTTCTCGCCTTCGCCGCTTTTGCCATGGCCCGGCGCCTTGACCAGCCCGCATTTGATCTCGCCCAGATAGGGAGTCGGCACGCCCGCCACCAGCGCCCAGTAGATCTTGCGCGTGGCACGATGCCGGAACGCCGCCGTCAGCGACTGCGCCGCCAGACGGGTGCGCGCCAGCACCAGAACACCGGAGGTATCCTTGTCCAGCCGGTGCACCAGACGCGGCTTCTCCTCGGCGTCGAACTGCAAGGCGGCACTCAGCCCGTCGACATGTTTGGTGGTGCCGCTGCCGCCCTGCACCGCCAGACCCGCGGGTTTGTTCAGCACGATGACGGCATCATCCTTGTAGATCACGCAGCCCCGGATCATCTTGGCGTCGGCCTCGGAAATCCGGTAGCTCGGCGCCTCTGCCGGTTTCAGATCGCTGGCGCCAAGCGGCGGCACCCGCACCACCTGACCGGCCTCGACGCGGGAACTGGCCTTGACCCGGCCCCCATCCAGACGCAGCTCGCCCTTGCGGCACATCTTCTCGATGCGGCCCTGGCTCACATGGGGAAACAGGCGGCGCAACCAGCGGTCGATGCGCTGGCCTGCGTCGTCTTCAGTGACAGTAATCATCTGTACGCCGCTCATGCGAACACTCCTCTGGCGGCCATCAGGCCCAAAAACAGCCCGCCGACCGAAAGGCCAACGGACAACAGCACATATAGCGCAGCCTGCCCCAGGGCGCCGCGCTCGATCAGGGTGGCCGTCTCAAGCGAGAAGGCCGAAAACGTCGTGAAGCCGCCCAGCAGGCCGGTCATCACAAACGGGCTGAGATGGGTCAGCCCCTTATGGGCGGCCGCAACCACAAACAGCCCCATAACAAAGGAACCGATCACATTCACCGCAAGGATCGCCGCCGGAAACTCCCCCACCCCGAACAGGCGGTGGATCCCCAAACCGGCCAGATAGCGGCAGGCCGCGCCGATCGCGCCGCCCAGAGCCACATATAGAACCGAAAAAACCATCTGCGGTCTGTCGCCGGCTGGCGCGGTGATGTCAAGTTTTGCGCGCTGCATGGCAGCATTGCAGCCACGGCGCAGGCCCGTCATCTTTCCAGAAATACTCGCGCCGCAGGCCCGGCTTTGCCCGGCAGAGCCGGATCAGCTGTTCCGCTTGGCGCGCAGATTGGCAAAATACTCGGTCCGACGCTTCAGCTCGCGCTCAAAGCCCCGCTCGACTGGCTGATAAAGCACCGGGCGCGGCACGTCGTCGGGAAAATAGTTCTGCCCTGAAAACCCGTCGGCGGCGTTGTGATCGTAATCATAACCCTCACCGTAGCCTTGCGACTTCATCAGCTTGGTCGGCGCGTTCAGGATATGTTTGGGCGGCGGCGCGCTGCCGGTCTGTTTCGCGAGCCGTCGCGCCGCCTTATAGGCCATGTAGCCCGCGTTGGTCTTGGGGGCGAGGGCCAGGTAGATCACCGCCTGGGCCAGCGCCAGCTCGCCCTCGGGGCTGCCAAGGCGCTCATAGGTCTCCCAGGCCTCGATGCAGATGCCCTGCGCCTGCGGATCGGCCAGCGCGATATCCTCCACCGCCATGCGGGTGAGCCGACGCGCCAGATAGCGCGGATCCTCGCCACCCTCCAGCATCCGGGCAAACCAGTAGAGGGCTGCATCCGGGTCGGAGCCGCGCACGGATTTATGCAGGGCAGAAATCAGGTTGTAATGCTCATCGCCGGATTTGTCGTATTTCGCCGCCCGCCGCATCAGCCGGGTGGCCAGCGCCTCGCGGCCCAGCGGGCTGTCCACGGTCCACGCGGCGATCTGTTCGATGAGGTTCAGCAGCGCCCGCCCGTCGCCATCGGCCATCCCCTGAAGCGCGTCGCGGGCATCGGGCGTCAGCGGCAGGGCGCGGCCCAGCTCCTGCTCGGCGCGCTGGGTCAGCCGCTCCAGATCGACCAGAGACAGGCGTTCCAGCACCAGCACCTGCGCCCGGCTCAGCACAGCGGCGTTCAGTTCAAACGACGGGTTTTCAGTGGTCGCCCCCACCAGCAGGATGGTGCCATCCTCCATATGCGGCAGGAAGCCGTCCTGCTGCGCCTTGTTGAACCGGTGGATCTCATCCACGAACAGCAATGTCCCCTGCCCGTTCTGACGGCGGATCCTTGCGGCTTCGAACACCTTTTTCAGATCCGGCACGCCGGTGAAAATGGCCGAGATCTGCACGAAATGGAGATCGGTTTCACGGGCCAGCAGCCGGGCGATGGTGGTCTTGCCCACGCCCGGTGGTCCCCAGAAGATCAGCGATGACAGCGAGCCCGATGCCAGCATCACCCCCAGCGGGGCGTCCTCGCCCAGAACCTGCGTCTGGCCGATCACCTCTGCCAGCGTCTTAGGCCGCAGCCGATCCGCCAGCGGGCGGTTCAGCTCGGCGGTCGGATCTGGCCGGGGCGCGGCATCACCGCTGTCAAAGAGATCAGCCATGATCAGAGCCGGTAACGCAGCGACACGCGCTGGCCCTGACGATTCAGATCAATCTTCATCCAGCGGCCAATCGCCGCCAGCACGGCAGAGACATCGGAGGGGGTCTCGATGGCCTCATTGTTGATGCCAAGGATAATGTCACCGGCACGCAGACCGACACGGCCGCCATAGGCGCCGGGGTCGGTGATCACCACACCTGTGGCGGTCATCGGCAGCTGCAAACGAACAATCGACTGCGGGTTGATCCGCGCAAGGGTCAGCCCCGGCAGCGGCGTCCCTTCGGGCAGGGTAAGCGGATCGGCGGGCGGATCATCGGGGGCCAGCATCATCTCGACCATCACCGTGCTGCGCTCGGTGCCGCGCAACCTGGTCACCTCGGCGCTGTCGCCCAGACCGGCCACCGACATGCGGAAGACCATTTCGGAGGGCGAATTCACCGCCTCCCCCGCCACGTCGAGCACGACATCCACCACCTCGAACCCGGCCTTGGCAAAGGGGCTGGCGGGATGCAGTTCCGAGATCACCATGCCTTCTGGCAGCTCCATCCCAAGCGACGCCGCCAGATCGGCATCGACCGGCTGGCCCATCATGCCTGCCCAGGGGCGCTGGAATTCCTCGGCACCATCATGGGCCTGCCGCATGAAGGCCCGCACCAGATTGGCCGGGATCGCAAAACCGATCCCGTTAGAGCCGCCGGAGCGGGTGACGATGCGGGTGTTGATGCCAATCAGATTGCCATTCACATCAATCAGCGCCCCACCAGAGTTGCCGGGGTTAATCGGCGCGTCGGTCTGAATGAAATAGCCGATCCCCTCGCCCGTCGCCGCGCCGGAGCGCGCCAGCCCGGAGACGATGCCGCTGCTGACGGTCTGGCCCACCCCAAAGGGGTTGCCGATCGCCAGTGCCAGTTCGCCCACCTCTACCCGGTCACTGTCACGCAGCTCCAGAAAGGGGAGGTCCTTGGCGTCCTGTAGCTGGAGAATGGCCAGATCGCTGGCCTCATCCGCCAGCACCACCTGAGCGGCATATTCGCGCCGGTCGGTGGTCACCACCCGGATATCCGTCGCCATACCAACCACATGGTAGTTCGACACCACGATGCCATCAGCCGACAGGATCACCCCGGAGCCAAGCGAGTTCTGCACCCGTGGCTGCGGCTTTGACAGGCCGCGAAAGAAATCGTCGAAGAAGGGATCGTTCATAAAAGGCGTGCGGCGCTGTTCCTGCACGATCTTGGCATAGATGTTCACCACCGCAGGCGCCGCCTGTTTCACCAGAGGCGCAAAACCAAGCGAGATTTCTGCCTGCGACTGGGGCACGCGGGTTTCGGCAAAGGCCTGTGTGGAGGGGATCTGAGTGGCCAGAAACAGGCCCGCTGCGGTCAGGATGGCACGAAACATGACGACTCCGATTGTTCTTGTGAACAGGATATGCGGACCGCTGCCGTCTTTTACAAGGTAGGATTCACCGGGGAAAATCCGCGACTTTGGCCCCTATCCCCAACCGGGGGGCGCCGCGAAACGGCGGCGCAGAACGAAAAACCCCCGCCCTGTTGCCAGAGCGGGGGTCAGGTCCGGTCGAAACCGGGAGTTCTTATTCGTCAGCAGCAGCTTCTGCTTCGGCCAGGCGTGCCTTGTCGGCGGCGCCTTTGGCATCGCGATCACGATCAACGAATTCGATGATCGCCATCGGTGCCATGTCGCCATAGCGGAAACCGGCTTTCAGGATACGGACATAGCCGCCCTGACGGTCTTTGTAGCGCGGGCCCAGAACGTCGAACAGTTTTGCAACGTCCTTGTCTTCCTTCAGCTTGGACGCGGCCTGACGGCGGGCGTGCAGGTCGCCACGCTTTGCCAGGGTGATCATCTTTTCGATGATCGGGCGCAGTTCTTTTGCTTTGGGAAGGGTTGTCTTGATCTGCTCGTGCTCGATCAGCGAGCCGGCCATGTTGGAGAACAGGGCCTTACGGTGCTCATGAGTACGGTTCAGGCGGCGGTAACCACGTGCGTGACGCATTTTTTCAATCCTTTACTTCGCGTTTTGCTTTGTCAGGCGGCTGATGCGTGTCAGCCGCTCACCTTGGGGCAGATGCCCGGGTCTTCCCCCGCAACCGGGGCATTTCGGGCGGCCCTAGAGGCCGCCCAATCTCTTAGAAGCTGTCTTCGAACTTCTTGGCCAGATCTTCGATGTTGTCCGGCGGCCAGTCCTCGACATCCATGCCAAGGTGCAGACCCATGCCCGACAGCACTTCTTTGATCTCGTTCAGCGACTTGCGGCCGAAGTTCGGCGTGCGCAGCATTTCTGCTTCGGTCTTCTGGATGAGATCGCCGATGTAGACGATGTTGTCGTTCTTCAGGCAGTTTGCAGACCGGACAGACAGTTCCAGTTCGTCCACTTTCTTCAGCAGAAGCGGGTTGAACTCGAGACCGTCGTCGTCGTCCTGACGGTTTGCCGATTCCGGCTCGTCGAAGTTGACGAAGATCGACAGCTGATCCTGCACGATACGGGCCGCATAGGCGACCGCGTCGTCGGGCGTGATGGAGCCATCGGTTTCGATCTTCATGGTCAGCTTGTCATAGTCCAGAACCTGACCTTCACGGGTCGGCTGAACGTCATAGGAGACCTTCTTGACCGGCGAGTAGATGGCGTCGATCGGGATCAGACCGATGGGCGCATCTTCAGGCTTGTTCTTGTCAGCAGAGACATAGCCCTTGCCGGTGTTGACGGTCAGTTCCATGAACAGATCGGCACCATCATCGAGGTGGCAGATCACGTGCTCACGGTTCAGCACTTCGATGCCAGCGGATTCGGAGATGTCACCGGCGGTGACAACTGCGGGGCCTTTGGCATTGATCGACAGGCGCTTGG
Source organism: Phaeobacter sp. JH20_26 (assembly GCF_048056275.1). NCBI lineage: Bacteria > Pseudomonadati > Pseudomonadota > Alphaproteobacteria > Rhodobacterales > Roseobacteraceae > Phaeobacter > Phaeobacter sp. JH20_26. The sequence goes on along the minus strand of NZ_JAYMWL010000019.1, from coordinate 20,381 downwards.
GGCCTTCGACTTCCATGCGCAGCGACACGCCTTTGAGGTTCAGGATGATGTCGGTGACATCTTCGCGAACGCCGGCGACGCTGGAGAATTCATGCAGAACATTGTCGATCTGCACGGAGGTGATGGCGGCGCCTTGCAGCGAGCTCATCAGAACGCGGCGCAGCGCGTTGCCCAGTGTCAGGCCAAAGCCGCGTTCCAGCGGTTCAGCCACAACGGTGGCCTGGCGTGCGGGATCATTGCCCGGCTTCACGTCAAGCTGAGTCGGCTTGATCAGTTCAGCCCAATTCTTGTGGATCATGCGGTCCCTCCATTCCTGTCCGTACCTCATGTCCGAAAGGTACAGACGCCCGAGGTTTCAAATGGCGTACTGGGGCCTTGCAGAAATCGCAAAGCCCCAGCAAAAAATCAGTATCGCTTAGACGCGGCGGCGCTTCGGCGGGCGGCAGCCGTTGTGCGCGATCGGGGTCACATCACGGATCGAGGTGATGTTGAAGCCCACTGCGGCCAGGGCGCGCAGTGCGGATTCACGGCCCGAACCGGGGCCCTGAACTTCGACTTCCAGAGTTTTAACGCCGTGTTCCTGCGCTTTTTTGCCTGCATCTTCAGCAGCCATCTGAGCGGCATAAGGAGTCGATTTACGCGACCCTTTGAAGCCCATGGTGCCTGCGGAGGACCAGGAAATCGCATTGCCTTGCACGTCCGAGATCAGGATCTTGGTGTTGTTGAACGAGGAGTTCACATGTGCAACGCCGGAGGCGATGTTCTTGCGCTCTTTGCGCTTGGTACGAGTCTTATCGCGTGCCATTGATCAAACCCTCCCTTATTTCTTCTTACCAGCAATGGCCTTTGCGGGGCCTTTGCGAGTACGAGCGTTGGTGTGGGTACGCTGACCGCGAACGGGCAGGTTACGACGATGGCGCAGACCGCGGTAGCAGCCCAGGTCCATCAGACGCTTGATGTTCATCTGAACTTCACGGCGCAGGTCGCCTTCGACGGTGTAGTTGGCGTCGATGTGCTCACGCACGGCCAGAACTTCAGCGTCGGACAGCTCGTTCACACGACGGGTTGCGTCGATGCCTACGGCTTCGCAGATGGCTTGAGCAGAGGTCGTGCCAATGCCGGTGATATAGGTAAGGGCGATAGGTACCCGCTTTGCAGTCGGGATGTTTACGCCGGCAATACGTGCCACGTGTCACTTTCCTTTTCGTTGCGGTTCCGTAGCGCCGGAACCTTTTTTCACAACGCTTGACCTTGGCAGTGTCGCCCGTGGGTCCAGCATTTCGAGGTGGTCAGGGCAGGCAAAAATTGCGCGCACCTGTGATGATTCCCAGAAGGGATGGGCTTCCGTATGTGGAAATCGTGCTATGGTCAACCCATCGACAAGACTGGGACCGAAGTTTCCCGCAAGGTCAACCGTCAACGGCAGCATTTGTGACGTTTTATCTGCATATTGCCCTCCCCCGCAACAAAAACGCCCCGGCCAGAAAGGCGCGGGGCGATGATCTATCAGTGCTGGAGAGGCTGCGGCTCAGTCGCCCATGATCCAGCCGAGATTCTTGCGAACCTCTTCGATGGAGGCCAGACCGTCGAGACGCTGAAGGTTGCCCTTGGCGTAGTAGTAGCCGATCAGCGGCGAGGTCTTCTTGTAGTATTCCATCAGCCGGGTGCGCAGGCTTTCCTCATTGTCGTCGGGGCGACGTTTCTGCGAGGTACCGCCGCAGTTGGCGCATTTGCCATCGGCAGGCCAGGGCTTGGTCTCGTCGTGATAGACTTCACCGCAATCGCCACAGGTCGAACGACCGGTGATGCGGGCAACCAGCGCGGCGTCATCCACCTGCATCTCGATCACCGCGTCCAGCTTCTGGCCGGTTTCGCTCAGCAGTTCGGCCAGTGCATCCGCCTGCGCCAGCGTGCGCGGGAAACCGTCGAAGATAAAGCCGCCCTCGGCTCCTTCTTCGATCTTTTCGCGAATGAGCCCAATCACGATACGGTCAGTCACCAGCTCGCCGCGGGCAATCACAGCGGCAACCCGCTTGCCCATTTCGCTGCCCGACGCCTGCGCATCGCGCAGCATGTCGCCGGTGCTGAGCTGAACCATATTGCGCGATTCAACCAGGTAGCGTGCTTGTGTTCCCTTGCCCGCGCCGGGCGGGCCCAGAAGGATAATATTGCTCATCGGCGTGCAGGTCCCCGTCGTGTCCGTTTCTTATTGCGGCCGCGCAGCTGGCTCTTTTCAATGAGACCTTCGTATTGGTGCGCAAGCAGGTGGCTTTGTGCCTGTTGAATGGTGTCCATCACAACAGAAACCACAATCAACACGGAGGTGCCGCCAAAGTAAACCGGGATTGCAAGCTGACCACGCAGGATTTCCGGCAGCAGACAGACAGCCGCGAGATAGGCCGAACCCAGAACCAGCACGCGATTGACCACATATTCGAGGTATTCGGCGGTTTTCTTGCCGGGACGGATACCGGGAACAAAGCCGTTCTGATTCTTCAGGTTGGTCGCGACCTCATCGGGTTTGAAGGACACGTTGAAGGTGTAGAAATAGGCGAAGAACACGATCATACCGACAAAGAACAGCAGGTAGAGCGGCTGACCGGGGCCGAAGTTGGCCAGCAGCCAGGACATGATCGGGCCGGAGGTGCTGCCTGCGGAGAAGGTCGAGATGGTCACCGGCAGCAGCAGCAGCGAGGACGCAAAGATCGCCGGGATCACGCCTGCGGGGTTCACCTTGACCGGCAGGTGGCTGGAGCCACCGTCATAGACCTTCATGCCGACCTGGCGGCGCGGGTACTGGATATGGATCTTGCGCAGGGCGCGCTCCATGAACACCACGAACATGATGATGGCGATCATCATCACGATCACTGCGATGATCACCGCCGGGCTGATCGCGCCGGAGCGGCCTGAGGCCAGGAACTGGGCAATCGCGGCGGGCACTTCGGCGATGATGCCAACGAAGATGATCAGGGAGATACCATTGCCGATGCCGCGCTGGGTGATCTGCTCGCCCAGCCACATCAGGAACATGGTGCCACCCACCAGGGTGATCATGCAGGCGAGGCGGAAATAGAGCCCCGGATCGGTCGCCAGATCCCCCGATTCGAGCGAGACCGCCAGACCATAGGCCTGCGCTGTCGCCAGAAGCACGGTGCCGTAGCGAGTGTATTGGTTGATTTTCTTGCGACCCTGCTCGCCCTCTTTCTTGAGCTGTTCGAGCGCCGGGACCATCGAGGTCAGCAGCTGCACAATGATCGACGCCGAAATATAGGGCATGATGCCAAGTGCAAAGATGCCCATACGGCCAAGCGCGCCGCCGGTGAACATGGACACCATGCCCCCGATGCCCTGCCCTGCCGAGGTCATGAACTGGCGCAGTGCATCCGCATCAATCCCCGGAACGGGAATATAGGTGCCCAGGCGATAGACAATCAAAAGCCCGAGCGTAAACAGGATACGGTTGCGCAGATCCGTGGCTTTGCCAAGAGCGGCCCAGCTGGTGTTCGCCGCCATTTGTTCTGCTGCTGATACCATAAAAAAGGTCTCTTCTTGCGAAAACGCCGCCCAGGGCCGTTTTCCGGCTCGGGCGGCGTTAATGGAAAACTGAAGTCTATGTAAGCGGCATCGGCGCCGCTCACAAGCTGTTACTCAGCTGCGGCAGTGTTTGCCACGGTCAGGGCGCCACCGGCCTTTGCGACTGCGTCTACGGCGGCCTTGGAGGCGCCGGTCACAGCGATGGTTGCCTTGGCGGTGAAGTCACCCTTTGCCAGAACGCGGATACCGTCCAGCTTGCGACGTACCAGACCCGACGAGATCAGGGTGTCTTCGGTGATGGAACCGGCTTCCAGCTTGCCTTCGTCGATGAATTTCTGGATCAGGCCCAGGTTCACAACAGCGTAGGACTTGCGGTTCGGCTTGTTGAAGCCGCGCTTGGGCAGACGCTGGTAGAGGGGCATCTGGCCGCCTTCGTAGCCATTGATCGAAACACCCGAACGGGATTTCTGACCTTTGATACCACGGCCACCCATTTTACCTTTGCCGGAACCCGGACCACGTGCAACGCGGGTGCGTTTCTTGGCGGCGCCTGGATTGTCGCGCAGTTCATTGAGTTTCATATCGCTTCTCCTTTGCCGGAACTGCCCCCGAAGCGGATTAGGGCAAACACGGCGTTTCTTGGTTTTCTGATTCTGTCGTCCAGAGGACCACCGGGGGCGTATAGACCCGATACCGCGCCGGATCAAGGGTTCAGTCCATATGCGGCGGACACCGGGTTCCAAAGCGGATCAGGACAGCCGTCAAGCACCAAGGCCCGCCAGGGTGTCGGCCCTGTCGGTGGCTGCTATTGCAGGTCTGTTGCGGTGTCCTTTGCATCTGTGGCCGACCGATAAAGGGTGGCGGCGCCGCCGGGGGATTTGGGACGGGATCTCTCCCGTGCGTGGATAACATTATCGTGCTTCCCGGCTGCCACGCCGGGGCCCTGGTCATGGGTGCCGGGGGTGTCAGGCCCGGCGGGGATCGCGATCCTGTGCAGAATGCCACGGGCGGATAAACGGATGATGGAGCGGGCGGGCGCCGGGGTGGCAACGGCCAGCGACTGGCTGGCAACGGGCAGACCATCGGCATCGTCGCGGCAGAAACCAAAAACGCCCCCGCAGCGCGGAGGCGTGTCCAGCCCGCCCCCTGAGGGAGGAGAAAGAGACGGTCTGGAGCTTGGGTCGATCCGAGGGGGGCCGTCGTTGCGGTCCCCGCCGGATGACAATCTGTTGCGGCTCTCGCCTTACTGGCCGTAGGCCTGCGCGTGGGCGATTTGCGGAATGTCGCAGCGGCGCACGCCGATGTCCGCCAGGTCGCGGTTGGACAGGCCGTCCAGCTCGGCGAAGGTGCGTTTGTACTCGGCGCGACGGGCCCAGCTGTCCTTGACCTCTTCTGCGAAGCCACGCAGGCGCGCTGCGAGGTTAAAGCCGGTGTCGGTGGTGTTGATGACATGTGCCATAATGTTGATCCTTTATCTGACCGGACGAATTTCCGGGTGGTCTCAGTTATGTCTGTTTCAGTGACACCCGAGAGATAGGTGGAAATGTTTGCGCAAACAACTGACAGGTCGGACTGCCCGCTATGCACGCCAAGCATAGGAGATGACTGAGATATTAATCTCCGGCGTCCAGTCTGGGCCGGATGGCGCGCAGCCGTTGCGGCAGTGGGAATCGTGGAGGTTCGGCGCAAGGCTGATCTGGAGGGGGCGCGGCAGGCCGGATGCTGGCGCGATTGCGCCCCACCACCGCAGATACCGGTATTTCCGCGCTCCAACGGCGTTTTCCGTCACCCTAGGGATGCCTGGGCTAGCCTCCGGAACCGCGAACTATCCTTTCGTGTGATTGATGCAATTTGAGGCAAATGGCACATTGAGGACAAGGAAATCATCAGCATCAAGGAACACGATCATGGCACTCTTCAGCACTCTCATCGGCGCAAGCGCAACCGTCACCGCAATCGCAACCGGCTTTATCGGCCTCTCCACCACCGTTGTGGCGCTGCTGGTTCTCTACCCTCTGACTGCCGAGCTGGCGACCCGCCTGCTGCAGGCCATCATCGACCGCCGGGACGCGGCTGAAACCGCCCCTGATCTGCCCTACTACGACGCCCGCACCTACTTCGGCTGATCAACCGACCACCGCTGGCCGCCCCTAGTCTGTGCCATCGCGGATCCGGTGATCATCGCTGATGTTGAAAACCGACAATCCAGATGGCCGGGGGCCTCTCTCCCGGCGGATCAGATAGATACCCCCTCCTCCCAAATTGATCTCTGCAACAAAAAAGCGCCCCGAAATCGGGGCGCTTTCTTTTGTTTGGCTCATACGAGAGAGCGCTTAGTCGCGCTCTTCGATGATCTCAACCAGATGCGGGATCTTGTTGACCATACCACGTACGGAAGGGGTATCTTCCAGTTCGCGGGTCTTGTGCATCTTGTTCAGGCCCAGGCCAACGAGGGTTGCGCGCTGGTCTGCGGGGCGGCGGATCGGGGAACCGATCTGCTTAACGACGATGGTTTTTGCCATGTGTCCGTCTCCTTACGCTTCTGCTTCAGCAGCAGGGGCTTCATCCCGCTTGGGCAGGATGTCGGCGACTTTTTTGCCACGACGCTGAGCAACCGAACGGGGCGACTGCTCTTTTTTCAGACCGTCGATGGTGGCGCGGATCATGTTGTAGGGGTTCTGCGAACCGATCGACTTCGAAACAACGTCTTTGACGCCGAGCATTTCGAAGACGGCACGCATAGGACCACCTGCGATGATACCGGTACCTTCCGGTGCGGTGCGCATGACAACTTTGCCTGCGCCGTGACGGCCGTGCATGTCGTGATGCAGGGTGCGGCCTTCTTTCAGCTGCACGCGGATCATCTGACGCTTGGCCTGCTCGGTGGCTTTACGAATGGCCTCGGGGACCTCTTTCGCTTTACCTTTACCAAAGCCGACACGGCCTTTCTGATCGCCAACAACCACCAGAGCGGCGAAGCCGAAGCGCTTACCACCTTTTACGGTTTTCGACACCCGGTTGATCGCGACCAGACGGTCGGCGAATTCCGGGGTTTCTTCTTCGCGGCGGCCACGGCCACGGCGATTTTCACGTTCTGCCATGAGGCAATCCTTTTCATTCTGACGACAAGCGCCTGACTTGAACTCAATCCAGGTGGGTTAGGACCGGATCGGCCCGCCCCCGGATCATCGGGATGGCGCGAACGCCACCCACTTTGACTTTGGGTGTGTGCCCCGGACCCGACGACTGCCGGAACCGAGGCGCACAGATCCTTAGATCTTCAGGCCGCCTTCACGCGCAGCGTCGGCCAGAGCCTTCACCTTGCCGTGAAACAGGAAGCCGCCACGATCGAAATAGGCCTCGGTGACGCCAGCCGCCTTGGCGCGCTCGGCGATAACCGAACCCACTTTGGTAGCTGCTTCGACGTTGTTCTTGCCAACGTGACCCAGGTCTTTTTCCAGGGTCGATGCCGAAGCGAGGGTCACACCGCGTACGTCGTCGATCAGCTGAACAGAGATGTTCTTGTTCGAACGGTGTACGGACAGGCGCGGACGGCCTGCGTTGACCTTGCGAAGCTTGTTCCGGACGCGCAGCCGGCGCTTCAGAAACAGGGTACGTTTGCTGTTTGCCATTTTGCTGGTCCTTACTTCTTCTTGCCTTCCTTGCGGAAGATAAACTCGCCTTTGTAGCGAATGCCTTTGCCCTTGTAGGGCTCGGGACGACGCCAGTCGCGGATTTTGGCCGCAACTTCGCCAACGAGTTGTTGATCATTACCTTCGACAACGATTTCGGTCTGCTTCGGTGCGGTGATGGTGACACCTTCCGGGGCAGTGAAATCAACGTCGTGGCTGTAGCCCAGGTTCAGCTTCAGGGTGTTGCCCTGCATCTGAGCCCGGTAACCCACACCCTGGATCTCCAGCTCTTTTTTGAAGCCGGTGGTCACGCCTGCAACCAGGTTCGCGACCATGGTGCGGGACATGCCCCACTGCTGGCGCGCGCGCTTGGATTTGCCGCGGGGATCCACTTTGATGACGTTGTCATCAACAGTCAGGGTGACGTCGTCGGTCGCGGTGAAGCTGCGGGCGCCTTTCGGGCCTTTGACTTCGATGGTCTGGCCGGACACAGAAGCAGTTACGCCGCTGGGAAGTTCGACCGGTTTTTTACCAATACGGGACATCGTGGGGCCTCCTTAGAAGACGGTGCAGAGCACTTCGCCGCCAACGTTGGCTGCGCGTGCGCTTGCGTCCGACATCACACCCTTGGGGGTGGAGACAATCGACACACCCAGGCCCTGACGGACCGACGGGATGTCATTGACGCCCATGTAAACGCGACGACCGGGTTTAGAGACCCGCTTCAGTTCACGAATGACAGGTTCGCCATCGAAGTATTTCAGGCTGATTTCCAGAGCCGGGTGGCCCTTTGCATCAGTCGCAGACTCATAACCGCGGATGTAACCCTCTTGCTTCAGCACATCCAGAACCCATGCACGCAGCTTGGAAGCCGGTGTCATGACAGTGGATTTGCCGCGCATTTGCGAGTTACGGATACGGGTGAGCATATCGCCGATAGGATCGTTCATATCAGTCTCTCCCTTACCAGCTCGATTTCACCATGCCGGGGATCTGGCCATTCGAGCCCAGTTCCCGCAGTGCGATACGGCTGATCTTCAGCTTACGGTAGTAAGCGTGAGGACGGCCGGTCAGCTGGCAGCGGTTGTGCAGACGGGTTGCCGACGAGTTACGCGGCAGTTTCGCCAGGTCGAGGCGCGCCTTGAAGCGCTCTTCCATCGGGCGAGATTCGTCGTTTGCGATTTCTTTCAGCTCGGCACGCTTTGCGGCGTATTTTGCCACCAGGCGTTCGCGCTTCTTCTCGCGTTCGATCATGCTTTTCTTAGCCATGTCTCTTCCTTCCCGCGCTTAGCTATTGAAGGGCATGTTGAAAGCTTTCAACAGCGCCTTTGCTTCCGCGTCGGTATTCGCGGTGGTGGCAATCACGATGTCCATACCCCAAGCTTCGTCGATCTTGTCGAAGTCGATCTCGGGGAAGACCATGTGCTCTTTCAGACCCATGGCATAGTTGCCACGGCCGTCAAAAGACGTGCCCGACACGCCGCGGAAGTCGCGGATACGGGGCATCGCGATGGTGGTCAGACGGTCGAGGAATTCGTACATCCGGTCGCCGCGCAGAGTCACCTTTGCGCCCATCGGCATGCCTTCGCGAACGCGGAAGCCGGCGATGGAGTTCTTTGCCACTGTGGTCAATGCCTTCTGGCCCGCGATTGCGGTCAGATCAGCCTGAGCAGACTTGGCTTTCTTGCTGTCTTTAACGGCAGCACGGCCGCAGCCGATGTTCAGAACGATTTTGTCCAGCTTGGGGATCATCATGTCGTTCTTGTAGCCGAACTCTTCTTTCAGGGCGCCACGGATGGTTTCCTTGTAGAGAGCTTTCAGACGCGGGGTATAGGTTGCGTTATCAAGCATCAATCACGTCCCCCGTGGTTTTGGCGAAGCGCACTTTCTTGTCACCTTCCATACGGAAGCCAACGCGGGTTGCTTTGCCGTTTGCGTCCAGCAGGGCCAGGTTCGACAGCTGGATGGGCAGTGCCTTGGGCAGACGGCCACCCTGGTCAGACTGGGTCTGACGTGTGTGGCGGATTGCCATGTTCACACCGTCAACGATGGCTTTGCCGGCTTTGGGGTCAACGGAGGCGATGGTGCCTTCTTTGCCCTTGTCCTTGCCGGCCAGCACGACGACCTTGTCGCCTTTGCGGAGTTTCGCAGCCATGATTACAGCACCTCCGGAGCGAGCGAGATGATCTTCATGAAGTTTTTCGCGCGCAGCTCACGAACAACCGGGCCAAAGATACGGGTACCTACGGGCTCGTTGTTGTTGTTCAGGATGACAGCTGCATTGCGGTCAAAACGGATTGCGGTACCGTCTTCACGACGGACCTCTTTGGCGGTGCGTACGACGACGGCCTTGCGGACGTCCCCTTTTTTCACGCGGCCGCGCGGGATGGCTTCCTTGACCGAGACGACAATGATGTCGCCAACGGATGCGTACTTACGCTTGGAACCACCCAGAACCTTGATGCACTGAACTCGGCGAGCGCCGGAGTTGTCAGCAACATCCAGGTTTGTTTGCATCTGGATCATGTGGTTTCTCCCGACCTTTGGGGCGCCGATGCGTGGCGTAATCCCCCAGGGTTTCGACTAACTGTTAAGTCTAGTCGCCAGGAGTCTCGAGATGAGACTCTTAGGCTTCCAGAACTTCCCAGCGTTTCGTTTTCGATTTCGGCGCGCACTCGATGATGCGTACGGAATCGCCGACCTTGAAAGCGTTCTTTTCATCGTGAGCCCGGTACTTCTTGGACTTACGGATGGTTTTCTTCAGAACCGGATGCGTAAAGCGGCGCTCAACGGAAACGGTGACGGTCTGTGCGTTAGCGTCGGAGGTCACAACGCCTTGCAGGATACGTTTGGGCATTCGAGAAGCTCCTTATTCAGCTGCAGCAGCAGCTTTTTCGTTCAGGATGGTTTTGACGCGTGCAGCATTGCGGCGGGCCGCCTTGATGCCTGCGGTCGATTCCAGCTGACCGGTTGCCTGCTGAAAACGCAGGTTGAAGCTCTCTTTTTTCAGGGATGCGAGGGTATCGCGGAGTTCATCCACGGTTTTCTCGCGCAGATCATTGGCGTTCATCGCCTTTGTTCCTTGTCCTAAGCACCAGAAGGCCCCGAGATGGGTCACCTTTGAACCTGGTGGGTTATGTCACACCGCGCCGAAAGACGCGGCAAAAAGAATCACCAGCCCCGGATCCACGCGGGACAGGGGTCAGGCGATGGGTCCCTATAGAGGAGATAGAGGGTGGGGGCAAGGGAAAGGTTGGAGGGCTTTAGCCGCCATCGCTCCTACGCAGGCTGCAAGTGGTCTTTGAACCACTTGCAGAGGTCACCAAATGAAAGCGAGCCGTCTGCGATACCGACAACCAAATCATCTACCCGCGCGTCGTCCGGTATGGCCAGGAAATACCCGCTCCGCTCAATCAAAATTTCAGTCACAAGCCACGCCGTTCGCTTGTTGCCATCGATAAAGCCGTGATTTCCGACCAAGCTTTCGAGCAGCGCGGCCGCTTTGCGGTAAATTGGACGATGGTATCCAGAGTATGGCCGCCCTATGGCAGATTCGATCAGATCAAGGCTACTTATTCCCGATCGACCACCATATGTCAGCGCCTCGTCGTGCGCAGTGATAGCATCCGCCAGCGTCACGACATAATGACGCCTACCGATTGACCAGCCTCTTCATCGCGTCCTTACGTTTCGATGAAGCCTCCTTGACCACAGCCAACGTTTTCTCCGTCGCCTTACTGGTACCCTTAGCCGTGCGAACCTCGACGAAGCGCCCTGTATTCGCGCTTCGAGCAATCTTCCCACCTTTTACAGTTTCAGAGTTAGTAGATTTCGCCATATCCAAACACTCTCACAAAACCGCGCCTCACCGCAAGTTCGAGAACCATCATAGCTCTGCTAGCAGAGACCGAAATCTCTGCGGAGCCTCACTCCCAGCGGTAGTTAAAGCTCACCGAAACGCGCTCGTCTTCGGCCATGTTCATCGGCACCTCGTGGCGGATGAAGCTTTCCCACAGCAGCACATCCCCGACGGCGGGCGACTGGTAGACAAATGTCTTCAGCTCCTGGCGGCAGTCCTTCATGCGCGGGGGATGCGCCATCATCATGGCGTGGCGCGGGTCCTCCAGCTTCAGCGCGCTCGCGCCTTCGGGCATCGACACATAGGTCGTGCCGGAGATCACCGAATGAGGGTGGATGTGGCTGGCGTGGGTGCCGCCCTCGGGCAGGATGTTGATCCAGAGATCCTCCAGAACCAACGCACGCCCGTCCAGATCCAGCTCCAGATCCTTGGCAAAGGCCGCGACATGAAGATCAAGCGACTTCACCAGATCGGCAAAAATCGGGAAGCGCCACGGCAGATCGGTCAGCGAGGCATAGGAGGTATAGCCGGGATAGCCGTTCTCCTCGCACCAATCCTGACCGGCTTCATCATCCTGAGCGATCACGAAGCAGGAGTTTTCAAGTTCACCGGCATCAACCTTTGGTCCGTGTTCGGACAGGGCTGCGCGGTAGAGACGGGTTACAAAGAGGGAATCTATCTGTGCCATATCTGTCCTTTAGCGCAACATCAGGGTGAGTACGAGATGCTTTGCCGGACAAGATAGGTCTGCCCCCTTCCCTTATCACCGCGCCCGCCCATAAGCTGGCCTCACCCAGGATGAGGAGCGGAACATGCGCTGGATATTGAGACTGCTGAGCCATGGGATCGCGCTGGCGTTCGGATTTGCGTTGGGTATCTATATGTTGCCAATCCTGACCGCGCCGCAGAGCCCGGATGCCGCAACCCTGAGCGAAAGCGCCAAGGGAGCACGCTTTACCGGCAGTTTCAGCCGCGATCTGGCCGGCAGCGATTTCCTGCATTGGGGCACCGGCAGCATCAGCCTGTCGCCGCAGCAGATCACCCATATGGGCGAGCTGTCACCGGGACCGGACTACAAACTCTACCTGACGCCAGAGTTTGTTGACGATGAGGCCGGGTTCGAGGCGATTAAGGCCGCGTCGGCGCGGATTGGCGATGTGAAGATGTTCGACGGGCTGATCCTGCCCATCCCCGAAGGGATCAACATCGAGGATTACACCACCGTGGTGATCTGGTGTGAGGCCTTCGGAGAGTTCATCACCGCCGCAAAATATCGCTAGCCTGACCGCCCGCCGCCGGGGCGGACAAATCATTCTACGCCGAAGGCACATAAGAAAACCCCCACCGATTGCTCGGCGGGGGCTTTTTGTTTTTCATCGGATGCGCAAGAGCGCCGCAGCTTACCAGTCTTCGCGAACCACGACGCGGGTCTTGACCGGCAGCTTCATCGCGGCCAGGCGCAGGGCCTCGCGTGCGATGTCGTCATTGACGCCGTCGATCTCGAACATCACGCGACCGGGCTTCACTTTGCATGCCCAGTAATCCACGGAGCCCTTACCTTTACCCATACGAACTTCGACGGGCTTGGAGGTTACCGGGGTATCCGGGAAGATGCGGATCCAGACACGACCCTGACGCTTCATGTGGCGGGTCATGGCACGACGAGCAGCCTCAATCTGACGCGCGGTAACACGCTCAGGAGTGGTTGCCTTCAGGCCATAGGTGCCGAAGTTCAGGTCCGAACCGCCTTTTGCTTCGCCGGAAATCCGGCCTTTGTGCATTTTGCGGAATTTAGTACGCTTTGGTTGAAGCATGTCATCTCCTCCTTAGCGACGACCGCCTGCACCGCGAGGTGCCGGACCGTCCTGGAGTTCCTGTGCTTTACGGTCACGCGCCTGAGGATCGTGTTCCATGATCTCGCCTTTGAAGATCCAGACTTTGATCCCGATGATCCCGTAAGGGGTCATGGCTTCGGAGTGAGCGTAATCGATGTCGGCGCGCAGCGTGTGCAGCGGCACACGACCTTCACGGTACCATTCGGTCCGTGCGATTTCAGCACCACCCAGACGACCTGCAACGTTCACCCGGATACCCAGGGCGCCCATACGCATGGCGTTCTGCACGGCACGCTTCATCGCGCGACGGAAGGACACACGACGTTCCAGCTGCTGAGCGATGGACTCGCCAACCAGCTGTGCGTCGAGCTCGGGCTTGCGGACTTCAACGATGTTGAGGTGCAGTTCCGAGTCTGTCATCGAGGCGAGCTTCTTGCGCAGCACTTCGATGTCAGCACCTTTTTTACCGATGATCACGCCCGGACGTGCGGTGTGAATGGTCACACGGCACTTCTTGTGGGGGCGTTCGATGATCACGCGGGCGATGCCTGCCTGCTTGCACTCTTCCTTGATGAAATCACGGATGCGCAGGTCTTCCAGCAGCAGATCACCATAGTCTTTGGTGTCGGCGTACCAACGGCTGTCCCAGGTGCGGTTGACCTGAAGGCGCATGCCGACCGGATTGACTTTATGTCCCATTAGGCTTGCTCCTCAACTTGACGCACCTTGATGGTGATCTCCGAAAACGGCTTGAGGATTTTGCCAAACCGGCCACGGGCACGAGGACGGCCGCGTTTCATGGTCAGGTTCTTACCCACATAAGCCTCGGCAACGATCAGTTCATCGACGTCCAGGTTATGGTTGTTCTCGGCGTTCGCGATGGCGGACTGAAGGCATTTCTTCACGTCCTGTGCGACCCGCTTGTTGGAGAAAGTCAGGTCGGTCAGAGCCTTCTCAACTTTCTTGCCACGGATCATAGCGGCGACGAGGTTCAGTTTCTGCGGGGAGGTACGGAGCATGCGCAGTTTTGCCATTGCTTCGTTGTCTGCCACGCGGCGGGGATTTTTTGCCTTGCCCATGACTTACTTCCGCTTCGCTTTTTTGTCCGCAGCATGACCGTAGTAGGTCCGTGTCGGCGAATATTCACCGAACTTCTGACCGATCATGTCTTCCGAGACGTTGACGGGGATGTGCTTCTGACCGTTGTAAACGCCAAACGTCAGGCCCACGAACTGGGGCAGGATCGTCGAGCGGCGCGACCAGATCTTGATGACTTCGTTGCGGCCCGACTCGCGCGCTGCTTCGGCTTTTTTCAGCACGTAAGCATCGACAAAGGGGCCTTTCCATACAGAGCGAGACATAGATTAACGTCCCTTCTTCTTGGCGTGGCGCGAGCGGATGATAAGCTTTTGCGACGCTTTGTTTTTGTTGCGGGTACGCTTGCCTTTGGTCGGCTTACCCCAGGGTGTCACGGGGTGACGGCCACCGGAGGTACGACCTTCACCACCACCGTGCGGGTGGTCGATCGGGTTCATAACCACACCACGCACAGAAGGACGCTTGCCCTTGTGGCGCATACGGCCGGCTTTACCAAAGTTCTGGTTCGAGTTGTCGGGGTTGCTGACGGCACCAACGGTGGCCATGCATTCCTGACGAACCAGGCGCAGTTCGCCCGAGGACAGGCGGATCTGAGCGTAGCCACCATCACGACCAACGAACTGAGCGTAAGTACCGGCTGCACGGGCGATCTGGCCGCCTTTGCCGGGCTTCATTTCGATGTTGTGAACGATGGTACCGATCGGCATGCCCGAGAACGGCATTGCGTTGCCCGGCTTGATGTCGGCCTTCGCGGATGCGATCACCTTGTCACCAACTGCCAGACGCTGCGGAGCGAGGATATAGGCCTGCTCGCCGTCTTCGTATTTGATCAGCGCGATGAATGCGGTCCGGTTCGGGTCATATTCGATCCGTTCAACGGTTGCCGCGACATCAAATTTGTTCCGTTTGAAGTCAACGATCCGGTAGAGACGCTTTGCGCCGCCGCCACGACGACGTGAAGTGATCCGTCCGGTGTTGTTCCGGCCGCCCGATTTGGTCAGACCCTCAGTGAGAGATTTGACCGGACGCCCTTTCCAAAGCTCCGAACGGTCGATCAGAACCAGCCCACGCTGGCCCGGCGTCGTCGGCTTATACGACTTGAGTGCCATGCTTTCTGTCTTCCGTTTAGCGTGCAGACCCTTAGGTTTTTGTCCTTGGGCCCGCTATGTGTAAGCCCCCCGCCCGGTTGTCCCACAATGAGACGCCCTACTAGGGTGGCCAGATTATAGGGCCCCGAAGGTCCCCAGGTTCGAACATCCTGACAAACGTAATAACCCCGGAGCGAATCCGGGGTCGTCAGGATTGGTGCGGCTTAGCAGAGGTTGAGGGAGGTGGCAATGGCTCAGATTCATCCAATAGATTTCGCGACCAACCGCACCGGTATCGTTCGACCTGTTACACTTCATCAAGCGAGTTCTGCAACAAGTCTAGAAGGCCATCAGCTACGAGACTGTCAGGGGATGATTGGCAAATCTTGTTCCTGTTACCGATTTTTGTTCCCAATCCATAGTTAGGCAAAACGGACGCGCATGCTTTTTGGACCGCCGCAAGAAAATTCTTTCCCTTTATGGTTTGTTGGCAAAACCCGCCCAACGCGGCCCAGCGAGCAATCGGGTTTCGTCCCTCAACATTGGGCAACTTGGATACAGCAGCCTGATAAGCAGCTGAGAATTCTGTCATTACTGTCTCTTCAGAAAAGGTCTCGAACGCAGTCCTGATGATTTCCTGCGCGATCGTCTCACTAACCTCCAGAGTTCGCGCAATATGTTCCGGCGAAAGAAACTGACTTTCGATATCAGAGCCCGTAGGCACCCAATATCTCACATCACAATCATCGTATGATTTGAGCCCTGCCCAAGCTTCGACATCTTCGTCACTCATAAAGTCTCTGTCTCGGTGCACAACTACGCGTACATCCATTCTTTTCGCTATGCTTCGCGCCTTTGGGCCGTTGGGAAGTGCGTCCTTTCCAAAAGTTGGCCAGATAAGACACCGGTTTTGTAGGTTCGGCCTTGCCGTTAAAATCCCCTCCAAATATTTGGTGTTCCCATCCTCCGAAAAGATGATCAGTTCCTTATCTAATGCACTCCATCCCATCTTTTCGCGGACCAAATCGCCTTGGGCTTTTACCTTTCCATCCAAAATCCAGTGGACTCGCGTGTCACTTGGCAACGATCGCACCAAGCTTGGCGAATGTGTTGAGACAATGATTTGGGTGCTAGGAAAGCTATGGGTCGCCTCTGAGAGCGCTCTTGAAAGTGCTTGCTGTCTGGTTGGATGCAAATGTGCATCCGGTTCATCTACGAGTAATATCTTCGGCTTGAAATAAAGAAGGTAGGCAAAGATCTGTACAACCTGCAGAAAGCCGGTGCCGGCCATTTCTATCGATTTCCATGCCACTCGGTCACTTTGCCCAGAAACCTTCATGTCGGGCGTCATGAAGCGGACGTCAATATTTCGATCCCTAAGCCGATCGAATTTGATCCAAAAGCGTACGCCGGGAAGAACCTTGCCCACCCAATGTGAGAGGTCGGTCAGTTCTCGGTATTCTGTGCCTGTACCCTCTGCGCCTCCGGAGAGCTGGAGTAAGACCTGGCGAAGCGCCGAACCACCCTCTCCAGAAGAGGCCCGTCTGTGCAATACAGGAGTTGCTAAGATGGTTTCCTCTTCAGATAGCCCCGATAACCCCGGAATGAATGCTGTCGAAGGACTGCTATCATTTGTCAGTTCTGTAGTGAGCGGACCGTTGATCTCAACCTTAACACCTGCATCGTTGCGCGCGGCACTGACCGAGATCGTGGTTGGCTGAAAGTCTTCATCAATAAGTGTGACTGTGGTTTTGCGTCCGCCCGAAGCGTTCTGGAGCTTTAGCTTGTGCCCAAGGTCAAGAAAGTCCTTGCTGGGAACATAGTCCATTTGCTCCAACGTAACTTTCTTGGCAGTATCGGCAAGAGTTGCACATCGGATAGCCCAATGAAGGGCTTTCAAGACGGATGACTTGCCGGCTCCATTCTCCCCGACCAATACTGTCATTGGCGACAGCTGCAAACGTATCTGGTCACTGATCCTTAGGAAGTTTTGAATTCGTACTTCAGTAATCAATTATGCTCATCCTTCGCGCCCCCTCCCAGATCAGTCCACGTGGACTACCCACAACTCAATCCTGAATTGATTTCGCAAAATAGCGCAGTCGTCAATCACTTACAGGCAACGAAAAAGGCCCCCGCTTTCGCGAGGGCCTCTCAATCTTGTCAAAAAGGCAGATCTCAGAGTCCGGTGGACACGTCGATGGTGTTGCCTTCTTCCAGGGTTACATAGGCTTTTTTCACGTCTTTACGCTTGCCCAGCTGGCCGCGGAAACGCTTGACCTTACCCTTGGTGATGGTGGTGTTGACCGCTTTGACCTTCACACCAAAGAGCGCCTCAACGGCTTCTTTGATCTGGGGTTTGTTGGAGTCGATCGCCACTTCAAAGACCACCGCACCGGTTTCGGATGCCATGGTTGCTTTTTCGGTGATGATCGGCTTGCGGATCACGTCGTAGTGTTCTGCCTTCGCGCTCATTTCAGGCGAGCCTCCAGTGCTTCGACACCTGCTTTGGTGAGCACCAGGGTGTCACGCTTCAGGATGTCATAGACGTTTGCGCCCATTGTCGGCAGGATATCCAGACCTTCGATGTTGCGCGCGGCGCGGGCGAAGCCCTCGTTCACGGATGCACCATCGATGACCAGCGCGCGCTTCCAGCCCAGGTCCTTGACCTGTTTGGCCAGAGCGGCGGTCTTGCCTTCGGAATCGGCGTTTTCGATAACGACCAGTTCACCCGCTTTTGCCTTGGCGGACAGCGCGTGGCGCAGACCCAGCTTGCGGAATTTCTTGGTCAGCTCGTGGCCGTGCGAACGCGGGGTCGGACCCTTGTAGACACCACCCTTGCGGAAGATCGGCGCATTACGGTCACCGTGGCGTGCGCCGCCGGTGCCCTTCTGGCGATAGATCTTCTTGGTCGAGTAGGAGGTCTCGGACCGCGTCTTGACCTTGTGGGTACCGGCCTGCGCGTTGTTACGCTGCCAGCGCACCACACGGTGCAGGATGTCGGTGCGCGGCTCCAGGCCGAACAGCTCTGCATCCAGCTCGATGTCGCCGGCTTTGCCGCCGTCCAGTTTGATCACATCAAGTTTCATGCTTCACCACCTTCCGCGGAGACTTCTTCCGCTGCAGCCGACTTCAGAGCTGCCGGGAAAGGCAGACCTTCGGGGGCTTTCTTTTTCACGGCGTCTTTGACGGTGACCCAGCCACCTTTGGAGCCGGGAACGGCGCCTTTGATCATGATCAGGCCACGATCGGCGTCGGTCTTGACGACTTCAAGGTTCTGAGTGGTCACGCGGGCAGCACCCATGTGGCCGGCCATTTTCTTGCCTTTGAAAACCTTGCCGGGATCCTGACACTGACCGGTCGAACCGTGGGAACGGTGGGAGATCGACACACCGTGCGAGGCGCGCAGACCACCGAAGTTCCAGCGCTTCATCGCACCGGCAAAACCTTTACCGATGGAGGTGCCGGTCACGTCTACCTTCTGACCTTCCAGGAAGTGCTCGGCGGAGATTTCCGCGCCCACTTCGATCAGGGCGTCCGCAGGCACGCGGAACTCAACCAGCTTGCGCTTGGGCTCAACCTTCGCTGCTGCGAAGTGGCCGCGCATTGCTTTGGAGACGCGCTTGACCTTGGCCGAACCTGCGCCGAGCTGAACGGCGGTGTAGCCGTCTTTTTCCTCGGTGCGCTGTGCGGTCACTTGCAGGCCGTCCAGCTGAAGAACGGTCACAGGAACCTGCTTGCCGTCTTCGAGGAACAGCCGGGTCATGCCGACTTTCTTTGCGATAATACCAGAGCGCATATGTTTACCCTCCGATCTTAGGATTGCAGCTTGATTTCGACGTCCACACCAGCGGCGAGGTCGAGCTTCATCAGCGCGTCCACGGTCTGGGGGGTCGGATCAACGATGTCCAGGAGCCGCTTGTGGGTGCGGATCTCGAACTGGTCACGAGATTTCTTGTCAACGTGCGGGCCACGCAGAACGGTGAATTTCTCAATCTTGTTCGGCAGGGGGATCGGGCCGCGCACCTGCGCGCCGGTCCGCTTGGCAGTGTTCACGATTTCCTGCGTGCTGGCGTCCAGTACGCGGAAGTCGAATGCCTTCAGCCGGATACGGATATTTTGGCTTTGCATAGTCATGCCTTTTTTTCAGGCGTTGGGGTTGAGAGGAGGGCAAGCGACCACCGCGCACCCTCATCGAACCCAAAAGGCGGGAATCACCCCGCCTTTGCCCCGCAGTGCGGGATGGCGCCGTATACGCCTGATAGCCGTGTGTGGCAAGGGGGTTTGGCTGGGGATGGTTGGGTTTGCAGAACGTGGTGGGTTTGGGGTTTGTTAAGTCGAGATGAAAGAGCAACTACTTTGCCCAAAGTGAAAAATTATGTTCCCAAAATTTTCTTGCATCATGGGCCGCATGCACTTCATGGTGAATGATCAAGGAGCGCGCTTCCTCGAAGGATAGACTACGCGTAGTGAGATATGCCGAACACATTTTCTCCAAGAGACTTACAACAGCTTCAGCCAGCTCCACGACGTCAGACACCTTTGTGTTGGTTTCCATTTCTCTAAAAATGGTCTCCAAATCTGAATGCGCTACCGCCTTTTTACGAAGACATACAATTTCATCGAGTCTTTCTCTGTTGTGTCGGTCAAAATCCTTAAACTCGATTTTGAGACTAGCAATCCCATTGGATACGTCACTACTGCACAATTTGTAGAGGTCATTCTTAATCCCGCGTAGACCATAGCCACTCTTGTCATGAATCGCACGGCATGAGAATAGCACCAATTCGCGCCACGTCGTATAGAGTCGACCGTAAGCTACTCTCGCAACTGGATTATTGTGTGGGTCTGAAAGTGTGCCGCCAGACTTCTCTTTCTCTTCCAGATAACCGGTTTGAACCTCTACATAGCACCGAACATATGCAGCAGCTTTTCTTGCTGCGCTTGCCTCTTCCACCCAAAACGGGAGGCCTGGCAATATGTCCTCAGATGAATGTTCGCTTTTTTGCACCGTTCAATCACCTAGTTTGAAAAATCATCTACTTACTGCACATAAGCATGGCGTGGACAGTGTTTCCATGCCTGGAGTACAGGCGCGATCAGCATCGCACCCGGAGCTATCGCTCCCTTCGCCCTCAAAATCTCCACTGGAGCTTTTGCAAGACGGCCTTCGGCCCCTGGCCGGTCCCTGCCCTGTTCAAATGTCATCGCATAGAAAAAGGCCGCCCCGGTTGGAGCGGCCTTTCTATTTTCTCACCTGAGTGGCTCTCGGTGATTTCCCTGCGGAAAACCACCTGTCACCGCAGGCCAGAGTTTCCGGTGGGAACTCGAC
>NZ_JAYMWL010000018.1:0-841 GCF_048056275.1 Phaeobacter sp. JH20_26 | reverse complement strand
GCCGCGCAGGATGAACAGGTCGCTCAGCGCATCGATGACGTTGCCGGAGTTCAGCTTGCGATCCACGCGGATTGCCAAACATTCTCGGCTGTATTCGTCGATGATGTTGAGCGTGCGGAACGCCCTTCCGTCATCAGTCCGGCAATGCACGAAGTCGTAAGACCAAACATGATCACGGTATTCTGGCCGTAGCCGAACGCACGATCCGTCATTCAGCC
This sequence comes from Phaeobacter sp. JH20_26, assembly GCF_048056275.1. NCBI lineage: Bacteria > Pseudomonadati > Pseudomonadota > Alphaproteobacteria > Rhodobacterales > Roseobacteraceae > Phaeobacter > Phaeobacter sp. JH20_26. Next base: position 623 of record NZ_JAYMWL010000018.1, on the reverse strand, counting down.
AGAGCCGCCCCTTCTTTGGTTGTTTCATGGGCACTTTCAGCCCCTCTCGTCGCCACAGCCTTTCGACCCGCTTGTCATTCACATGCCAGCCTGCATCTCTCAGCAGCGCTGCGATCCGACGATAGCCATAGCGGCCATATTGCCGGGTCAGCTCGATCATGTCGGCCACCAATCGTTCTTCATCCGGGCGACCAACTGGCACCCTGCGCTGCGTGGATCGGTGTTGTCTCAGAACGCGGCACGCGCGGCGTTCCGAGACATTCAACTCACCACAAACGCGATCAATGCAAGCACGGCGACGAGCGGGGCTCAGAAGTTTCCCTTCGCGGCTTCCGCCAAGATCAGCTTGTCCAGCGTCAGATCAGAAACAGCTTTGCGAAGCCGCTCGTTCTCTTTCTGAAGCCGCTTCAGTTCCCTCAATTGGTCAGTGCCCATTCCACCGTACTTCTTCTTCCAGCGGTAATAGGTCTGTTCAGTCACGCCAATCTGCCGGATCGCATCCAGACGCGGCATTCCTTGCGCGGTCAGTATCTCAACCTGCCGCAACTTCGTGACAATCTCTTCTGGCTTTGGTCGCTTGTTGGCCATGCGTTTCCTCCGTTTTACTAAACATAGCGGAGGAC
>NZ_JAYMWL010000017.1:0-68371 GCF_048056275.1 Phaeobacter sp. JH20_26 | reverse complement strand
ATCTGCTATCCTTAAATCTCATGCGATCAGCCGCGCCCTGGTAACTTGCTGGTATCTTGGCGCGGGGTCGCGTCAGTCTAAAACATGTTGCGACGGAGTGGCAGCCGATTTTCCGCCCGCATGTCCCCCCGGCATATCCCCCTGTCCGGATCGGCAGGAGGGAGGCGAGAGCCGGGCTGACAGGCTCAGCTCTCGCGGAAGGCGCGGTTGAGATAATCGGTGAAGGGCTGCAACAGATAGGCAAAGGGCGTGCGGCTGTTGGTCTGGATAAAGGTCTCCACCGGCATCCCCGGCACCAGCACATTGCCCTCGGGCAGGCGGGCGGCCTCGCCTTTGTTCAGCCGCACCTCGACCACGTAATAGCTGCGCCCGGTCTGCGGATCGACAAAGGAATCGCCCGATACCGTGCTCACCGTGCCAAACAGCGTCGGCGTGGTGCGCTGGTTGAAGCTGGAGAAATTCAGGCTGACCGGCTGGTTGAGATAGACCTGATCAATGTCCGACGGCGCCACCTGCGCCGAAATCACCAGCGGCTGGCTCTGCGGGATCAGATACATCAGCGGATCCGCCGCCCGGATCACCGATTTGCGGGCAAAGACATTGAGATCATAGACCACCCCCGCCACCGGGGCGCGTACCTCCAGCCGGGACAGCCGCTGCAGGATCACATTGCGCCGTTCGATCAGCTCCAGCTCACGCACCTGCAGGTCGCGCAGGGTGGTGATCGCCTCTTCGCGCCGCGCGCTTTTCTGGTTGAGGATCTCCAGACCCAGTTCGGTCACCTGCCCTTCGGCCTGGGCCTTCTGCGCGGTCAGCGCCCCGGCCTGACCGCGCAGCCGTGACTGTTCGCGCTGCAGCGACAGCACCCGGCTGGACTGTGCCAACCCCTGTGCCAGCAGGCTCTGCTGGTTTTCCAGCTCCTGGCCGATCAGCACCAGCTGTTCCTGCAGCGCCGACTGCTGCGCCTCGATGCCGTCGATCTGGCTCTGGATCTGGCCGATCCGTTCCTGCAGGCGGCTGATGCGGGCGCGCAGATTGACCAGGCGCGCTTCAAACAGGCGTTTCTGACCGTTGATCAGCTCTTCGGTCTGCACATGGGTGCCGCTCAGCTCGAACAGCAGCTCGGCAAAGGTGATTTCCTCGGCCTCGTCGCGTTCGGCACTGTAGCGGCTGCGCCGGGCCAGGGTTTCGGCCAGCTGACCTTCGACGATCTGCCGTTCGGCCAGCAGCTCCGACGGCTCCAGCCGCAGCAACAGCGCGTCCTCCTCGACCAGATCGCCCTCGCTCACCAGCACGTCGTCGACAACGCCGCCATAGGGGTGCTGCACCACCTGCCGGTTCTGCTCCACCTTGATGGAACCGGAGGCAATCACCGCACCGGAGATTTCCGCCGTCGCCGCCCATTGGCCAATGCCGCCTACAAGCAGCCCCAGCGCCAGCAGCCCGGCAATGGTCAGCCCACGGATCGGGTAGGATTTGGATGTATCGCTCATGCTTTTGCCTCTGCCTGTTTCGGAGACGGCTGTTTCTGGACCGGCGTTTCCGGGGCCGAAGTGGCTGCCTCCTGCGGCAGCTGTGCCGCATCGTCTTCTGTGGCCTGTGCTGCGACCTGCACTGTAGCCTGTTTCGGGGCTTGTTTCGGGGCCGGTTTCTGCTGGCCGGCCTGCGGGTTCTGCAGATGCTCACGCAGCACCGCATCCTTGGCCCCAAAGGCCCGCTGCGCCCCGTTGTCGAGGATCAGGATCAGGTCGCAGAGCTGAATCGCCGCCGGGCGATGCGCCATGATGACCACCGCACGGCCGTCCTGTTTGGCATGGGCCACCGCCAGGTTCAGCGCCTGGCTGCCTTCATTGTCGAGGTTGGAGTTCGGCTCATCCAGCACCAGAAGCACCGGATCGCCGTAAAGGGCCCGCGCCAGGCCGATGCGCTGCACCTGCCCACCCGACAGCCGGGTGCTGGCCACCCGCACCGGCGTGTCATAACCCTGCGGCAATTGCAGGATCATGTCGTGGACCGCGGCCTTGCGGGCGGCAGCCACCACCTGATCGGGATCCGGCATCATCGACAGCCGGGCAATGTTTTCGGCAATGGTGCCGTCAAACAGCGTCACCTGCTGCGGCAGATAGCCGATGTAGCTGCCCAGATCATCCATGTCATATTGATTGAGCGCCGCCCCATCGAGGCGGATCTTGCCCGAGACCGGGTGCCAGACGCCGATCAGCGCCCGCGCCAGCGAGGATTTCCCCGCCCCAGAGGCCCCGATCACCCCCAGCGCCTGCCCGGGCTGGATATTGAAATTCAGCCCCTGCAGGACCGGTTTGGCCACCTGCCCCGGCGCCACCGGCGGCACCAGGGCCACGCCCTGTACCTCCAGCTTGGCGGCCGGGCGGGCCAGCTTCATCGGCGCCGGGCGCTCCGGGGTTTCGCTCAGCATCTGCGCCAGCCGCTCCTGCGCCTGCAGGGCGCGCTGCACCAGAGCCCATTGACCGATCAGCGTCTCGATCGGAGCCAGAGCCCGGCCCATGATGATGGAGGAGGCGATCATCACCCCCGGTGTCAGCCCTTCGGTCAGCACCAGATAGGCGCCGGTGCCCAGCATCGCCGATTGCAGCGCCAGCCGGAAGGTGCGGGTGGCGGTGCTGAACCCACCGGTCATATCCGCCGCGCTCAGCTCAGATCCAACCGCCTGGCTGCGCAGCATCCGCCATTTGGCAAAAGCCGCACGGCGCATTCCCAGCCCCTGGATCAGCTCGGCATTGTTGCGCATCCCGTCCGAGACCTGATGCGCCGAGGCGGCCATCATGCTGGCATTCTCGACCGGCGCCTTGGAAATCATCTGATTGGCCAGGGCAAAAGCCACCAGCACGCCACCGCCGATCAGCGCCAGCAGACCCAGAAGCGGATGGAACACCGCGATCAGCCCCAGAAACAGCGGTGTCCAGGGCAGATCGAAAAAGGCCGAAACAATAGGAGAGGAGAGCGCCTTCTGCATCGCCTCCAGATCCCGCAGCCCCACCTTGGCGATGTCGTCATTGAAGCCGGCCGCCGATTTGTCCTGCACCGCATTGAACACCCGGGTTTCCAGCTGGTCATGGAACCGCGCCCCGACCCGTGCCAGGATCCGGCCGCGCACGTAATCCAGAATGCCCATGATCAGGAACAGGAATCCCGCCAGCACCGTCAGCGCCACCAGCGTCTCCAGCGAGCGGCTGCCCAGCACCCGGTCATAGACCTGCATCATATAAAGCGGGCTGGTCAGCATCAGCAGATTGGCAAAGAAGCTGAACAGGCCGATCAGCCAGAAGGCGCCGCGGTTGCCCCTGCGGGCCTTGCGGATCTCAGCCAGCCCCGCCTTATGCGCCGATCCTGATTGCTGTGCCGAGGTGCGTGCCATTGACGTATTGCCTTTGTCTGGGTCACCCGGACGGGCAACCAAAAGTAAGAAGTCCAAGAGACCCGGCCACCCGCAAGAAAGATCTGGGCAGAGCGGGCCGGGATCAGGGGGATATGCCCGGACACGCCCGGATGCACAATGGCTCCTGCCAATGGCGATGGGCGCCCCTGTTCTCCGGGCATCTCTGCACAGGGTCAAAAGCACAGCCGCCGGAGCCTTGTCAAACAGCTCTCCCCGTTCCTCATAGAATAGGCGGCAGGCGCGGCGGCGCCGCATCACTGGCCGCCCGCAGGCAGCCGCCCTGCCACAGGGGGGGGCGCAAACCGGCCGCCTCCCCGCTGCTCAGATTGACATCCAGCCCCCCCTTCGCTAAGGCCCGACAGCGCATCCGGCACCTGCCGCCCAACGTGGAGCAAGCCCTTATCATGTCACAGGTTTCCTCTCAGACCTCCGGTATCAAGACCGTTGCCGAGACCGCCTTTGAGGCTCGGTTTGCACCCCGGCTGGTGGCGCCAGAGGCCTATCACGACCTCAATGACGTGATCCTGTTCATGCATATCCCCAAGACCGCGGGCATGTCGGTGGGCAAGGCGCTGCAGGCGGCTTTTGACATTTTTCACCCGGTCTCCTGGGAGAACACCAACCAGTCCTTCCGCAACAAGACGCGCAAGGCGCTCTACCGGCGCAGCGATGAGGCCAACCCCTGCCGTCAGGTGCTGATGGGGCATTTCGCATGGTCCGACGTCATGTACTGGCGCCATCAGGAACTGCCGCTGAAATGCGCCACCATCATCCGCGATCCGCTGGACCGCTTCGTGTCCAACTACCGCTACAACACCTCCGACAAACACCCCCAGCACGAGGCCTTTGCCGCCCGCTACCCGACGCTGGAGGCCTATGCCCAGGCGCTGCCGCTGGACTATCAGCTGTCGCTGATGACCGGCGCCTTCTACTCCTTTGATCACGCGCTGGAGAAGCTGAACCGCTACTACAGCTTTATCGGCGTGACCGAACATCTGGGCGCCAGCCTGCAGCATTTCCGCCGCAGCCACGGTCTTGCAGCCGAACTGGCCGAGCATCGCGAGAACACCGGCAGCACGGCAAAAGCCGCCGAAGAGATCCCCGATGCGGTGCGCAATATCGTCGGCGAGAAAAGCCGCAACGACGCCCGCCTGCACCAGCTGGTGAGCCGCTGCTACGGCTGACCGGCATGCAGCGGCCACCCCGGGGCATGTGCCTGCCGCAAGCCCCGGCAGTCTGCTGACCGCCCCGAACCACCGCCCCCCAGCCAACCCGGAGTCGGCCCGCCCTCGCGATTCCCCCGGCCTGCTCTGGTCTGCTCCAACAGGGACACAGCCCCGGCAGCGGGCCAGAGATTCTCTGTCCGCGCAGCTGCCCTTGCGTCAGATCTGGCCGGATTTGACCGGTTTTTCCCCGCATCGGGGCGCTACCACCTTCCTACACCAAAGGGCGTAGTGTAGAAAAAGTGAAACTCTCGACGGCATATGGCGGAGATTACCCCAAAAAAAGCCGATTAATTTAAATCAAAGCTCTCTTTGCGCGAATAAAATGTGAAAGAATTCGCGCGCGTCATTTAAAACGCCGGGGCGGAATGTTGATAAATGAAAAGCCTGTCCGGCCATGGTGGCAAAAACCACACACCCTGAAGGAGAGGGAATGGCAGGGGTCAGGAATTCCCTACCCTCATAGGATGTATTAACAAAGAGTTAACAAAATGCGCAGAATCTTCGCAAAACGTCAAGTTCTGCCGCAAAAATAGGGGCCATTCCACAATAGCTCCCGCAGGCCCGCCGCAACGCACCCCCTATGGGGCATAGAGTTTGCAAAAAGACTCCGCCTTTTCAACCCTTAAAATGGGTGACTCCACCAGAAATCCCCGCCGTGCCCTCCCCCCGCGGCGTGGCGGGAAGGGCACGATTTCGACATCTCCGCAATTCCTGACCCCTCTGGCGCAAGTTTCCTTGACAACAGACCCCCATCCAGAGAGACAGAGAGCGGTAAAACCTTTGCGGGCATAAGGCAGGCGCGTTTGTTCGCAGAAATCGACGAGCATTACTACGGAGTAGAAAATGGCTAATATTAATGCAGCAGCTGGTGTGACCGTTGTCGCAGGCAGCACAAGCGATGACACAATCACCCTGACCGACGCAATCGGCGCGAACAGCATCGACGGCAACGGTGGTGCGGATACGCTGACCCTGAACAACGCGGCTGACACTTTTGTCGCACAGGTTGCCACTCTCGCCTATGACGAAGCGAACGACACCTGGACTGTTGCCGGCGCGTCGCTGACCGAAGGCTTCACTTCTGTCACTCTGGCTGATGGCGTGACCATCGAAGCCGGTGTTGCGTCCGAGGGCATCATCCAGCCCGCATCCGTCAACAGCGGCGCAGCAGCGACCCTGACCACCATCAACAGCTATGACTGGGACGGTGCGGACGCGGCAGTAAACGCCTTCACCGCAGCATCCATCGTCAGCGTTGACGGCCAGAACATTGCAACCGTTGGCAGCAACTTCGTGAACGCTGATGGTGCTTTCACCGTCAACAGCGGTGCCCAGACTGTGACCTTCACTGCGAACACCGCAGCGATTGCCGCACAGGGCAACGTTGGTGACGACGCATCCTTCTCCTACGAAGTTGTTGTTGCAAACGCAGCTGGCACCGAAACCCGTACCGTCACTGTGACCTATACCGCAGAAATTCCCTTCACCACCGGTGACGACACATGGGAAGCTGGCACAGGCGCAGCGGCCAACGTTGACGAAAACTCCGACTTCGGCGGCGAAGACCTGGGCAACGACACCTTCAACGGCAACGATGAAGACAACACCATTACCGCAGGTCTCGGCAATGACACCCTGATCGGTGGCAACGGCGACGACGTGCTCGACGGCGGCGCCGGTAGCAACGTCATCCGTGGCGGCAATGGCACCGACACCATCATTGTAACTGGTGCAACTGCAACCGATGCAAACACCCTGGGTGGCGGCGCAGGTGCAGACAACATCACCGGTGGCGCTGGTGCTGACACCCTCTTCGGCGGCAACGGCGACGACACCAACCTCGACGGTGGCGCAGGCAACGACGTCATCAACGGCGGTGCTGGCGAAGACACCCTGGTCGGCAACACTGGCGACGACGAACTGCGTGGCGGTGACGGCGACGACAATCTGGACGGCGGCGCTGGTGCCGACGAACTGCGCGGCGGTGCTGGCGATGACGTCGTCAACGGTGGCGCTGGCTCCGACATGATGTATGTCAGCCTCGGCAACGACACCATGGACGGTGGCGCAGACGATGACACCTTCATCCTGCGTGACGACAGCGGTGCGACCCTCATCAACAACTTCACCACTGGCGACAAGCTGAACGTCGAAGGTCTGGGTTACAACGACCTGGCCGACGTTCTGGCCATTGCTTACCAGACAAGCGCAGGTGTGGTCCTCGATATCGATGCTGACACCACCGTGACCCTGGCGAGCCTGACCCTGGCAGACCTGGACGCATCCGACTTCGACTTCGCCTAATCCGCGCTGTCACAGTCTTAGGGAAGGCCCCGCTTTGCGGGGCCTTTTCTTTTGCGCGGGAGCGCTGTTGTCTGTGCTGGTTTCTTTGCCGGGGGATTGCACTGCGCAAAGAAAACCCCCGCAGATCCCTGCGGGGGGGGGAGGGTCCAGCGCCCGTTTTCCTGTGGGTGACCGGTTCAGGCCTCCACCAGATCCAGCAGCTGATCCGCCGTATTGAGCGGATCCCGCGCCAGATCCTGCCGGGCGCATTCCGCCTCGGCCCCGGCCTTCAGCTCCTGCAACAGCTCTTTTGTCAGCACCGGATCACCGTCAAACCCGCCCGCCGCTGTGCGGCCACCATTGGCCACCTCCGGGTAGCGGTCGAACTCCAGATCAAAGAAGCTCTCCGGCCCCTCGGGATCATAACGCTGCGCGAGCCTGCGATTGATGTCGTCAAACCGCGCCAGAAAGCCCTGCATCTCCGCCCGCGACGGCAACAACGGCCCATCCTCCGGCAGCTCCCGCAGGATCTGTTCAAAACTGCTCTTGGGAAATCCCTGCTGACGCAGCCACAGCCCCGCCAGAATCTGGCTGCGCGACCAGGCCTCGTTGTCACGCGGCGGATTGTCCGGCGGCGTCAGCCCCACCAGATTGTAAAAATCCAGCACCGTGTCGCCGCCCACCAGATCCCTGCGCTGGAAGCGGCGCACGGTGACATTCCCGGCCCCGAACATCTCCTCCCAGCGCGCCAGCTTGGTGGCATAGTCGAAATAGCGCATCATATGCGGCCGATAGACCGGCAAGGCCTGCAGCTGCGCGCCATAGAACTGATAGGCCGTCTGCCCCAGGATCACCTGTTTGCGGTGCGACAGCGCCAATGTGTCCTGACGGCGCAGATAGGCCACCACGTTGATCTCGTCGAAATGCTCACGCAGCCGCCTGTGCAATGCCCGGATATCGTTCGGGTTCATCAGCCAGAACAGCATTTCCGTCGCGATGATACAGTCGCCACACTCCCGCTGATCCGCATCCGCCATGCGCCGCTCCAGAAACGGCCAGCGCAATTCGGAATACATGTTCCCTCCCATCTTGTGATTGCGGATGAGAGGGTTGAAATCGACCCGGGGCTTTGCATGCAGATAACTCCAGCTGCCCAAGGTCTGTTGCATCTGGCCTTGTCGCAGCGCGATCTGCAACGAAGTCGATCCCGTCTTATGCGACCCTATATGCAGCCAGAGCTTACGCTTTTTTTTTTCCAGATAGGGGCTTGGGGGCACGGGGCGCTCTGCCGCCGCAGGTGTGCTGCCCGTCCTCTCCGCCGCGACCGCCGCCAGCGCATCACGATACAGCTGCGACAGCACCTCGCGCGCCGAAGGGTCATTCTGCAAGGCCTGCATCCGGGCGCGCTGGCCGGCCTCCACCCCCTCGGCAAAACCCTCCTCGCGCAACAGCCGCTGCACCACCGCGACACTCTCGCGCACTGCCTGCAGCGGCGACCAAGCCACCAGCGTCTCCGGCGGGCAGATCTCCGCCTGCGCCCCCACATCGGAACAGATCGGCACACAGCCGGCCTCGATCGCCTCATAGCAGACCAGCGCCAGCCCTTCGTTCGAGGACGGCACCAGGAGGATATCGCTCTGCCCCAGAAGGCCCGGCACATCGGTGCCTGCGGGATGCAGATGCACCACATCCGCCAGACGGTAGCGGGTCAAAAGATGTTCCACCGCGCCGCGATAGGGGCCCTCGCCCACCATATCAAAGCGGAAATCCACGCCGTTGCGTTTGCCCCAGGCCCGCAGCCGCCGGATGATCGACAGCGCCACCACCGGGCGTTTCTGATGCACCATCCGCCCGACAAAGGCGACGCGGCAGCGGGTCTGGCCCGCGCGGATCCGCACCGGCGCCACGTCAGCGCCGCGACGGCTGTCATCCAGCAGACGCCCCAGCACCAGCTTGCTGCCATAAACCCGGAAGCGTTCCTTGTAGAACCGCTCCAACTCGCCGCTGATCACATGGTGATGGTCGATAAAATTGCTCCAGACACCGGAAATCCGCGGATAGCCGCCATCGGCATATTCCACGATATGGGTGCTGTCGAGATTGACCACATGCGGATGGCGCAGCTTGATCGTCGGCAGCGCATCATAGAGCGGCACACAGTGGTGATTGTGGGTGAGGATGATGTTTTCCTGCGCAATCAGCTGACTGACAAAGGCGCTGGTCTGGCTGCGCGGCAGATAGCGATCGGTGCGGATCAGCTGCAGGCGCGGATCTTCCGGCAGCTTGGCCAGCAGCCGTTCGGGACCTTCCTGCCCGACCATGACAAACACCCGCAACCCGGCGTCCAGCGCCCAGCGGATGCTGTCGATGCCAAGGCTTTCGGCGCCGCCCACATCCAGCCAGTGCAACCCGATCAGGATTGCCGGATCCTTGCCGCCATGGCGCCCCTCAGGGGCCATCGTCTGGGTCTCGAAGATGCCACGCGAACAGGCCAGGCGGGAGAATTTATGCCGGGCGGGAAGCTTGCGCCAGCGCCGGGCCTCGATCTGGTATTTCATCTGCTCCGCCAATATCGGCGAGAGCGCGTGAATGGCGCGATATTTGCGCGGCCGTTTGTGCCAGGCCACGCCGCCGGCACTTTCGCGGACCGCCACCTGACGCGGCGAGGGGATGGTGACAAACACCCGCTTGCCCGGCAGCGCCGGGGTTTCCTGCGGCCCGGTGCGCAGATTGCCGATATAGGTCAGCGCCATCATCTCGGCGCCATAGGACATATCCTGCGGCTGCACCGCCGGGGTCGGCAGCTTGGCCTCTTCCCACCACATATGGGCCTCGACCGGGATCTCGGGGTAGAGCGTCTCATAAATGAAACGGATCTGGGCGATCTCCTGATCGATATACTCTCTGTCCTGAGACATGGGGGCTCCCTGCCTGTCCTTTTGATCTGTGATACATCTGTCCGGCGGATCCGGCGCTGCGGGTGGTTTTGCGGGCAGATCTCGCCTCAGACGCCGGTATCGGGGTCGGGGCGGATGATCGGCGGGTTGAAGGAGCAGCCCTGCCAGATCGCCTTGTAGACCTCACGGCGCAGCGATTTCTCCACATTGCCCTGGCGCATCTGCCGCCGCACCCCGCGGGCAAAGACCGCCACCCCGGCCCAGCCCTGTTCGCGGCGGCGGAACGAGGCCTCATTGCGCGCACCATAGCGGAATTTCCAGATATTGGCCTGGTTCACCAGCGAATAGTTCACGCCCTTGTTTTCCGGCACATCATGGACCACCACGCTGTTGGGGCAGTAGATGCCGGGATAGGATTTGGCGATACGCTGGGTGTATTCGGCGTCATCGTACCAGATGAAATATTCCTTGATCGGAAAGCCATGTTTCTGGATCGCCCAACGCGGCACCAGCACCGAGACAAAGGAGCAGGAACCGACCAAGAAATAGGGCGTCTCGGGGCTGTAGAACCGCGGCCAGTCCCAGACCGTTGAGGGCGTGTTCATCTCGCAGAGATCGCCATTGGTCCATTTCACCGCCGAACAGGCAAAAGACGGCCGCCAGGTGAACCGCGCCTCGAAATCCTTGATGCCGGTCAGCAGCAGCTCAATGGCATTGGGCTCGGGATAGGCGTCGTCATCGCTGAACCAGATGAAATCATAACCTTCCTCATAGGCCACCCGCGCGCCCTCGTAAAAGCCACCGGCGCCGCCGATGTTTTCCGGCAGGCGCACATGCTGAAACCGGGGGTCGTCCTTCTGCAGCTGGCTCAGCCAGCTGCCGGTTTCATCGGTGGAGGCATTGTCGATCACAAAGACCCGTTCCGGCAGGCAGGTCTGTGCCTGCAGGGCGGCGATCACGCGCTTCAGCTTGTCCAGCCGGTTATAGGTCACGATGACCGCAGCAAGGGAGGAACGGATATTCATGGCTGATCCTTCTGTGGCGCAGCCGCGGCTGCGGCATGTGCAAGGGCGCGGGCGGGCGGTGGTGTCTGGGCCGGCCTGTCAGATGTGGTGGCGGCGCTCTGTGTGGCGGGCGGCGCTGCGGTCTCGGATACGGTCGGCATCTCCGCCTCGGGGTCCAGCGGATCGCCATTTTCATCCAGCCCCAGACGCGCATTCTTGTGCCGCTCAATATCCTTGATCCGGTGGCTGTGGAAATAGGAGGGCCATTTGCCCTGCCGTTCCAGCATACCTTCGATGATCTTGGCCATGACGGTCAGATTGCGCAGATGTTCGGGGCTGAAGAACTGACTCGGATCCAGCGAGGGCGCACGCGGGGCGGATTGTTTTTCCATGTCGCGCAGCGCATTCCGCAGGAGCGGCCGGCCGCCAAAGAATTCGCGATCCATGATCTCGGCATCGCTGCGGTAGGCGGCGGTGGCGGCCTCGGCCAGATCCCGCGCCATCACCAGTTTGCGCACCTTGGCCTCGCTCTCGCTGCGCGAACGGTCCAGCTGGCGCGACAATTCCCAGCCCAGCGTATGGCGCAGCCAGGGGTCCTGCTCCTGGAACTGGCCCTGCAGGAAATACATCAGCGCCAGCTCGCGCACGGTCATGGCCTGGTTTTCAGGCTCGAATTCCTCCACCGTGCAGGGCCGCCCGTCAAAGGCCACCTCGGCGAAATCATCCAGTACCGAACCGTTTTTCAGCTCCTTGCGGATCATCGGGCGCAGGGTGAACTCATCGCCGAACAGCGCCCGCCACTGGGCAAAGCGCGGCGCGTAATGGAACCGGCCATTTTGCAGATTGTGGTCAAAGAAGTCCTGCATGCTGTCGCGATACCAGCCGATCTTGATCTGCTCGGCATAGCTCGACAGGATCCGCTGCGCATGGGGGCGCACATAGGCCACGATATGGATGCGATCGGCGCAGCCGCGAAAGAAGGTCTCGACCAGATCGTGGAATTCCGGTGCCGGGATGTTTTCAAAGGCCTCGGCGGACAGCACCGCATAATCCGCATCCGAGGCCGCAATCTGGGCCGCCACCTCTTCCAGACCATCGCGATCCTCAAGATGCTTGGGCAGGGGGGTGCCCTTGCGATAGCTGGTGATGAACCCGGTCAGGTAATTATGGTTGAGCTTGGCCGGGTACAGCAGCTTGGCGTCATGCAGCTGAATGCTGCCAACAGCCAGCGCGTTCTGAATGGTGGTGGTCCCGGTCTTGTGGTCGCCGATGTGAATCACAAGCGTCTTGGGTCTGGCTCCGGTCTTGTCGCTCATCGGCTCCATCTCGTTTCTGCATCAGCCTTGTTTTCCAGCGCCCAAGCCCTACTCTAACATCCGGCACGGGTCCAGACCAAGCCGCCGCCCCGGCAGCGGCCCGCCCTCTCACATCCGCTCCGATCCGCTCAGAGCGGCGCCACGAAGAACGCAGGCACCCGGGCGTTCTGCGCCTCAGCCGCCAGGAACCCGCGGGCGGTGTCCAGCGCCTCGCGGATGGTCACATCCATATCGAGATAGCGATAGGTGCCCAGACGGCCGACAAAGGTCACCCCTTGGGCCTGTTCCGCCAGCGCCACATAATCGCCCAGCAGCGCCTTCTCCTCGACCTGGCGGATCGGGTAATAGGGGATGTCCTCGGGCTCTGCGGCGCGGGAATATTCGCGGTAGCAGACCGAGCCGTCGTGGCTTTCCCAGGGGGCGAAATGCTTGTGTTCGGTGATGCGGGTATAGGGCACCTCTTCCTCGCCGTAGTTCATCACCGCGCAGCCCTGATAATCGCCCTGATGGGTAAAACGTTCGAAATCCAGCGTCCGGTAGCCAAGCCGCCCCAGCTGGTAGTCGAAATACCCATCCAGCGGCCCGGAGTAGAACACATGGTCAAAATCTGCCGCCTGGGACTGATCAAAAACAGTCTCTAACTTGACCGTTATGCCCGGATGATCGAGGATTTTGGCGATCATCGCGGTATAGCCGTCCTCCGGCATGCCCTGATATTTGTGGAAGAAGTAATTGTCGTCGTAGTTGAACCGCACCGGCAGCCGCTTCAGGATCGAGGCCGGCAGCGCGCTTGGCGCCACGCCCCATTGCTTGATCGTATAGCCCTTGAAAAACGCCTCATAAAGATCGCGCCCGACAAAGCGCAGCGCCTGTTCCTCAAAGGTCTGCGGATCGGTGATGGAGGTATCGGCCTGTTCTTCGGTGATGAAATCATGCGCCTCTTCGGGGCGCAGGGTCTTGCCGAAGAACTGGTTGATCGTATGCAGGTTCACCGGCAGCGAGAACACGCCGCGCCGCCCCTCGGGGTCCAGGCTGGTGGTCTTCACCCGGTTCTTATAGGGCAGGAAACGCGCGAAACGGTTCACATAGTCCCAGACCTCGCCGTCATCGGTGTGAAAGATATGCGGCCCGTAGACATGCACCATGACGCCGGTCTCGGCGTCGCGCTCGGTATGGCAATTGCCGCCGATATGGCTGCGGCTGTCCATGACCGTGATCCTGTGGCCTGCCTCGGCCAGATACCGTCCGATCACAGCGCCCGAAAGCCCTGCGCCCACCATCAGTATATTCACCCCGGCACCCCGTCCTGTTTGCGTCCCCTGCCCTTTTTGTCAAACAATCCAGAGGCACACAAGGTTCGGTTTCCGCACAGGCGAAGAGCCGCATTTCCCTTTTGTTTCAGAATATTGCGACGACATAACCGCAGATCGGGCAGCGCCGCCAGACCGCCATCAGACCGCCATCAGGCGGTGATGCTCGGCAATGGCCTCATCCAGATCGCTGAAATAGCGCAGCCGACCATTGTCCAGAACCAGCCCCGCATTGCAGAACTGGCGCAGCTGGCGCATCGAATGATTGACCAGAATGGCGCTGGAGTGGCGCATCCGGTCGGTAAAGATATCGCGGCTCTTGCGCTTGAAGGCGGCATCGCCCACCGCCGTCACCTCATCCACCAGATAGGTGTCGAATTTGATCCCCATAGACGCACCAAAGGTCAGCCGCGCCCGCATCCCCGAGGAATAGCTGCGCATCGGCATATGGTAGAATTTGCCCAATTCGGCAAAATCCTCGACAAATGCCACCAGATCATCGGTATCGACCCCATAGATCCGGGCGATGAAACGGACGTTCTCCGCCCCGCTCAGATCGCCATGAAACGACGCCGCCAGCCCCACCGGCCAGGAGATCGACCCATCGGAGATGATCTCGCCATGATCCGGGCGCATGGTGCCCGCCACCAGCTGCAGCAGGGTGGATTTGCCCGCCCCGTTGCGCCCCAGAAGCGCCAGCGACCGGCCCGTCGGCAGCGTCAGGTTCAGATTGTCGATGACAACCCGCCGCTCCCCCTTGAGCCAGAAGCTCTTGGTCAGATTTTCAAACCGGATCACTGCCCTGCCCTCTCGCCTCAGCTGCGGTCGCGGATCGAATAATAGATCAGCGCCAGAATCGACCAGGTCAGCAGCAGGAACAGCCCGGCCAGGGCCGCCAGCACGGCGCGGCGCGGGTATTCCGGCTCCGTGGCACGGGTGGGGTTGATATAGGTCGCCAGATAGCGGCTCTGGCGGGCGGCATCATCGCGCGCCACCTCCAGCGCCGTCAGCGCGGCACGGTAGCTTTCCTCGGCATATTCGCGATCCACCGTCAGCCGTTCGAATTCGGCAATCAGCGACGGGTAATCCTCACCGACACCACCGGTGTCGGTATTGTCGGAGGTAAAGGTCTGCCGTTCGATATTGATGCGGTCGCGAATGACGTCGATATGCTGCTGCGCCTTGGTCAGCCGCGGATCCGCCTCGCTGACCGTGCCCCGCAGCAGATCATATTGGATCAGCGCCTCGGCCAGCTGCTGCTGAAGGTTGTTCATCACCCCCATACGGCCCTGGATATCGGCCTCGGGATCGACGATCCGGGTGCGGGTGCGAAATTGGGTCAGCAACTGGCGCGCGGCCTTCAGCCGCTCCAGCGCCTCGTCCAGATCGGCGCGGGCATAGCGCATCGCATCGGCGCGCGCCTGTTCATTGAGCGCATTGATCCGGGTCTGGCTCTCGGCGACGATGGCTTTTGTGATCGCCTGCGCGGTTTCTGCGTCAAAGGCCAGCGCCTGCACCTCAATGAGCCCCGAGCCGCTGTCAAAGGAGATCCCGACAATGCGCTGCCAGTACCAGGTCAGATCCTCGATCGTCGCCTCCGGCCAGAGCGCAAAGGCCCAGTCGCGCGGCCAGAGCGCACTGTAATGCCCCTGCAGATCCACCGCCGCATCGACCGCGGCCACCATTTCCTGGCTCTGGATGAATTCATAGAGGATGTCGCTGTCCGAGGCGCTGCTGTTGCCGGTAAATTGCGCCAGCCCGCCCAGAAGATCATTGGCGCCGCTGCTTTCCTGGCTGCGCACGGTAAAGCCTGCGGTGGAGGCATATTGATCCTCGGCAAAGGTCCAGAGATAGATCATCACCGCCAGGAGCGGCGCCAGCACCAAGGCCACAAAGCTGATCACCAGCCCCCAGTGGCGTTTTTTCATGCTGGCAGGCCGTGCCAGCGGATAGGCCGGGCGCTGCTCGGCCTCAGCGATACGCGCCTCCAGCTCGGCAACGGCGGCCTCGGCCTTGCGCGCCTTGCGCCGTACCCGTTTCAGCTGTTTGACCGGATCCGGCACCCGCTGGACAGGGGCTGCGGCCTCTGCCGCATCCGGGGCCGATGCTGTGGCAGCAGGAGAGGCAGCGGGTGTACCGGTTGCTGTGCTTGCTGCGGTATCTGCCGCAGCCGCCTCCTCTGATGTCGCCTCTTCTGAGGCGGGGCGTCCGGCCAGGGCCGACGGGGGCGTCTGTGTCATGATCAACCTGTCCCGGCCCAAAAGCACCCTGCCCCAAGCCGTTTGTCATTGTCTTTTGTTTCTCTCATAATACCGTTCGCGATCCGCGTTTCACAATGGGTATTCATGGGGTGTTCATGGCCAGCCTGTCTTCTTCTGCGCCCCCGGCTCAGCCCCGTCCGTTAAGCCCGCCAAAGACACAGGTTACGGCACAGGCTCCCGCCCAGACGCCGGCCCAGATCCCCACCAGCCCAGCCGCCAATCCGCATCGCCGCCACCGCCGCAGCATGGCGACGCTGCGCACCGTGGCCGCGCTGGTGCTGCGCGAGATGTCGACCCGCTACGGGCGCACCCCCGGTGGCTATCTCTGGGGGATCCTGGAGCCCCTGGCCGCGATCCTGTTCCTGTCGCTGGGCTTCTCGCTGGTGATCCGCACGCCGTCGCTCGGCACCAGTTTCCTGCTGTTTTACGCAACCGGATTCCTGCCATTTAACCTGTATCAGACTCTCTCCGGCACCGTTGCGCGGGCGCTTGCCTATTCCCGCCCCCTGCTGCGATACCCCGCTGTCACCTGGCTGGATGCGATCCTGGCACGGTTTGTGCTGAACAGCCTGACCAGCATTGTCATCACCACCCTGCTGATGACCGGTATCCTCGCGGTGATCGACAGCCGCACCGCCATCGACCTGCCCCCCCTGGTCGAAGCCATCGCCCTCGCCATGATCCTCGGGCTGGGGGTCGGCTGCATGAATGCGGTGCTGATGGGGCTGTTTCCCCTGTGGGATGTGGCCTGGTCGATCATCACCCGGCCGCTGTTCCTGGCCTCCGGCGTGATCTATATCTACGAGGACCTGCCGCCGGTGGCACAGGACATTCTGTGGTATAATCCGCTTCTGCATATCATCGGGCTGATGCGCACCGGATTTTATCCCACCTATAATGCCGATTACGTCAGCCATGCCTATGTGCTGCTGATCGGCATGACACTGACCGCCCTGGGCCTGATCCTGATGCGCCGCTATCACCGGGTGATCCTGAACCGCTGATCTGCGCCTTATTTATTCGCGAGCCTCTGCCAGCACCGCGGCATGGCGGCGCCCCAGGCGCCGCAGCAGCCCGTCGCGCACCGCCAGCCAGGTGAGCCGCAGATAGGCGCGGCGCACGCCGGGGTGATGACGCACTTTCAGGATCCATTTCGGCAGGATCAGCAGCAGCACCGGCCAGAACAGCCAGCCCGCCGCCTGCCGATAAAGCAGCAGCAGATTGCGGTGGTGGTAATAGACCTTCCACAGCGGGCGAAAGCGCTGGCCGCTGTCGCCATTGCTGAAGGTGGAGAAATCATGCTCGAACCGCACATTGGCGGCAAAGCAGATGCGCCCGCCCGCCGCACTGAGCCCCAGCGTATAAAGCGCATCATCACCATAGATGAACAGGTCCGGATCCGGGTAGCCCACCCGCCGCACCGCCGCCGCCGAGATGAAAAACCCCACAAAAGACGTCACATCAATCGCGCTCAGCCCGCCGTCATAGGCGCTGCGCGGAATATGGAACCCATCGCGCCCTTTGCGCGCGGTGGACAGGAAATGCCCCAGGCTCCAGAACGGATTGCGCGAGGGGCGGTTCATCTCGCAGATCTCGCCGCTTGGGAAATAGACCGCCGCCGCCACCGCGTCCCAATGGGCCAGCTCACCGCTCTGCCCCATGGCGTGAAACGCCGCCAGCCCGCCGGGTTCCGGGCGGCCGTCATCATCCATCACCACCAGCCAGTCGGGGGCATGCGCCTCCATCGCGCGCTGCATCCCCAGGGCAAAACCGCCGGCCCCGCCGCGGTTGATCTCGCTGCGCACCACATCGGCGCGGGGATGATCCGCAGCCCAGGTCGCCAGCCAGTCGCCGGTGCCATCATCAGAGGCATTGTCCACCACCACCAGAGCGGCCAGCTCCGCGCCCGGGCTGTCCAGCAGCCGCGCCAATGTCACCTTGAGTTTCGCAAGCCGATTATAGGTGACCACCACCGCCACCAGACGTCCGGCACCAGCGGTAGCACCAGCGGCGGCCGCAGCCTGATGCGCGGGCTCGGGGATCAGGGTTTCAGTCACGGTGGCAAAGGCTCCTGTGGGCGGCGGCGGATCTGGTTCAGGGCGCAAAGCTCATAAATAGACCGTGCTGTCAATTCACCTGCCGGTCACAGGTCGCTTTCCCGCGCCACAGGACGCATTGACACCCCGCGCCCAAGCCGCCACCTAAGGGGCATGAAAACCGCTCTTATCACCGGATCGGCCGGCTTTATCGGCTATCACCTTGCAGACCGGCTGCTCGCCGCAGGCTGGCATGTCATTGGGCTGGATTGCCTCTCGCCCTATTACGACGTCACCCTGAAGAAACGCCGCCATGCGCGGCTGGCGGATTACGCGAGCTTCACGCCAATCATTGGCAAGCTGGAAGATCCCGGCCGCCTGATGGGGCTGTTTGCCACCCATAAACCGGATGTGGTGATCCATCTCGCCGCCCAGGCCGGGGTGCGCCATTCCATCGATGCGCCGCGCGATTATCTTGAGGCCAATCTGATCGGCACCTTTGAACTGCTGGAGGCCGCCCGCGCCCATCCGCCCGCCCATATGCTGATCGCCTCCACCTCCTCGGCCTATGGTGCCAACACGCAGATGCCCTTTGATGAGCGCCAGCAGGCGGATCATCAGATGTCCTTTTATGCCGCCACCAAGAAGGCCGGCGAGACAATGGCGCATTCCTATGCCCATCTCTACGGGCTGCCGACCACGATGTTCAGGTTTTTCACCGTCTATGGGCCCTGGGGCCGGCCCGATATGGCGCTGTTCAAATTCACCAGGGCGATAGAGGCCGGTGAGGCGATCGACGTCTACAATCACGGCAGGATGAGCCGGGATTTCACCTATATCGACGATCTGGTTGCGGGCATCACCGGGCTGATCGACGCGGTGCCGGGGGATCAGCCGGTCTCGGAACAGGACAATCTCAGCCCTGTCGCCCCCTTCCGGGTGGTCAATATCGGCGCCTCCAGACCCACGCCGCTGATGGAGTATATCGCGGCGCTGGAAACCGCGCTGGGGATCACGGCCCGCAAAAACCTGATGGACATGCAGCCCGGCGATGTGCCTGCCACCTGGGCCGATACCAGCTTGCTGAGCCAGCTCACCGGATATGAACCGCAGGTCAGCGTCGCAGAAGGCGTCGCGCGGTTTGTCGCCTGGTACCGGGCGTATTACAGCGGCACCCAAGGCTGATCCGGGCAGGGTTGATCTGGCGCGACATGCGCTTCTGACCTGTCACCTTTCCCCAAATACTCGCGCCGCAGGCCTCCCGATTTCTGTGAAATCGGGATCAGGACATCTCCCTAATTTAGGTCAGCATAATTGACCAAATGTTTCGCACGCGAAACATTTGGTCCGAACCGGACCTATTTCGCTCCCCGCCCCATTGGGCCACTTCCGCACCCTGATCAGCCTGAGTCCTGACCAAAATTCCGGTTCCCGCTTCCCGCGCGCCCGTATATGTCTGATCCCCAACACTCCGCCCCTGCAAGCGGAGGATATGAGGCAACAGCAAAGGACCGCCCCCATGCGCATTGCAATGATTGGCACCGGATATGTCGGATTGGTCTCCGGCGTCTGTTTTTCCGACTTTGGCCATGATGTGATCTGTGTCGACAAGGATGCGGCCAAGATTGCGCGGCTGCAGGCCGGCGAGGTGCCGATCTACGAGCCGGGGCTGGAGGATCTGATGGCGCGCAATGTGGCTGCGGGCCGGCTGTCCTTTACCGATGATCTGGCCGCCGCCGTGGCCGAGGCCGAAGCGGTGTTCATCGCCGTCGGCACGCCCACGCGGCGCGGCGATGGCCATGCCGATCTCACCTATGTGATGGCCGCCAGCGAGGAGATCGCCGCCGCCCTTCAGGGCTATACCGTGGTGGTCACCAAATCGACCGTGCCCCTGGGCACCAACCGGCAGGTGAAACAGGTGATTGCCAAAGCCAATCCGGCGGCGGAATTTGACGTCGCCTCCAATCCGGAATTCCTGCGCGAAGGGGCGGCGATTGATGATTTCATGCGCCCCGACCGGGTGGTTGTCGGCGTGCAGAACGACCGCGCCGCCGAGGTCATGGCCGAGATCTACCGGCCGCTTTACCTGCGCGATTTCCCGATCCTCACCACCGATCTCGAAAGCGCCGAGATGATCAAATATGCCGCCAATGCGTTTCTCGCGACCAAGATCACCTTCATGAATGAAATCGCAGGCCTCTGTGAACGGGTGGGCGCCGATGTAAAGGAGGTCGCCCGTGGCATCGGGCTGGACGGGCGCATCGGCAATAAGTTTCTGCATGCCGGTCCCGGCTATGGCGGGTCGTGTTTCCCAAAGGACACCGCCGCGCTGGCGCGCATCGGGCAGGACCACGCCTATCCGATGCAGATCACCGAAACGGTGATGCGGGTCAATCAGGAGGTCAAGGCGCGGATGCTGGAGAAGCTGCGCGATGCCTGTGACGGCAGTTTCAACGGCAAGACCATCGCGGTGCTTGGCGTCACCTTCAAACCCAACACCGATGACATGCGCGAGGCCCCCAGCCTCACCATCGTGCCGGCCCTGATCGGCGGCGGCGCCAAGGTGCGGGTGGTGGACCCGCAGGGCGAGGCCGAAGGCCGCGATCTGCTGCCCGGTGTCAAATGGGAAGACGATCCCTACAAGGCCGTGCGCAATGCCGATCTGGTGGTGCTGCTGACGGAATGGAATGAATTCCGC
This sequence comes from Phaeobacter sp. JH20_26, assembly GCF_048056275.1. Lineage (NCBI taxonomy): Bacteria > Pseudomonadati > Pseudomonadota > Alphaproteobacteria > Rhodobacterales > Roseobacteraceae > Phaeobacter > Phaeobacter sp. JH20_26. Next base: position 47,925 of record NZ_JAYMWL010000017.1, on the reverse strand, counting down.
GCCCTCGACCTGAAGGCGCTGGGGCGCAAGATGGCGCAGCCCCGGATGGTGGATCTGCGCAATATCTACACCGCCAAAGCCGCCAAACGCGCCGGGTTCGAGACCTATATCGGGGTGGGCCGCTAAACCCACCCGGACATCACCCCAAACACAAAAAGACCCTGATACAGCTGTATCAGGGTCTTTTCACATCATCCTCAGACTCTGTTCAGCGGTGGCGCAGCCAGGCCTTCAGATCCTCCATCAGGGTGCTGTCCACCGCTGTCCCGGTGAGTTCGATCCGCTGCTGGCCGGGGGTGAATCCCAGCCGCACGCCAGCGGCGGCCTGCACGCTCACCCGCTCATGTGCGCCGATGCTGTCCGCCGGATCCAGGCTGCGCACCCGTGGCACCGGAGAAGGACCCGGAGAGGAACCCGGGGCAGAGGACGGAACCGGGGCAGGGGCCGCCTCCGGCGGATCTGCCGGCGCGATCTCACTCCCCTCATGGGCCTCAAGCAGCTGGCTCAGCAGCGCCTGTTCCGCCTCTGCCGTGGGGCGGGCGGTGGCGCGCAGGGCCGCGACCACCGCATCGGCAAAGCCCGGATCCTGCACAAAGGCCCGCGCCAGCCCCAATCCCAGTTTCTCGCGGATGGCGGTGGGAAACAGCAGCTCCTCATCCAGCGCCTCGACCAGGGTGACAAAGCTGCCGATCTTGGAGCGTTTGGCGCGGGTGGCATTGGCAAAGAGCGATTGCAGCGCGTATTTCTGGCTGCTGTAGACCCCTTCGCGCAGCGCCCGCACCGCAATGCGGGCGCGTTCGTAATGGGAGAGGTTCACCCGGATTTCGTTTTCCTCGACCATCGCCACATAGGCGCCCTCGGCCCCGTCGGGCTGGATCACCAGCGCCTTGATGGTGGCAAAGGCAGGATCATTGCTCTCGGCATATAGCCTGCGCATCGCGGTCAGACGGCGCCAGCCGGAGATCAGACCATGGGTCTTGCCCGCCGGGGCCTGCGCGCCCAGGGCGACCACCTCGATCGGGGTCTGCTGGCCACGGGCGCGCAGGGATCCGACCAGCGCCCCCATCTCTTCCTCGTCCTGCTCCAGCCGGTCGCGCACCAGATGGGTCTCGTCGATGGCGCCAAGCGCGATCTCCTCGATCATCAGCCCCTTGGCGCGGGCGGTCTCCAGCACCGCTGTCAGCTCCTGCAGCGCGCCCTCTGTGGCGGCTTCGGAGGCGACCTGCGCAATCGGCGGCGCTGACAGCGAACCGGGGCCGCCGAGGGCGGATTTGTTCTCAGGTGCCGTGCTGAGATAGGTCGGCTGTGCCGGTGAAAGCCGTTTGCGTTTTGCCATCTGCCTGTCCTCTTCCTGCGCCTGTTCTGATCCCTGCACGCCCTGTTTGCCCTTTGGGGGGTGCAGGGTCGCAGTATGAGGCGCTTTGCGTTTTTAGCCCGTTACTGCGCCGCGCGCTGCATCTGCAACTCATCCCGGCGCCAGACCGCCAGCAGGAGCCGCTTGAAGGCCGCATAGGTGGCGTCAAAGGTCTCGCGCCCCCTTGCGTAGGTCTCGCGGTTGAAATCGCGGTAATCGGCCTCGTAGATGCCATTGACCTGCTCGCCGGCCTGGCCGATCAGCGCGGTGTAATCCTGCCGGTGCGGCGACAGGGTGGGGCCCAGATAGGCCTGCATCAAGGCCGCCAGCTCGCCCTGCTGGGCGCCGTCATAGCGGGTGATCACCGTGCGCACCGCATCCCATTCAAAGGCAATCTCCGGCCGCCCCAGCGCGCGCGCCGCCAGATTCTCGCCCTCCTCGATGGAGGCGAAGGTGGAATGCAGCATATCGAAAAACCGCCCCGTACTGTCGAATTCCAGAAACGACGCGCCCATCGGCACCAGAAGGATATCCGCCGCCGACAGCCCGTTGATGGTGAGATAGCCAAGCGCCGGCGGCGTGTCGATGAAGATCACGTCGTATTGCTCCAGCACCCCGTCGGCCTCCAGCCGCTCGGTGAGCGCATCCCAGAGCTTCCAGCTGCGCGCGGCCATCCGCCAGACCGGGATCTGGAACTCCGCCCAGTAGAGGTTCAGCTGCGCGCCGATCAGATCGATATTGGGCCAATGGGTGGGCTGGATCACATCCGCTGCCGTCATGCCCATCGCCGCCGACAGGCTGTCGTCCAGCGGCTGGGGCGCATCGCCGCGATCCAGACGGCGCTGGTTTTCCAGGCGCAGGTGATCGCCGTAATGGCGCGCCAAGAGCGGAAAGGCGGTCTGCCATTCATCCTCCACGCGGCCACCAAAGATCGAGGTCATCGAACCCTGGCTATCAAGATCGATCACCAGCACCTTGTAGCCATCCAGCGCCGCCGACATCGCCAGATGGGCCGCTGTGGAGGTCTTGCCGACGCCGCCCTTGAAGTTGGCGACAGCGACCATTTTGGCGGGCAGCCCTTCGGGGCGGTAGGGCTGGTAATCCTTCGCCTTGGATCCCTGGGCGGCAAAATGCGCGCGCAGGCGCAGCACCTCGTCGAGAGTGAACCATTTGGCGCCACCTTCGGTCTCGGAGCGGCCCTGCGGCAGATCTGGGTTGGCCTTCAGCACCCGGCGGAAATGGGCCTGGGCGACCGGGATCAGATAGCGGGTGATCTCCCAGGTGGAGAACAGGCGCAGCTCCTTGCGGCCCTCTTCGTTCATGCCCCGGCTGGAGAGATCGGCCCGGCCGCGCGCGCAGGCCTCGGCGATATCGGCAAAGCCGCCGGTGCTGGTGGGGGCCTCCAGATCGCCCAGGGCGGCGTCGGGGTCGATGTTGAAATAGGGGGGCAGCCCGGCCGCATTGCGGCCTGGATCTTTCTTCTGGATGTCTCGTGCCATTGCTCTCACGCCTCTGCCTGGGTCCGCCGGTGCAGGGATCCTGTAGGGCTCCCTGTTTGATGTGCGGCCTTTTGGAGATGATAGCATAAAACAGCGCACATGAAAGATATATGCGCATCTGTTTTGAATTTTCTAAGCAAATCCGGGGGTTGCGGTAAAAGAAACCGGCGGGATCCGGGGCGGGACCGGGGCAATTTCTGCCCTGTCGATTTTTTCTACCTGTTATAATTGAGTTATATATAAGTTAAGGCGCAACACCAGTGGCGGCAAAGCCCTTTTTTCATTGGCGTTTGGAGCCGATTTTCGGGCTGCTGCGATTCCGAAACCCCGAAAGACTGACTCTGAACCCCCGAACCAGTGACTCCGAACCCCCGTTGAGAAGTGGTGTGGATAACTTTAGGGTGGGCGTAATCAAAACCACGAAGACGCGAGTCACCCCGAAAGAGGCCATAAGGCCCGGATAAGCGGGGGGCGGGCAGAGCAGACGGGACAGCAATATGGCAGGCCAGATTTCGGGCCAGATGACCGCAGGGGGCAGCGCGGCGCAGGGGGGGGATTTCTTTCTCTGCGATATCTTCGATGCGATTCCGAAAAACGATCTCGCCTCGATGGAACATCCGCTGTTCTCGCTCGGCACAAGACCGGACCGGCGCATCCTGAACTATGAACATAATGGTGCGGAGATCACCGTGGTGCCCTCGGTCAAAGGGCTGGCGACGATCCATGACAAGGACATCCTGATCTTCTGCATCAGCCAGCTGATGGCGGCGGTGAATGCCGGCCGGCAGGTCAGCCGCACGCTGCATCTCACCGCCCATGATCTGCTGGTGGCGACCAACCGCGAGACCTCGGGCGATGCCTACCGCCGCCTGCGCGAGGCGTTCGAGCGGCTGGCGGGCACCCGCATCACCACCAATATCGTCACCGGCGGTCAGGAGGTCACCAGCGGCTTTGGCCTGATCGAGAGCTGGGAGATCGTGCGCAAGGCGCGCGGCGGGCGGATGGTCAATGTGGTGGTGACGCTCAGCGAATGGATCTATCGCGCGGTGCTGTCGAAATCGGTGCTGACCCTCAGCCGCGATTACTTCCGTCTCCGCAAACCGCTGGAGCGGCGCATCTATGAGCTGGCGCGCAAACATTGCGGCCGCCAGGACAGCTGGCAGATCTCGGTGGAGACGCTGTTGAAGAAATCCGGCTCCGCCAGCCCGCGCCGGGTGTTCCGCAAGATGCTGCGCGACATGATCACCGCCCAGCCGCTGCCGGATTACGCGATGGAAGAGCTGCCGGGGGATCTGATCCGCTTTTCCCAGAAACATGCGGTGCTGGACAACAGCCAGCGCCCGCCGGTGCTGAGTGCGCGCGCGCTGGAACAGGCCCGCAGCCTGATCCCCGGCATTGACGTCTATGCGCTGGAGGCCGACTGGCGCGAAATGTGGGTGCGTTCCGGCGCGCCGCGGCTGCGCCGCCCCGATGCGGCCTTTCTGGGCTGGGTGAAGAAACGCGCCACGGAATAGGGCAGGGGAAAAGCCCCGTGTCAGAGACGGGTTTGCCTTTAAAATAGGTCAGTATTGTTGTCTAAATGTTTCGCGTGCGAAACATTTGGGCCGAACCGGACCTATTTTGCACGGCGGTGCCTGCCGGCGGTCTGCCCAGATAAAGACCCGCCCGGCCAGAGGCCGGACGGGCGAAAGGAAGTCTGATCAGGTCCCCCCCAGGTATGAAACGCCAGACGTCTTACCGGCCGCGCATCCCTGATCAGCCATTCCCCTCTCTCAACGCGTTCGACATGCTGCGCAGCACCGGGCTGAGCAGGTAATCCGCCAAGGTCTGCCGCCCGGTTTCGATCATCGCCTGGGCCGGCATGCCGGGCAGGGTCTTGACGTTGGGCAGCGCCGCCAGCTCTTCGGGCGGAATGCGGATGTGAACGCGGTAATAGGGAATGCCGCTGTTGAGATCGGCAATGCTGTCGGCCGCCACCATCACCACCTCGCCCCGGACCGGCGGGGTGGAGCGGAAACTATAGGCGGTGAGCTGCACGCGGGCCCGGCCACCGGTCACCACCTCGTCGATATCGGTGGGCGAGACGCGGGTCACGACAATCAGATCGCTGCCCGAGGGCACCAGCTCCAGCACATTCTGGCCCGGGTTCAGCACCTGGCCCAGCGTATTGATGGAGAGCTCCACCACCCGGCCGGCCTGCGGCGCGCGGATGGTCTGGCGTTCGATCACATCCTCCGCCGCATCCAGCCGCTGGCGCAGGTCCAGAATACGCTCCTGCACCAGCTGGGTTTCGCTGGAGATCCGGTTCACCGTGTCGCGGTGCACCTGCAGAATGCGCTCCTCGGTTTCGGCGACACGCTCCTGAAGGTTTTCGCTGTCGCTTTCCAGCGCGCCAAACGTGCCCATCAGCCCGGTTTCCTGCAACAGCCGGTCGCTGAGCCGGGTCTTGGGAACCAGGCCTTTTTCATAGAGCTTGTGCAGATCGGCGACCTCGCCCCTGATCAGGGTCAGCTGATCCTCCACCGCGGTCAGCCGCGCCTGCCGCCCGATGAGCTGTTTGCCCAGCTGGGCAATCCGGTCGCGCAGGATCTGCACCTGACCTTCATACAAGGCGCGGTTGCTGGCGAAGACATCGCGCTGCACCTCAAACAGCGAGACCAGCTCTGGATCCTCGGCAATCAGCTGGTCCAGCTCGGCCGGGATCTCGATCTGATCAGCCTGGGCCAGCTCCGCCTGAAGCCGCGCCTGCTGGGCCAGAAGACTGGCCATCTGGCTGGTCAGGATGGCGCGGTTGGCGCGCATCCGGCGCCCGTCCAGCACCGCGATCACATCGCCCTCGGCAACCATATCGCCCTCGGCCACATTGATCTCGCGGACGATGCCGCCCTCCAGATGCTGTACGCTGAGCCGGTCGCCATCCACGGTGAATTCCCCGGGGGCCACCACGGCGCTGGTCAGCTCGGCCCTGGTCGCCCAGAACACCAAACCGCCAAACAGGCCAAAGCCGCAGACCAGCATCCACAGCACCAATTGGCGCACGCGGGTTGGCGGGGTGCGGGGCAGGGTGAAGCCATCGGGCATCAGGTCCTGAAAGCCCCGGTTTATTTCAATCTCGCTGGCGGCGCGCGGGGCCAGCTCCCGGCTGTTGCTGCGGCTCATGACTGGGCTCCTTCTGCGGCGCTGGCCTCTGCATCGGTGTCCGTCCGGGCCGCCGCCCGGCGCGGTGCGAGATTGGTCACCTTGGGATCGCTCTGGGCCCGGCTCATCGGCTGGGCGGCGGCTTCGATGATCTGACGGGCCTCGCCAAAGCGGGCAATCCGCCCTTCCTGTATCAGGGCGGCATGGCTGACCCGCCGCAACAGGTTGAGCCGATGCGTCACCACCACCACGATGGCACCACGGGTGCAGACCTCCTCGATGGCGGCGGCCAGGGCCTCTTCGCCTTCGGGGTCGAGATTGGCATTGGGCTCATCCAGCACGATCAGCTTGCGATCGCCAAAGAAGGCGCGGGCCAGGCCAATCCGCTGACGCTGCCCTGCGGAGAGGAACCCGCCGCGCGGGCCGACTTCGGCGTTATAGCCGCCGGGCAGGGCCAGGATCAGCTCATGCACGCGGGCCAGTTTGGCGGCGGCCACCACATCGGAGGGTTTCGATGTCGGATCCATCATGGCGATATTCTCGGCCACGGTGCCGCGGAACAGCTCCACCTGCTGCGGCAGAAAGCCGATATGGCGGCCGATCTGTTCGGGGTCCCAATCGGTGAGGGCGGCATCATCGATGCGCACATGGCCCCGCACCAGCGGTTGCAGCCCCACCAGCGCCCGCGCCAATGTGGTCTTGCCCGCGCCCGACGGGCCGATCAGCCCCAGCGCATGGCCCGGTTGCAGCGACAGGGTGATGTCGAGAAGCAGCGGATCCTGCCGCCCCGGCAGCACCACGGTGGCATTTTCCACTGACAGCCGCCCGGTGGGGTCGGGCAGTTCCATCCGGTCGCTGGTGTCTTCGGCATGGGCCAGCAGGAGGTTCAGCCGTTCCATGGCGCTGCGGGCCTTGAGCAGGGCACGCCAGCCGGCGATGGATTGCTCCACCGGGGCGGCGGCCCGGCCCAGCAGGATCGAGGAGGCAATCATCAGCCCCGGTGTCAGCTGGTTGTTGATCACCAGCACCACGCCCACGCCAAGCACGGCGATCTGCAGACCCATGCGGGTGGCCTTGGCCAGCGAGGTCATCAGCGCCACCCGGTCGGTGACCAATGTGCCAAAGAGAATGGCGGTAAAGGCGCGCCCCCGCCAGCGGCCGATCTGGGCAGAGGTCTTGCCCATGGCGTGGATGATCTCGGCATTGACCATCATCTCCTCAACCGCGGCATTGGTTTCGCGGGCGGCCTCCTCGGAGGTCTTGCCGGGCGCGCGGGCAAAGACCTCGCTCAGCACGCCAAGCCCCAGCAGGATCAGCAGACCCACCACCGAGACCAGCCCCAGGACCGGGCTGAACAGAAAGATCAGCCCGATGAACAGCAGCGACCAGGGCGCATCCAGGAGCGCAATGAACACCGGGCTGGTGACAAAGCCGCGCAGATCCTGAATGTCGCGGATCGGTTCCGCCGTGCGCAGAGGCGCGGGCAGGTTGCCGCTGATCATCCCTTGCAGGACAACCGGGCTCAGCCGGGCCTCCAGCCGCGAGCCGAGGCGGGCGACGAGGCGCTGGCGAATGACATCAAAGAGAAAGAAGAACACCAGCGCGATTGCCGCGCCGGTGGTCAAAGCAATCAAGGTTGGCATGCTGCCCGAAGCCATGACCCGGGCAAACAGTTGCAACATGTACAGCGGCGCTGTCAGGACAAGCAGGTTAACAAAGATACTCGCTACAAAAATTGAGGTGATAACACCCCGCTGTCCGTCAAAGACCCGTTTCGTCTTCATACCCGTGACCCCCCGGTTGCACGATGTGAAGTTTCTGAAGCTGGCAGATCAGCGCCCTGGTCCAAGGTGGCAATCCTTGGCCGGGGACCAAATCGCTGTCCTGAACCAGGGCTAGACCCCCCCGGGTGGCGGCCGCCACCCGGGAGGATCATTCCTTATGGCTCAGAGCGTATGACCCCAGATGTTGTCATAGCTGTCGTCAAAGCCGTCATCGCTGGCCACGACCCGGATCGGCTCGTAGCTGCCGGCGTCGCCGGTGCCGACCGCATTGATGCCAACACCGCCAGAGGGCAGGGCGTCCTGTCCCAGGGAGGTGTAGCCATTGGCATTGGTCAGACCCTTGATGACCACGGTGGCGCCACCAACAGAAATGGTGGTGTCGGTGCCATCATCCGAAACACTGGCCACGCCATTCAGGGCGCCAAAGGCCGCCTCTGACGAGGTGCCTGCACCAGCGTCGATATTGGTGACGCGGAAGGCCAGCACATCGTGGTCCTCATCAATGTCAAAGTCATTGATGCAGTCGATGCCATCGCCGGAGCTGAAGGAAGCCCCGTCCCAGGTCAGGTCGATGATGAAGACATCCTTGCCGTTGCCACCGGTCAGATCGTCATCTCCCGCGCCACCTTTCAGGTAGTCGTTGAAGTTGCCGTCGCCGCCGTAGAGGGTGTCATTGCCTTCACCGCCATCCAGGAAGTCATGGCCACGGCCACCGTCCAGATCGTCATTGCCAACTTCGCCATAGAGGCAGTCGTTGCCATTGTCGCCGTTCAGGTCATCGCCACCGTTGCCGCCCAGAAGGACGTCATCGCCGTCGCCGCCATTCAGTTCGTCGGCACGGTTGTCGCCCATCAGCAGATCGTCGCCATCATCGCCGTTGACGGTGTCTTCGCCGTCGCCGCCGCTCATGACGTCATTGCCAGTGCCACCATGCATCAGGTCATTGCCATGACCGCCATACATAGTGTCATTACCGGCATCGCCATAGAGCGTATCGGCCTGGTTGTTGCCGTAGATCAGGTCATCGCCATCGCCGCCTTTGACGGTGTCGTTGCCGGAGTTGCCGAACAGCACGTCGTCGCCGACATTGCCGTGGACGCAGTCATCGCCTTCGTTGCCATAGAGGGTGTCATTGCCCTGGTTGCCATAAAGACGGTCACGACCGATACCCCCATATCCGAGGTCGAAACCACGGCCGCCGATGATGACGTCATTGCCCTCTTCGCCGAACATGGTGTCATGGCCGGAGCCACCGCGGATGCGGTCATTGCCGGCTTCGCCACCGTCCTGCGGTGTGTAGCAGTCCGGGCAGTCGACGGGACGCAGATCGGTTTCATCGCTGGTATGCGCTGAGGCCTCGACCGATGTTTTGGGGTCGTCGTCGCAGCAATCCCAATCGATGTCGCCATAGCCCTTGACCCGGGCATGGTCACCAAAGATCAAATCGCCCTGGGCACCACCTTCGAGCACGTCATTGTTGCTGCCGCCGCGGAGAGTGTCCTTGCCGGCATCGCCATTGACGTCGTCACGGCCTTCGCCACCATCCATCAGGTCACGGCCGCGGCCGCCCTGCATCAGATCGTCGCCGGTTTCGCCGAACATGGTGTCCATGCCACCCTGACCATCCATGGTGTCATGGCCATCGCCACCTAGCATGCAGTCATTGCCGTCTTCATTGGGGCCTTTGCCAACCGGACCGCTGTCAGAGCCAAAGTCGAGATCGTCGCCCTGGGACTGACGTTCGTCGCCGAACATCTCGTCATCGCCGGAGCCGCCGATCACTAGGTCGTCGCCCAGACCACCGGCCATACGGTCGTCGCCGCCCTGACCGTTCATCCGGTCATTGCCGCCGCGGCCATACATGGTGTCGTCGCCGTCATAGATGGATTCGCCAGCGCGGCCGCCGCGGTCACCCCACATGCAGTCGTCGCCGCCTTCGCCGTCCATGCAGTCGTCGCCCAGATCCCCATAGAGGTAATCGCCGGCGTCGCCGGAGCCATCGCCCTTGCCGCCTTCATCCCCAAAGATCTGGTCGTCGCCATTGCCGCCAAAGACCGTATCCTGATCCTTGCCGCCCAGCAGCGAGTCATTGCCGTTTTCGCCATCGATGTAATCGCAGCCATCGCCGCCATCGATCCAGTCGTTGCCGTCGCGGGTCGCGTTGGTGCCATTGCCCCCGTAAAGGGTATCATTGCCACCATCACCATTGATGGCGTCATTGCCGCCGCGGCCTTCGATATAGTCCTGGCCGGACTGACCATCGAGCCGGTTGTTGCGCTCGTTGCCATAGACCGCATCATTGCCGCCGCCAGCTGCGGCGTTGTCGCCGGCATCATGGTCGTTCAGATTGATGACATTGCCATCGCGACCGCCACGTTCCGTGGTGCCATCATTGTAATTGGGACTGAATTTATTGTCCTCGTCAAAGATGATCTCGCAGTCTGGATTACACTCTTCCCATGGTGAGCCTTCGTCTGGTCTACCCATCTTAAACATCCTCCTAATTAATATACCGGGAGTGTGATGCGCCCCCCGACGCGACCCCCTTTAGAAATCTGGCCAGGGGAAATTGGGTGTGGGACCTGACCAGTACCAAAAGACCGCTTGGGTCTCTGATGGTGATTGCATCGCAAATCGGGTGGGGTGGATGCCCCCAAATGGGGACAAATTTTTCTCAAATTGTCGATTTCCGGGGGTGCGGCATCAGATGCCCGGCGGGCTCTTCTGCGAGATATGTGGGACAGGCACCAAAGCCGTCCGACGCATCTTTTCCGGGCCGGGGATTTGGGACAGCAGTCCGGCCCGGAGGGATGTCGCACCCCCGAAAGAGAAAGACTCTTTATCCTTTGTTAGAGTCTATTATTTGCAGATATCGCCAGGCCGTCTCCCTGCTTATTGGCCCGGATCTTCTCTGGTGGTTTCAACAAAACGGACAAGGCTGGCCCAATGGATCTGCGCCTCGCTCCAGGCCGTGCCGGCAGCGGCGGAAATCCGGCTGTGATAGAGCGTGCCCGCCGCCAGCCCGAGCGCCAGGATCAGCGCAAGATATCCGCCCTGGCCAAGCCCGCGTGCCAGCCGCTGCCGCAGGCTGCGGCGGTGGGCGGAGCTGTCGGCCAGCACCCTGGCAAAACTGTTGCGCAGCACCGGCTCCAGCTCGATCCGCAGCGCCCCTTCCATCCGGTTCACCGCCTCCTCCAGCGTGTCGATGCGCGCGCTCAGCGCCTTGCGATCCGCCTCGGCCTTCCGGGTGTAGATCTCACCCAGCCCGTCGTTGAGGGTGGCGAACATCGCCGTGATCCGCTTGTGCAGCTCGATGAGATCGCCGCGCCCGGCCAGAGGCTGGGGGCCGCCGCGCAGATGGGCGGCCAGCTGGTCCAGATCCGCCGGGGCGAGCCTGTGGGCGGCGGCCTCCGATGCGGCCTCCGATGTGGCTTCTGCATGGGCCGGCTCCCCGTCGGGGCGCGGCTTGTCGGTGTTCTGCGTGGTCTGATCCGTGGTGCTCTCCATCTCGATATCTGATGCCGGCTCGGCTGCGGTTTCTGATCCGGCTGCCGACTTGGCCTTGCCGGTGTTTCTGGTCGCATCCGTGGTCGATCCTGTGGCGGGGTCTGCCGCGCGGCGGTCCTGGGCGGCCAGGGCTGCGGCGCCGATCGAGGCCGCGGTTGGCGCGACCGGTGCGGGTGGCCCCTGGGTGAGGCTTTCATGGGTTACCTTGTTCATGACGCTCTCCCCAGAGAGGCCTGCCAGGTCAGCCGCTGCGCCATTTCCGTGCGCCCGGCCACCTCAAGCTTGGACATCACCCGCTTGGCATAGGTGTTGAAGGTCTGTTCCTTGATGCCCGCAATATGCGCAGCCTCGCGGTTGGACAGCCCCAGCTGGATCAGCGCCGCAACCCGGGCCTCGCAGGGCGACAGCCCCATTTTCTGCGCCAGCATCTCGATCCGCTGCTGATCGGGCTGGCGCGGCAGGATCGCCACCACCAGCGCGCGCCGGGTGTCGGCACAGAGATAGCAGGTCAGCGAGACCGGCAGCCGCATTCCCGAGCTGGCATCCTGCAGAAACAGGATCAGCTCCTGGCTGGCCCCGCCGCCGGGCACATGGGATCCGGCGGCTGCTTGGGTCGGGGTGCGCGCGCATTCCTGCACGGCTGCGTAAAACGCCCGGGTTTCCCGGCTGTTGGCACAGCGCAGCACGCCGTCGCTGTTGCACAGCAGATTGCCTGCCGCCAGCATGTCGCAGCCGGCCCCATTGCAATCCAGCAGCCGGCCCGAGCTGTCCAGCACCAGAACCGCGCTGTCGCTTTTGGTGGAAATTGTCCAGAGCATCGCTTCGGAGGTCTCGGAGGCCTCCAGGGCCAGCTCCGGCGCCGGTGTGCCGGCGAGCATCTCGCGCAGCACATCCTCGCGGGTGAGCGGCCAGATGGCAGGCAGGATATCGGCGCAATGGCTGTCATGCTGGCTGCCTTCCAGATGCAGCGCGACCCGGTCTTCGCTGCCATCGGCAAAACGGCAGGCAAACACCACCCAGCGGCCAGATCTGTGGCCAGAGCCATCCGCACGCAGGGCAGCGGGATCCAGCCAGTCGGGCCAGGCGTTGGGATGGCTCTGCGGATCATGCAGCTGGGTGCAATGGATCAGCGGCCCGCTGCGCAGCAGGGAGCGAAGATCCTCCCTGGGCGGTTTCGGCCGCGACCCGGCTGCGGATCGTGATGCGGATCCGGCACCGCTGGCCCCGTCGCCGCTGGTCACAAGACATGTGGTCACCAGCAGACGGGCAGGCCCGGTGCAGTCGATCTCGGCAATGGCGGTGGTGGTGATGGATGAAACTTGTCTTTGAAACGATCGCGCAAAAGCGATCTCGCCCGTGTGGATCACGGCGCCCCCGAACACATTCATATTGCCCCCCGGCATATCAAAACGAATATGTCCCAGCCTAGCATATCGCCGGTGCCGTCAAATTGTGCAGAGGGCGTACCCCTTCGGATGTGACGATTCGCTGTTGGTTTGGGCTGTCCTTGCGATCAACCAACGGGCGAACCCACAGAGGGTTGAGTTTTAATCAATATCTGGTGTGGTGACGCAGGGTAAGCCACAAGTCACGGCGAAGAGCCAATTCGGTATCTTCCATAATATTATTATTTTTCAAATGATTATATATTGGCAAAGATCCGCCGCCTGAGTGAAGGGCTCAAGGAGAACTACCTCGGAGGGGGTAAGGATCCGGGCGGGGGCGCAACAAAGGAAGGGTGATTCCATCTCCTGCGGTAGGATTCGCGAAGATTGAACACCATTAGGTTGTAGAAACCGGCCCGAGGCGGATCATAATTAAGGAATTCGCACATCTTTGGATTTGCCCGCCCTGAGGATATTCTTGTTGATAAAACAAAAGCCTATATCGAAAACAATACTTTAGGCTTTGGTTCTGGTGGCGCCAACATTTCGCCAATGGGTAAGTTTTTTGACAAAAACGGATGGATTCGGGCTATTTTGGAGTGCCGCATAGCGGTGCAGCGCTGATACGGGCTGCAATTTGGAGGCAGGGGGGCGTGATATTTGGCCCCGGCATTTTAGGGGGCTGGCCTGGAGGAGGCCCGCCTGAACAGCAGGCCCTGTGAAACTTCCCCGTGATAGGGGGGGCTGCAGCGGGGAGCTGAGAGATGGCCTGCGGGCAGGCGGCTGAGGCGTTCCCTTGGTCGGCCGGGTCGCAATGCGGCGCTCATCTGATCGAAAGGACAAAAACACAAGACATAAGACAACACCGGGGTGCCATCTGTGACGGGGGTCGCAACAGCACCGCGAGGGCCAGGGCGGGGTGTTCCAAACCCGCAGAAAAGCCCGGTGACCTCCCTGTTCCGGAGATCATTCATTGAGACCATCTGATCGTGTGTGGATCAGTTTTTTTAAGAGTATGGGGGTATATCATGCCTGTTCATATTGTGGGCGAAAGTCGCTTGTTACGCGACATGTTCCTCGCCATTTGCCAGAGCAACGACTACCAGATCGGCACCTGCTGCGATGAGCTTTCGACGCTCTCCGGGCTGGGGGTGGATGATCTGGTTTTATATTACAGCCATGAAACCGGACCGGAGCTGGTGGAGGAATTGCGCCAGTTCAAAGAGGGCAATGACGCCTCTCTGCTGATCCTGATCATGGGGCGCGAATGTTCCACCAGCATGCAGAATGCGCTCAGCGCCTATGCCGAGGCGGTGATCCCGCAACGCAAATCGGCCGAGGCGCTGATTGCGGCGCTGCGGGTGGTGCAAAGCGGCTATCGGATTGTGCCATCGGATATTTCCGCGGCGCTGCGGGCGGCGGATGTGACCACATCCAGCGGCGACCAGGCGGCGGAAACCCTCGGCGCCTCTGCGGATTTTGCGGCGGTGACCCTGGACGGTCGGGTCAATGGGAGCCTGTCTGAGGCAGGCTCTAACAAGGGGAAACCCAACGGTGTTCCGGCCGATCCCCTGCCAGTGGACCTGCGCCGGATGCCGGCCTCGGCTGCGGCGCGCGGGCTGTCGGGACGCGAATGGCTGATCCTGACCAAGCTGATCGACGGCGCCACCAATAAATCCATCGCCAATGAGCTGGGCATCTGCGAGGCCACGGTGAAGGTGCATCTGCGCACCTGTTTTCGCAAGGTCGGTGCCAAGAACCGCACCCAGGCCGCGATCTGGGCGTCGGAGCAATTCCTGTCCTGATCCCACCATCTGGTGGGCCGGGCAGGTCGGGGCTGCGTCGGCCATGGATCCATGCTGGGGGGCTGGATCCCGGGTCGACGCAGATCATCCCCGGATACTCTGCTGCGGACCGAGCTGGTACAGACCGAACTGTTACAGACTGGGCGGTTGCCGGCCCGGGTGTCAGATCTTCAGCTGTTTGCCCGCAGGCAGCAGCGCGTTGATCTGGCGGGCGTGCTCGGGCATGCAGCGGGTCAGAAAATCGTAGGTTTCCACCACATGGGCGCGGGCATTGGGGCCGAGATGGGCATAGGCGCCGGGATTGGCCAGCACATCCACCACCTGATCGGCCAGCGCGCCGGGATCAAAGAAATCCACCAGCATGCCGGTCTCATTATGGGTCACCGCCTCGCGCACCGGCTCCACATCGGCGGCGACGACAGTGGCCTGCATCGACATCGATTCCAGCAACGACCAGCTGAGCACAAAGGGCATGGTCAGATAGATGTGGCAGCGGCTGATGCGGATGATCTTGCACAGATCGCTGTAAGGCACCCGGCCGAGGAAATGCACCCGGCTCCAGTCGACGCTGTCGCCCAGCTCATCCTCCATCTCGCCGCGCAGCCCTGCGGGATGGGTGCTTTCGCGCCCATAGGAGGTCTCATTGCCGCCGATCATCAGGATCCGCGCATTGGGGCGTTCCGACAGGATCTTGGGCAGGGCGCGCATCATCACGTGAAAACCACGGGCGCGTTCCATATTGCGGGCGATATAGGTGATCACCTCATCGTCGCGGCTGAGCGGCCGGGGCAGGCGGCCGAGGCCGATGCTGGCCTGTGGGTCCGGTTGCAGCCGGTCGGTGCGGATGCCGTCATGGCTGACGTAGATCTTGTCGTGAAAGCTCTTGGGGAAGCGGTCGCGCTGCCAGTAGGTCGGGCTGTGGCCCAGATCGACCACCTCGATATTGGCAAAGGGCACGGTGTTGCGGGCATGGGCAAAGAACCCTGCGTGTTCGCCGGGGGGATTTTCCGGGTCAAAGCCAACCAGCCCGCCAGTGGTGCGGTAGAAATATTCAAAGAAGCCAATAATTGGCACATCCGGCCAGACCTCTTTCATGAAGGTCAGCTCCCCCCAGCCGGTGTGGCCAATGATGATATCGGGCTTGAAGCCTTCCCTGGCCTCCAGCTGGCGCGCGGCGAGGGCGGCGCCAATGCCATTGCCGGCTGCCGCCTCCCAGTCCTTGGACAGCCCGTAGGCATCGGCGGCAGGCTGGTGATGGCTGCTGTAGGTTGCGGTGGTGACCCCGGGCAGCTTCACATCATTCCGCTGGGTCAAAAACACGATCTCATGCTCGCCCTGATCGGCCAGCCACTGGATCATCTCCCGGTACTGGCCGGGCATGTTCTGGTGCACAAAGAGAAATTTCATCCCCTATCCATGCCGCGAGAGGGCGGCAGGCGCAACCCTTTCGGCGGGGCGCGGGCGGGGAGATCTGGCCGGGCGTCCAGTACGTCCAGGCGCGCGGGTGCGCGGGGCGCCCCCATGGGCAGGGTTTCACCACCAGGGGCCTCTGCCGGGTTTTCCGGGCTTGTCCCCAGAGGTCATGGCGCTAACATGCGCGCAACGCAGCAATCCCGGGGGCTGCGGCCGCCGGAGACGCCAAAGCGCGGTTGCCGATCCCCTATTTTCAATAGGCCATACCATCCGTTTGTGGAGGCTATGGCGAGTAACATCTGGTGATATATGAGAATCCTTTTCCACGCTCCCGTGCTTTCGGTCCACCGTCCGGATCCGGCACTCTCCAGTATCCTGGGGGTGCCGCCGACGGTGACGGACACATTGTTCGGTCTGAAACCGGCGCATCGGCTGACCGGGAATCGCGGCAATATCATCCATGCCGAAGCCCCGGCGCGCAGCCTGCGCAAGGACCCGGATGGGTCGGCGGTGGGCAATATCGCCAATCTGCAGAAGAACCTCGGTGAGGGCTATGCCGAGACCATCGCCGAGCATTTCGACATGATCGTGGTGTCACTGGCCAATTTCATCCGCCCCAATCACGATGGTATCCGGCTGTTTACCGCGCTGGAGGCGCTGGATGGGCGGGTGCCTTTTGTGGTGCTGGGGGCCGGGATGCAGGGCAGCCATGCGTTTGAGGACCTGCTGCCGGGCAACCGCGATCTTCTGGCGCTGCTCAATGAACGGGCCAATCTGTTTGGGGTGCGCGGCACCCAGACGGCAGAGTGGCTGGCCAACAACGGGCTGGAGAACACCACCGTGCTGGGCTGCCCCAGTCTCTATGTCTATCCGCAGTCGATCATGGCCATCGACGGGGCCGCGGCCCAGGCCAAGGGGCGTCAGGCCAATGTGATGACCGCAGGCCATTTCTCCATGCGCGACGGCGCCATCGTTGAACGCGGCACCGAACTGGCCAAGGCGTTCGACAAGATCGACGCCTCTTATGTGTTCCAGGATGAGATCTTTGCCTATGGTAAATTCATCACGGACCGGTTTGGCTATAATGAGGGCAATAATATTGCCCAGCCCGAGATGCTCAATCGCTGGCTGAGCCGCAAATGCGGCCATAAGGTCGATTTCAACCGCTATTATTACTTCTCCGAGGCTGGCGCCTGGCGGCAGGCGGCGATGCTGCATGATGTCTATATCGGCGACCGGTTCCACGGTGGCGTGGCGGCCCTGCAGGCGGGTCAGCCGGCGATTTTCCTCAAGCATGACAACCGGGTGGCCGAGCTGACCGAACATTTCGGCCTGCCGGCGCTGAACACGCAGAAATTCATGCGCAAGGGGCTGAAGGCGACGCTGGATGAATATCTGTCGCCCGAGATGCTGGACACGATGAAGGCGACCTATCGCCAGCGGCATGCCGAATATGTGGCGGCGCTGGCCGAACACGGGCTGGAGGTCGACACCATCGTGCCCGACGAGCCGCAGCCGGTGCCTGCGGTGGACCGGCAAGGCCATCTGGGCGCCATCCGCAGCCAGAAGGCCCCCGAAGAAGCGCTGCCAGAGGGGCTGTGGCCCACCACCACGCTAACCCCGTCTTATGCCATGCGGCGGCTGCATCCGGAGGGCGCGCGGGAGCTGGTTGTCACCTTTGAAGGGGCAGGCCAGGCGCTGGACCGCAAGGATCCCTTGCGTCCGGGCTTTGGCGAGCGTTTCCTGATCAAATCCGGCTATGCGGTGCTGTCGGTCTTGCCGCATCAGCAGAACTGGTACCGTCCGCTGGATCTGGAACAGTATTTCCGGGCACCGGACACCCGCGCCTGGATGGCTGGGTTTGACAAGGTGCATGTGCTGGGCTCCGGTATGGGGGCCTTTGGCGCCATGGCCTTTGCCGACCTGATCGGCGCGGAAAACGTGGTGGCGCTGCAGCCGATCACCACCCTGGCCGAGGATCTGATCCCCGGAGAGACCCGTTTCCCGGCGGCGCGCAAGCTGGACTGGAGCAGTGGCTACCGCGATGGCTGCAGCGGCTGTGACCGGGCGGCCCGGATCTATGCCATCCACGGCGATCATCCGCTGGATCTGGCTCATGTGGAGCGGCTGCGCGCGGCGGCCGGATCGCGGCTGATCAACGCCGAGCTGTCCCATGACAGCAAGCGCCCGGTGACCCCTTTGCTGCGCGCCAAGCGCCGTCTGCCCCGGACCGTGCTGACCTGCCTGCGCGGCGGCGACGCGGCGGCGCTGGAGCAGGTGCTGGGGGAGCTGGTTGCCCAGAAAACCCCGGCGGAATGATCCGCTGCTGCTGGTGTCATGTCGAACCCAGATACAAAGGCCGCCTGACAGGTGGCCTTTGTCACATCTGCCCGCTGAATATATCGCCGCGACGCGGTAAATGCACAATAATTTAACATAAGATTGATTAAGGAGCTTTTACACCCGGAGCACATTCCGAACCGGGGTGCGACAAATTCCCTATCTTGCCGGATCAGACGGAGATGTGATCGTGGCCGGGTGGTGTTTTATTGCTCGTCTGCCGTTTGATCTGGTAGCCTTTGACCCTGCGGTCGGCATCATCGGAGGCCGGGCCGGAAGGGCCGCAGACAGGTGGATGTTAAGAGTGACGTGATACCCAGACCACCTGGGCGCGGCACAGGATCGAAAGTATGGCGCGGGTTGGCCCAGGCCCGATGTCAGGTAGGGGGCATCATGACCGGTACTTCACAGGCAGCTAAGCCTGGCTCGACATCTGCGATGGGCGAGACGGATCTTCAGGCAGCGTCTGTGGTGGACGGGGCGCGGGATATCCCCCTGACGCCGATGCAGCAGGGGCTGCTTTATGAAAGCGCGGCTGCCGGCCGACCTTGGGTCAATCTGGAACAGATCGTGGTGCATCTGGACGCCGAGGCGCCCGCGCCCGAGGCGCTGCAGGCGGCCTGGCAGCAGGTCTGCGCCCGCCATCCGGTGCTGCGCAGCGCGGTGCTGTGGCAGGGCCGCCCGCAGCCGGTGCTGCAGGTGGCGCCGGTGGCCGTGGCCGCGGCGCAGGTCACGGTAGAGACCGAGGACTGGCAGGGGCTGGGGGCGGAGGGTCAGACCGCCCGGCTGGAACGGTTCCTGGCCGAGGATCGCAACCGGGGCTGCGCGCTGGAGCAGGCGGTGTCCTGGCGGGTGCTGCTGGCGCGGCTGGGGCCGGAGCGGTCGGTGATGGTCTGGACCATCCACCACGTGCTGGTCGATGGCCGCAGCATGGCGGTGGTGCTGGAGGATGTCTTTGCGGCGCTGAGCGCGGGCGATCTGCCTGCCGAGACCGCGCCGGTGACCGGTTTTGACGCCTTCAGCCCGGCCGTGGCGGAGGTCTCGGGGCGGGCGGAAAGCCGGGCGTTTTTCCAGGATCACCTCAAGGGATTCGAAACCCCCAATCAGATTGCCCGGCTGGCGGATCTGCCGGCCGACACACCGCAGGACAGCTCCGGGCGCAAGCGGATCCTGCAGCGACATCTGCCGGCCGAGCTGCGCCGCGCCCTCATGCAGCGCGCAGGCGCGGTCACGGCGACAGAGGGCGGCGGCGCGGCCACCCTGGCCAATATGGTCCATGCCGCCTGGGGGCTTCTGGTGGCGCGCTGGAGCGGGCGGGAAACGGCGCTCTTCGGGGTCACCCGATCGGGGCGCTATCTTCTGGAGGGCTGCGGGCGCACGGTGGGCTGCCTGATCAATACGGTGCCGCTGTATCTGCATCTGTCGGGGGGCGAGACGGTTGACGGGCTGCTGGCGCGCCTGCGCCGCGATGCGGTGGCGCTGCGCGATCATGAACATGCCGCGCTGGCGGATATGCGCGGCTGGTGCGGGCTGCCGGGCAGCGTGCCGCTGTTTGACAGCATGGTGATGTTCGAACGCGACAGTCTGAACGAGCGGATGCGCAGCCTCGGCGGTGCCGATCCGCAGACCCCCTGGCGGCACCGTCGGGTGGAACTGCGCGAAGAGGGCGCGATGCCGCTGACCCTGGCGGTCTATGGCGATGAACAGCCGCTGCTGATGCTGGAATATGATCCCGAGGTGCTGCCGGGCACACAGGTGGAGCGGATGCTGGATCACCTGTGCCAGCTGTTGCAGAGCCTCGCCACGGCGCCCGCGGGCATGGCCCTGCGCGATCTGGGGATGCTGCCGGAGGCGGAGGTCACGCAGCTGGTGCGACAGGGCCGCCCGGATCCGGCGCTGGCGCAGAGGCTGGCGCAGGATATGGCAGCGGCCCCGCCCTGTATGGCAACCCGGCTGGAGGCCACGGCGGCGCGGGCGCCTGAGGCCCCGGCCCTGCAGATGGCCCCGGACGGGGCGCTGCTGAGCCATGGAGATCTGCAGGCCCGCGCCGATCAGCTGGCGGGGGTTCTGCAGGCGCAGGGGGCGGAGGCCGGCGATATCATTGCCATCTGCCTGCCGCGCAGCCCGGAGTTCATCATTGCGATGCTGGCGGTGCTGAAGGTTGGCGCCGCCTTCCTGCCGGTGGACCCCACCTACCCGGCGGCGGTGATGGCCCATATGCTGGAGGACAGCGGCACCCGGCTGGGCATCGGCGGGCCGGATCATGGCACCGTTTCAGGCTCTGACATGAGTGAATCCGCCGATCAGGCTCCTCAACATGAGACGGCGCTGACCTCAAACGGGCTGGTCTGGATCCCGCCCGGGGCCGGGCAGGCGCAGCCCCGATCCGCAGCGCCGATCCGCCCCGCGCCGGATCCGGCGCGGCTGGCCTATGTGATCTATACCTCCGGGTCCACCGGCAAACCCAAGGGGGTGCGGGTGCCGATGCGGGCGCTTCTGGCCCATGCCAGCGCCATCACCGCCGCCTTTGACCTCCAGGCCAGCGACCGGATGCTGCAATTTGCCAGCCTGTCCTTTGATGTCGCCATCGAGGAGGTGCTGCCCAGCCTCCTGGTCGGCGCCTGCGTGGTGCTGCGCGCGCCCGATATGATCGGCGCGCCGGGGCTGTTTCTGGACCGGGTGGCGGCGCTGGAGCTGACGGTGCTGAACCTGCCGACCGCCTTCTGGCATGTGCTGTGCGATGTGATGGCCGACAGTGGCCGCAGCCTGCCGCCCTCGGTGCGGCTGGTGATCGTCGGCGGGGAGCAGGTCAGCCCGCAGGCGCTGGCGCGCTGGCAGCAGCTGGCGCCGGGGGTGCGCTGGCTCAATGGCTACGGGCCGACGGAAACCACCATCACCTGCACGCTGCATGATCCGGGCGGCCCGGTTGATGCGGAGGAGGATGTGCCCATCGGCCGCCCCACCGCCCATGCCCGCGCCTATGTGCTGGCCGCTGATGGCAGCCTGGCCCCCGCAGGGGTGGCCGGGGATCTGTGGATTGGCGGCCTGGCGGTGAGCGATGGTTATATCGGCCGCCCCGAGGACACCGCGCGGGCGTTCCGGCCCGACCCCTTTGCAGCAGAGCGCGCGGCGGCGCGGATCTATCGCACCGGGGATCGCGCTGCCTGGCGGGGGGATGGCACGCTGGCCTTTCTCGGGCGGCAGGACCGGCAGGTCAAGCTGCGCGGCTTTCGCATTGATCTGCGCCATGTCGAACAGGTGCTGGAGCGCGCCTGTCCCGGGGTGCAGGCGCTGGCGGCGGTCCGGGGCAAGGATGGGCCTGCGGCGCAGCTCTGCTGCTGGGTCCGGGGCGTGGCGCAGACGGGCGATGGCCAATGGGATCTCGGCCCCTTGCAGCAGGTGGTGCAGCGCGATCTGCCCGCCCATATGCGCCCGGCGCTGGTGGCGCTGGCAGAGTTTCCACGCACCGCAGGGGGCAAGATCGACATGGCCGCCCTGCCCGCCCCGGAGCAGGCCGCAGGGGCGCTCGGTCTGCGTCTGCGGCGGGACGCCGGAGCGGCGGTCGACACCTCTGCCCCGCCCTCGCCGCTGGCCCGGCAGCTGACGGAGATGATGGCCGATATCCTGGGCCAGCCCGATCTGGCGGCGGATGACAGTTTTTATGACCGCGGCGGCCATTCGCTGCTGGCGATGCGGCTGATTGGCCGGATCGAGGCGGATCTGGGCCAGCGGCTGAGCCTGGCGGCGCTGCATCTGACCCCCAGCCCCCGCGCCCTGGCGGCGGCGCTGGAGTCGGAGCAGAACGGGGAACAGACCGGCGCGCCGGAAACACCGGAAGGCCACAGCCTGCCCGATCATCTGGTGATCATCCAGGATGGCGCGGCGCGGCCGCCGCTGTTTGGCGTGCATGTGCTGGGCCGCAACGAGGAATTCTATCGCCCGCTGGCCCGTGCCCTTGGCCCCGACCAGCCGGTCTACGGGCTGAGTATCGGCCTGCTGGATGATGACACCCCCACCGGGGTGCGGACCACCGCCAAGATGTATCTGGACGAGATCCAGACCCATTACCCCAGCGGGGTTGTGCATCTGGCGGCGGTGTCTCTGGGCAGTTATTTCGCCTTTGAACTGGCGCGTCAGCTGCTGGCGGCGGGGCGCGAGCTGGGGCTGGTGGCGCTGTTTGATGCCGAAGGGCCGGCCGGGCGCAGCCGGGTGCAGGGCCGGGCCAGGCTGGGCGCCCATCTGCAGCTGCTCCGGCGTATGGGGCCTGCCTATCTGCGCCATATCGTGGCCAATCGGATTGAGACCCTGCGCAATTCCTTTGAGCGGCGGCGGCTGGAGTGGACCGGCGGCGGCAAGCTGACGATCGACGCGCTGATCGCGGCAAACCAGCAGTCGGTGGAACATTACGCGCCGGAGCCGCTGGCCACGCCGCTGACCGTGTTCCGGGCCGGCGACGATCTTTTTGACAGCTCCGAAGGGCTGGCCCATGGGCTGGGCTGGGCGCCGGTGGCCGAGGCCGGGTTTGAGCTGATCGAGGTGCCGGGATCACATCTGTCGATCCTGCAGCCACCCAATGTGCAGCAGCTGGCCCGCCACATGGCGCGCCTGATGGCGCATTCGGCAGATGGGAAAACCGGCTGATCCCGCTCAGATCCGGGCGCATTCCGGCCCGGATCGGAACAAACCCGAGAAAATCGACCCAACAAGGGAACAAGTTCCCGCTTTGCGGCGTCTGTTCCGTAGGCTGGTTCTCTGCCTGCCGTCTGGCTGCGAACAGGCGGGCTTATTTGTCATTTCCGGGCCTGCGACATCTTGGTCCCCGGCGGCAGGGGGATTAGGTCGGGGCCGAACTCAAAAGGATTCCCTTGTCATGATGAAACCATTTGTCCGGCTTGCCCGCACTGCGGCCATCGCCGTGAGCCTGATGTCCGCCTCCTCAGCCCTTGCCTCCGACACGCTGCGGGTGGGCATGTCGGGCGGCTATTTCCCCTTTACCTTCGTGCGGCAGGATGTGCTGCAGGGGTTTGAAGTGGATGTGATGAATGCGGTGGCCGAGGAAACCGGCCTTGAGGTGGAATTTGTCACCATGTCCTTCTCCGGGCTGATCGGCGCGCTGGATGCCGGGCGTATCGACACCATCGCCAACCAGATCACCATCACGCCCGAGCGCAGCGCCAAATTCGCCTTTACCCAAGCCTATGTCATTGATGGCGCCCAGGTGGTGGTGAAACGCGGCAATGAGGACAGTATCGCAGGCCCTGCTGATCTGGCGGGCAAGACCGTGGCGGTGAACCTCGGTTCCAACTTCGAGGCGCTGCTGCGCAACCTGCCGGAGGCCGACAAGATCGAGATCAAGACCTATGAGGCCAATATCGCCCAGGATACAGCATTGGGGCGGGTCGATGCCTTTGTGATGGACCGGGTGTCCTCGGCCCAGCTGATCCAGGAAAGCCCGCTGCCGCTGGCGCTGGCCGGCGCGCCCTTCTCCGAGATCCGCAATGCCCTGCCGTTCCGTCAGGACGAGGCGGGGCTGGCGCTGCGCGACCGTGTGGATGCGGCGCTGACCCGGCTGCGCGACAGCGGCAGGCTGGCCGAGATCTCGCAGACATGGTTCGGCACCGATATCACGGTTGCCACCGCAGCGGTCGAGAAGTGAGCCGGTAAATGCAGGGGTTGGACCTCGCCTATATGCTGGGGCTGGTGCCGGTGCTGCTGAGCTATGTGCCGCTGACGCTGTTCATGGCGGTGGTGGCCATGGCGCTGGCACTGGTGCTGGCGTCCCTCTTGGCGGTGGAACGGGTGCTGCGGATCCCGGTGCTGGACCAGCTGGTGGTGCTGTTCATCAGCTTCTTTCGCGGCACGCCGCTTCTGGTGCAGCTGTTCCTGTTCTACTACGGGCTGCCGCAGGTGTTGTCGGTGCTGACCCAGATTGACGGGGTCACCGCGGCAATCATGGGGCTGACCCTGCATTTTGCTGCCTATATGGCCGAAAGCATCCGCGCCGCCATTCTGGGGGTGGATCGCAGCCAATGGGAGGCGGCGCAGTCGATCGGCATGACCCGCGGCCAGATGATGCGTCGTATCGTGCTGCCGCAGGCGGCCCGGATCGCGGCGCCGACGCTGGTCAATTACTTCATCGACATGATCAAGGGCACTTCGCTTGCCTTTACGCTGGGGGTCACTGAAATGATGGGGGCGACCCAGAAAGAGGCCGCAGGCAGTTTCCTCTATTTCGAGGCCTTCCTGGTGGTGGCGGTGATCTACTGGATTCTGGTGGAGGCGCTGTCGCTGGCGCAGCGGCTCCTGGAGACCCATCTGAACAAGGCCTATGCACGATGAGCGATGCAAGATCCGACACCGCGATTTCCATCACCGGGCTGCGCAAGACATTTGGCGATGCGGTGGTGCTGGATGGCATCGATCTGACCATCCAGCCCGGCGAGCGTATCGTCATCATCGGCCCGTCGGGCACCGGCAAATCGACGCTGCTGCGCTGCCTGAATTTCCTCGATGCCCCGGATGCCGGTCTGATCCGCATTGGGGATCTGGAAGTGGACGCCGCCCGCGCCAGCAAGGGCGATATTCTGGCCCTGCGCCGGCGCACGGGGTTCGTGTTTCAGAACTATGCGCTGTTTGCCAATAAGACGGCGGCGGAAAACATCATGGAGGCGCTGGTCACCGTTCAGAAGCAGCCCCGCGACACAGCCCGCGCCCGCGCGCTGGAGATCCTGGCGGAGACCGGTCTGGCGGAGAAGGCCGATGCCTATCCCGCCAGCCTGTCGGGCGGCCAGCAGCAGCGCGTCGGCATTGGCCGCGCGATGGCGCTGGGGGCCGAGCTGATGCTATTTGACGAGCCGACCTCGGCGCTGGATCCCGAATGGGTGGGCGAGGTGCTGGCGCTGATGCGCAAGGTCGCCGAAGAGCGCCAGACCATGCTGATCGTCACCCATGAGATGCAGTTTGCCCGTGAGATCGCCGATCGCGTGGTCTTCATGGAAGGAGGGCGGATTGTCGAACAGGGCCCGCCGGCGCAGATCTTTGACGCGCCACAGGATCCGCGCACAAGGGCCTTTCTGCGGCGGGTGGGGTGACGCCCGCCATCGGAGCCATCAATCGCAGAGACGATCCAGACGCAAAAAGCGGGCCACTGGCCCGCTTTTTTCCATCGCGAGGATGGGTATTCCTGAGACGCTGTCAGCCTGGGATCCACACCCTGCCCTGCTCAGGCGCGCCGGGCGGAGGTCAGATCCTGCCGCACCCCATCAGATCGCAAGCGATCAGTTGGTGGTGGTGGTGGTGCTGGTTTCGTCGTCGTCGTTCAGGATCACACCCAGAATGACCGCAGCGGCAACGCCGCCTGCAATCAGAGTGCCCTGCTCAAGGCCGGTACCGCCGAGCAGGGTCGGGGTGCCTTCTTCCTGAGCGGAGGCGGTGGTGGTTGCGGCCAGGGTGGCCAGGGCGAGTGCTGCGAAGAACTTGTTCATAATCCAAAACTCCTTTGGAGACCGTTGAGCTGAGAGTAGGTGAGTTACCCTTTGAATTCAACGCAGCTTTTAGCAGCAATATCCCGGGGACTGGAATTTTTTTTCCGACGTTGCCGAGATATCGCTCATTTTGGCGGATCTGCTCTAAAATCGCCTGTTTTTCATAGCCGCCGGGGCCGGATCAGCCGCCGGTGGTCAGCTGACGGATGCGCAGATAGCCGACATTGGGGCCGGCCCATTGGCGTGATTGCCAGACCCGGCCGCTGCGCGAATCTACCCAGTAGTCATTGACGATCTCGCCGCCGCGCCCCGGCTGGCTGGGCTGGCAGCGTTCCTCGATGTGGCGGGTCGGGTAGCGCAGCTCCACGATGACAACCGGATCAGCCCCGAGATCGCGGCGGCTGCAGAGCATGTCGAGCTGCCAGGCGTCATTGTCCAGCCCGCGGATATGATAGCGCCGGGCGCCGCTGCGCAGAGGTCCACCGGTCTCCCCCGCCACCAGGGCGGAGCTGGACAGGATGTCATTGCCAAGGTTGCGGGTGGCCACCAGAACGCCGTTGCGCAGGGTCAGGCTGATATTATCCTCGGTGCGCCAGACCGCCACCGTGCCGGGACTGTCATCGCGGCGCAGCTGCTGGCGCGACAGATAGGCAAAGACGCCGTTTTTCTCGATGGTGACCTCGATATAGGGGGCCTTGATCTCATCCAGACCGGCGCGGGTCAGCGGCGGGCGCGCGGCCGGATCCGCCCGGCCCCCGGACAGCCGGGCGCCAACCCGGTCCGACAGGTTGCGCAGCAGTTCGACCTGCAGGGGCGGCGCGTCCGGTCCGCGGCTGCAGGCGGTCAGCGCCAGCAGCCCCAGCAGGGCGACAAACGGGGCCAGACGCCCCCGGGGGTGACCCGTTGCAGACATCATCATTCCCAGATCCTCGCCCGTTGCCGGGTCAGCTGCGCGCGGTGGGCCTCGCGGATTTGTCCATAAAGCCGGTCGGGGACATGCACCCGCTGGCCACCATCCCGCTGGGTCGGGCGCACCACCATGCCAAATGTATTGCGGCTGGGTTTGCCCAGAAGCCAGTCCAGCGGGATGCTGAAGCGGAAGCCCTTGTCAAAGGAGCCTTCGCCAAAATCCTCGGAGGAGACATCGGTGAGGGTAAAGAAGCCGCCGACCCGCCAGCCATTGGCAAATTCGCGGTCCAGGCTGAAGGTGGCGCCATAATCGCCGGCCAGATAGCGCCCGGCATCCACCTGCACATGGTAGCCTTTGTCCAGCTGGTAATAGGCCGAGGCATGGCCGGTGAAGGTCTTGTAATCGCGAAACGACAGCCGCTGATCGTAATCGCGCTGCACCACGTAGTTGGTCTCAATCCCAAGCGCCAGACGGCTGGAGACCGGTTTCCACAGCAGTTCGCCCGAGACGCCGCCAAACATGCTTTCAAACAGGCCGACGGTGCTGCGGGCATAGAGATCCCGCCCCATCTGCCATTGCTTCGTGACATAGAGGTTTTTCAGCGTGGTGCCGAATTGGGCATATTCCCTCGCATCTGTCCGCACCCGTGGCAGCACCGAATTGGAGGCGCGCCCGTCTGCCACATTGCCCCAGACCCGCTGGCGGAGGGTGCCCGCGATGCGCCAGCCCGGGGCGGGCGCATAAGAGGCCTTCAGATCCACCCCCACATCCAGCCGGAACGGCAGATCCGGGTCAAAATAGGACGGCGCGGTATAGGGGCTGATGGAGGTGGAAAACGCCGGGTAGAGATCCTGCGCGACCAGCGCCTCCCCGGCCAGCGGGCCTGCCTCCTGCAGGCCGGTCACCGCCCAGAGCGCCTCGGTGGCGTCGGGGTGATGTTCCAGCGCCTCCAGATCGCTGCGCCGGATCACCACCTGCGACAGCGCCAGCCCACCGCGCATCGGCACGATTTTCAGCGTCTCCACCGAGGGCGGCAGCAGCCGTGCCATGGCGCGGGCGGCGCGGCCGATGGCGAGGGTCTGGGCGCGGTAGCGGGGATTGCGATAGCGCAGCTCGGCCTCGGTGCCATCTGCGGGCAGGGTCAGCGCCTCAAGAATGAGCCCATCCTGTTGTAGCGCCGCGCTCATCAGATCCCGCAGGGTGGTCTTGGCGCGGGTGCTCCGGGCCCAGTCGCGGCTCCAATGGGCCTCCTCGGTGGCCCAGCTGCTGCGCGGCGCCACCGGCACCGGCGCGCTCACCCGCATCGGCTGGGGGGGGTGTTTCGGATTGAGCTGGATCTGCGCGGTCACCCCCAGTTCCGAGCCATAGAGGTAATAGGCCCCCAGCCGCAGCCCCGGTCTGGCCTGGTATTCGGCGCCGAAGCTGAAGGAGGATTTGCGCTCAAACACATTCGGAGCGCCGGTCTCCAGCACATAGGCATCGGAGGAATATTCCGCCTTCAGCCCCCAGCGGTCATTGGGCAGCCATTCGATACCTGCAAAAGGCGCCATCTCGCCGCGAAACCACTGGTCATAGGACAGTTCACCGCCGGTACTGCCGGCCGTGAACCCCGGTCTGCTGCCGGCCTGGCTGCCGATGGATCCGCTGGTGCCCAGGCGTCCCCAGCCCAGACCGGCGGTCAGCTTCAGCCGCCCGGCCCCGCTGCGATGGCTGAGGGCGGGGGTGTCAAAATTCTTGGTGGCGACGATATATTCGCCGGCATAAATCCCGGTGCCGGCAAAATCCTGCAGGCCCAGGGTCACGGCCGGACGATAGCGCCCCTCGCGCAGCAGCCGCAGCCGCACGTCAAAGCCGCGGTCATAATAGGTGGAGAAGCCGGCAATCTGCGCGCCATTGGTCTGGATGCCATTGTAGCGGAACGCGGCGCTGAGCCAGGGCGTGGCCTGAAAGGTCAGATTGTAGCGGGCCTGACCGCCAAACCAGGAATAGGTGGCGGCAAACTGCCCGTCCGGCAGCATTTCGGCGCTTGGCATGTCCACCAGACCGGGGGAGCCGTAGAAATTGAGGCTGGGGGCGGGCAGCGGTTTGAAGCGCGGGGCCTCCGGCTTGGGCGCGGTGAGCGCATCCTGCGCCTGTGCGGCCCCTGCACCCAGACCCGGACTGAGACCCAGCACAGCCACACAGGCAGAGGGCAGAAGCACCGAAGCGCGGAGAGATCGAAGAGCAAAGATCACGGGCGGGCTGCCTTGTTGTCTGGTCGGGGCTTCGGAGGGTCCGAGAATCGGCGGGCCGATCCGCAGCTCTGCGCCCCGGGGGCGCGGTTGGCCCGGTTAGACCACAAAAGCCGCAGGCGGATCAACGATCTGGCCAGCGCCGACGCCTGCCGGAGATCGACCTGTGACCGGCAAACTATAGTGTCTGCGCATTCCTCCCGATGACCGCTCCCCAGTTCCCGCCCCCAGTTGCCATCCCCGGTTGTCGGCGCTGTCCGTCAGCGCGACGGGCGATGTGACAGGACACCGGGTCGTCAGGAGGTCTTGCGCGCCTCTTCGGGGGTGCGATAGCCCTCGACCCAGCGTTTGATCAGCGCCCGGGCCGCGCCTTCGTCTCCTGCTGCCACTGCCTGGCGCAATCCGCGGATCAGCGCGGCGACCTCGATTTCCGACAGCACCGCCTCGCGGGCGCAGAAGATCTTCTGATGGCGGGTGGTGATCAGGTCCGAACTCAGCGTCAGCTCTTCCTGCATCTTTTCGCCGGGGCGCAGCCCGATGATCTCGATGGCGATATCGCCGTCGGGATCCTCATCGTCGCGCACCGAATAGCCGGCACTTTCGATGACCTGACGGGCCAGCTGCAGGATCGAGATCGGCTCGCCCATGTCGAGCACAAAGACCTCGCCGCCAAGCGCCTCGGCGCCGGCCTGAAGCACCAGCTGCACCGCCTCGCGGATGGTCATGAAATAGCGTTTGACGCGCGGATCGGTGACGGTGACCGGCCCGCCGCGGCTGATCTGCTCCTGAAACAGCGGCACCACCGACCCCGAGGAGCCGAGCACATTGCCAAAGCGCACCATGGTGAAGATGGTGCCGGGATTGCGGGTGGCCAGATCCTGCACCACCAGTTCCGCCATCCGCTTGGAGGCGCCCATCACATTGGTCGGGCGCACCGCCTTGTCCGAGGAAATCAGGATAAAGCGTTCCACCCCGCTGCGCGCCGCCGCGCGGGCCAGGGTTTGCGTGCCAAAGACATTATTGGCCAGACCGGGCAGCGGGTTGGCCTCCACCAGCGGCACATGTTTATAGGCCGCCGCATGCAGCACCACCTGCACGCCGTGATCGGCCAGCACCATGCGCACCTGGCGCGGATCGGTGACCGAGCCCAGCACCGGCACCAGGTCGATACCGGTGCCTTCCAGCTGCTGCTCCAGCTCCTGATGGATGGTGTAAAGCGCCAGTTCCGACAGCTCGTAGAGCACCAGTTTGCGCGGCCGGCAGGCCAGCACCTGACGGCAGAGTTCGGAGCCGATGGACCCGCCGGCGCCGGAGACCAGCACCACCCGGTTCTGATAGGACCCGCTGGCCTCCTGCAGGGGCACATCGCGGGTGGCCCGACCGAGGAAATTCTGCGGCGCGACGGGTGTCAGCTTGTCCACCAGTGCCTCTTCGCCGATGAGCTGGGCAAAGGAGGGCAGCGCCTGTACCTCCAGCCCGATCCGCTGCAGGCGCTGGATGATCTGGGCCTGTTTCGGCTGGCTCTGCGAGGGCATCGCCAGCAGCACCCGTTTGACCTGGCGAGCCTCGGCCAGCTCGGCGATGCGGGCGGGCGGGAACACCGGCAGCCCCACCAGCGTCACCCCCTGCAGCGAGGTATTGTCATCGACAAAGGCGACAGGATCAATGCCGTCATGGGCCTTCAGCGCCTGGGCCAGCTGGGCGCCGGTGGTGCCGGCCCCGTAGATCAGCACCCGGCAGCGCGGCTGGGCGCGCCGGTAGATCGCCACCACCACCTGATAGAGCAGCGCCCGCGCGGCCAGAAGGCAGAGAAAATAGGTGGTGGCAAAAACCACATGGGTGCCGGGCGGCAGATCCGGGCCAAACAGCAGCGTCAGCCCCGCCGTGGCTGCGGCGGTGATCGAGGCCAGCAGCGCGGTCAGCCCGACGGCATGGCGCTCATAGGCGTTGAGCTGCACCTTGGGCAGCCCCAGCCACAGCGCCACCGCCGCCGCCAGCGCCAGCACATAGGGCAGCACCGGCAGCATGGCCGCCAAGGTGGCCAGCGCCGATCCCGGCAGCGGCAGCACCAGAAAGGTCAGGAACAGCGCCAGCGGGATCAGGGTGAGATCAATGGTGAGAAAGATATAGGATTTCTGTTTGCGTGACAGCGCACTGATCAGATTGAACATCCCTGGCCGTCCCCGCTTCCAGTCCCCGGTGGCCGCCTGCAGTCCGGGGCGG
The DNA here is from genome assembly GCF_048056275.1 of Phaeobacter sp. JH20_26. NCBI lineage: Bacteria > Pseudomonadati > Pseudomonadota > Alphaproteobacteria > Rhodobacterales > Roseobacteraceae > Phaeobacter > Phaeobacter sp. JH20_26. Next base: position 16,852 of record NZ_JAYMWL010000017.1, on the reverse strand, counting down.
CCCGTCGATATGTCCCGATGTCGCGCCGAAGTCACCCCGATGCACATCGTTTCAAATGTGTTTTTATCAATCCCCGCAGCAGGTCCCCGGACCCTCATGCGCTGGGTCTCTCTGGCTGCGGGCCTATGTTTCTTTGGTCCAACCTTCGGGCCCTGTCCAGGAAATCCAGCCTGAAACATCCAAAGGTCATCCGAAGATCACTTTAGACCCATTTAGGGGCTAATACAAAACCGCAACCAGCAAAAAAGCGCCGCCTGCCGGTGATTTGCCCGGTGATTTGCCCGTTTTGCCGCGCCGGTGACCTGCCCCGAGCCTTGATGCCGGTTCTGAAGGCCCCGGTGCCGCCGGAGTGGCGGAGGTGGCGGGTCCCCTGCCGCTCCGGGGGGGCGATATGGGCCCGTCCGGCGGGAAACGGCCGCTCCGGGGGGCGAATCATCGGATCCCCGCAGACCTGTTCTCAGCCGCGCCGGAACAGGTTGCCGATGGTCTGAAACACCAGGTCAAAATCGTAACACATGCTCTGGTGGCGCTGGTAGATCAGGTCCAGCCGCGCCTTCATCGGCACGCAGAGGCGGGAATAGACCTGATCGGTTTCCTCGGCGGTGGTGCAGCGCGCCAGCAGGGCGGCCTCATGCCGGTGATAGGTGATCGAGGCCAGGCCGGTGACGCCGGGGCGCGATTTCAGCACCCGGGCATAGAGGTCGGGGTTGGCCTCGACATATTGGCGCAGCGGCGGGCGCGGCCCGACAAAGGAGAGATCCCCCTTGAGGATGTTCCACAGCTGCGGAAACTCATCCAGCCGCCGGGCGCGCAGCCAGGCGCCTGTTTTGGTGATGCGGGCCGATTTGTCGCCGCCGGAGACGCCGGTATCCTGGTCCACCACCTGCATGGTGCGCAGTTTCCACAAGGCAAAGGGCTGATCGACGCCCTTCATCCGCTCGGCCACATAAAACAGCGGGCGGCCTTCCTTCAGCAGCAGCCAGGCCATCAGCGCCAGCAGCACCGGGCCCAGCACCACCACCAGAAGGCTGGCAAAGAAGAGATCAAAGAGGCGTTTGCGCCAGGTCATATGCGGGGGTCCTTATCGGAAACGGAAGGGGACAACAGGCCCAGTCCGCGCGCCTCGGCCACCAGATCAGCCGCTGTGGCAACAGGCAGGCAAGCTGGCAGATCTGCGGCGGGTGCAGGCTCTGGCGTCAAAAGCCCGATCAGCCGGCTGACGTCAAGCTGCACCTCGGCAATGGCGTCACCCGGCGCGGGCCTGCGGGCAAACTCCAGCCCCGCCGCCTGCAACAGATCGCCCATTGCCACCAGCCCGGGCTGGGCGATGTTCAGCACCTGTGGCAGCGCCGGGCTGGCGATCAGGGCGGCCAGCACCTCGGCCAGGGTCCGCGGGCCGATATAGCTGCGCCGCGGCGTCTGCCCATCGGAAAATTGATCCAGGCGGAACCCGGCCCGCCAGCCGCCAAGAATGGCATCAAAGCCGGCAATATTGCCAATCCTGAGCAGGGTGACATCCAGCCCCAGCTCTGTGGCGCGGGCGCAGGCGGCCTGTTCCATCTCGGCCTTGGCGACGCCATAGGGGGCCAGCGGCGCCAGCGGGGTGTCTTCCCGCAGCGGGCCGGGGGTCGCGCCATAGACCGCCGCCGAAGAGGCCAGCAGCACCCGTGGCGCCCCTGCCCCTGCCCCTGCTCCTGCGTCGCGCGCCCGCGCGGAGGCCTCCAGCGCAGCCAGCGCCAGGTCGCGATGCTGCACCAGCTGGCCCGCCCTCAGATCGCCGCCCGCCGTGCCGCCGGGCACCGGCCCCGCCAGGCAGAGGATCGCCGCACAGCCCACCGCCGCCTGCAGCAGCGCTTCGGGCTCTGCCAGCGGATCGAAAACATGCCAGCCCCGGCCGTCGGGACCGGTCCCGACAGGCGGGCGGCGGCGCTGCCAGCGCAGCCCCTGCTCCGGCCCGCTCCACTGGCTGTGCAGGAGCCCGCCGATCCGCCCCGAGGCGCCCATGATCAATACCGGAGCCAATACGGGGATCAATATGGGTGGAAAACGCATCAGCCCCCCTGTTACCGTTGCCCTTGCGGTTGACGCAGTCTGCATGCCCAGTATCTTGCGGAGAACAAAAATCAAGCCGTTTTCGGACAAGGACTCTCATGCGCCGCCTCACCCTCCTGCTTGCCGCTCTTGGCCTTGCCCTGTTGCCGGCCGCCTGTGGCCGCCTGCCCGGTGGCGCTCCCGCCAGCGAAGAGATCCTGAAAACCGCCGATGATGCGGATGCCGATTTTGCCCTTTATCCGGTGACCCGCGCCTTTCTGCCCACCGTGGCGCATTGGCCCGAAACCGGACCGCAAAGCGGCGGCGGCCAGAGCGGCAAGCGCCCGCTGAAATGGATCGGCGCCACCCGAGGCGCCAAGACCCAGATCATCCAGCCCGGCGACCTGCTGACCCTGCGGATCTGGGACAGCAGCGACAATTCCCTGCTGACCTCGCCTGAAGAGAAAATGGTGCAGCTGCAGGATGTGACGGTGGCGGCCAATGGCAGCATCTTCATGCCCTATGTGGGCAATGTGAACGTCAACGGGCTGACCCCGGATCTGGCCCGTGAAAAACTGCAGCGCGAGCTGGAAACCATTGTTCCCTCGGCCCAGCTGCAGCTCGATATGACCGAAGGCCGCAGCAATTCGGTGGATCTGGTCAGCGGCGTCACCACCCCCGGCACCTACCCGATGCCCGATCGCAATTACACGGTGATGGGGCTGATCGCGGCCGGCGGTGGCATCAGTGCCAGCCTCAACAACCCGCAGATCCGCCTGGTGCGCGGCAGCAGCATCTATGGCACCTCGGTGGAGGCTTTGCTCAATGATCCGCGCCGCGACACGCTGCTGCGCGGCGGTGACCGGGTGTTTGTGGAAGAGGATGCGCGCTATTTCCTGTCCTTTGGCGCCACCGGCCGTGAGGATCTGCACACGTTCACCAAGGATCAGATGTCGGCGATGGATGCGATGTCGGTTGCCGGCGGGTTTCAGGACAGCCGCGCCGATCCGCAGGGCCTGCTGGTGCTGCGCGAATACCCCGACAGTGCGCTTGCCCCCGGTCAGCGCGGCCCGCGCCAGGCGCGGGTGGTCTTTACCCTTGATCTCACATCGGCCGACGGGTTGTTCTCGGCCCGCCGCTTCCAGATCAATTCCGGCGACCTGCTGATCGCCACCGAGGCACCAGTGAACGACGCGCTGACCATCTCCAATATCATCGGCAATTTCTTCGGCGTCTTCAGCCGCGCCGGGGTGCTCTGATCGGCGCCTGCTGAGATCGGGGATCTTTGATCTAAGCCGTGCTCATGAAGCGGGATTGGTCCCCAAAGGCAAACCGGGAACCCTCACGGAACCGATTCTGACGCGGCTCCGGCTGCTGCGCCCCGCCTGAGGCGGAGCGGGTTCGCGCTCTGATCAGTCCAGCAGCCGTTCCAGATAGGCACCATAGGCGTTTTTGGCGAACATCTCGGCGCGGGTGCGCAGCTGGTCGGCGCTGATCCAGCCCGCCTCATAGGCGATTTCCTCGGGGCAGCCGGTCTGCAACCCCTGGCGTTCCTGCAGGGTGCGCACGAAATTGCCGGCATCCAGCAGCGAGCCATGGGTGCCGGTGTCCAGCCAGGCATAGCCGCGGCCCATGGTCTCCACCCGGAGGGCGCCTTCGTCCAGATACATCTGCAACAGATCGGTGATCTCCAGCTCGCCGCGTGGGCTGGGGGTGACCTGCCGCGCCCGCTGCGGCGCGCTGCCGTCCAGGAAATACAGCCCCGTCACCGCATAGTTCGACGGCGGCACGACGGGTTTTTCGATGATCTCGCGGGCGCGGCCCTCGGCGTCGAAATCCACCACGCCATAGCGTTCGGGATCGGCCACGTGATAGCCAAAGACGGTGCCGCCGCTGGTCTGCGCATCCGCCGCCGCCAGCAGTTTCGGCAGGCCATGGCCAAAGAACACATTGTCCCCCAGCACCAGCGCCGAGGGGGCGCCGGCCAGGAACTCTTCGGCCAGCACAAAGGCCTGTGCCAGACCGTCCGGGCTGGGTTGCTCCACATAGGTGAGATGAACGCCCCACTGGCTGCCATCGCCCAGAAGCCGGGTGAACTGATCCTGATCCTGCGGCGTGGTGATCACGCAGATCTCGCGGATGCCCGCCAGCATCAAGACCGACAGGGGATAATAAATCATCGGCTTGTCATAGAGCGGCAAGAGCTGTTTGCTGACCGCCATGGTGATCGGATAAAGCCGCGTGCCCGAGCCACCGGCCAGAATGATACCCTTACGTGCTGTCATGCCTGCGCTCCCAGATCCTTCAGAATATCCCTCAGCCCGGCCCGCCAATCCGGGCGTGTGATGCCAAAGACCTTCTCCAGCGTGCTGCAATCCAGCCGTGAGTTCAACGGTCGCGGCGCCGGGGTCGGATAGGCCGTACTGGGAATTTCCGCCACCGCACAGGGGATTTCTGCCTCGGCGAAAATCTCGGTGGCGACCCCGGCCCAGCTGGTCTCGGGCTGGCCTGCAAAATGATAGGTGCCGGATTTTTCCGGCGCCGTCATCAGCTGGCGGGCGATCTCCACGCAGGCCGCCGCAATGGCCCGGGCCGGGGTCGGCGCGCCGATCTGGTCGGCCACCACACGCATCCGGTCGCGGTCCTGGCCGAGCCGCAGCATGGTCTTGACGAAATTGCTGCCATGGGCCGAGACCACCCAGGAGGTGCGCAGGATCACATAAGCCCCCCCGGCCAGGCGCACGGCGGCCTCCCCGGCCTGTTTGGACCGCCCATAGGCATTGACCGGCGCCACCGGCTCATCCGGGTGCCAGGGGCTGCTGCCCTTGCCGTCGAAAACATAATCGGTGGAGAGGGTGACAAAGGGAATGCCCAGCATGGCGCAGGTCTCGGCCATGACGCCGGGGGTGCTGCCATTGATCACCGTGGCCAGGTCCTCTTCCGCCTCGGCCCGGTCCACAACCGTATAGGCCGCCGCATTGATCACCGCGGCAGGGGCATGGGCGCGGATCATCTCGGCGCAGGCCGCAGGATCCGTGAGATCCGCCTGATCGCGGCCGAGGCAGAGAATATCATCATGCGCCGCCAGTTCCCGCGCCACCTGGCCGGTCTTGCCAAAAACGAGGATCATATACGGCTTCCTTTATGACATAGATACAAGGCTGTAGCCCAGATAGCCAGTTCCGGAACAAAGGTCCAATGCAGCAGAAAGGACAAAACCCAATGAGGCTGGCTGGCTGGTACATAGCCCGATGGCAGATGCGCTGTCAGCATCAGGACATCGGCCCCATAGAGGAAACTGCCCGGCAGCATGCCGGGCGCGCCTGACCTTCCCCCCGGGAAGGCGCCTTGCACCTTCCCAAGGTCAGACTCGCCCTTTGTGGCCTATCTGCCGTCACTTTCCCGTCCCCAACCGCTGGCCAACCCCGTCGCGGCTTTGCAGCGCGCGCCACCAGGCCTCATTGTCGAGATACCATTGCACCGTGCGCGCCAGCCCTTCCTCCACGGTGACGCTGGGCCGCCAGCCCAGTTCATCGCGGATACGGGAGGGGTCGATGGCATAGCGGGCATCATGGCCCGGCCGGTCGGTCACAAATGTGATCTGGTCCTTGTAAGATCCCCCGTCATCCCGGGGCCGTTTCTCGTCGAGGATCGCACAGAGCGTCTCGACCAGCTCCAGATTGCTCCGCTCATTCTCGCCGCCGATATTGTAGCTGCGCCCCACGCGCCCCTCGGACACCACCAAGAGCAGCGCATCGGCGTGATCCTCCACATAAAGCCAGTCGCGCACATTGGAGCCATCGCCGTAGATCGGCAGCGGCCTGCCCGCCAGCGCATTGAGGATCACCACCGGGATCAGCTTTTCGGGGAAATGAAAGGGACCGTAGTTGTTCGAACAATTGGTCAGCACCACCGGCAGCCCATAGGTCTCATGCCAGGCGCGCACCAGATGGTCGCTGGCGGCTTTGCTCGCGGAATAGGGCGAGCGCGGATCATAGCCGGTCTCTTCGGTGAACAGCACATCAGGGTCGGCAGGCAGGCTGCCATAGACCTCATCGGTGGAGATGTGATGGAACCGGAAGGCCTCCGGGCGGCCCGCCTCGCTCCAGTATTTCCGCGCCGCTTCCAGCATCTGATAGGTGCCGGTGATATTGGTCTCGATGAAATCCCCGGGGCCGTCGATGGAGCGGTCGACATGGGATTCCGCGGCCAGATGCATCACCACATCCGGGTGATGTCGGGCAAAAACAGTGTCTAATGCGGCGCGATCACGGATATCGACCTGCTCAAAGGCATAAAGCGGGCTGTCCGCCACAGCCGCCACATTGTCCAGACAGGCCGCATAGGTCAGCGCATCGAGGTTCACCACCTGATGGCCGCGCGCCACCGCCAGTCGGACGACGGCCGAGCCGATGAAACCCGCCCCACCTGTCACCAAAATCTTCATCTCTTATCCTTCCCACACGAAGGGGCTGTCGAAATCTTCAAACCGGGGCGCCCTGGCGTCCTTGTCGGACAGGACCGGGCTGCCGTCAAACCCCCAGGTGATGCCGCAGCTGTCCCAGGCCACCCCGCCGTCACACTCCGGCGCGTAGTAATCATTGCATTTATACAGCACCTCGGTGTGCGGCAGGCGGGTGATGAACCCATGCAGGAACCCGGCCGGGATCAGCAGCTGGCGCCCGTTTTCCGCCGACAGCTCCACCCCGGTCCAGCGCCCATAGGTGGGCGAGCCCTTGCGGATATCCACCGCCACATCAAACAGCGCCCCCTGGCCGCAGCGCACCAGCTTGGCCTGAGCATGGGGCGGCGCCTGGAAATGCAGCCCGCGCAGGGTGCCCGGCTCCATCGACAGCGAATGATTGTCCTGCACAAAATCGAAATTGAGCCCCGCCTCGGCCATCCGCGCCCGGTTCCAGCATTCGGAGAAAAACCCCCGCGCATCGCCAAACCGCGCCGGTGTCAGGATCTTCACCCCCGGCAGGTCCGTGTCCTCAATCTGCATGTCCTCTCCCCCCGATCTGCTGCCGTGGTCCTGTCCTCTGTCCTAACGCCCAGACGCCGGTGATGCCAAGGGAAAGGCACATATTGTGGTCCCAACCCACTCTGCGGCTGCCTGACAGCGGGGCCATATGGGATTTCATGAACAATTAAAGGTTTGGACACAGCGCCCTGCTAGGCTCCCCGGAAACGGGCTCATAGCAGGCAGGGATGATATGCCGATATATCAGGATTACCGCGCAGTTTTGATAGATGACGCCACCGGCTGGCATGATGGCTCCGGCGTCATTCGCTATCAGTTCATCACCTCGGTGCCGGATTATTACGACTATGACCCGATCTGGGGAGATTATGACGTCGGCGGAGAATACCTGCCCGAGGGGGCGACGGTGAACATGGACCCCGCCGAACGGCAGATGATGTTGCAGGCGGTCGCAGCCTGGAACGAAGTGGCCAATCTCAACCTGATGCCCGCCGAGGGCGGGATGGCGGATCTGACCTTTGCCAGTGCCCATTTCGCCGATGACGGGCTGTTCGGCTTCATTTCCGATTTTCCCGAACCGGCTGATCTGGGCCGTACCCCGTCGCTGGCCGGGGATCTCTGGATCAACAACAGCAACCCCGATCAATATGTGCCAAACATCGGACCCATACTGGGGCATACCAGCTGGAACACCTATCTGCATGAGCTGGGCCATGCGCTGGGGCTGCGTCATCCCAATGAGCAGCCCGACAACCCCGACACCAGCGGCCAGTTCACGGTGATGTCCTATGTCGCCCATCCGGGCGAGGCGGATCTGAGCTATAACGCGCAGGGCTGGGCGCTGACCCCGATGCTCTGGGACATGCAGGCGCTGCAGGCGCTTTATGGCGCCAATACAAACACCCGCACCGATGCCACCAGCTATTTCGGGGTCGGCGACGGGCGTGGCGGCCAGGCCTATCAATACGGGGCGGATGAGATGACGCTGCGCGGTGCGGATGGGGTGGCGCGCAATGTCAGCCTGACCATCTGGGATGCCGGCGGCGCGGATCTGATCGACGCCTCCGATCTTGGCAGCAACAGCCGGATCGACCTGCGCCCGGGGCAGTATTCCACCATCGGCAGCCTTGAGAACAATGTCGCCATGGCCGCCGCGGTCCGGGTAGACGGGCGCACCGTCAACCTGATCGAGGACGCCTGGGGCGGGGTCGGCAATGACCATCTGATCGGCAATGGCGCCGCCAATACGCTGGTCGGCAACGCCGGGCGTGACACGCTGGCCGGGGCACGCAACAGCGATGTGCTGATCGGCGGGCAGGGCAGCGACCGGCTGCAGGGCGGCAAAGGCCATGACCTGCTGGAGGGCGGGCGCGGACGCGACACGCTGAAAGGCGGCGCCGGGCAGGATACGCTGGAGGGCGGCGGCGGCAATGACCGCATGGCCGGGGGACGGGGCGCGGATGTCTTTGTGTTCTCACGAGGGGCCGATGTGGTGATTGATTTTCAGGGCAACGACCGGATCGACATGGCTGCCGCCACCGGGGTGCTGGATTTTGCCGATCTGCGCGAGGATCACCTTGAGGAAGACGGCGCGAATCTGGTGATCCGGGATCAGGACGGCCAGTCCCTGACCCTGCTCAACACGGCATTCGGTGATCTTGCGGCGGATGATTTCCTGTTCTGAGGGCGCCTCGGACCGCCGCCTTCAGCACCGATCCCTCTATCGCCAGACCTTCTGTCAGAAGATGAAAGCATCAGCCGGCAGGCCCCTGTCCTCAATCTGCAGGGATGCGCTCTGCTGGGCTCCCCTGCGCGCACGCTGCCAGAGCGCGCTTCTCTTATAATCTGCCCTCCCCTCAGTGTCCCGGATATCCCACGGTGGAGGGACAAAGAGGCGGATTTCTGACGCCTCTGTTCCAGGTGCGGATCTCTGCCCGCCATGGGTACCGCCGCGCGGCCGTCCTTGCGGGGTGCTGCACCGTGCCCCTTTCCCCTGAGTGACCCAAGGGAATGCCGCCTCTGGCAAAAAATCTACTATTGCGCGATCTTTATCTACAATATGCACGTTTAACGTGAGTCTTGTTTCATTACAGATGGAAAGCAGATCCCATGCCGTTATATCAGGATTACCGCGCCCTTTTGGTCAGCAACACCGATGGCTGGCACGACGGGGATGACACGATCTCTTATGGCTTTGTGAGCCAGGTGCCAGGCTATTACCCCTATGACCCGGCCTTTGACGACTATGCTGTCAGGGCAGGCTATATCCCGGCCAGCGCCTCTGTTGCGATGGATGCGCGGCAACAGGCGCTGATGCTACAGTCAGTGGCAGCCTGGAACGAGGTCGCCAATGTCAATCTCACCCCTGCCGGACCCGGGGATGTGCTGGATATCGCCTTTGCCAGCTACGGGTTTGACAACACCGGTCTCTTTGGCTTTGTCGCCAATTTTCCCGATGCAGATGATCTGGGCACGGAGGCCTCTATGGCCGGGGATCTCTGGATCAACAGCAGCAACCCCAATCAATATGTGCCGGGCATCGGCCCGATACTGGGGCATACCAGCTGGAACACCTATCTGCACGAGCTGGGCCATGCGCTGGGGCTGCGTCATCCCAATGAGCAGCCCAGCGACGCGGCCACCAACGGCCAGTTCACGGTGATGTCCTATGTCGCCCATCCGGGCGAGGCGGATCTGAGCTATGACGCGCAGGGCTGGGCGCTGACCCCGATGCTCTGGGACATGCAGGCGCTGCAGGCGCTTTATGGCGCCAATACAAGCACCCGCACCGATGCCACCAGCTATTTCGGGGCCGGCGACGGGCGTGGCGGCCAGGCCTATCAATACGGGGCGGATGAGATGACGCTGCGCGGTGCGGATGGGGTGGCGCGCAATGTCAGCCTGACCATCTGGGATGCCGGCGGCGCGGATCTGATCGACGCCTCCGATCTTGGCAGCAACAGCCGGATCGACCTGTGCCCGGGGCAGTATTCCACCATCGGCAGCCTTGAGAACAATGTCGCCATGGCCGCCGCGGTCCAGGTAGACGGGCGCACCGTCAACCTGATCGAGGACGCCTGGGGCGGGGCTGGTGATGACCTGCTGATCGGCAATGAGGCCGCCAATACGCTGGTCGGCAACGCCGGGCGTGACACGCTGAAAGGCGGCGCCGGGCAGGACAGGCTGGAGGGCGGCGAAGGCAATGACCGCATGGCAGGAGGCCAGGGCGCCGATGTCTTTGTGTTCTCACAAGGGGCCGATGTGGTGATTGATTTTCAGGCCGAAGATCGCATCGACATGTCCGCCGCCACCGGGGTGCTGGATTTTGCCGATCTGCGCGAGGATCACCTCGAGATCCGCAACGCCGATCTGGTGATCCGGGATGACAACGGCTGGTCCCTGACCCTGCAGAACACCGCGTTCGAGGATCTCAGGGCGGATGATATCCTGTTCTGAGGGCCCGGCCCGTCAAGCTCTGAGCAGGTTCCGGGCACGTCCGGGAACCTGCTCTTGGGGCGGCCCTCTGCCTATTTCCGACAGCCGATAGCGGATCAGAAGATAAAGTCATCCGCCGTCAGGTCTGCGGCGATCTGATCGAGCAGCAGGATCTCCCCCGCCCCGGTCTGGATCAGCGTATCCTCGCCCTGCTGCTGCAGGCGCAGATCCCCCAGATCCTCGGCGATGCCCGCCCGCGCCAGACGTCCAAGGTGGATCACATCCACTCCTTGCGTGAAATCGCGGATCCTGTCGCTGCCGTGGCCCGCCCCAAAGACAAAGACATCGGCACCCTGGCCGCCCACCAGAAGATCATTGCCGCCGCCGCCATCCAGCGTGTCATTGCCCTTCTGGCCAAACAGCTTGTCCCGGCCGCTCTGGCCCAGCAGCCGGTCGCCCTGGGCACCGCCGCGCAACAGGTCGTTCTGGCCGCCGCCGCGCAGCAGATCCGCATCGGATCCGCCCAGCAGCCGGTCGCCGCCGCGTCCGCCATCCAGCGTGTCACGGCCGGCCCCGCCCACCAGAAGATCGCGCGCGCCCTGCCCCAGCAGAACGTCATTGCCCGCCTCGCCGCGCAAACGGTCGCCGCCCTGACCGCCCAGCAGCCGGTCATGGCCCGCATCGCCCCAGAGACTGTCGCGCCCGTCGCCACCCAGCAGCGTGTCATTGCCCCCCAGCCCGTTGATCTGATCGCCGACACTGCGCGCAGCAATCCGGTCGGCGCCGCCGCTGCCATAGCGCATCGGATCCGGTGCCTCTGCGGGGGGCAGCATCCGGTCGGCAAAGACAAACCCCCCGGCAAAAAGATCCGCCACATCCAGACTGCCGCCATCGGCGCTTTGCACCACAACCTCGGTGCGGCTGCCATCCGCTGCCTGATGGGTGATCACGGCGCCATCGCTGCGGCTGCGGATCTGCAGCCCATCCAGGCTGCGCAGCCCGTCAAACCCCGACAGATCCAGACTGTCCTGCCCGGTCTCGAAATCACTGATGCGCAGGCTGCCACTGCGCCCCTCCTCGGCCGGGCGCAGCACGAAGACATCCGCCCCCGCGCCGCCGCTCAGCACTGCACCGATGCCGCCCGCCAGCACATCCGCCGCGCCGGTGCCGCTGATCCGGCCGCCGACAGTGGTGATCACATCGCCCAGCTCTGCCAGCGGCAGGGTGAACTGCGACAGCCCCTCGGCCGTGCCGGAGCTGGCAAAGATCTGCAGATCCCCCCCCACCACCGCCGCCGCCAGCGCGGTGACATTCTCCAGCCCCAGCCCGGCCTCGCCGGCATTGCTGGCATGGGCGAGGCTCGTGACATGCACCAGCTGGCCCTCCGGCAGGATCCGAAACAGCGCCAGACCGTCGTCGCTGCCCGCCGCCAGCACCAGCATCTCGCCGGCGACCTCGACCACCTCCAGCGCGGTGACCCCGCCAAAACGGGTGGCGGCGGTGTCCAGCACATGATCGCTCAGGCTCATCTGACCATCTGCCGCCAGCGCAATCAGGCTGAGCGAGCCGCTGCCCGCCGCCGCCAGCACCGCCCAGCTGCTGCCAAAGGCGGAGAAGCTCTCCACCGCGGTCGGTTCGGCCAGCCCCAGCCCATCCGCCGCGCCAAGGCTGCCGGCCACCTGCAAAGCGCCGCTCTGCGGATCGATCCGGTAGCTCAGCAGCCCCTGTTCAATCCGGTCGGCCAGCAACAGCAGCTGCGCGCCGCCGCCCAGGTCCGCCAGCTCCAGCGCCACCGCGCCGGGGCGGTCATAGGCCGCCGCGCCGCCCGCCTTGGCCACCTCCGCGCCGCCCGCCCCCAGCTGCCAGCCGCTCAGCCGGCCATTGGCCAGCCCGTAGACCACCGATCCCCCGCTGCCCAGGCTGCCAACCACCGTGGCGTCCAGCCCCGCAGCCCCCGCCCCCGGCAGGCTGTCCTGCTGCTGCGCCGACAGCTGGCCATTGCCGCCGATCTGATGAAACGCCAGGGCGCTGCGGGTGCTGCCCTCGACCAGCAAACGCGTCTCGCCGCCGATCTCGGCCAGGGTCGCCTCGCCCCCCGCCAGCCCCAGCGCGCGATGATAGACCGTATCGCGCAGAACCGGCGTGCCGCCTCCCAGGCTGTAGCTGGCAATGCCGCCATTCAGCCCGCTGACCGCAAACAGCTGCACCGCGCCATTGGTGCCCTGATGGATTTCCAGATCGCGCAGATCGCTGTCCAGCAGCAGATCATTGGCTCCGAACCGTCCTGCAAATCGTAGATCCATCTGTGTTGCTCCCGCGCTACCTGATCACCAGACCCGCCGGAGTTGCATTTCCGGGGGCAGGATCAGCCTCACGGGGAGAGGCGGCGGCAGAGCGGACGGGAATGGGGCAGAAACGCGGCTATTGTTTACATATTGAAGACAATCCCCACGGTCAGGCGCGGAGGAAACAGTCGCCCCCCCCGCAAAAGGGGTGTTGCAGAGCGGGCGCGCGCCCCCTTAGGGGCCGGGTGATCCGACTGGGGCATTCTGGCGCCATCCCCGCGATCAGGAGCCGCCAGAATGCCAGACATCACCCCAGACACCCTGCCCCAGACCACCCCTCTTCTTGCCCTGCCCTATCTGATGCCCGCCCAGGCGCAGAAACATGTGACCCATAACGAGGCGCTGCGCATGCTGGATGCGCTGGTGCAGCTGCGGCTGGAGGCCATTGACGCCACCACCCCGCCCGCAAACCCGGCCGAAGGTGCGGCCTATGGGCTGGCCGACAGCCCGGCCGATGCCTGGGCCGGTCAGGGCGGGCGGCTGGCGATCTGGCAGGATGCCGCCTGGCAGTTCCTGACGCCGCAGCCCGGCTGGCGCGCCTGGGTGCCGGCGGATCAGGCGCTGCGGGTCTGGGATGGCACCCAATGGCAGCTGCCGCCGCTGAGCGGCGACCGGCTCGACCGGCTGGGCATTGCCACCGATGCCGATGCCACCAACCGCCTGTCCCTGCGCAGCCCCGCCAGCCTGCTCAGCCATGATGGCGGCGGCCATCAGCTGAAGATCAACAAGGCCTCGGGCAGCGATACCGCCAGCCTGCTGTTTCAGTCGAACTGGACAGGCCATGCCGAGATGGGGCTGGCGGGCAATACCGATTTCACCGTGAAACTCTCTCCCGATGGCAGCAATTGGGAGGCCGCCATGGTGCTGAAATCCGCCAATGGACGTGCCGGCTTTGGCACCTATGATCCCGGTGCCCGTCTGGAGATCAGCGGCGATGACAGCACGCTTCTGGCGCTCACCGCGACGGGCAGTTCGCAGGATTATCTGACCGCCGGCGATGGCAGCGGCGCGATGTTCCGCCTGGCCCAGAATGGCAATGGCTATTGCGATGGCGCCTGGACCGGCGGTGGCGCGGATTATGCGGAATTCTTCGAATGGGAGGATGGCAACCCGGACGGAGAAGACCGGCGCGGCCTCGCGGTGGTGATGGCGGGTGACCGGATCCGCGCCGCAAGCCCCGGCGAGACGCCGATCGGGGTGATTTCCACAACCCCGTCGATCCTCGGCAATGACGACGGCGGGCGCTGGCAGGGTCGCAGCCTGCGCGATGGCTTTGGCGCCATGCTGCGCGATGCCGGCGGCGCGCCCTGCCTCAACCCGGCCTATGACCCCACCCGCCCCTATCGCAGCCGCGCCGAACGTGCGGAATGGGCCATGGTCGGGCTTCTGGGCCGGCTGCGCCTGCGCACAGGCCAGCCCACCGATCCCCGCTGGATCCGCCTGCGCGCCCTGCCCGCCAGCCAGGACACCCCCGCCGAAGGGCTGGAGGAATGGCTGATCCGTTAGCCAGGGCAGGCGGTTGTCACTTGCGGGCGTAGATATCCTCGTAGCGGATGATGTCATCCTCGCCGAGATAGCTGCCGGTCTGCACCTCGATGAGGACCATCGGCACCTTGCCGGGGTTCTCCATCCGGTGCACCGCGCCCAGGGGAATATAGACCGACTGGTTTTCGCTCACCAGCTGTACCCTGTCATCCACCGTCACCTTGGCGGTGCCTTCGACCACGATCCAATGTTCCGAACGGTGGTGATGGCTCTGCAGGCTGAGCGCCGCGCCGGGGTGGACATGGATGCGTTTCACCTGGAACCGTTCGCCCACCACCAGGCTCTCAAACCAGCCCCAGGGCCGGTGATCCTTGGGGAAGGCCTCGGCCTGGCGGGCGGATTTCGCCTTCAGCGCGCTGACCGCCTGTTTGACGTCCTGCGCGCGGGAGGCATGCGCAACAAGCACCGCATCGGGCATTGCCACGGCAATCACGTCTTTCAGCCCGATGCCGACAACCTCCAGCCCGTCATCCTCCGAGCGCAGCAGGCTGTTGCTGCACTCAATGGCGGTGGCGCGGCCCTGGGTGACAATGCCATCGCCATCCGGCCCGCTTTCGCGCCAGACCGCATCCCAGCCCCCCAGATCGGACCAGCCGCCCGCATAGGGCACCACGGCGAGATTCTCTGCCCGCTCCATCACCGCATAGTCGATGGAGATATCCGCGGCCCCGTCCCAGGCGTCCGGGTCCAGCCGCAGAAAGCCCAGATCCGGCTCCCCCTGCTCCACGGCGCCCTGCACCGGCGCCATCAGATCCGGCGCATGGGTCTCAAAGGCGGCGATGATCGCCTTCACCGAGAACAGGAAGATGCCTGCGTTCCACAGGAACTGACCGGAGGCCAGCATATCCTCGGCGGTGGCCAGATCCGGTTTCTCGACAAAGCGTTTCAGGCCGATCACCTTGGGGCTGAAATCACCGGGATCGCCATCCAGTTCGAGATAGCCATAGCCGGTCTCGGCCCGGTCCGGTTTGATCCCGAAGGTGACCAGCTGGCCTGCCCGCGCCGCCGGTTCCGCCGCCGCCACCGCCGCACGAAAGGCCGCCGCATCGGGCACCACATGATCCGAGGGCGCCACCAGCATCAGCCCGTCAGGATCGCGCGCCCGCAGCCAGAGGGCCGCCGCCAGCACCGCAGGCGCGGTGTTGCGTCCCGCCGGTTCGATCAGGATGGCGCCCGGATCAATGCCCGCCTCCGCCAGCTGTTCGGTGACAATGAAGCGGAAATCGGAATTGGTCAGCACCATCGGAGCCGCAAACCCCTCGCCCGACAGGCGCAGGGCGGAGGCCTGAAACAGCGTGGTCTCCCCGACCAGGGGCACAAATTGCTTTGGGTAGCTTTTGCGCGACAGCGGCCACAGCCGTGTGCCCGAGCCGCCGCACAGAAGAATGGGGGTGATCATGAGCTGTCCCTTTCCGACCGGTCTGCGGGTCTTAGTCTGACCTGTTTGAGGCAAATGTCTGCCCATTTTTCAGGCCATCTCCCTGTCTTTTCTGGGCCTTTTTTGCGGCGATGGCCAGCGGGCTGGTCATTTGCTGCGCAACCGCTCCGGATCCTGCTGCAGATACCACGCATAGGTCTGGGCAATCCCGTCGCGCAGCGCAATCTCGGCCTGCCAGCCCAGCCGGGCCAGCCGCGAGACATCCATCAGCTTGCGCGGGGTGCCGTCGGGCTGCTCCGGGTTGGTCCGGATCTCGCCGTCAAAGCCCACCACCCCGGCCACCATCTCGGCCAGCTCCAGGATCGAGATATCCTGCCCGCAGCCGACGTTGATATGGCTCAGCATCGGGCTGGTTTCGCGCTGGTAGGTCTCCTGATCCAGATCCAGCACAAACAGCGAGGCCGCCGCCATGTCATCCACATGCAGGAATTCGCGCCGCGGCGTGCCGGTGCCCCAGATCGTCACATGATCCTCGCCCGCCCGCACCGCCGCATCAAAACGGCGAATGAGCGCCGGCAGAACATGGCTGTTTTCGGGGTGGAAATTGTCGCCCGGCCCATAAAGATTGGTCGGCATCACCGAGCGGTAGTCGCGGCCATATTGGCGGTTGTAACTTTCGCAGAGCTTGATGCCCGCGATCTTGGCAATGGCATAGGGCTCATTGGTGGCCTCCAGCCGATCCGTCAGCAGCGCCGCTTCGGCCATCGGCTGGGGGGCATGTTTGGGATAGATGCAGCTGGATCCCAGCTGCAACAGCCGCTCAACCCCATGCTGATGGGCGGCATGGATCACATTGCATTCGATCATCAGGTTTTCATAAATGAAATCCGCCGGATAGGTGTTATTGGCATGGATGCCGCCCACTTTGGCCGCCGCCAGCACCACCTGATCGGGGCGTTCTGCGGCAAAAAATGCCTGCACCATGGCCTGATCGGTCAGATCCAGCTCGGCGCTGGTCCGGGTGATCAGCTGGATGTCGTCTCCGGCCGCGCGGCGCGCCTGCAAACGGCGCAGGATGGCGCCCCCCACCATGCCACGATGGCCGGCCACATAGATTTTCACAGCGCTGGTGCC